>NZ_JBHYOP010000013.1:239045-254122 GCF_042745235.1 Streptomyces sp. NPDC058796
TCCCCTGGCTCGCCCCGCCCCCCCGCGCGGGGGGGGGGGGCCCACCCGCCCCCCGGCGCCCCCCCCCGCCCCGCGGCCGCCCCCCGCCCCGCCCCGGGGGGCCCCCCCCCACGGCTCTCGCGCGTGCGGGCGGGGACGGCCGGGTGCGACCGTCCACGCACTCCCGTGCGTCGGGCCGACCGCCGAGCCCGCGCCGTCCGCAGTCCGCGCCCGCCCTCCCCCGAACGGAGCCCCTCGCCGCGCCGCACGCGCGGGAACGGGGCAGGCTGGTACGCCGACGGACCGGGCGCCCCTCGGCCCCGGCCTCGCCCTGGCCGTCTCCCTCGCCCCGCGGAGCAGGAGCCCATGACCGAACCGACCAACGCCGACGGGGACACCAGCGGCCCGCTCGCGCCGGCGGTGGTGCCCGCCCGTTCCCGCCGCCGGGCCCTCGACGCCGTACTCGGTGATCTGCGCGCCGTGGACGGCGCGCTGTACGCGGCGGTGGCGGCCACCTCCACCCCCACGCTCGACCGTGCGCTGCGCCGGCTGTCCCGCGCGGCCGACCACTCGAAGATCTCACTCGGGATCGCCGCCGCACTCGCGCCGGCCGGCGCGCGTCCCCGGCGGGCCGCCCTCGTCGGGCTGGCCGCGGTCGCCGTGACCTCGGCCGCCGCGAACCTGCTGGGCAAGCGTCTGGTGCGCAGGGCGCGGCCGGACCGGGAGGCGGCACGGGTGACGGTCGACCGGTACGTGCCGATGCCCGTGTCGGCCTCCTTCCCGTCCGGTCACACGGCCTCCGCGGTGGCGTTCGCCACGGCGGTCGGCGTGGTCCTGCCCGAGGCGGCCGTGCCGCTCGGCGCGCTGGCGGGCGCCGTCGCCTACTCCCGGGTCCACACCGGCGTGCACTATCCCGGCGACGTGGCCGCGGGCGCCGTGCTGGGCATCGCCGGGGCGGCCGCCGTCCTGGCGGCAGCGGCGGCCTCCCCGGTACCGGGCCTGTGGTCGGTCTGCTCGCCGCCGCGGGCACCGTCCCGCGCGGACCGGTGACGGCCGCGTCAGCCGAAGGCCCGCACGGCCTGGTAGTACGTCCACGCCGTGCTGTTGCAGGCGGCCTTGGTGGCGCCCCCGTAGCGGGCGCAGACTCGCTTGAGGTCCTCGTGGAAGGCGCTGTCGAGACGGGACTTGTTGGCGCTGAAGGTGCCGGCGTCCTTGTAGTTGCGGTAGCCGAAGTCGTGCCGCGCGCAGGAGCTGCTGAAGGGGAAGCCGAACGGGTTGTCCGGCGAGGAGGAGCAGTAGTCGGTGGTCCAGTCGAAACCGTAGGCGGCCCAGGCGGACTGGTTCGCCCGCGCGGCGGCCCAGGCGTTGTAGCTCGACGCGCTGGTCTGCGTCCAGCTCGCGAGCACCTGGGACTTGTCGGCGGGAGCGGCGTCGGCCGTCGCGGCGGTCGCGAGGACGGTGGTCACGGACAGGGCCGTGGCGGCGAGTCCGGTGGCGAGTCTGCGGTGCATCCCACACCTCCATGAGGCTGCGGCCCGCCCCTCGGGCCGCAGGTCCATGCCAAGATGATGCGCGTTTCGACCACCCCTTCACACTTCCGCCGCCCTAATGCCCCCTCAACTCCTCGGCCCGCCAGGGGATCGGGCAGTGAACAGCCGCCCGCCCCGCCCCCCGCGCCTCTCAATTCCCCTCTGTGCGGGGCGCGTCGGCCGGTGGCGTCGTCCCCGGCAGCGCGTACTCGTCCCGGCGGCCGCACATGCCGTAGCCGCCCAGCCTGGTGGGTGCCGTCTCGTACGCGGTGGCGCCGGCCAGGTACGCGGGGTCGCCGTCGGCGAGTGCGTCGAGCTGTGCGCCGGTGCGCTCGGCGGCGGCCGACGCGCCGGACCGCCACAACTCCCGCCAGCCGGACACCTTGTCCCGCACCAGGCCCGCCGCGGCCCGCTGGAACTCCCGGTACGGGCCGTCGTCCCCGGCGGCCAGGGCCTCGCGCAGCACCAGGTAGCCCTGGACGGCGAGGTCCCTGCGGCGCCGTGCCGCGTCCTCCGTCTCCGTTCCGGTGCCCGGCGGCAGGGTGGCCGCGGCCGCGTACGCCTCCGGGTCGGCCAGCACCTCGGGCGGGAAGGTGAAGACGGAGTCCCCGGCCTCGGGCAGGCCGCTGTTCTCCATCAGCACGGTGACGCGCAGGCCGCCGCCCTGCACCATGCGGTGCACGGTCCCGGGCGTGAACCAGGAGACCGAGCCCGGCCCCAGCGGGATGTCCCGGTAGCCGTCGGGGCTCAGCGTCTGCACCGCGCCGCGTCCGGCGGTGACGACGTACGCCTCCGTGCAGACCAGGTGCAGGTGCGGGCTGCCGCCGCAGACGCCGTCGGCCGCCTCCCAGTCGTAGGCACTCAGGTGGGACAGGCCGACGGCGCCGGGCAGGGGGTGGGGGCGGGTGAGCCGTGGCCCGGGGACGCTCACCACGCCAGTGTGTCCAGGTGGGCGCCGACCCGGTCGCGGTCCCAGGCGCCGTCGGCGACCACGATGCGGTAGCGGTAGGCGAAGGACTCGCCGTCAGGCAGCTCGAACTCCTCGAAGAACGCCCAGGAGAACGCCACGGTCGGGACGGGCTCGGCGCGCACGAACCAGTGCGAGGGGTGGATCGCCCGCTCCTCGTCGAGGTTCTCGGGCGCGTGCGCGAAGACGAGCGTGGAGTGGGCGTCGACGTCGTCGTGCTCGGTGGTGAAGGCGAGCCAGCGGCTCCGGGTGCCCATCAGTGCGGCGGCGTCCGCTTCGGTGTCCGGCGCGAAGACGGTGCCGCCGGTGAAGTCGCGGGCGCCGCGCCACTGGAGGCCGGTGTAGCCGGCCATCTCACGGCCCGCGGTGGTCGGGGAACCGAACGCCAGTGGTTCGCCGCGGGTGTTGGTGAGGCGGATCGACCAGTCCAGGGCCCAGGCGCCGGCCTCCTCGTCGACCGAGTGGAGGGTCAGGCCGCGTTCCTCGCGGGCCCACTCGGCGCCGCCGTTCTCGATCCAGGTGAGGTGTTCGGTGAGCGCGAACCGGTCCTCCTCGACCGTGAGGCCGGTGAAGCCGTCGTGCCGCATCGAGCCGATGCGCTCGGGCAGCGGCCGGTAACCCTCGCCGTGGACGTAGCAGTTGCCGCCCCAGAAGTTCTGGCCCGACAGATGACTGGCCGTCATCTGCAGTCCCTTGTGCCACCGGTGGTCGCTGGGGCGGTAGCCGGTCACCGTGCGTCCGGCGAGGGTGCGCACCGGGTGGGCGTAGGGCTTGCGGGACTCGAAGGCGTCGGGGTCGGGTCGGTAGACGTAGCGGAGGATCTCGGTGCCGCCCGTGGTGGTGACGGCGATGTGGTCGCCGTGGGTGTGGGTGACGCGGAGGGTGCTCACGCGCGCTCCTTCGGGGCCCAGTCGGGGTGATCGCCGTGCATGGCCGCGTGGAAGGGGTCGCCGGGCGCGATCTCGCCGGCGAGGACCGGCCGTCCGGTGAACGCCGCCTTGTAGAGGGCGGCGGCGAACTCCAGCGTGGCTCGGGCCTCCGCACCGCTGCCGGGCGGCCGCTCGCCCGCGTCCCAGGCGTCCAGCACGGCGCCGAGCTGCGCCGCGTGGGAGCTGGGCACGTCCGTCGCCGCAGTGCGCCAGGCGGCGGCGCGTTCGGGGTCGACGTGCCGGGCCGGGGTGTAGGTCCAGTCGTCGTTGCGGTGCCCGTACAGGTGGGTCAGCTCGACCGTGGCATCGGCGCAGTCGACGCGGACGCGGCTCACCTCGTCCGGGGAGAGCACGCTGTTCACGACGGTGGCGAGGGCGCCGCTCTCGAACCGCACCAGGGCGGTGGACACGTCCTCGCTCTCGGTGTCGTGGACCAGGCGGGACGCCATGGCCCGCACCTCCGCCCAGGGACCGAGCAGGTGGAGCAGCAAATCGTACTGGTGGATGCCGTGGCCCATGGTCGGGCCGCCGCCCTCGGTGGACCAGCGTCCTCGCCAGGGCACGGCGTAGTAGGCGGCGTCGCGGTGCCAGGTGGTCTGGCAGTGGGCCACCAGCGGGGCGCCCAGCGCGCCGCTCGCGATCAGGTCGCGGGCGTGCGCGGCGCCCGAGCCGTACCGGTGCTGGAAGACGACGGACGCGTACGCCCCCGACGCCTCCTCGGCCGCCGCGATGTCGTCGTACTCGGCCAGCGACAGGCACAGCGGCTTCTCGCACAGCACCCAGGCGCCGGCCTTGAGCGCGGCCACCGCCTGGTCCCGGTGCAGGGACGGCGGCGTGCCGATCACGACCAGGTCGGGCCGTACTGCGTCCAGCATGTCACCCACCGACGCGTACCCGGCGACGTCCCCGCCCGCCTCGGCCGCGAAGGCGTCGAGCCGCGTCCGGTCCACGTCCACGGCGGCGACCAGTTCCGTCCGTTGCGCGTGGGCTCTCAGGGCGGGCAGGTGGCCGCCGGTGACGACGGCACCGGTGCCGACCACGGCGACGCGGCGGCGGGCGGGGCGTGGGGACATGCGGTCCTCCTCGGACGCGGCGCACGACGGGCACGTGCGCCGATAGAGAGCCGGCGGAAGGCGTCGGCGGAAGCGCGGACGGAAGTGCGGACGGAAGTGCGGACGGAAGTGCGGATAGAAAGCGCTTGCACCGCGACCGACCCTAAGCGGCGGGCGGACGACCGGACAACCCCCCAGCGTTTGCGGGCTCGGCGGGCGGCTGGTCGACTGTCGCCGGGGGGACCGGGGCCGGTCGCACCGCGCCGGCGCAGTCTTCAGTCCTGCGGAAGGAAACCAGGCGTGAGCAACCCGAAGTCGTCGTCCGTGGAGCACAGGTCCGACGGCAGCCAGCCCTGGCTGCACCAGAAGGGCCGCACCATCCAGGAGTTCGGCACCGTCAAGCAGTTCCCCGTGGCACTGACCATGGACACCCGGCTCTACTCCTGCCAGCGGCTGAACAAGGTGCTGGCGGACACCCGGATCCTGCACGACCTGTACAAGAAGTACCACTGGCTGATGCGCGGGGCGACGTTCTACCAACTGCACCTGCTGCTGGACAAGCACGCGGGCGAGCAGCTGGAGCTGATCGACACGGTCGCGGAGCGCGTCCAGACGCTCGGCGGTGTGGCCATCGGCGATCCCCGCCACGTCGCCGAGATCACCACCGTGCCGCGCCCGCCGGACGGCGTCGAGGAGGTGCCGGCGATGCTGTCGCGGCTGCTGGAGGCGCACGAGCTGATCCTGGCCGACTGTCACGACGCGGCCGCCCGCACCCAGGAGATGGGCGACGACGGCACCAACGACCTCCTCGTCTCCGACGTCGTGCGCACCAACGAACTCCAGGCATGGTTCGTGGCCGAGCACCTGGTGGACACGCCGCTGGTGCACGCCTGAACGCCTCACGTGACGACGGGCGGCCTCGCGACGGGCTGCCGTCACCCTCCGTGCCCACCCGGGCGAGGGCGTCCGTGATGCCCTCGCCCCCCTTATGTGAAAGCGTCCGGCACATGGCCCACTCGTCCCACGGCGCCCACGCCGAGCCCCCGACCAGCGGGCAGCGGTGGTCCACGTTCCGGCAGTCGCCGTTCTGGCCGGCCACCGTGCTGGTGCTGATCCTCGCGGCGGCCGCGGGGCTCTTCGCCGGTTCGTACACCTACTCGATGGCGGACCCGACTCCGCACTCGATCCCCACGGCGGTGGTCGGGTCGTACGAGGAGGCGCGCGGCCAGGCCTTCCTGGACGGCCTGGAGAAGGCGCTGAACGCCTCCGTGAAGGTGCACCCCTACGAGAGCACGGCCGAGGCCCGGCAGGCGATCCAGGACCAGGAGGTCTTCGGGATCTTCGAGATCCGCGACGACGGGCGGACCGCCGTGCTCGACCTGTCCAGCGCGTCGGGCGCCTCGGTCGCCGAGGTACTGGCCGACACGGCACCGGCCGTGGGGAAGAAGACCGGCGTCGAGGTCACCGTCCGGGACATCAACCCCCTCCAGGAGGGCGACCCGCGCGGGCTCGCGATCTTCTACATCTCGCTCGCCGCGGTCATCATCGGCTTCGTCGGCGCGATCCAGCTGAGCGTGCACGCGCGCTCCCTGACCCCGTTCGAACGCATCCTCTTCACAGCGGCCTACGCGCTGCTCGGCGGGTTCGCCATCGCAGCGACGGTGGACTGGCTGCTGAACGCGCTGGACCTGCCGTTCGTCGAGTCGTGGATGATCCTGGCGCTCACCATGTTCGCCTCGGGCATGGTCTTCACGATGTTCAACACGCTGTTCGGACGCTGGGCGATGCTGCCGACCTGGGGCCTGATGGTGCTCCTCGGCAACCCCTCGTCCGGCGGCGCGGTGTCCTGGCCGCTGCTGCCCTCCCCGCTGGGGGCGATCGGCCAGTGGCTGCCGCCGGGCGCCTCGGTCAACGCGCAGCACACGGCGGTGTACTTCCAGGGCCACCAGCACCTGTTCCCGTTCCTGGTGCTGGGCGGCTGGGCACTGCTGTCCTGCACGGTCTTCTGGATCTGGCGGCACCGGCACCCCGGTGGCCGCGAGAAGCAGCCGGCCCACGCCGCGGACTCCTGACCCGTCCGTACTCGTCCGTCGGGGGGGGTCTGT
The DNA here is from genome assembly GCF_042745235.1 of Streptomyces sp. NPDC058796. Lineage (NCBI taxonomy): Bacteria > Bacillati > Actinomycetota > Actinomycetes > Kitasatosporales > Streptomycetaceae > Streptomyces > Streptomyces sp. NPDC058796. Next base: position 245,607 of record NZ_JBHYOP010000013.1, read on the forward strand.
TCCGATCGGCGCCCCGCTGCGATCATGGGGCGGGAACGCCCGCCTTCGGTTGGAGTGCACATGGCCCTGGACGTCGACGCGATCCGCGCGCAGATACCCGCCCTGAAGTCCGGCTCCGCCCGCTTCGACGCCCCGGGCGGCACCCAGACCCCGCAGCCCGTCATCGACGCCGTCGCCGAGGCGCTGGCCAATCCGCTGGCCAACAGGGGCCGTACGACCGAGGGCGAGCGCAACGCGGACGGTGTCGTCACGGACGCCCGCGGCGCCCTGGCCGACCTGCTGGGCGCCGACCCGCGGGGCGTCGTCTTCGGCCGCAGCGCCACCCAGCTCGCCTACGACCTGTCCCGGACGCTCGCCAAGACGTGGGGGCCGGGCGACGAAGTGGTCGTCACCCGCCTCGACCACGACTCCAACATCCGGCCCTGGGTCCAGGCGGCCGTGGCGGCCGGCGCGACCGTGCGGTGGGCCGACTTCGACCCGGCCACCGGGGAACTGCTGCCCGAGCACATCGAGGCGGTGCTCTCCCCGCGCACCCGGCTGGTCGCGGTGACCGCCGCGTCCAACCTGATCGGCACCGTGCCCGACACGGCGGCCGTCGCCCGCCTGGCGCACGGTGTCGGCGCGCTGCTGCACGTCGACGCGGTGCACTACGCCTCGCACGCCGTGGTGGACCTGACGGCGCTGGGCGCGGACACGCTGGTGTGCTCGCCGTACAAGTTCCTCGGTCCGCACCTGGGGGTGCTGGCGGCCCGGCCGGAGTTCCTGGAGACGCTGCGGCCGGACAAGCTGCTGCCCTCCAGCGACGCCGTCCCCGAGCGCTTCGAGCTGGGCACGCTGCCGTACGAGCTGCTGGCGGGGGCCCGCGCCGCGGTGGACTTCCTCGCGGGTCTGGAGCCGGACGCGCGCGGCAGCCGCCGGGACCGGCTGGCGGCCTCCTTCGCCGCCCTGGAGGCGCACGAGGGAGCGCTGCGCGGGCGGGTCGAGGAAGGACTGTCGGAGCTCGGCGGGATCACCGTGTACTCACGGGCCGCCCGGCGTACACCGACCCTGCTGTTCACCGTGGCGGGCCTCAGCCCCGCCGAGGTGTACGGGCGGCTCGCCGAACGCGGGATCGACGCCCCCGCCGGCTCCTTCTACGCCCTGGAGGCCTCGCGCCGGCTGGGTTTGGGCGACGAGGGTGCCGTGCGCGTGGGACTCGCGCCGTACACCGACGGACACGACGTGGACCGTCTCCTGACCGCGCTGGGCACCCTCACCCCCTGACCCGCCGGCTCACCCCAGGGGCACGGTCACCTCACCGGCGCCCTCCGCGCTCGCACCGCCCGCGACCCGCACGGTGAACGGGCGGTCGGTGCCGGTCGCGGTGACCCGCAGGGCCTCCCCGTCGCGCCGCACCCGGAAGGTCGCGGCCGGTGTGCCCAGCACGTCGGGCACGGTGACCTCCGCCTCGTAGCCGGGCCCGGCGGGCGGGTGGACCAGCAGGGTCGGGACGTCCAGCCAGTCGCCGTCGGGGCGGCTGTCGTCGGCGGCCAGCGGCAGGACGGCGCCCTCACGGACGTACAGCGGCAGGCTGTCGTAGCCGTGCCGTTCGGTGCGCCAGACGGGGCCGGTGACGCGTTCGCCGGTCAGGAGGTGGGTCCAGGTGCCCTCGGGGAGGTAGACCTCGACCTCGCCGTCCTCGGTGAAGACCGGGGCGACCAGCAGGTCGGGGCCGAGCATGTACTGGCGGTCCAGCGTCCGGCAGCCCGGGTCGTGCGGGTACTCCAGGACCATCGGCCGCATCATGGGCACGCCGGTGCGGTGGGCCTCGGCGGCGACGCCGTACAGGTAGGGCATCAGGCGGTGCTTGAGGAGGGTGAAGCTCCGGGCGACGTCGACCGCCTCCTCGCCGAACTCCCACGGCACCCGGTAGGACGAGGAGCCGTGCAGGCGGCTGTGCGAGGAGAGCAGGCCGAAGGCCAGCCAGCGCTTGAAGACCGCCTCGTCGGGGGTCCCCTCGAAGCCGCCGATGTCGTGGCTCCAGAAGCCGAAGCCGCTCAGCGACAGGGACAGGCCGCCCCGGAGCGACTCGGCCATCGCCTCGAAGGACGACCAGCAGTCGCCGCCCCAGTGGACGGGGTACTGCTGGCCGCCCGCGGTCGCGGAGCGGGCGAAGAGGACGGCCTCACCCTGTCCGCGTTCCTTCTCGAGGAGTTCGAAGACGGTGCGGTTGAAGAGGTGCGTGTAATAGTTGTGCATCCGCTCCGGGTCGGAGCCGTCGTGCCAGACGACGTCGGTGGGGACGCGCTCGCCGAAGTCGGTCTTGAAGCAGTCCACGCCCTGGTCGAGCAGCGGCTTGAGCTTCCCGGCGAACCAGTCGCGGGCGGCGGGGCTGGTGAAGTCGACCAGGCCCATGCCCGCCTGCCACAGGTCCCACTGCCAGACGTCGCCGTTCGCGCGGCGCACCAGGTGCCCGAGGGCGGCGGCCTCCTCGAAGAGCGGGGACTTCTGGGCGATGTAGGGGTTGATCCAGGCGCTGATCCGCAGACCCTTGTCCTTGAGCCGGGCGAGCATGCCGTCCGGGTCGGGGAAGACGTCCGGGTCCCACTGGAAGTCGCACCACTGGTACTCGCGCATCCAGAAGCAGTCGAAGTGGAACACGGTCAGCGGGATGCCGCGCTCGGCCATGCCGTCGACGAACGACGTCACCGTGTGCTCGTCGTACGACGTCGTGAAGGACGTGGTGAGCCAGAGACCGAAGGACCAGGCGGGCGGCAGGGCGGGGCGGCCGGTGAGGGCGGTGTAGCGGGTGAGGACGTCCTTGGGGGTGGGACCGGCGACGACGTAGTACTCCAGCGTCTGGTCCTCGACGCTGAACTGCACCTGGCCGACGGACTCCGAGCCGACCTCGAAGGAGACGGCCCCGGGGTGGTTGACGAAGACGCCGTAGCCGCGGGAGGAGAGGTAGAACGGGATGTTCTTGTAGGCCTGCTCGCTGCTGGTGCCGCCGTCGGCCTGCCACATGTCGACGACCTGGCCGTTCTTGACGAACGGGGTGAAGCGCTCGCCGAGGCCGTAGACCTGCTCGCCCACGCCGAGGGAGAGGCGGCTCAGCATGTGGTGGGCGCCGTCGCCGGTGGTGGCGAACGCGGTGCTCTTGGCGTTCGCGCGGGTCAGTTCGCGTCCGTCCGCGTCGTGGAAGGTGAGGCCCCAGGGGCCCTCGCGGTCCAGTCGGAGGGTCAGCGGGCCGCTGGTCAGCTCGGTGACGGTGCCGTCCTGACGCACCGTGCCGGCGCCGTCCGCGTCGGCGGTGAGGGCGAAGTCGGGGCCGGGCCGGCGCTTGCCGGCGTGGTGGGTGACGCGGACGCCGATGACGCCCTCGGCGGGAGAGAAGCCTTCGACCGTGAGGAGCGGCGCGTTGAGCGTGTCGCCCCTGCGCGTCACCTTCTTCACGGCGGCATGGGCGGTGAAGCGCTTCGATTCGGGGCGCACGTCGCGCACTTCGGTGGCGTACGAGATCTGCACGCCCTCACGGATGAGCCAGAAGCCGTCGGTGAACTTCATGATCTTCCTCGGATGGGACGGGAGCTGTCGGATGGGCGAACGGGGACCGTCCCGCAGCGTTTTGATCGTACACAAAACAAATCCGGCCACCGAGCGGTCGTGAGCGAGTTTGCGGCTGTGATCAGGCACGATTACCGACAAGAACAATCTCTTCACGCCACGGAACGGAGAGACCGGGGCCACTTTCCTCTAGCGCGGCAGCACCCTCTTGACGTATTAGTCATCACACCAAACAAAACGGTCCGGCGACGAAGCCGGACGGTACGACAGCAAGGGCCGCACCATGTCGAAGCGCTTCACCTCGCTCGCCTTGACAGCACACCCTCCTGCCGCCGGGCAACACGGGCGAGGACGCTCGCGCCGAGTCGTCGCCCCGGTCGCCGCCGTCTGCGTCCTGGTCGCCGGGGCCGCGCTCACCGGATGCGGGCAGCAGCGGGACGCCGATGTGTACACCGTGCTGAACTCCTCGACCGACGAGTCCTACCACCGCTGGGACGCGGAGGCGATGGCCCGGTGCGGCGAGCGGCTGGGCGTCACCATCGAGCAGCAGAGCGTCCCGGCCTCGCAGGTGATGACGAAGGCGCTGCGCATGGCCTCGTCCAAGTCGCTGCCCGACATCGTGCAGTTCGACGCGTCCGAGATGCCGACCTTCGCCGACGCGGGCGGCCTGACCGACCTGCGGTCCCTCGGGCTGAGCACCGAGGACATCCCCCAGGGCATCGTCGACTTCGGCTCGTACCGGGGGACGTACTACGGCGCCGCCCGGTCGGTGAACACGCTGGCGCTCTTCTACAACAAGGACGTGCTCGACGAGGCGGGCGTCGAGGTGCCCACCACCTGGGCGGAACTGCGGGAGACCGCCAAGGAGCTGACCCAGGGCAAGCGGTACGGCCTGGCGCTGAGCGCGGGCGGCGCGGAGGACGGCGTCTTCCAGTTCCTGCCGTTCATGTGGTCCAACGGCGGTGACGAGACCGACCTGGGCGGTCCGCGGGTCGTGGAGGCGCTGGACTACTGGAAGGGTCTGCTCGGGGACGGCTCGCTGTCGAAGTCGACGGTCAACTGGACGCAGGCGGACGTCAACGACCAGTTCATGGCCGGCAACGCCGCGATGATGATCAACGGTCCGTGGCAGGTGGAGACGCTCAACACCGACGAGTCGCTGCACTGGGGCATCGCCCCGATCCCGGTGCCCGAGGCCGGCGAGGACTCGGTCGGACCGCTGGGCGGCGCCGTGCTCACCGTGCCGAACACCGGCGACGAGGCACGGGAGAAGACCGCCGGGAAGATCGTCGCCTGTCTGTCGGGCGAGCAGGAGCAGCTGACCTACGCGCTCAACAGCTGGATGGTGCCGGCCAACGCCAAGGCCGCCGCCGTCTGGCGCGAGAAGGTGCCGGAGCTGGACTCCCTCGCCGACCAGGTGGCCGTCGCGCGGTCCCGGACGGCGAAGCTCGGCGCCGGCTGGTCGAGTGTGTCGCTCGCCCTGCAGAGCGCCTTCCAGTCCGCCCTGACCGGCCAGTCCAGTGAGACCGCCCTGAAGCGCGCCCAGCAGCGGGCCACGAGCGGGAACTGAGGTACGCGCCCATGACCACGTCCACCGTCACCGCACAGACGCCCGAGAAGGCACCCGGCCCGGCCGCCGCTCCCGATCCCGCCCGGATCGCGCGCCGGCGCCGGCTCGCGCAGTGGGGGTTCGTCGCCCCCGCCGTCGTCTTCATGCTGCTCTTCTTCGGTTACCCGCTCGTCCGCAACGTCGTGATGAGCTTCCAGCACTACACGCCGAAGACCTTCTTCACCGGTGAGGCGCCCTTCAACGGCGCCGACAACTGGTCCAACGTCTTCCACGACGCGCTCTTCGGCAAGGCGCTGTGGCACACGCTCGTGTTCACGGCCGGCTCGCTGCTCGGGCAGTTCTGCATCGGCATGGCGCTGGCGGTCTTCTTCAGCCGCCGGTTCCCGCTGAACGGGGTGCTGCGCTCGCTGATCCTGCTGCCCTGGCTGGTGCCCATGGTGGTGTCCGGCATCGTGTGGCGGCGCATCCTCGACCAGGACACCGGGGTGCTGAACTCCTTCCTGGACACCATGGGCATCGGCGGTCACACGCCCTGGCTGACCAGCCCCGAGATGGCCCTGCTCTCGGTCATCCTGGTCAACATCTGGATCGGCATCCCGTTCAACATGGTCATCCTGTACGGCGGCCTCCAGGAGATCCCGAAAGAACTGCACGAGGCGGCCGCGCTGGACGGCGCCTCGGCGTGGCGGACCTTCCGGTCGGTCACCCTGCCGGTGCTCAAGCCGGTCATCACGGTCGTGCTCGTGCTCGGCTTCATGTCGACCGTGAAGATCCTCGACCTGATCCTCGCCCTCACCGACGGCGGCCCGGCCGACGCGACCCAGACGCTGGGCACGCTCACCTACCAGAACTCCTTCGTCCAGCTGGACTTCGGCGCGGGCGCCGTGGTCGGCAACGTGCTCATCCTGATCTCCGCCGTGTTCGCGGTGTTCTACCTGCGGGCCAACCGCACCGAGGGGAAGTGACCGACGATGGCCACCCACACGCCCACCGCGTCCCGGCGCCGCTGGGGCTCCACCGTCGCCGGCGTGCTCGTCCTCGCCGTGATGCTGTTCCCGCTGTACTGGATGCTCAACACCGCGCTCCAGCCCGAGTCGGGGCTGCTGAGGGTCGACCCGGTGCCGGGGAGCCTGGACCTGTCCGGCTTCTCCAAGGCCATCAGTGACCAGGGCGGGCACCTGCTGACCTCGCTGGCGGTGTCGCTCGGCGCGGTCGCCATCTGCCTGCTGATCTCGGCGCCGGCGGCCTACGGGCTCGCGCGGTTCGGGCTGCGCGGTTCGCGCACCATCGTGTTCGGCACGCTGATCACCCAGATGGTGCCGGGCATCGTCGTCGCCAACGCGCTCTACAACTCGTACGTCGATCTCGGCCTGGTCAACTCCTACTTCGGCCTGATGCTGGCGGACGCCTCGCTGGGCATCCCGTTCTCGATCGTGCTAATGCGTTCCTTCATGGTGTCGATCCCGGGCGAGGTGATCGAGGCCGCGCAGATCGACGGGGCCGGGCCGGTGCGGACGTTCGTGCGGGTGGTGCTGCCGATGAGCCGCAACTCGCTGATCACGTCGGGGCTGTTCGCGTTCCTGTTCTCGTGGAGCGACTTCATGTTCGCGCTCACCCTGAACACGACCGACGAGGTCAAGCCCATCACCCTGGGCATCTACCAGTACATCGGCGCGCACGTCGGCGACTGGGGCTCGGTGATGGCCGCCTCCGTGCTGTCCGCGGTGCCGGCGGCGATCCTGCTCGTCCTCGCCCAGAAGTACATCGCCGCCGGGATCACCGGCGGCTCCGTCAAGTGACCACACCCGCACAGGAGATGAGCAGCACAGCATGAGCGAGTACCCCGGTTTCCCGCCCGGTTTCGTCTTCGGCGCCGCGACCGCCTCGTACCAGATCGAGGGCGCGGCCCGCCAGGACGGCCGCGGCCCGTCGATCTGGGACACCTACAGCCACACGCCCGGCCTGGTCGTGAACGGCGACACCGGCGACGTGGCCTGCGACCACTACCACCGCTACCGCGAGGACGTGGCGCTGCTGCGCGACCTGGGCGTGGACTCCTACCGCTTCTCGATCGCCTGGCCGCGCGTCGTGCCGGACGGCTCGGGCGCGGTGAACCCGAAGGGCCTGGACTTCTACTCCCGCCTGGTCGACGAACTGCTCGCGGCGGGCATCGAGCCGGCCGCCACCCTGTACCACTGGGACCTGCCGCAGGCCCTCGAGGACCGGGGCGGCTGGCGGGCGCGGGAGACGGCGGAGCGGTTCGCCGAGTACACGGCCCGGGTCGCCGAGCACCTGGGCGACCGGGTGCCGCGCTGGATCACCCTCAACGAGCCGTGGTGCAGCGCCTTCCTCGGCTACTCGGTGGGCCGGCACGCGCCGGGCGCCAAGGAGGGCCGGCCCGCCCTGGCAGCCGCCCACCACCTGCTGGTCGGGCACGGTCTGGCGGTGACGGCGCTGCGGGCGGCCGGGGTGCGCGAGGTCGGCATCACGCTCAACCTGGACCGCAACCTGCCGGCCACCGGCTCCCCCGCCGACCTGGCGGCCGTGGTCCGCGCCGACACGCAGCACAACCTGGTGTGGACCGAGCCGATCCTCGCGGGCCGGTACCCGGCCACCGAGGAGGAGACCTGGGGCGAGCTGATCACCGGCGCGGACTTCCGCCGCGACGGCGACCTGGAGCTGATCTCGCAGCCGCTGGACTTCCTCGGCGTCAACTACTACCGGCCGATCGTGGTCGCCGACGCCCCGCACCGCGAGAGCGACCCGGCGCGGCGGGTGGCGACGGACAACCGCTACGAGGAGGTACGGCTGCCCGGCGTCCGCGAGACGGCGATGGGCTGGCCGGTCGTCCCCGACAGCCTCACCGAGCTGCTGGTGCGGCTGAAGAAGCAGTACGGGGACGCGCTGCCGCCCGTCCACATCACGGAGAACGGCTCGGCCGAGGACGACGCCCCCGCCGCCGACGGCACGGTCCACGACGCCGACCGCGTCGCCTACCTGCGTGACCACCTCACCGCGCTGCGGGCGGCGATCGACGCGGGCGTGGACGTGCGCGGGTACTACGTGTGGTCGCTGCTGGACAACTTCGAGTGGGCGTACGGCTACGACAAGCGCTTCGGCATCGTCCGCGTCGACTACGCCACCCAGGAGCGCACACCGAAGGACAGCTACCGCTGGTACCGGGAGATGATCGCCGCGAACCGCCGGGGGTGACGCCGCGGCGCGGGGCCGTCCGGCCACGGTCCCCGCGTCAGCCCGTCGCCGGCCTCGTCAGCCCGCCTCCCGCCCGGTGTACGCCGCCGGGGTGCGGGGGGGGTGCCTCTATGTCGTTCGTCAAGCGAGGCGTGGGGTTCTGGGTTCGTAGAAGGTTCCGTCGCGGAGCATCGCGAACAGCACGTTGATC
>NZ_JBHYOP010000014.1:0-149402 GCF_042745235.1 Streptomyces sp. NPDC058796
CGAACCGATCAGGTCGGGGTATCAACATATCTGGCGTTGACTTTTGGCACGCTGTTGAGTTCTCAAGGAACGGTCGCTTCCTTTGTACTCACCCTATCGGGCTTTCCTCCGGGCGCTTCCCTTCGGTCTTGCGTTTCCGACTCTATCAGATCCTTTTCGATCCGATTCCCGGTCGGCGGGGGTTTGCCGTCGGCTTCCGGCTTTCGCCTGTCGGCCTTTCGACGTTCACTACGTTAGCGGATCTCTCCGGGGACTCATAATCGAGTCCCGCGAGATTGAATTCGGGCATACAAGCACGCAGAATTCGCCCCCGCTGAGGGGAGACCGTAGGTAGTGGGTTGGCCGCTTCCGGCTGCAGGCGATTGCCGTACCCGGGTCAAGCGGCTCGGGCTACATTACGCGGCCCCCGAGGGAGAGTCAACTTCGGCGGCGCCTGGGCACATGGGCCCGGTAGGGACTGACCGTCGGGTCGTCGGCGACCCAGTAGCGCCACGGATGTACGCCGCCCTCGCCGGCCACGCCGGTGCGCGGACCGTTGCGCACCTGGTCAGCGGGGACGGGGGCGCCGGCCAGGATGCGCAACGGAGTGTCCTCCGTCGTGCAGGCGTCCGTGCCGTTCAGTGCGCGGTCGACGTCCAGGGCGGTGGCGAGGCGGGCCGGACCTTTGGCCAGTTCCTTGTCGTTGCGGGCGGAATGCCGTCGGGTACGGGCCAGCTCGGCGCCCTCGATGATCTCGCCGGCGCGGAGCAGGACCGCACTCGCCCGGCCCTCGGGTCCGCACACCAGGTTCATGCAGAACCACATGCCGTAGGTGAAGTAGACGTACACGTGTCCGGGAGGACCGAACATCACGTCGTTGCGGGGTGTGCGCCCGCGGTAGGCGTGGGACCCGGGGTCGTTCTGACCGTCGTAGGCCTCCACCTCCGTCAGACGGAGGGCGATCGGGCCGTCCGGGCTGTTGCGCACGAGGACGCGGCCCAGGAGGTCGGGGGCCACCTCGAGGATGGGGCGGTCGAAGAAATCCCTGGGCAGAGGCGTACGGTCGGGGCTCGCGATCATGCCTTCCGAGCGTAACGCAGGTGCGTCGGTGGGAGGGGTGGCCAGGGCTCGTCACCCTTGCCGGGGTGTGGGCGTGGAACCGGTCATGGCCGGATCGCGTTTGTAGGGATCAAGGGTTCACACGCAAAGGGTGGAGAGGGAGAGACATGGCGTTCAAGAAGCTGCTCGCGAGCCTGGGGGCCGGTGGGGCTTCGGTGGAGACCGTGCTGAGCGAGGTCAACGTCGTTCCGGGCGGTGTCGTCCAGGGCGAGGTCAGGATTCAGGGCGGCTCCGTCGACCAGCAGATCGAGGCCCTGTCGGTGGGACTCCAGGCCAAGGTCGAGGTGGAGAGCGGCGACCAGGAGTACAAGCAGGACATCGAGTTCACCAAGAGCCGGCTCGGCGGTGCCTTCGAGCTGAAGGCGAACGCGGTGCACGCCGTGCAGTTCGGACTCGAGATCCCGTGGGAAACGCCGATCACGATGATCGACGGGCAGGCGCTGCGCGGTATGGACATCGGCGTCACCACCGAGCTGGAGATCGCCCGCGCGGTGGACTCCGGTGACCTGGACCCGATCAACGTGCACCCGCTCCCCGCGCAGAAGGCGATCCTGGACGCGTTCATCGGGCTGGGCTTCCGCTTCAAGAGCGCTGACATGGAACGCGGCCACATCCGTGGTACGCGGCAGAAGCTGCCCTTCTACCAGGAGATCGAGTTCTTCCCGCCGCAGCAGTACCGGGGACTGAACCAGGTCGAGCTGAGCTTCGTGGCCGACGCGCAGGCGATGGACGTCGTGCTGGAGATGGACAAGAAGCCGGGTCTGTTCAGTGAGGGCAGCGACACCTTCCGTTCCTTCAAGGTGGGGCTGAACGACTACCAGGGCACCGACTGGACGGCGTACCTCAACCAGTGGCTGTCCGAGGTCGGCAGCAAGCGGAACTGGTTCTGAGGGTCCTAGGCTCGGAGATCACTGCACCGAACCATCAGGAGGTACCGAGGTGACCGAGCTCAAGCGGCGTCCGCTCCCCCATGACTTCCACCCGCCCGTGGCGTCGTTCACGGTCACGAGTGAGGACGTCCAAGAGGGCGCGACGCTCAAGGACGCTCAGGTCTACGCGGCCGGCAACACCTCGCCGCAGCTGCGGTGGGAGGGCTTCCCGGCCGAGACCAAAAGCTTCGCCGTGACCTGCTACGACCCGGACGCCCCGACGGGCAGCGGTTTCTGGCACTGGGTGGTGTTCGACATCCCTGCCTCGGTGACCGAGCTGCCGGCGGGCGCGGGCAGCGGCAAGTTCGAGGGCCTGCCGGAAGGGGCCGTACAGGCGCGCAACGACTACGGGACCAAGGAGTTCGGTGGTGCCGCGCCGCCGGCCGGCGACGGGCCGCACCGGTACGTGTTCACGGTGTACGCCGTGGACGAGGAGAAGCTGGGTCCGGACGCGGAGGCGACTCCCGCCTTCGTCGGTTTCAACCTGCGCTTCCACACGATCGGCCGGGCGCAGCTGATCGGTGAGTACGAGGTGCCCGCCGAGGGCTGAGTGTTCCGAGCGTTCATGGAACGTTTGCCCGCCCCTGGTCTTGGAATGGATCAGGGGCGGGCATTTTTGTTGCGGGGGTGGTGGGGGCACGTCCCCCGTAGGAGCAGCAGATATTGCGTTGTCCATCCCGGCGTGCCCGGCCAGAGTTGATCCCAGCCCGCCAGGGGGTGGGCCGGTGCACACGGGAGGTGGGCTGGTATGCGGGACACGCTGGTACTGAACGCGAGCTTCGAGCCGTTGTCGACGGTGACGCTGAATCGAGCCGTCGTTCTGGTGCTCCAGGACAAGGCCGTCGTCGAACAGGCCCACCCCTCACTGCGGATGCGCGGCGCCGCGCTCGACATGCCGGCGCCCCGGGTGATCAGGCTGTGCCAATACGTACGGGTCCCTTTTCGAAGACGTGCTCCCTGGTCGCGGCGGGGTGTTCTGGTCCGGGACCGGCACCGGTGCGCGTACTGCGGGCGCCGGGCGACGACCGTGGACCACGTGGTGCCGCGGTCGCACGGTGGGCAGGACACGTGGCTGAACACGGTGGCCTCCTGCGCGGAGGACAATCACCGGAAGGCGAACCGGACGCCTGAGCAGGCGGGGATGCCGTTGCTGCGGGAGCCGTTCGAGCCGACTCCCGCCGATGCGATGTTGCTGGCGCTGGCCAGGGACGACCTTGAGGCGCTGCCGGATTGGTTGGTGCTGGACGCTGCGTGAGGATGCGCCGTAGGAGCTCATGTGCGTCGCTGACCGCGGGTTTGTCGTGGCTTGTCGCGCAGTTCCCCGCGCCCCGTCGGGGCGCGGGTGTCGCCCCGCGTCGTGACGTACCGGCTAGTCGATCGACGGCTTCTCGCGGCGTTCCTGGGCGGGGACGCTCGCGCCGCCGTTGCCGCTGCCCGAGCCGCCGCCCAGGCCACCGATGTTGCCCATGGCGCCGGAGAGGCCCTTGAGGGCGTCGCCGATTTCGCTGGGGACGATCCAGAGCTTGTTGGCGTCGCCCTCGGCGATCTTCGGGAGCATCTGGAGGTACTGGTAGGAGAGCAGCTTCTGGTCCGGGTCGCCGGCGTGGATGGCCTCGAAGACGGTGCGGACGGCCTGGGCCTCGCCCTCGGCGCGCAGGGCCGCGGCCTTGGCCTCACCCTCGGCGCGCAGGATCTGGGACTGCTTCTCGCCCTCGGCGCGCAGGATCTCGGACTGGCGGACACCCTCGGCCTGGAGGATCGCGGCGCGCTTGTCGCGGTCGGCACGCATCTGCTTCTCCATCGAGTCCTGGATGGAGGTGGGCGGCTCGATCGCCTTCAGCTCGACGCGGTTGACGCGGATGCCCCACTTGCCGGTTGCCTCGTCGAGGACGCCGCGAAGGGCAGCGTTGATCTCCTCGCGGGAGGTCAGGGTCCGCTCCAGGTCCATGCCGCCGATGATGTTGCGGAGCGTGGTGACGGTGAGCTGTTCGATGGCCTGGATGTAGCTGGCGACCTCGTAGGTCGCGGCGCGTGCGTCGGTCACCTGGTAGTAGATGACGGTGTCGATGTTGACGACCAGGTTGTCCTGGGTGATGACCGGCTGCGGCGGGAAGGGGACGACCTGTTCGCGCAGGTCGATGCGGTTGCGGATGGTGTCGATGAACGGGACGACGATGTTGAGGCCCGCGTTGAGGGTCCGCGTGTAGCGGCCGAAGCGCTCGACGATGGCGGCGCTGGCCTGCGGGATGACCTGGATGGTTTTGATCAGGGCGATGAAGACCAACACCACCAGGATGATCAGAACGATGATGACCGGTTCCATAGTGGCTGTCCGTCCCCTTCTCCGCCTCGGCGCTCCGGCAGATCCTATTGACCTTGACTGCTGTGCATCTTACGGCTGTTGAGGATCTTGTCCGTCGAGTCTGACAGACCGTCGTGTGCCTCGGTGGGTGTTCGGTCCACTTGTGTCCGGCATACGTCCCGCGCGGTCACATGATGATCGCGGTTGCCCCCTCGATGTCCACCACGTCCACTTCCTCGCCCGCCTCGTAGGCGCGTGCGCTGTCGAGGGCGCGCGCGGACCAGATCTCACCGGCGAGCTTGATGCGGCCGCCGGCGCCGTCGACCCGTTCCAGTACGACGGCTTGTCTGCCCTTCAGGGCGTCGACACCGGAGGCCAGTTGGGGCCGTTGGGCGCGGTGCCGGGCGGCGACGGGCCGTACGACGGCGATCAGCGCGACCGAGACGATGACGAAGACGAGTACCTGGACGACGAGGTCCGCGCCGAGGCCGGAGGCGACGGCGGCGGCGACCGCGCCGACGGCGAACATCCCGAACTCCGGCATCGCGGTCACGACGAGCGGGATTCCGAGCGCTGCCGCGGCGACGAGCCACCACACCCATGCGTCGATGTCGTTCACACGGTCATGGTAGGTCCGGGTGGCGTGCCGGGGACAGGGCGCACGGGGGGCGGGTCAGGACAACGGGAGTCCCTGAGCGGTCCAGCGGTCGCCGACCTGCTCGACGACGAGCGGGAGCCCGAAGCAGAGGGAGAGGTTGCGGGAGGTCAGTTCGAGCTCCAGCGGGCCCGCGGCCATGACCTTTCCCTGACGGATCATCAGGACGTGGGTGAAGCCCGGGGCGATCTCCTCGACATGGTGGGTGACCATGAGCATCGAGGGGGCGATGGGGTCGCGGGCGAGGCGGCCGAGGCGGCGGACCAGGTCCTCACGGCCGCCGAGGTCGAGGCCGGCGGCCGGCTCGTCCAGGAGCAGCAGCTCGGGGTCGGTCATCAGGGCGCGGGCGATCAGCGTGCGCTTGCGTTCGCCCTCGGAGAGGGTGCCGAACCTCCGCTCCAGGTACTCGGTCATGCCGAGGCGGTCGAGGAAGGCGCGGGCGCGCTGTTCGTCGACGTCCTCGTACTCCTCCTGCCAGCCGGCGGTCATGCCGTAGGCGGCGGTGAGCACGGTCTGCAGGACGGTCTGGCGCTTGGGCAGCTTGTCGGCCATGGCGATGCCGGCCATGCCGATGCGCGGGCGCAGCTCGAAGACGTCGGTGCCGGGCTCGCCGAGGGTCTCGCCGAGGATCGTGGCGGTGCCCTTGCTCGGGTAGAGGTAGCTGGACGCGACATTGAGGAGGGTGGTCTTGCCGGCGCCGTTGGGGCCGAGGATGACCCAGCGCTCACCCTCCTTCACCGACCAGGAGACCTGGTCCACCAGAGCCCGGCCCTCGCGGACCACGGATACGTCCTGAAGCTCCAGAACATCGCTCATGAGCGCGTTGTCTCCCCTTGCATTGTGGCCGGTCTCGGCTGTCGCGTACGCCTGTGGCTCGGGCCGCCGCGCCGGTGGGCGCAGGCCCTCCAGGAAATCTACGCCACCGGTCGGCTTCACCGTTCCATCGGTCCGGTCCTTAGGGTGGGGGCATGCTCTCGGAACCACGCGCAGGGCGCCTAGCCGCCTGGGGAAATGCCCTTATTGCCGGAATGGTCTCGCCGGATGACGCCGCGATCGCGATCGTGGGCGAGGACGCCGTGCACCGGGTGGAGGGGCTGCCGGGTGAAGCGGCGCCGGTCGGTCTCACGCTGGCGCTGGGGCGGCTACGGGCGCTCGGGGCGAGGGGGCTGCGGGTCGCGCTGCCCGCGCCGGGGCATCCGCTGGGGCTGAGCGGGCCGCCGGACTTCAACGCGCGTGCGCTGGAGGCGGAGGAGGCGGTGGTCTGTCACGGGGCGGCGCTGGGGCTGGTGCCGGAGGTGTACGAGGCGGGCCCCGAGGGTGATGTGCACGTCGAGGTCGTCTGGCACTGTCTGCCGGTGCGGGAGGCGCCGCCCGCGGACGTGCCGTCGCTCGGGGAGGCCGAGCGGGAGCTGGCGGAGGCCTTGCGGGACGCGACGGAGGTGCTGACGCGGCTGGACGTCGCCGGGTCGGGGCCGGTGGCGGAGGCGGCGGTCGCGGCGTACCGGGCGCGAGTCGACGGGGCGGCGCGTAGCGCCTCGTTGAGGGGCGGTGGCCGGGTGGCGGGCGGGAGGGGTCCGGAGGTGCTGGCTCCGGGATATCCGTCGCGGGCGGTGCGGGTGCTGGAGATGGCACAGCGGGTGGGGCTGCTGATCTCGCTGGCGTACGAGAACGGGCACGGGGGTGCGGTGAGTGCCGGTGAGATGGCGGCTCGGGGGGAGGCGTTGCGGCCGGTGGAGCGGACGGCTCGGCGGGCGCAGGTCGCGGCGTACAACTCCGTTGTGGAGGAGCGGGAGAAGGGGATGCGGTGACTGGCCGCCCGCCCCGTGCCCCACGGTCCTGTGAGCCCCCTGGGGGCTGCGCCCCCAGACCCCCGTTTTCGGTCTGAACGGCCTCGTCCTCAGACGCCTTGACGAGCTGAAAGCACCGACCGCATGACGGCGACCGGCCTCCCGGGTGGGGCCGGGAGGCCGGGGGGCCGTGGGGCCTGGCGGCCTGGGTCAGTGGTTGACGCCCAGGTTGCCGAAGGCCGGGTTCAGGACGCCGATGACGTTGACGCTGTTGCCCACGGCGTTGACCGGGATGTGGACCGGCGCCTGGACGACGTTGCCGGAGGCGACGCCCGGGGAGCCGATGGCCTCGCCGTGGGCGGCGGAGCCGTCGGTGGCGGAGGCCATGCCCGCGCCGGCGGCGATCAGCCCGCCGGCCATCATCGTCACGGCCGCTGCCTTCTTCAGGTTCTTCACTTACAAGCCCTCCTTGCGATTGCCGCGGCAGTCGCCGCAGCACGCACTGGAGAACGGCCGGACGCCGGAGAGGATGCGCCATATGGGGGACATTCCCACGACGGTATGAATCTCGCACCGGAGGGGAACCCTCCGGGTTGCCGCCGCGTACGGGGTCAGCCGGTGACACCGTGGCGTACGGCCCACAGCGCGGCCTGGGTGCGGTCCGCGAGGTCGAGTTTCATCAGGATGTTCGAGACGTGGGTCTTCACCGTCTTCTCGGAGAGCACCAGGGCGCGCGCGATCTCCCGATTGGAGCGGCCGTCCGCTATCAGGCCCAGCACCTCGCGCTCCCGCTCCGTGAGGGAGCCGGCTCTGCCCGGACCGGAACCGCTCTCCTCCTGGGCCAGCAGGGCGCCCGCCACCTCGGGCTGGAGCAGGATGTGGCCGGCGTGGACGGAGCGGATGGCGCCCGCCAGCGCGTCGGGGTCGACGTCCTTGTAGACGTACCCGGCGGCCCCCGCCCGCAGGGCCGGGACCACGGTGCGCTGCTCGGTGAAGCTGGTGACGATCAGCACGCGCGCGTGGTTGTCCAGCTCACGGAGCCTGCGCAGCGCGTCCACGCCGTCCATGCCCGGCATCTTGACGTCCATGAGGATCACGTCGGGCTTCAGCTCCTCGGCGCGGTCGACTCCCTCGGCGCCGTCCGCGGCCTCCCCCACCACCTCGATGTCGTCCTGCACCTCCAGGAAGGTGCGCAGGCCCCGGCGGACCACCTGGTGGTCGTCGACGAGCAGCACCTTGATTCCGTCAGCCACCGGGGACCTCCATCTCGATCGTGGTGCCCTCGCCGGGCGCCGATTCGACGGTGAGCCTGCCGCCGACACCGTTCGCCCGGTCCCGCATGGAGACCAGGCCCAGGTGGCGTCCCGCGCGGCGTACCGTGCGCGGGTCGAAACCGGTGCCGTCGTCGGCGACCCGGAGCACCGCTCCGGTGCCGCGCCGGTGCAGCGTCACGTCGACGCGGTCCGCCGCGGAGTGGCGCAGGGCGTTGTGCAGGGCCTCCTGGGCGACGCGCAGCATCGCCTCCTCCTGGGCGGCGGGCAACGCCTTGACCCCGTGCCCGGCGAAGGTCACGCGCGCGGTGTGGGCGCGGTCGAGGACCTGGATCTGGGTGCGGAGGGTGGCGACGAGACCGTCCTCGTCCAGGGCGGCGGGGCGCAGCTCGACGACGGCGGCGCGCAGCTCGTCGGCGGCCTCGGCGGCGAGCGCGGCGACCTGCTGCAGCTCGCCCTTGGCGCGTGCGGGGTCGCGGTCTACCAGGGCTGCGGCGGCCTGGGCGGTCAGGCGCAGGGAGAAGAGCTTCTGGCTGACCGCGTCGTGCAGTTCGTGGGCGAGGCGGGAGCGTTCCTCCGCGATGGTCAGCTCGCGGCTGCGTTCGTAGAGGCGGGCGTTGGTGAGGGCGATGGCGGCGTGCTGGGCGAGGATGCCCAGCAGTTCCTCGTCGTCCGCGGTGAAGCCGCAGCCGCCCTCGGGCTTGACGCAGTTCTTGTTGGCCAGGAAGAGAGCGCCCATGACCTCGTCGCCGTCCCTGATCGGCAGGCCCAGGAAGTCGACGAGGTCGGGGTGGGCGGACGGCCAGCCCTCGAAGCGGGGGTCCTTGCGGACGTCGGCGAGGCGCTGGGACGTGGCCTCGTGCAGCATCGCGGCGAGGATGCCGTGCTGGCGGGGCAGGGGGCCGATGGCCTTCCACTGCTCGTCGCTGACGCCGTCGACCACGAACTGTGCGAAGCCGCCGTGGTCGTCGGGGACGCCGAGAGCGGCGTACTGCGCGTCGAGCAGCTCGCGGGCCGAGGCGACGATCGTCTTGAGGACGTCGCGCACCTCGAGGTGCCTGCTCATGGCCAGCAGCGCGGAGCTCACCGCGGCGAGGCCGGACCGGGGGCCGTGACTCATGTCCTCACGGTACCGGCGGGGTGCGACGGCGGGATCGGACCTGTGGACGCCACCGCCTAGGACGGTGGGCCTAGGTCCGAGGTCCCGTCGGCCGGTCCTAGGGCGAACGGCCCCGCGCGATTGCGGCCCGTGCCCGAGGCGGCCCGGGCGGTCCGGTTCCTACGTTGAGGAGCACGCCGGCCATTCGGCGGGCGTGGACGACGAGGGGAAGTGTGTCATGCCGGTCGCGATCATCACCGGAGCTTCGAAGGGACTGGGCCGGGCGCTGGCCGAGGCCCTGGCGGAGCGGGGCTGGGACCTGGTGCTGGACGCCAGGACGCCGGGCGTGCTCAAGGAGACGGCGGCGGCGCTGGAGGCGTACGGCACGCGCGTGACGGCGCTGCCCGGTGACGTCACGGACGCCGGGCACCGGGCGGCCCTTGTGGCGGCGGCGTGGCGGCTGGGCGGGGTGGACCTGCTGGTCGGCAATGCGAGCGCGCTGGGGGCCGAGCCGCTGGTGCGGCTGGAGGAGCTGCCGCTGGACGGACTGCGCCGCGCGCTGGAGGTGAACGTGGTGGCGGCGCTGGGGCTCGTCCAGGAGGCGCTGCCGCTGCTGCGGGCGGCCCCGGCGGGCGCGGTGCTGGCCATCAGCTCGGACGCGGCGGCGGAGGCGTACGAGACGTGGGGCGGCTACGGGGCGTCCAAGGCGGCCCTGGACCAGCTGATGGCGGTGCTGGGCGTGGAGGAGCCGGGGCTACGGGTCTGGGCGGTCGATCCAGGGGACATGGCCACCGACCTGTACGCGGCGGCCGTACCGGACGACGACGATCCGCGGCCCGATCCGGCGAGTGTCGTACCGGCGCTGCTGCGGCTGCTGGACGAGCGGCCGGCCGGAGGCCGCTACGGGGCGCCGGCGCTGCTGGAGGACCGGCGATGACCTTGGCGGTGCGGGTGCCGAAGGAGCTGTCGGCCCGGGTGCCGGCCGAGCAGCGGGGGCCCGGCCTGGAGCGGGACGACGTACGGCTGCTGGTGTCGCGCGGCACCGAGGTGTCGCACCACGGGTTCCGGGAGCTGCCGGGGCTGCTGCGGGCCGGGGACCTGCTGATCGTCAACACGTCGGCCACGCTGGCCGCCGCCGTGGACGGGCGGGTGGGGCACGCGCGCGTGGTGGTGCACTTCTCCACGCGCGGGGACGACGGCCGGTGGGCGGTGGAGCTGCGGGAGCCGGACGGGCGGGGCACCACGCGCGCGCGTGCGGACAAGGGGGGAGGGCTGGAGGTGCGGCTGCCGGGTGATGGGCGGCTGGTGCTGGAGGAGCCGTTGAGCCCGGGTTCGGGACGGTTGTGGTGGGCGAGCGTGCACGGGGCCGGGGTGCCGGTGCTGCTGCGGGAGCACGGGCGGCCCATCCGCTACTCGTACACGGAGCGGGACCAGCCGCTGTCCGTCTACCAGACGGTGTTCGCGCTGCCGTCGGGCGACGGGACGGGCAGCGCCGAGATGCCGAGCGCGGCCCGCCCCTTCACGGCGCGTCTGGTGGCGGAGCTGGTGAGCCGTGGGGTGCAGTTCGCGCCCGTGCGGCTGGACACGGGGGTGGCGTCGGCGGAGTCGCACGAGCCGCCGTATCCGGAGCGGTTCTCGGTGCCCTCGGCATCGGCGCGGCTGATCAACGCGGCCCGGGCGGGCGACGGGCGGGTGCTGGCCGTGGGGACGACCGCCGTGCGGGCGGTGGAGTCGGCGGCCGGTCCCGACGGGGTGGTGCGGGCGCGGGCCGGGTGGACCGGTCTGGTGGTCACTCCGGAACGGGGGGTACGGGTGGTGGACGGGCTGCTGACGGGGCTGCACGAGCCGGAGGCCTCGCATCTGCTGATGCTCGAGGCGGTGGCGGGACGGGCGGCGATCGACCGCGGGTACGAGGCGGCGGTGGACGGGCGCTACCTGTGGCACGAGTTCGGCGACGTCCATCTCCTCCTGCCGTAGGAGGGCTGCTCCAACCCCTCACGCAACGCATTGCTCCAGCAACCAACAGTGAGAAGAGAGGGGGGCGCGTGTGAGCCCGCGCATAGGGTCCACGTCACGTACGAACGGGAGTAGGAGAACGACTCGTCCGTTTTGAGCGGGGCAGATGGTCCAATCTATCCCGTTCCTCCCATCCCTGATCCACTATCTCGGATCGTACGTCACACCTTTGCCTCCGAATTTTGCGGCCGCTAAGAATTGCTCTCGTCGCTCAACGCCGTGGGTCGTTTCCCCGCGGCGTTCGTGCCGGAAACATCATCTGTCCCCACCGGACGAGAGCGACCTCCGCGCTATTCGAAGAGGTCTATCCCGCCATGCCCAAGAACATCTTCACCCGTGGTCGCAGTCTTCCCCTGAACCGCAAGCACAAGATCGCGGTCGCCGGTGTCGGCGCGCTCGGCGCCGCCGCCGTCGCGCTCACCGCGGTCCCGGCCAGCGGTCAGACGACGACCACGAGCGAGGCCGCTCCGACGGCCAAGGTGGCGTACAGCACCAAGCAGATCCAGGACGTGCACGCCGGCGTCACCGGCCAGCTCGCCGGCGCCAGCCAGAAGGTCGCCGCGATCGAGGCGAAGCAGGAGGCGGCCGCCAAGAAGGAGACCGCCGCCAAGAAGGCCGCCGCCGAGAAGGCCGCCGCCAAGCGTGAGACGAAGCAGTCCGCCAGCCGCTCCGCCGAGCGCACCGAGGTCAAGAAGTCCTACCCGGACAACCTCGACGGCTGGATCCGCGAGGCCCGGGCCATCATGAAGAAGCACGGCATCCCCGGCTCCTACGAGGGCATCCACCGCAACATCATGCGGGAGTCCTCCGGCAACCCGAAGGCCATCAACGACTGGGACATCAACGCCATCAACGGCATCCCGTCGAAGGGCCTGCTGCAGGTCATCCCGCCGACGTTCGAGGCCTACCACGTGCCCGGCACCCCGAAGAACATCTGGGACCCGGTCGCCAACATCGTCGCCGCGTGCAACTACGCCGCGGACAAGTACGGCACCATGGACAACGTCGACAGCGCGTACTGAGGTCGGCGCGGACCTCTTCACGACGTCGCCGACGCCGCACCGTACGCCGAAGGGCGGCACCCTCCTGACGGGGTGCCGCCCTTCGGGGCGTTCACGGGGCCGTCGGGGCCCCTGCGGTCACTTCCGCATGACCTCGGGCTCATGGCGGCGCAGGAAGCGCGCCACGAAGAAGCCGCAGATCACACCGAGCGCGATCAGCGCGGCCATGTCCATGGCCCAGGCGCCGACGGTGTGCTCCCACAGCGGATCGGCCTCGGCGCCCTGCTCGGGCGGGCTGATCTTGTTGAAGTCAAGCGTCGCGCCTGCCGCGGCCACCGCCCAGCGGGACGGCATCAGGTACGAGAACTGGTTGACGCCCACCGCGCCGTTCAGGGCGAAGAGGCAGCCGGTGAAGACGACCTGGATGATCGCGAACATGACCAGCAGCGGCATGGTCTTCTCGGCGGTCTTCACCAGCGAGGAGATGATCAGGCCGAACATCATCGAGGTGAAGCCCAGCGCCATGATCGGCAGCGACAGCTCGACGAGCGTGAGCCCGCCGAGGACGAGGCCCTCCTCGGGGATCTCCCGGGAGGCGAAGCCGATGACGCCGACCATCAGACCCTGCAGCACGGTGATCACACCGAGCACGAAGACCTTGGACATCAGGTAGGCCGACCGGGAAAGGCCGGTCGCCCGCTCCCGTTCGTAGATCACCCGTTCCTTGATCAGCTCGCGGACCGAGTTCGCGGCGCCGGCGAAGCACGCGCCGACCGCGAGGATCAGCAGCACCGTGGTCGCCGTGCCGTTCGGAATGATCCGGCCGGCCGCGTTGGGCGGGTTGGGCAGCAGGCCCTTGTCGGCGTCGATGAGCAGGCTCACCGCGCCGAGCACCGCCGGGAGGATCACCATCAGGGCGAGGAAGCCCTTGTCGGAGACGATCACCGACACATAGCGCCGCACCAGCGTGACGAACTGCGACATCCAGCCCTGCGGCTTCGGCGGCCTCATCGCCTGCATCGCCGGGACCTGTACGGCCTGCGGGGCGACGGCGTCGATGTCCGCGGCGTACATCTGGTAGTGCTGCGAGCCCTTCCAGCGGCCCGCCCAGTCGTAGTCCCGGTAGTTCTCGAAGGCGGAGAAGACGTCGGCCCAGGTGTCGTAGCCGAAGAAGTTCAGCGCCTCCTCGGGCGGGCCGAAGTAGGCCACCGAGCCGCCCGGCGCCATCACCAGCAGCTTGTCGCAGATCGCCAGCTCGGCCACCGAGTGGGTGACGACGAGGACGGTGCGGCCGTCGTCGGCGAGGCCGCGCAGCAGCTGCATCACGTCGCGGTCCATGCCCGGGTCGAGACCGGAGGTCGGCTCGTCCAGGAAGATCAGCGACGGCTTGGTCAGCAGCTCCAGGGCGACCGAGACGCGCTTGCGCTGGCCGCCGGAGAGGGACGTGACCTTCTTGTCCTTGTGGATGTCCAGCTTCAGCTCGCGCAGCACCTCGTCGATGCGGGCGTCGCGCTCGGCGGCCGTGGTGTCGGCCGGGAAGCGGAGCTTGGCCGCGTACTTCAGGGCCCGCTTGACGGTCAGCTCCTTGTGCAGGATGTCGTCCTGCGGGACCAGACCGATGCGCTGGCGCAGCTCGGCGAACTGCTTGTACAGGTTCCGGTTGTCGTAGAGGACCTCGCCCTGGTCGGCGGGCCGGTATCCGGTGAGCGCCTTGAGCAGGGTCGACTTGCCGGAGCCGGACGGGCCGATGACGGCGATCAGCGACTTCTCGGGTACGCCGAAGGAGACGTCCTTGAGGATCTGCTTGCCGCCGTCGACCGTGACGGTCAGGTGGCGGGCGGAGAAGGACACCTCACCGGTGTCGACGAACTCCTCGAGGCGGTCGCCGACGATCCGGAACGTCGAGTGGCCGACGCCCACGATGTCGGTCGGACCGAGCAGCTGGGAGCCGCCCTTGGCGATCGGCAGACCGTTGACGTACGTGCCGTTGTGCGAGCCCAGGTCGCGGATCTCCATGCGCCCGTCGGGCGTCGAGTGGAACTCCGCGTGGTTGCGGCTGACCTGGAGGTCGGAGACGACCAGATCGTTCTCCAGGGCACGTCCGATGCGCATCACACGACCGAGCGAGAACTGGTGGAACGTGGTGGGGCTGCGGTCGCCGTACGCCGGCGGCGCCCCCGCCGCGCCACCGGAGCCCTGCTGCTGGGGGAAGTGCGGTGCGCCCTGCTGCGGCGCTGCCTGGTGCTGCGGCTGCGGCTGCTGCTGCTGCTGGTGCTGCCAGCCGGCCTGCTGCGGCTGCTGCCCGTGCTGCGGCGGAGCCTGCTGCTTCTGCGGCTCCTGGACCGGCGCCTGCTGGGCCCAGCCGGCGTTCGCGCCCTGCGCGGCGTACGGCTGCTGCCCCTGCGGCGTGCCGGCCGGGGCCTGCGCGCCGGACAGGCTGACACGCGGTCCGTCGGTGGCGTTGCCCAGGTTCAGCACCGTGCCGGCGCCGAGTTCCACGTGCTGGACGCGCTGTCCGTGCACGAACGTGCCGTTGGTGCTGCCGTGGTCCTCGACGACCCAACTGCGGCCGTTGAAGCTGATCGTGGCGTGACGCCAGGACACCCTGGCGTCGTCGAAGACAAGTTCCCCCTGCGGATCGCGTCCGAGCGCGTATGACCGGGACGGATCGAGCGTCCAGGTCTGTCCATTGGATTCCAGTACGAGTTCCGGCACTCCAAGCCCCACTGAGTTGTCCCCCGATGTACCCCCGTAGCGGGGAGTCTAGGGATGTCGAACATCGGGGGGAACTATTTCAGGCTCGGCCCCCTGACCGAAAGTCGGGCCTTGTGAAACTTGCGTAGGCGCCCATCGGCCGATCCCGTTGACGGGGTTGAAACCTGCCCGGAGAGTGGTATTCCACGCGAGGGGGACATGCGCGGCAACTCCGCCGCGCAGCGGATCGGGGGGTCTGCCATGAGCGCGTCCACGAGCGTCGGCACCGAGGGATACGGCACGAGGGTGCCGTGGGGTGACGTCCTGATGTCCGCGATCGCCTCCGTGAGCTGGGCGTTGATCGGGATGGCGGGCACGGCGGCGCTCGGTCTGCGCCTGCTGGGCGCGGACGCGGCGGGCGCGCTGGGCCCGATGACCGCGGCGGTGGTGGCGCTCGGTGCGGGTGGTTCGGTGTCGCCGGCCGGTGATGTGTCCGTGTTCGGGCTGGAAGGGGCCGAGGCGCACACGGCCGTCGAGATCGCGCCACTGGGTGTGGGGCTGGTCGGTGCGCTCTTCCTGTCCTTCTTCTTCCTACGGACCATGCGGGCAGCCGGAGTCGTGGTCTCGCCCGCGGAACTGCTGGCGCGCGCGGGCGCGGTGGTCTCCCTGTTCGTGGCGATGCTGGGCGGGCTGGCCTGGGTGGGTCACGATGTCGTCACGATCGACGGCGGTTCGATGGGGCTGGACGACCTGCCGGAGAGCGGTGCCGGGGGCATCGAGGTGCCCGGGCTCGGCGACGTGGGCGGCATCGGGGACATCGGGGACATCGGCGGGCTGCTCCCCGACCGGATCGGCGACCTGGTCGACGCCGAGGCGGCGGTCGGCTTCTCCGTCGACACGGGTCCGACGTTGCTGGGCGGGCTGGTCTGGTGCGTCGGGGTCCTGCTGATCGCGCTGCTGGCCTCGCGCCGCACTCCCCTGCCGCGCGGGTGCGAGGCGGTGCACCGGGTGGTGCGTCCGGCCGTGTCCGCCCTGGTCACGGTGGCGCTGACGGCGGTCGCGGCCGGCTGGGCGGCCGCGGCCTACGCGGCGATCGGCGACGACCATCCCCGGCGGATCTTCGGTGCCGCGTTGCTGGGCGCGCCGAACGGCGTCTGGCTCGGCGTTCCGCTCGGCCTGTTCGTGCCGTGGGAGGGGCGGGCCACGGGCGCACTGGTCCAAGTGCTTCCGGATCCGCTGGACGAGTTGCTGGGCGCCGGCGGGCGGGAGCCGGTGACGATCGGGCGGCTCGCGGAGCTGGACGGGCGGGTGTGGCTGCTCGGGGTGGCTGCGGCACTGGTGATGCTGCTGGCCGGGGTGCTGACGGCGGCGCGGACACCAGTGGCGCCCGATGAGGCGCGATCCCCGGCCTTCGCCGGGCGGTGTGCCGTGCGGCTGGGCGTCGCGACCGCGTTGACGCTGCCGCTGCTGGCCTGGGTGACGGAGGTGTCCGTGAACGCCTCGCTGTCCGTGCTCGGCATCGACGCGTTCGGCGCGGGGATCGGCCTGCGCGGGCAGCTCGGTACGGCGCTGCTGCTGGGCGCCGTGTGGGGCGCGGGGGCGGGGGCCGCCGGGGCGCTGCTGACGAGGGTGAGCGGCACGGCGGGGGCCCGGGCGACGGCGATGGCACGGGGTGCCGGGATGGTGGGGGCGAACGCGGTGGGCGCGGGTGGCGGGGGCGGAGGCCGCACCGGTGCGGGCGGGGGCGGTGCGCGCGGGGATGACACGGGTGCCGACGGGGGTGGCGGTGTGGATGGTGCCTGGGGTGGTGTCCCGGGCGGAGGCGGCGACGCGGGTGGTGGGCGAGGCGGTGTCCCGCACGGGAGCAGCGGTGCCGCTGGGGCGGGGGGCGGTGCCCCGGGCGGAGGCGGCCCTGCCGGCGGTGGGCGGGGCGGTGGCGGTGGCAGGGGTCCCGGCGGTACGGCGTACGCGGGGCCGTACCGGCCGGAGCCTTCGCACCGGCCACCGAACCCGGACACCAATCCGTACCTGCGCCCGGAGGGGGCGGGGGAACCCGAGGACGCACGGCCGGTGTGGGCGCGCCCCCGGCCACCGTCCGACACGGGCCGCGCTGCGGGGAGCGGGCCCCCCGCACCCGGCGTCCAACCGCACGGCAACCCTCAGTGGCCGCCGCACCGCCCGGACGAGGAGCCCGGCGGCGAAGACCGGTGGCCCCGGGACGGGAGCGGGCCGGCCGGTGAGGAGCGCCGTGCCGGCGGTGGGGACGGGCCGTCCGGGAGCGGCGAGCAGGAGCCCGGGGACGAGGACGTGTACGGCGCTCCCACGGTCGCCGGGCCGCTCGGACCGCCGCCGGGAACGCCGCGGCGGCCTCCGCGCCCCGGGGAGCGGCCGGGCAGGCCACCGTCCCGTTGGGGCGAGGGCCCGCCACCGCCGCCACCGCCGCCTCCGGCGCCCCCTCGGCGGCCGAAGGGTGGATGACCGGGTGACGGCGGACCGCCGGGACGCCCCGTGAAAGCCGCCGTCCCCTTCACTGCGGCAGGGCGGCCGCTGTCGTACGGCTGATGCGCGGGCCCGCCACGACCGCGCTGTCCGTCAGGCGGACCTCACGGGCGAAAGGCACCGGGTGCCGGATACGGTTGGAGCACCATGAGCGCTTCGCAGACCTCTGACGTTCCCACGCTTCTCGTCAAGATCTTCGGCAAGGACCGACCGGGCATCACGGCCGGCCTGTTCGACACCCTCGCCGCCTACTCCGTCGACGTCGTCGACATCGAGCAGGTCGTCACCCGTGGCCGGATCGTCCTGTGCGCGCTCGTGACCGAGCCACCCCGGGGGCTGGAGGGCGATCTTCGGGCGACCGTCCACAGCTGGGCGGAGTCGCTGAAACTGCAGGCGGAGATCATCTCCGGCATCGGTGACAACCGGCCGCGTGGTCTCGGCCGCTCCCTGGTCACGGTGCTGGGCCACCCGCTCACCGCCGAGGCGACGGCCGCCATAGCGGCCCGGATCACCGAGTCCGGCAGCAACATCGACCGTATCTTCCGGCTCGCCAAGTACCCCGTGACCGCCGTCGAGTTCGCCGTCTCCGGGGTGGAGACCGAGCCGCTGCGCACCGCCCTGGCGACGGAGGCCGCGGCGCTGGGTGTGGACGTCGCGGTGGTGTCGGCGGGCCTGCACCGGCGGGCGCAGCGCCTGGTCGTGATGGACGTGGACTCCACGCTGATCCAGGACGAGGTCATCGAGCTGTTCGCCGCGCACGCCGGCTGTGAGGACAAGGTCGCCGAGGTAACGGCGGCCGCGATGCGCGGAGAGCTGGACTTCGAGCAGTCACTGCACGCGCGCGTGCGGCTGCTGGCGGGGCTGGACGCGTCCGTGGTGGACAAGGTGCGCAGCGAGGTGCGCCTGACGCCGGGGGCCCGCACGCTGATCCGCACGCTGAAGCGGCTCGGTTACCAGGTGGGGGTCGTCTCCGGCGGCTTCACCCAGGTCACCGACGACCTGCGGGAGAAGCTGGGGCTGGACTTCGCCCAGGCCAACACGCTGGAGATCGTCGACGGGAAGCTGACCGGCCGGGTCACCGGGGAGATCGTGGACCGGGCGGGCAAGGCCCGGCTGCTGCGGCGGTTCGCCGCCGAGGCGGGCGTGCCGCTGTCGCAGACGGTGGCGATCGGTGACGGGGCCAACGACCTGGACATGCTGAACGCGGCCGGGCTCGGCGTCGCTTTCAACGCCAAACCGGTGGTCCGCGAGGCGGCGCACACCGCGGTGAACGTGCCCTTCCTGGACACCGTCCTCTACCTGCTGGGGATCACCCGCGAGGAGGTCGAGGCGGCTGACACGCTGGAAGAGGGCCTCGGCGACAGCCTGGGCAAGCCCCTCGACCGGATCTGACCGGCGCTCTTCGGCCACAACCCGCCGACGGGCGGGCGGCCACTGCGGCAAGGGCCCGGAGCACCTGAGCGCCGGGCCCTGTCGCGCGGGGCCGGGTCAGTCGGTCGGAGCCCAGTAGTCGACGAGGGAGGCCACGCCCGGCTCCACGTCCTTCCAGGAGCCGGTGAAGGTCAGCACGGCGAAGGCGGCGGTCGGGAATCCGCGGCGGCCCATCCGCTCGCGGGCTTCGTCCTCGGCCGAGCCCGCCAGGATCTCGGCAAGGCCTTCCATGCCCGGGTTGTGGCCGATCACCAGTACGTTCCGCAGGTCGTCGGGGGTCTCGTTGAGCACGGCGATCAGCTCGCCGGGCGAGGCCTCGTAGATCCGCTCCTCGTAGACGGTTTTCGGCCGCTGCGGAAATTCCGCGACGGCGAGCTTCCAGGTCTCGCGGGTCCGGGTGGAGGTGGAGCACAGGGCCTGGTCGAAGGGGACTCCGGTGTCCGCCAGCCGGCGTCCGGCCTCTGCGGCATCCTTGCGACCCCGCTCGGCGAGCGGCCGCTCGTGGTCGGTCACCTGTGGCCAGTCGGCTTTCGCATGCCGGAAGAGGACGATCCTGCGGGATTCTGCGACGCTCATGGCATCCAGCTTCGCATGAAACAGGCCACGGGGCGCAGGGAGTTGACATGCGGATTCAGCCCCCATCGGCGCGCATCCGGTGACGTGGTCCGTCCTCAGCGCGCGATCAGCTGCCGCAGCCACTCCACGAGGTGGGCGATCCCGGGTTGACCCTCGGCGGCGTGGGCGTCGGCGGGATTGAGTATCAGCAGGAGCAGGATCACGAAGGCGAGCACGGGCAGGGCGAGGGCCCACCAGGGCAGCCGGATGTCGACGCCGCCCCTGGACGCCTGGGGAGGCCGGGTGTGGGTAGGGGCCGACATGAGTGCCTCCGCGGGTCTTCGGGTGTCCCTGGTCCGTGCTGCGCGGCCCGCCTGGAGCGGGCACATCTCGAAGCTACGGATTCCGCGGGCCCCGCCCCATCCGGAGGTCCACCCACTTGACCCTGACCCTCACCCCCTAGGGGACGGGGGGTTAACCCCACCCCCGGGCGGCGTCACGGTGAGGCGATCGTCGCCACGATGCCGATGATCACGAAGATCGCGAGGAACGAGCCGAAGACGATCAGCATCTTCTTCTGGCCGTGCTGGGGGTTCGGGTCGAGGACTGGCATACGGCAAGTCTCGCATCCGCCGCCCGTGCCCGGGACGGGGGTCCGGGTCAGCGGCCCGCTTCGTCCTCCACCGTGCGGTCGCGCCCCGCGAGCACGCCCACCACGATCTGCGGCACCATCAGGGCGCTCATCAGCGCGATCGGCAGGCCCCAGCCCCCGCTGTGCTGGTAGAGCACACCCACCAGCAGCGGCCCCGGGATGGAGATGAGGTAGCCGGTGCTCTGCGCGAAGGCGGACAGCTGGGCGACGCCCGCGCCGGTCCTTGCCCGCATCCCGACCATGGTCAGCGCGAGCGGGAAGGCGCAGTTGGAGACGCCGAGGAGCAGGGCCCAGACCCAGGCGCCGCCGGCCGGGGCGAAGTACAGGCCGGCGTATCCGGCCAGCCCGCACACGCCCAGCACGACCACGATCGGTCCCTGGTGGGGCAGGCGGGTGGCCACGCGCGGGATGACGAAGGCGAGCGGCACGCCCATCACCATGATGACGGCGAGCAGCAGCCCGGCGGTGCCCGCGGAGACGCCCGCGTCCCGGAAGATCTGCGCCATCCAGCCCATCGTGATGTAGGCGGCGGTGGCCTGGAGGCCGAAGAAGACGGCGAGCGCCCAAGCCGTACGGCTGCGGGTGATGCGCAGCGGGGGCTGCTCGGCCTGGCGGCCGTCGGCGTCCGCACGCCGGTCGTCGGACCCGGCGGATTCTGCGGACCCGGCGGACGCCGACGCCTTCCGGGCCCGTACGAACGGGATCCACGCCAGAGCGGCCGCCGCGCCCAGCACCGCCCACACCGCGAGGCCGGGCTGCCAGTGCCCGCCCAGCGCGTTCGTCACGGGCACGGTCGCCGCGGCGGCGATCGAGGTGCCGAAGGCGAGGGCCATCGAGTAGAGACCGGTCATGGAGCCGACCCGGTCGGGGAAGAAGCGCTTGACGATGACCGGCATCAGTACGTTGCTGAGCGCGATGCCCATCAGGGCGAGGGCGGTGGCGGCCAGGAAGCCCGCCGTGCCGCCCGCGTACGGGCGTATCAGCAGGCCGGCGGTGATGGCGACCATGCCGCCGAAGACCACCGCGCCGGGGCCGAAGCGGCGGGCGAGGCGCGGGGCGGCGACGCCGAAGACGGCGAAGCAGAGCGGGGGCACGGAGGTGAGCAGCCCGGCCACGCTGCCGCTCATGCCGAGTCCGTCGCGGACCTCTTCCAGGAGCGCGCCCAGGCTCGTGATGGCGGGGCGCAGGTTGACCGCGGCCAGCACGATGCCGAGGACGAGCAGACGGGCCGTCCACGGCGTCCACGCGCGCGTGCCGGTCGCCGGCCGCGTGGTTTCCGTCTGCCGCATCGTCCGCGTCTCCGTCCGCGTCTCCGTCCGTGTGTCGGTCCGGGTTTCGTCACTAGCCATGAGGCCCATCATAGAATCATGGGATGATTGATTGTCCACTCGCTTGTCGACTCGCGCGTGAAGGTGAGCCATGCCCCTGAGTCATCCCCGTCGCTCGGCGCTGTCCGAGCAGGTCATCGCGGCGCTGCGGCAGCAGATCGCCACGGGCGAGTGGCCGGTCGGCTCCCGCATTCCGACGGAGCCCGAGCTGGTCGACCAGCTCGGCGTCGCCCGGAACACGGTCCGCGAGGCGGTCCGCGCCCTGGCCCACAACGGTCTGCTGGACATCCGTCAGGGCTCCGGCACGTACGTCGTGGCGACCAGCGAGCTGGCCGGCGTGATGCAGCGCCGGTTCGCCGAGGCCGACCCGCGGCACATCGCCGAGCTGCGCTCCACCCTGGAGTCCGCCGCCGCCCGGCTGGCGGCCGAACGGCGCACGGAGAAGGACCTCAAGCAGCTCGACGCGCTCCTCGCGCGCCGCGAGGAGGCGTGGCAGACGGGCGACGCGGAGGCGTACGTGACGGCGGACTCGACCTTCCACCTGGCCGTCGTGGCGGCCTCGCACAACGACGTGATGACCGCGATGTACGCGGACCTCGGTGAGGTGATGCGGGACTGGCTGCGCGTGGACGTCGGCGGCGAGCTGACGCCGGAGACGCGCATGGACCACACCCGGCTGGTGGAGGCGATCCGCGCGGGGGACGCCGAGACGGCGCACACGGAGGCCGCGGGCTACCCGTTCCAGTGCCGCGCGGGCCGGATCAGCTGATCAGTCCCCCCGCGCGTGGCTGACCCAGGCCGCCCGGACCTCCTTCCAGCACCGGCCGTCCAGGCGCACGGTCTGCGCGGGAGCGGCCTGAACCGGGGAGGTGTCGGTGTCGAGGTCCCACCAGCGCTCGCACTCGATGTGCAGGCGCACGTGGTCGGGCTCCGGGTAGGGGTTGTGGCAGTGGGCGGTCACGTCGGACTCGTCGACGCGGACCCGGCACGCGGAGCCGAACGGCTCGGCGGACTCGGTGTTCCCGGTCTCTCCGGCCCGCGTGACCGGCGCGCGGGCGTGGGACACCGCTTCGTACGGCAGGATCAGCACGCAGGCGACGGCGAGGGCCGCCGGGGCCAGACGGTGGAGTGGACGCACAAGGGACCTCCTCGGCCGGCTGGGGAGGGAAAGCGCGTGGTGACCTCGGCTTCAGCCTGCCGGGCGGCCGCCGCGGACGCCCGGCGGGCTGAGCCGAACGGGTGACGTTTCGGCGGTCGCACACGCGGTCACACACCGGGGGCCCGCACCCGGGTGGGTGCGGGCCCCCCGGGGGGCGTCCGGTCAGGCGCCGATGGCGTGCAGACCGCCGTCCACGTGGACGATCTCACCCGTGGTCTTCGGGAACCAGTCGCTGAGCAGCGCGACGATGCCGCGGCCGGCCGGCTCGGGGTCCTTGAGGTCCCACTCCAGCGGGGACCGGCTGTCCCACACCGAGGCCAGTTCCCCGAAGCCGGGGATGGACTTGGCGGCCATGGAGCCGATCGGACCGGCCGAGACCAGGTTGCAGCGGATGTTCTGCTTGCCCAGGTCACGGGCCATGTAGCGGCTGGTGGCCTCCAGCGCGGCCTTGGCCGGGCCCATCCAGTCGTACTGCGGCCAGGCGTACTGCGCGTCGAAGGTGAGGCCCACCACGGAGCCGCCGTTCTGCATCAGCGGCAGACAGGCCATGGTCAGCGACTTCAGGGAGTACGCCGAGACGTGCATGGCGGTGGCGACGGACTCGAACGGCGTGTTCAGGAAGTTGCCGCCGAGCGCGTCCTGCGGGGCGAAACCGATGGAGTGGACGACGCCGTCGAGGCCGCCCAGCTCCTCCCCGACGATGTCGGCCAGCCGCCCGAGGTGCTCGTCGTTGGTGACGTCCAGCTCGATGACCTTGGTGGGCTTCGGCAGCTTCTTGGCGATGCGCTCGGTCAGCGTGGGCCGCGGGAACGCGGTCAGGATGATCTCGGCGCCCTGCTCCTGGGCCAGCTTGGCGGCGTGGAAGGCGATGGAGGACTCCATCAGCACACCGGTGATCAGGACGCGCTTGCCCTCGAGAATTCCGCTCATGGTGATCAGTGACCCATTCCCAGTCCGCCGTCAACGGGGATGACGGCTCCAGTGATGTACGAGGCGTCGTCCGAGGCGAGGAACCGCACCGTCGCGGCGATCTCCTCCGGCCGCGCGTACCGCCCCAGCGGCACCTGCGACACGATGTTCGCCCGCTGCTCGTCGGTGAGCACCTTGGTCATGTCGGTGTCGACGAAACCAGGCGCGACGACGTTGAAGGTGATGTTGCGCGACCCCAGCTCACGGGCGAGGGAACGCGCGAAGCCGACCAGACCGGCCTTGGAGGCGGCGTAGTTCGCCTGCCCGGCGGAGCCGAGGAGCCCGACCACCGACGAGATGAGGACGACGCGGCCCTTCTTGGCGCGCAGCATGGCGCGGTTGGCGCGCTTGACCACGCGGAAGGTGCCGGTGAGGTTGGTCTCGACGACGGAGGTGAAGTCCTCCTCCGTCATCCGCATCAGGAGCTGGTCCTTGGTGACGCCGGCGTTGGCGACCAGGACCTCGACGGGACCGTGCGTCTCCTCGACCTCCTTGTAGGCCTGCTCCACCTGCTCGCTGTCGGTGATGTCGCACTTGACGGCCAGGAAGCCGGCAGGGGGCTCGCCCGAGCGGTACGTGACCGCGACCTTGTCTCCGGCGTCGGCGAACGCGCGGGCGATGGCGAGGCCGATGCCCCGGTTTCCTCCGGTGACGAGAACCGAGCGGCTCAACGGATCACCCTTTCGATAGCGGTCTGGCACACCCGCCCGGCCCCGTGGAGAGCAGGCGGCTTCCTCGAAAACCTATCGGTCGGGGACCGGCCGGGGACATTCGGGCACCCACAGTGGCTTACGGGAGTGACTGTCGGATCCCTACAGAACCGTTCGCGCACCGGCCGGAAACCTCTGGTCCGGGGGCGGGATGGGCGACATGATCGGAGCGACCACGGACACACCGGCCCGGTGCGCCCCGACCTCGTCCAGTCGACAGAAAGAGACGCAGGTGCCTCATAGCATCGACGAAGCCTTCACAGCACTCCCCCTGCGCGCCCTCGCCGACGCCGCCCTGGCCCGCGCGCGTGCGCTCGGCGCGGAGCACGCCGACTTCCGGCTGGAGCGGGTACGCAACGCCTCCTGGCGCCTGAGGGACGCCAAGCCCGCCGGGTCCTCGGACACCACCGACCTCGGGTACGCGGTGCGCGTGGTGCACGGCGGAACCTGGGGGTTCGCGTCGGGCGTGGACCTGACGATGGACGCCGCGGCCAAGGTCGCGTCCCAGGCGGTGGCGATGGCCAAGCTGTCCGCGCAGGTGATCGAGGCGGCCGGTTCCGACGAGCGGGTGGAACTCGCCGACGAGCCCGTGCACGCGGACAGGACGTGGATCTCGGCGTACGACATCGACCCGTTCACCGTGCCCGACGCGGAGAAGTCGGCCCTGCTGGCCGACTGGAGCGCGCGGCTGCTGGCGGCCGACGGGGTCGATCACGTGGACGCCTCGCTGCTCACCGTGCACGAGAACAAGTTCTACGCCGACACCGCCGGGACCGTGACCACGCAGCAGCGGGTGCGGCTGCACCCGGTGCTGACCGCCGTGTCGGTGGACGACTCCAGCGGTGAGTTCGACTCCATGCGCACCCTGGCGCCGCCCGCCGGGCGCGGCTGGGAGTACCTGACCGGCACCGGCTGGGACTGGGACGCGGAGCTGGCCGAGATTCCCGGGCTGCTCGCGGAGAAGATGCGCGCGCCGAGCGTCGAGGCGGGCCCGTACGACCTGGTCGTCGACCCGTCCAACCTGTGGCTGACCATCCACGAGTCCATCGGGCACGCCACCGAGCTGGACCGTGCCCTCGGCTACGAGGCCGCCTACGCCGGCACCTCCTTCGCCACCTTCGACCAGCTGGGCAGGCTGCGCTACGGCTCGGAGCTGATGAACGTCACCGGCGACCGCACCGCCGAGCACGGGCTGGCGACCATCGGGTACGACGACGAGGGCGTCGCGGGCCAGTCCTGGGACCTGGTGAAGGACGGGACGCTGGTGGGCTACCAGCTGGACCGGCGGATCGCGCGGCTCACCGGGTTCGAGCGGTCCAACGGGTGCGCGTACGCCGACTCCCCCGCCCACGTGCCCGTGCAGCGCATGGCCAACGTGTCCTTGCGGCCGGATCCCGGCGGGCTGTCCACGGAGGATCTGATCGGGGGTGTGGAGCGCGGGATCTACGTCGTCGGGGACCGGTCCTGGTCGATCGACATGCAGCGTTACAACTTCCAGTTCACCGGCCAGCGGTTCTTCCGGATCGAGAACGGGCGGCTCGCCGGCCAGCTGCGGGACGTGGCGTACCAGGCGACGACCACCGACTTCTGGGGCTCCATGGCGGCCGTCGGCGGCCCGCAGACGTACGTCCTCGGGGGCGCCTTCAACTGCGGCAAGGCGCAGCCGGGGCAGGTGGCGGCCGTATCGCACGGCTGCCCGTCCGCCCTCTTCAAGGGAGTCAACATTCTCAACACCACGCAGGAGGCGGGTCGATGAGCGCGCGCACGAGCAGGCCGCACGAGACCGTCGAGCGGGCGCTGGAGCTGTCCCGGGCCGACGGCTGCGTCGTGATCGCCGACGAGGAGTCCACCGCCAACCTGCGCTGGGCGGGCAACGCGCTCACCACGAACGGTGTCACGCGCGGGCGCACGCTGACGGTCGTCGCCACCGTGGACGGGCAGGAGGGCACTGCCTCGGGGGTCGTGTCGCGTTCCGCCGTGACCGCGGACGAGCTGGAGCCCCTGGTGCGCGCAGCCGAGGCCGCCGCGCGCGGTGCCGGACCGGCCGAGGACGCGCGGCCGCTGGTCACGGACGTACCCGCGTCGCCCGACTTCACCGACGCGCCCGCCGAGACCTCGTCGGCCGTGTTCGCCGACTTCGCGCCGGCCCTCGGGGAGGCGTTCGCACGCGCGCGTGCGGGCGGCCGGGAGCTGTACGGCTTCGCCAACCACGAGATGACGTCCACGTACGTGGGCACGTCCACGGGGCTGCGGCTGCGGCACGACCAGCCCAACGGGACGCTGGAGCTGAACGCCAAGTCGCCGGACCGCACCCGGTCGGCGTGGGCGGGCCGGGCCACGCGGGACTTCAAGGACGTCGACCCGGCGGCACTCGACGCCGAGCTGGCGGTGCGGCTCGGCTGGGCCGAGCGGCGGGTGGAGCTGCCCGCCGGGCGGTACGAGACGTTGCTGCCGCCCACCGCGGTCGCCGACCTGCTGATCTACCAGTTCTGGTCGGCGTCCGGGCGGGACGCGGCCGAAGGGCGCACGGTGTTCTCCAAGCCGGGCGGCGGCACGCGCGTGGGCGAGCGGCTGGGCGAGCTGCCGCTGACGCTGCGCAGCGATCCGCACGAGCCGGGCCTGGAGTGCGCGCCCTTCGTGGTCGCGCACTCCTCGGGCGGCGACCAGTCCGTGTTCGACAACGGTCTGCCGGTCGCGGCGACCGACTGGATCCGCGCGGGCGAGCTCCACCGGCTGACCACCACCCGCCACAGCGCCGGGCTGACCGGGCTGCCGGTGGCGCCGGCCATCGGCAACCTGGTCCTGGACGGCGGCGACCCCGGCCGGTCCCTGGAGGAGATGGTGGCCGGCACCTCGCACGGGCTGCTGCTGACCTGCCTCTGGTACATCCGCGAGGTCGACCCGGCGACGCTGCTGCTGACCGGGCTGACCCGGGACGGCGTCTACCTCGTCGAGAACGGCGAGGTGGTCGGCGAGGTGAACAACTTCCGGTTCAACGAGTCGCCGGTGAGCCTGCTGGGCCGGGCCACCGAGGCCGGGCGGACGGAAAAGACGCTGCCCAGGGAGTGGGGTGACTGGTTCACTAGGGCTGCGATGCCCGCCCTGAGGGTGCCGGACTTCAATATGAGCTCTGTCAGTCAGGGCGTATAACCTCGTAGTCGGCTGCCACCGGGCTGCCGAAGATCATGAGCATGTAGGAGACACGAGAACCGTGACGGACATCGTCGACGAGCTGAAGTGGCGTGGGCTGTTCGCCCAGTCCACCGATGAGGATGCTTTGCGCAAGGCGCTCGCGGACGGTCCCGTCACGTTCTATTGCGGTTTCGACCCGACCGCGCCGTCCCTGCACGTGGGGCACCTGGTGCAGGTGCTCACCGTGCGCCGGCTCCAGCAGGCCGGTCACCGGCCGCTGGCGCTGGTCGGCGGGGCCACCGGCCAGATCGGTGACCCGCGCCCGACCGCCGAGCGCACGCTGAACTCTCCGGAGACGGTCGCGGGCTGGGTCGAGCGGCTGCGCGGCCAGATCGAGCCGTTCCTGTCCTTCGAGGGCGAGAACGCGGCCCTGATGGTCAACAACCTCGACTGGACCGAGGGCCTGTCCGCGATCGAGTTCCTGCGGGACATCGGCAAGCACTTCCGGGTCAACAAGATGCTGACCAAGGACTCCGTCGCCCGGCGCCTGGAGTCCTCCGAGGGCATCAGCTACACGGAGTTCAGCTACCAGCTCCTCCAGGCGATGGACTTCCTCCAGCTCTACCGGCGCTACGGCTGCACGATGCAGCAGGGCGGCAGCGACCAGTGGGGCAACCTGACGGCCGGCCTCGACCTGCTGCACCGGCTGGAGCCGGACGCGTCCGTGCACGCCTACGCGACGCCGCTGATGACCAAGGCGGACGGCACCAAGTTCGGCAAGACCGAGGGCGGCGCCGTCTGGCTGGACCCGGAGATGACCACCCCGTACGCGTTCTACCAGTTCTGGCTGAACGTGGACGACCGGGACATCTCGCGCTACATGCGCATCCTTTCCTTCCGTTCCCGCGCGGAGCTGGAGGAGCTGGAGCGGCAGACCGAGGAGCGTCCGCAGGCGCGGGCCGCGCAGCGCGCGCTGGCCGAGGAGCTGACGACGCTGGTGCACGGCGCCGACCAGACGGCCGCCGTGATCGCCGCGTCCAAGGCCCTCTTCGGCCAGGGCGATCTGGCGGAGCTGGACGAGCGGACGCTGGCCGCGGCCCTGTCGGAGCTGCCGCACGTCCAGGTCGCCGAGCCGGCCCCGGTCGTGGACCTGTTCGCCGAGGTCGGCCTGGTCGCCAGCAAGTCCGCCGCCCGTCGCACGGTGAAGGAGGGCGGCGCCTACGTGAACAACGCCAAGGTCGCCGCCGAGGACGCCGTCCCCGCCCGCGAGGACCTGCTGCACGGGCGCTGGCTGGTGCTGCGCCGCGGCAAGAAGAACCTGGCCGCGGTCGAGGTCACCGGCGGCTGAACGCACGCGTCAGGGGCGGGCTCCGGTGCCGTGCGGCTGCCGGAGGCCGCCCCTTCGCCGTATGGGACCGTGCGGGCGCTCAGGCCCGTTCGCGCCGCTTGTTGCCGCGCACCGCCATGTAGAGCGCGTCGCCGACGCCCACGATGATGACCGCGGCCACCAGCTGGAACACGTGCCGCCACCAGTCGATACCGCGGGTCGCGTCCACGCCGACGGCACGGGCGATCGCGTTTCCGGCGATGGCTCCGAGGATGCCGAAGATGGTGGTCAGCCACAGGGGGCTGTGCTGCTTCCCGGGAATGATCGCCTTGGCGATCAGACCCAGCACGAATCCGACGATGATCGCCCACAACCAGCCCATGGCTGCCTCCTCATTCGGCTCCAAGCGAGCAATACCGCCAGTCTTCGGCCCTACCGCGTACGGCGCATGGCGGGTACGGCCGAATGGGGTACCGGGCTGCGCGGTGCGGCGCGGGTCCCGCGGGCCGGCCGGAGGGTGCCCCGGTCTCGTGGACGGCGCAGGTGCGGCGTAACGTGGTGAGTTGTCCGGGACCGGAGTCCCCGTGCGGCCGCGGACGGGAGCGGGGCGGGGAGAGTCCGATACGGGCGGATGGTGGA
Organism: Streptomyces sp. NPDC058796; assembly: GCF_042745235.1. NCBI lineage: Bacteria > Bacillati > Actinomycetota > Actinomycetes > Kitasatosporales > Streptomycetaceae > Streptomyces > Streptomyces sp. NPDC058796. The sequence continues at coordinate 29,254 of NZ_JBHYOP010000014.1, forward strand.
ACCAGATGCGGAAGCAGAGTGCCGGCGGCAAGGCCGAGGTGTTCCGGATCACCGGGGCCCGCACGGGCCTCCAGGAAGACGTGCGCGGCCGGCAGCGCCGGTACATCATCTCCATGTCGATCCGTACCCTGTCGGTGATCCTCGCCGCCTGCCTGTGGAACGTGGAACGGCACGTGGCGATCGTGGCGCTGGTCCTGGGCGCGGTACTGCCGTACGTCGCCGTGGTGATCGCGAACGCCGGGCGCGAGAACGCGCCATCGTTGCCGTCGACGTTCGTGACGATGCCGACCGCCCCGATGATCACACCGCCGCGTGACGACGACGGCCCGGCGGAATCCGACCCGGAGGACACCCCGTCCGAAGCGGCTCCGGACGGGGCTGGTGAGCCCCGTGCTCGAGCCTGACCGCGGGGCGTACGTCGATTCCTCGCCAGGCCGAAGAAATGCTCAGATGAATCATGTGGTTCCGGTGCCGGGCGATGGGTGACCCGTGACATACTTCGTACGCGCTCCGCATCCCCCGTCGGAGCGACGGACCGACGCCGGGCAGCTCCCCCCGTGGCTGCTCGGCGTCGCCTTGTGTGTGGACCTGTGAGACGAGCCTGTGAGTGACGAGACCGCCCCGGAGACCGCCCCGATCTGCTCCGCCAAGGGCTGCCGCACCGCCGCCGTATGGGTGCTGGCGTGGAACAACCCGAAGATCCACACGCCGGAGCGGCGCAAGACGTGGATCGCGTGCGACGAGCACCGGGAGCACCTGTCGCAGTTCCTCGGAGTGCGCGGCTTCCTGAAGGACGTCGTCCCGCTGGACGAGTGGGAAGCCCCCGCGGGCTCCTAGGGGCTGTACCTATCCCCCGATCGCCGACATCGGCCGGTCGGGCTGGACGAACGTCGGGTCGTCGAGGCCGGCGCCGGCCTTCTTGCCCCACATGGCCAGCCGCCAGATCCGGGCGATCTCCTCGTCCGGGGCGTCCGAGCGCAGGGCGGCCCGCAGGTCGGTCTCCTCGGTGGCGAACAGGCAGGTGCGCACCTGGCCGTCGGCGGTCAGACGGGTGCGGTCGCAGGCGGAGCAGAACGGGCGGGTGACGGAGGCGATGACGCCGACCCGGTGCGGGCCGCCGTCCACGAGCCAGCGCTCGGCGGGGGCCGACCCGCGTTCCTCGGAGCCCTCGGCGGTCAGCTCGAAACGGGTGCGCAGGGAGGTGAGGATGTCACCGGCGGTGATCATCCCCTCGCGCTTCCAGCCGTGCTGGGCGTCCAGGGGCATCTGCTCGATGAAGCGCAGCTCGTAGTCGTGCTCGACGGCCCAGGCGAGCAGGTCGGGGGCCTCGTCGTCATTGAGGCCCGGCATCAGGACGGAGTTGACCTTGACGGGGGTCAGGCCCGCTTCCCGGGCCGCCTCCAGGCCCTCCAGGACGTCCTTGTGGCGGTCGCGGCGGGTGAGGGTCTTGAAGACGTCCGGGCGCAGGGTGTCCAGCGAGACGTTGACCCGGTCCAGCCCCGCGGCCTTCAGGGCCGCCGCCGTGCGCCGCAGGCCGATGCCGTTGGTGGTGAGGGACATCTGGGGGCGCGGCTCCAGGGCCGCGACGCGCTCCACGATGCCGACGAGGCCGGGGCGCAGCAGGGGCTCGCCACCGGTGAAGCGGACCTCCTCGATGCCGAGGGAGGTGACCGCGATGTCGATGAGGCGGACGATCTCGTCGTCCGTGAGCAGGTCGGGCTTGGCCAGCCACTGGAGGCCCTCTTCGGGCATGCAGTAGGTGCAGCGCAGGTTGCAGCGGTCGGTCAGCGAGACCCTCAGGTCGGTGGCCACCCGGCCGTAGGTGTCGATGAGCACGTGGACCCCTCCCTCGACGCGGATCGGCGGAGCACTTCTCTCCTCCGACACCTGCGAGCCTACGTGACGGGTCCGACATCGACAGCGGGCCGATCTCTACGACGTACGGCGGGGCCCCGTCGTAGGGATCTACGACGGGGCCCCGGCGGGGTGGGATCAGTGGGCTCCGGTGCCGGTCAGGGAGCGGACCTCGAGCTCCGCGTACTTCGCCTTGTCGGGCTCCTCCTTCGACAGGACCGTGCCGAGCCAGCCCATGAAGAAGCCGAACGGGATGGAGATGATGCCCGGGTTCTTCAGCGGGAACCAGGCGAAGTCGACGTCCGGGAACATCGCCTTCGGGTCGCCGGAGACCACCGGTGAGAACAGCACCAGGCCGACGGCGACGATCAGGCCGCCGTAGATCGACCACAGGGCGCCCTGGGTGGTGAACCTCTTCCAGAAGAGGCTGTAGAGGATGGTCGGCAGGTTGGCGGAGGCGGCGACCGCGAAGGCCAGGGCGACCAGGCCGGCCACGTTCAGGTCGCGGGCGAGGGCGCCGAGCGCGATGGAGACGATGCCGATGAGGACGGTCGCCCAGCGGGCCGCCCGCATCTCCTCCTTCTCGGTGGCCTTGCCCTTGCGGATGACGTTGGCGTAGATGTCGTGCGCGAAGGACGACGACGAGGCCAGGGTGAGGCCGGCGACCACGGCGAGGATGGTCGCGAAGGCCACCGCCGAGATCGTGGCGAGCAGGATCGCGCCCCAGGCCGAGTCGACGCCGCCCACGTGCAGGGCTAGCAGCGGCGCGGCCGTGTTGCCGGACGGGTTGGAGGCGATGATCTCCTTCTGCCCGACGAGTGCGGCGGCGCCGAAGCCGAGCGCGATGGTCATCAGGTAGAAGGCGCCGATGATGCCGATCGCCCAGTTCACGGACTTACGGGCGGCCTTGGCGTTGGGCACGGTGTAGAAGCGGATCAGGATGTGCGGCAGGCCGGCCGTGCCGAGCACCAGGGCGATGCCCAGGGAGATGAAGTCGAGCTTGGTGGTGCCGCTGGCGCCGTACTGGAGGCCGGGCTCCAGGAAGGCGGCGCCCTTGCCGCTGTTCTCGGCCGCCGTGCCGAGCAGGTCGGAGATGTTGAAGTTGAACTTCAGCAGCACCAGGAAGGTGATCAGGATGGTGCCGCCGATCAGCAGCACGGCCTTGACCATCTGGACCCAGGTGGTGCCCTTCATACCGCCGATGGAGACGTAAACGATCATCAGCAGACCGACCAGGGCGACGATGAGGATCTTGCCCGCGTCGGAGGTGATGCCGAGCAGCAGCGAGACGAGGATGCCCGCGCCCGCCATCTGGGCCAGCAGGTAGAAGATCGACACGACGATGGTGGAGGTACCGGCGGCCGTGCGCACGGGGCGCTGGCGCATGCGGTACGCGAGGACGTCGCCCATCGTGTAGCGGCCGGAGTTCCTGAGCGGCTCGGCGACCAGGAGCAGGGCGACCAGCCAGGCGACCAGGAAGCCGATGGAGTAGAGGAATCCGTCGTAGCCGAAGAGGGCGATGGCGCCGGCGATGCCGAGGAAGGACGCGGCCGACATGTAGTCGCCGGAGACGGCGAGCCCGTTCTGGAAGGCGCTGAACTGGCGGCCGCCCGCGTAGAAGTCGGCGGCGTCCTTGGTCTGGCGGCCGGCCCAGACGGTGATGCCGAGCGTCGCGAGGACGAAGAGGGCGAAGAGGGTGATGATGAGCGGCCGGTGCTCGCTGGCCTCGTTGGCGGCCAGTTCGGCGGCGAGAACGGTCTGTGCGGGGCTCATGCGCCGCCCTCCATCCGGGACTTGATGGCCTCGGCCTTGGGGTCGAGCTTCGCGGCGGCGTGCCGCGAGTACCACCAGGCGATGAGGAACGTGGTGACGAACTGGGCGATGCCGAAGACGAAGGCGACGTTGATGTTGCCGAAGAGCTTGGTGCCCATGAAGCCGCCGGCGTAGTTCGACAGCAGCACGTACAGCAGGTACCAGGCGACGAACGCGATCGTCAGCGGGAAGGCGAAGGAGCGGAAGGAGCGGCGCAGTTCGGCGAACTCAGCGCTCTGCTGCACTTCGGAGAACTCCTCCGGTGACGGAAGATGGCGTTCCTCTTTCGAGGGGGGCGGTGCGTCGGTGGCCACGGAGTCTCCTCGTACGACGGACATGACGGCTTTTACCTCGGTGTTCTCGCGGGGGCCTGATCGTGCTCGGACTCCCTGACCAACGACACGGCGCCCCACCGGCACCGGTTCAACCCGTGCGGCACTTTCCGAAGTCACCCGTGGCGGGTCATTGCTGGCCGGCGGCTACGAGGGATAGCTTCGCCCTGCACCACTCCGTCATGTACCTGCCCGGTCACCACCCGTGTCGCGGGCCGGTTCCTTTCCCGGATGATGTGGAGACCCCATGGATCATCTGCGTTCGACGCGTTCGTCGCGGTCACCGCGCTCCAGACGGCGGCTCGCTCTCGCCGTACCCGTCGTGCTGTCGCTCACCGCGTCCCTCGGCTTCCTGCCGGCCGCCGCCTCGGCCGCACCGGGTGCGGACACCGCCCAGGAGGCCGCCCGGACCGCCGGGACCACGGACGCACCCGGCCTCGCGTACGTGGTCAACACGCGGACGGACCACCGCACGATCGCGTCGGTGAAGCGCGCGACAGCCGAGGCCGACGGCAGCGTAGTCGCCACCTACCGGGAGATCGGCGTGATCGTCGTCCACTCCGCGAACCCGGACTTCGGCGCGGAGATGCGCAAGGTGCGCGGGGTGCAGTCCGCGGGGGCGACCCGCACCGCGCCGCTGACCGCCGCCGGGACGACCGGCCAGGGCGCCGCCGAGATGCTCACCGACGAGCAGGCCGCGCGGACCGCGAAGGCGTCGAAGGCCGCCGGGGCGGGCGAGCCGCTGGAAGCGGACCAGTGGGACCTGCGCGCGATAGGCGCCGACAAGGCCGCGAAGATCAACCCGGGCAGCTCCCGGGTCACCGTCGCCGTCATCGACACCGGCGTCGACGACACCCACCCCGACCTCGCCCCGAACTTCTCCGCCTCGCAGTCCGCCAACTGCGTCGGCGGCAAGGCGGACACCAGCGAGGGCGCCTGGCGGCCGTACACCGCCGACGACTACCACGGCACCCACGTCGCCGGTGAGATAGCCGCCGCCCGCAACGGCATCGGCGTCGCCGGTGTCGCACCGGGCGTGAAGGTCTCCAGCATCAAGGTGAGCGACCCGGACAACGGGCTCTTCTACCCCGAGAACGTCGTCTGCGCCTTCATGTTCGCCGCCGACCGCGGCGTGGAGATCACCAACAACAGCTACTACGTGGACCCCTGGCTGTACAACTGCATGGACGACCCGGACCAGCGCGCGATCGTCGACGCGGTCAACCGGGCCCAGCTGTACGCCCAGCGCAAGGGCACCCTCCACCTGGCCTCCGCCGGCAACTCCAACCACGACCTGGACTCCGACGCCATCGTCGACGACTCCAGCCCCGACGACTCCACGCCGGTGACGCGGACCATCGACCCGCACGAGTGCTTCGACGTGCCGACCCAGCTGCCGGGCATCGTCACGGTCAGCGCCACGGGCGTCGACAAGGAGAAGTCGTACTACTCCTCGTACGGCAAGGGCGTCGTGGACGTCGCGGCGCCGGGCGGCGACGCGCGCTACCAGATCCCGGACACGCCGTCGAAGAACGGCCGCATCCTGTCGACCATGCCGAACAACGAGTACGCCTGGCTCCAGGGCACCTCGATGGCCTCCCCGCACGCCGCCGGCGTCGCCGCGCTGCTGAAGTCGGAGCACCCCTGGGCGTCCCCGGCGACGCTCCAGCGGCTGCTGAAGGCGCAGGCCGGCAACCCGGGCTGCCCGGCCTCCTACGACCAGGACGGCGACGGCACGCAGGACGCCGGCTGCGAGGGCGGCAAGCGGGTCAACGGCTTCTACGGCTTCGGCATCGTCGACGCGCTGCGCGCGGTGAAGTGATCCGCCCGGCCTACCGCTCACCAGGCTTTCCCCTCCCTTCCAGCAACGACTCCACGAACGAACTGGAGACACCGCACATGACAGCTCCTCACCCGCGTCACCGCCGTGCCCTCGCGATCCCGGCCGGTATGGCCGTGGCCGCGTCGCTGGCCTTCCTGCCGGGCGTCCCGGCCTCCGCCGCCGAGGCCGCTCCCACGCTGTCGGCGGACTCGTCGTCCTCGACGAGCTACGTCGTCAACGTCCGTCCCGGGCACGGGCCCTCGGCGCACGTGAAGCGGGCGATAGCCAAGGCCGGCGGCACCATCGTGACGTCGTACGACCGGATCGGCGTGGTCGTCGTCCACTCCTCGAACGCGGACTTCGCGAAGACCGTCCGCAAGGCGCGCGGCGTGCAGTCGGCCGGCGCCACCCGCACCGCGCCGCTGCCGTCGGCCGCCACCACCGACACCGGTGCTCCCAAGGTGCTCAGCGGCGCGGAGATCGCCGCCGCCGAGGCCGCCGAGGGCCAGGACCCGCTGCAGTCCCTCCAGTGGGACCTGCCCGCCATCAAGGCGGACAAGGCGCACGAGAAGTCGCTGGGCAGCGAGGACGTCACCGTCGCGGTCATCGACACCGGCGTCGACGACACCCACCCGGACATCGCCCCGAACTTCGACCGGGACGCCTCCGTCAACTGTGTCTCCGGCAAGCCGGACACCACCGACGGGGCCTGGCGGCCGAGCGCGGCGGAGAGCCCGCACGGCACCCACGTGGCCGGGGAGATCGCCGCCGCCAAGAACGGCGTCGGCATGACCGGCGTGGCCCCGGGGGTGAAGGTCTCCGGCATCAAGGTGTCCAACCCCGACGGCTTCTTCTACACCGAGGCCGTGGTCTGCGGCTTCATGTGGGCGGCCGAGCACGACGTGGACGTGACCAACAACAGCTATTACACCGACCCCTGGTACTTCAACTGCAAGAACGACCCGGACCAGAAGGCCTTGGTCGAGGCCGTCAGCCGGGCCGCGCGGTACGCGGAGAAGAAGGGCGCGGTCAACGTCGCCGCGGCCGGCAACGAGAACTACGACCTCTCCTCCGACGAGATCACCGACCCGTCCTCCCCGAACGACACCACGCCCGGCGACCGGGTCGTCGACCCGTCCGAGTGCCTGGACATCCCGACCCAGCTGCCCGGCGTCGTGACGGTCGCGTCGACCGGCGCCAAGGGGCTCAAGTCGTCCTTCTCCAACCACGGTCTGGGCGTCATCGACATCGCGGCGCCCGGCGGCGACTCGACGGCCTACCAGGCGCCCGAGCCGCCCGCCACCAGCGGACTGATCCTGGGCACGCTGCCCGGCGGCAAGTGGGGCTACATGGCCGGTACGTCGATGGCGTCCCCGCACGTCGCGGGCGTCGCCGCCCTGATCAAGTCGACGCACCCGTACGCTCCCCCGGCCATGGTCAAGGCGCTGCTGTACGCCCAGGCCGACGCCACCGCGTGCACCAAGCCGTACGACATCGACGGCGACGGCAAGGCCGACGCGGTGTGCGAGGGCCCGAAGAACCGCAACGGCTTCTACGGCTGGGGCATGACCGACGCGCTGGACGCGGTCACCCGGTAGACCGTGCACGGTGACCGCGCCGGTCACCACGCGCGCGTGCGGCGGGCCGGGAGTGGTCTCCCGGCCCGCCGTGTGCGTTCCGGGTGTGACGCGTCACTCACTCTCCTCCCGGCTTCCTCGAACCGTACGGCGGCCGAAAACGTCCTCATGCGTGGAATGCCGGACCGCCAGTTGTTTTCCGGAACTTGCCCGGGTCTGGGGGAGCTGGTGAAGATCTCGAGGTGACCTTGACAAGACCCTCGTCCCGGACCACCGGCACCGGACGGCACGCGCGGCCCTCCGGCACCGGCCGGGCCGCGGCCGTGCTCGTGCTGGTGGTGCTGGCCGCGCTGATACCCGTCCTCGGCCCGTCCCCCGCCCTGCACGGCACCGGGGAGGCCGAGGCCCCCGGCACCGGCGGCATAGCCCTGCTGCGCACGGTGCTCTTCGCCGCCCTGAGCGTCCCGGTCGGCGAACTCCTCGTCAACCGGCTCGCCAAGTCGCTCCCCGGCGCTCCCCCGCAGCGCCCCCGCAGCTGGGCGCCGTACGCGGCCGCCGCCGGCTTCGTCGCCGCGCTGGGCCTGGCGTCGGTCGTGGCCACCGGCAACCTGGTGCCGGACAGCGCCGCCGACATCGACGTCGGCGGGCTGTACTCGTCCCGCGACGGCAAGCTCGCCCTCCTGGAGGTCAACGGCTTCCTCGCGGCCGGCCTGTGCGCCACCTCCCGGCGTCCCGGTCTCCAGGTCTGGCCGCTGGCCGCGGTGATCGTCGCCGAGGCGCTGCGCGCGCACCCCACGACCGAGTACAGCCCGCTGCTCGGGTCGGGACTCACCCTCGTCCACCTGACGTGCGCCTCCCTGTGGGTGGGCGGCCTGCTGTACGCACTGCGGACCCTGCGCACCTGGCGCCGCGCCGAGGCGGGCCCGGCGCTGCTGGGCCTCTACGCGCGCGTGGCGGCCGTTCTGCTGGCGGCCATCACGGCGACGGGGGTGTGCAGTTCGCTGCGCCGTATGCCGCCGGGCACGATCGCGGACCAGCTGACGGACACGGCGTACGGGCGGGTCCTGCTCGCCAAGGCGATCCTCATGGTCGCGGTCGCGGCTCTCGCTCTGTGGGCCAGGGTCCGGCTGAGCCGCGCGGCCGACCCGCTGACCGCCTGCTCCCCCGCGCGCGCGGAGGTCGCCGTTCTCGGTGTGGTGGTCGCGGTCTCGGGACTGCTGACGGCCCTTCCGGTGCCGATCCGGTGGTGATCCGGTGGTGAGTCCCTGAACGCCCGCTCACGGTAGGCCGCTTGACGGAGGAACCGTTCCGCCTCCGCGCCGTGCGGCACCTGCCGCACCGGAGTGTCGGTCGTGGCCCGTATCCTCATGGACCATGCTCGAAGACCGCACGACCGCAGCGCCGTCCGCCAGGGCGTGGCCGGCCGCGTATCCGCAGGGGTACGCGGTCGTCGACGTCGAGACCACCGGACTGGCCCGCGACGACCGCATCATCTCCGCGGCCGTCTACCGTCTGGACGCCCGCGGCGAGGTCGAGGACCACTGGTACACCCTGGTCAATCCGCAGCGGGACCCGGGCCCGGTGTGGATACACGGTCTGACGAGCGAGGTGCTCCGGGACGCGCCCCTCTTCCCGGACGTCGCCGAGGAGTTCGCGGCCCGCCTCGACGGGCGGGTGCTGGTCGCGCACAACGCCGTCTTCGACTGGCAGATGATCGCCCGCGAGTACGCCCGCGCCAGGCGTGAGGCCCCGGTGCGGCAACGGCTGTGCACCATCGCGCTCTCCAAGGCGCTGGCCCTTCCGCTGCCCAACCACAAGCTGGAGTCGCTGGCCGCACACTTCGGCGTCGTACAGCAGCGGGCGCACCACGCGCTGGACGACGCGCGGGTGCTGGCGGAGGCGTTCCGGCCGAGCCTGCTCGCCGCGGCGGCGGGAGGACTGCGGCTGCCGCTGCACGAGTGCCGGCCGCTGACCGAGTGGTCGGACGCGCCCGCCCCCCGGATCGGACAGCAGGCCGGTTACGGCGGCTACCGGCCGACGAGTTGGCGCCCGTCCCGCAAAAGGCCCGCATGCCCCTATCCCAACCCAGGCCGGTATGAAGTAGGCAAAAGACTCAAGCAGGGCATGCGGGTCGCCTTCTCGGGTGACACCTCCATCGAGCGGGACCTGCTGGAGGACCGCGCCACCGAGGCCGGGCTGCACGTCGCCACCAGCCTGTCGCGGCTGACGAGCCTGCTGGTCACCAACGACCCGGACTCGGGCACGTCGAAGGTGGTCAAGGCGCGGCAGTTCGGGACGCCGGTGGTGGACGAGGCGGCGTTCGGCCAGCTCCTGGGGGACGTCGAGCCCGCGGACGCCGAGCCGTGAGCCGGGCCGCGCGGGGATCGCGGCCGAGCCGTACGGACGGGTGATTCCGGGCGACTCGCCCGGCACCCGCTCGCCCGCGCCGCGGCGACGGCTCACCCTGTGGCGCATGGCGACATGCGAAGTCTGCGGCAACAACTACGGAATGACCTTCGAGGTCCACGCCCAGGGAGCGGTGCACGTCTTCGACTGCTTCTCCTGCGCGATCCACCGGATGGCCCCCATCTGCGAGCACTGCCGGGTGCAGATCATCGGCCAGGGCGTCGAGGTCGAGGGCCACTGGTACTGCGGCGCCCACTGCGCCCGCGCGGAGGGGAGGGCGGGGATCGTCGACAAGGTCTAGCGTCCGCCCGACGGCGCCGTAACGCCGTACCCGCCTCATCGCACCCCATGCCCCGGGTTGTACGGTCATGGGGTGTACCGCTTCCTCCTGTCCCGCCAGTGGGTGATCCTCACGCTGGTCGCCGTGCTGCTCATCCCCACGATGATCCGGCTGGGCTTCTGGCAGATGCACCGCTACGAGGAGCGCACCGCCCGGAACGACCTGGTCGCGCAGGCGCTCGACGCGGCGCCGGTGCCCGCCCGGTCGCTGACCGCTCCCGGCAAGAAGATCACCACGAGTGAGCGTTACCGGACCGTCACCGCGAAGGGTCACTTCGACACGGGCCGCGAGGTGGTCGTCCGCCGCCGCACCGACTCCGACGACAACATCGGCTACCACGTACTGACGCCGTTCGTGCTGAACGACGGCAAGATCCTGCTGGTCAACCGGGGCTGGATCCCCGCGGACGGTCCGAGTCAGACCGCTTTCCCCGAGATTCCCGCACCGCCCCGCGGGGAGATCACCGTCACCGGGCGGCTGATGCCCGACGAGACGACCGAGGCGAGCGGCATCAAGGACCTCGAGGGCCTGCCGGACCGGCAGATCATGCTCATCAACAGCGAGCAGCAGGCCGAGCGCCTGGGCGCCCCGGTGCTCGGCGGTTACGTCGTCCTGATCGAGCCGGAGCCGAAGGACGGCACCCCGGAGCGGATCGGCAGGCCCGGCAACGAGGACGCCGCGCTGAACTTCGCGTACGCGATCCAGTGGTGGCTGTTCGCCGCCGCCGTACCGGTCGGCTGGTGGTTCCTGGTCCGCCGCGAGAAGCGCGAACGCGAGACCGCCGAGGACGTGGAACTGGCGCAGGCGGAACCCGCGAAGGTGTAGTCGCCCGGCGAGAGCGCCCCGACGGCAGTGCGGACGGAGCACGCGGACGGACCCGATTGCTCCGCTCCCCGTCGGGAAGACGGATGCCGTGCACCCCCACATCGAGGACTACGCGCTCATCGGCGACGAGCAGACCGCGGCCCTGGTCGGCACGGACGGCTCCGTGGACTGGCTCTGTCTGCCCCGCTTCGACTCCGCCGCCTGTTTCGCCAAGCTGCTCGGCGACGAGGACAACGGCCACTGGCGCATCGCCCCCAAGGAGGCTCAGCGCTGCACGCGCCGTGCCTACCGGCCGGACACCCTGGTCCTGGACACCGAGTGGGAGACCGCGGACGGCGCGGTCCGGGTCACCGACTTCATGCCCCAGCGCGACCGCGCCCCCGACCTCGTACGGATCGTGGAGGGCCTGCGCGGCGAGGTCACCGTGCACAGCGTGCTGCGGCTGCGCTTCGACTACGGCTCGGCCGTGCCCTGGATGCGCCGGACCGACGGGCACCGGGTGGCGGTCGCCGGGCCGGACTCGGCGTGGCTGCGCAGCGAGCCGGAGGTGCGCAGCTGGGGGCAGGACTTCGGGACCCATGCGGAGTTCACGGTCGCCGAGGGCGAGAAGGTCGCGTTCGTCCTCACCTGGCACCCCTCGCACGAGCCCCGCCCTCCGCTGGTCGACCCGTTCATCGCCCTGGAGCACAGCGTCGAGGACTGGCGGGCCTGGGCCGCGCACTGCCGCTACGACGGCCCGCACCGGGACGCCGTCGTCCGTTCGCTGATCACTCTGAAGGCGCTCACCTACAAGCCCACCGGCGGCATCGTGGCCGCGCCGACCACCTCGCTGCCCGAGGAGCCGGGCGGCGTGCGCAACTGGGACTACCGCTTCTGCTGGCTGCGCGACTCCACCCTCACCCTGGGCGCCCTGCTGTCGGCCGGGTACCTGGAGGAGGCCGAGGCCTGGCGCGACTGGCTGCTGCGCGCGGTCGCGGGCAACCCGGCCGACCTGCAGATCATGTACGGCCTGGCGGGTGAGCGGCGGCTGCCGGAGTTCGAGCTGCCGTGGCTGTCCGGCTTCGCCGGGTCCACCCCCGTACGGATCGGCAACGACGCGGTGAACCAGCTCCAGCTGGACGTGTACGGCGAGGTGATGGACTCCCTGTCGCTGGCCCGGCTGGCCGGCATGCACCCGCAGCCGCAGATGTGGGAGCTGCAGTGCGCGCTGATGGACTTCCTGGCCACGGCGTGGCGCGAGCCCGACGAGGGGCTGTGGGAGGTGCGCGGCGGGCGCCGGCAGTTCGTCCACTCGAAGGTGATGACGTGGGTGGCGCTGGACCGGGCGGTGCGCACCCTGGAGAACCACCCCGAGCTGAGCGGCGGTGACCCGGACGGCTGGCGGGCGCTGCGCGACGAGGTCCACCGGGAGGTGTGCGACAAGGGCTACGACCCGGAGCGCAACACCTTCACCCAGTCCTACGGCTCGCGGGAACTGGACGCCTCGCTGCTGCTCATCCCCCGCGTGGGGTTCCTGCCGCCGGACGACCCCCGGGTCGTGGGGACGGTCGACGCGATCGGTGCGGAGCTGTCCCGGGACGGGCTCGTGCGCCGGTACAGCACCGAAGGGGATCCCGTCGACGGGCTGCCGGGCAGCGAGGGGACCTTCCTGGTGTGCTCGTTCTGGTACGCGGACGCGCTGCACGCGACGGGCCGGACCAAGGAGGCCCGTGCGCTGTTCGAGCGGTTGGTCGGGCTCGCGAACGACGTGGGCCTGCTGGCCGAGGAGTACGACCCGGTGGCCGGCCACCAGCTCGGCAACTTCCCTCAGGCGTTCAGCCACGTCGGCCTGGTGAACACGGCCCTCGCGCTGTTCGGGGACGAGGGGGCAGGATAGGGCCATGGATCTTGGACTGAAGGACCGGGTGTACGTCGTCACCGGAGCCACCCGGGGCCTGGGCAACGCCGCCGCGCGCGAGCTGGTCGCCGACGGGGCGAAGGTCGTCGTCACGGGGCGGGACGAGAGAACCGTCGCGGAGGCGGCCTCGGAGCTGGGGCCGGACGCGGTGGGCGTGGCCGCCGACAACGCCCACCCGGAGGCCGCCGGCCGGCTGGTCGCGGCCGCCCGTGAGCACTTCGGCCGCTTCGACGGCGTACTGATCAGCGTGGGCGGGCCGCCGCCCGGGTTCGTCGCCGACAACACGGACGCGCAGTGGCAGGCCGCGTTCGAGTCGGTGTTCCTCGGCGCGGTGCGGCTGGCCCGGACGGCGGCGGCCGAACTGGAGGGCGGCGGCGTCATCGGCTTCGTCCTGTCGGGCTCGGTGCACGAGCCGATCCCGGGCCTGACCATCTCCAACGGCCTGCGGCCCGGTCTGGCGGGCTTCGCCAAGTCCCTCGCCGACGAGCTGGGCCCGCGCGGCATCCGCGTCGTCGGCCTGCTGCCGGGCCGCATCGACACCGACCGGGTGCGCGAGCTGGACGGCATGTCCGCCGACCCCGAGGCGACGAGGGCTGCGGCCGAGTCCCGCGTCCCGCTGCGCCGCTACGGCGCCCCGGAGGAGTTCGGCCGCGCGGCGGCCTTCCTGCTGTCCCCCGCGGCGTCGTACGTCACGGGCGTGATGCTGCCGGTGGACGGCGGGATGCGGCACGGGTTCTAGGCGACGCCCGCCCGGCCGCTGTCCCGTCCGCCTCCGGTGGGCGGACTCCGCGGCGACGGCCGGCGCGTGCGGCCGAGTGCCCCTCCGCGGGAGTTCCGCAGGGCGGTGGGCGACCGGGGACCGTCGGGCACGGTCCCCGGTCGCCCACCGGCGGTCAGCTGACCCGCTCGGCCCCGTGCTTGACGCCTCGGAGCTGGACCTCGGCCGGGAGGGCGGCGAGGTTCGCCGAGGTGCGGGCGTGGGTCAGGGCGCGGGTGGCGAGGTCGTCGAGGGCGGTGCCGGGGTCGACGTGGGGGGCGAGGAGGAGGCGGACGCGGGCGGCCGGGGCGGTGCGGCGGCCGGTCAGCCGGACCCTGGTCCGTTCGACCCCGTCCACGCCGTCGGCCTCCTGGGCGATGACGGCCTCCAGGGCCCGGCCGCGCAGCGCCGCGCCCTCGCCGTCACCGGTGCCGACGAGCACCTCGGTGAGCCGGCGGCGGCGCACCACCGCCACCAGCCACCACAGGGCGAGCAGCAGCAGAACGGCGAGCGCGGCGATGACGACCGGCCACCACCAGCCCGCCTCCCGCCACCTGGTCCGCTCGGCGGCGCTGAGCAGCACGTCGTGCGGCCCCTGGTGCAGCCACCAGGAGGGCGCGGGAGCGCCGAAGCCGATGGCCAGCACCGAGCCGCCGAGGGCGAGCAGGACGAGCCCCGCCAGCCCCAGGAGCACCCGGTCGACGGTCCTGAGCACCGCCCTCACCCCTTCTTTCCGGGGCGCGCCACCCTGACCGACACGGCGGGCGGCCGGGCCAGCCCCAGCCCGCGCACCGCTTCGTCGAGCACGCCGTCCAGATCGGTCCGTACGTCGTCCAGTTCCCGGAAGTGCGACAGCGCGCGCACGCGGGCCTTCCGGCGGCGCAGCCGCACGCGCGCCGACTGCACCCCGGCGACCTCCATGGCCCGGTCGCGCAGCACCGTGGCGGCGGCGTCCCGGTGGAGCCCGGCGCGTACGTCCGGCAGGACGCGCCGCATCGGCAGCACCTTGCGCAGGCCGGGCGTGAGGGCCAGGAGCAGCAGCCAGAGCCCGAGGGCCGCGGCGACTCCCGCGCCGACCAGGACCCACGTGTCGTCGAGGGGCCGCTCGGCCAGTTGCCGGGCCAGGTCGCGGCGCCAGCCCAGGGCCGAGCGGCCGGTGCGCACGGCGACGATGTCGTAGAGGAAGGCGCCCGCGACGAGCAGGAGGAGCAGCGCGACGATGCCCGCGGGGACTCGGCGTGCCGACCAGAAGCGGCCAGCCCGTCCGTCGGCGGCGTCGGGTCCGGGCGGCGGCGATCCGCGGCCGGGTGCCTCCTGCTCCGTGCCGGGCTCCATGACGGGCAGCTGCCGGGTGCTGCCCTCCGTGCCCCCGGTTTCCTGGGGCTCGCTCATCGCGCCCTCCCCTGCTTCGCGCCGTACTCCGCCGCCAGGTGCAGCCGCTCCACCTGGACGGCGACCTCCGGCACCGCCATGCCCACCAACGCGCGTACCCGATGGACGACTTGGTGACGCACCTGCCCGCAGCGTGCGCCGATGTCGCACGGGTAGTCCAGTTCCACGTGGACCTGGACGCGGGCGGTGTCGTGGTGGACGGACACGGTGGCGTACGGGCGTGCCGCGTCCGGGTGGAGCGGACCGACCGCCTCGCGCGCCGCCCGCGCGGCGACCTTGGCGACGACCCGGTCGGCGATCCGCGTGGCACCGCGCTCGCCCGGCGGGACGACGGTCGGAGGTTCGAGGAGCTCTCCGGCCCCACCGCTCACGCCGGTCACCGCCGCCGGTCGTCGCGGGAGCGGAAGAAGTCGCCGAGGTCCATGTCGCCCTCGAGCAGGCGGCCCACGACGAAGCCGACGGCTCCCAGGGCCGCCACCAGCAGGAAGGCGCCGAAGCCGCCGAAATACCCGGCGAAGCCCAGTGCCATGCCGGCGATCAGGCCGACCACGGCCATGCTCATGGTGCGCTCCCCTCAATCCGCGTCCGCGTCACTTGATCCGAGGCTCCGGCTGCTCCTCGTCCTCCTCGTCGGGCAGCTTCACGTCGCTGACCGCGATGTTGACCTCGACGACCTCGAGGCCGGTCATCCGCTCCACGGCCGCCACCACGTTCTCCCGCACATCGCGGGCCACGTCCGAGATCGACACGCCGTATTCGACGACGATCTCGAGATCGAGGGCGGTCTGCTTCTCGCCGACCTCGGCCTTGACGCCGCGCGTCACCGACTTGGTGCCCCCGGGCACCCGGTCGCGCACGGCGCCGAAGGTGCGGGACATGCCGCTGCCCATGGCGTGCACACCGGCGACGTCGCGTGCCGCCATTCCGGTGATCTTCTCCACGACGCCGTCGGCGATGGTGGTGCGGCCCCGCTCTCCGGGGGCTCCCCCACCGCGCCGGACGCCTTGTGCTCGGTGGGCCCCGGTCTCGGGCGTGTCCTTCTCCGTCAGGTCACTCATCGCCGCAGTCCTTTCCCGGTCCGTCCTTCTTCGACCACCGTAAGCAAGGTTGCGCGATCGCGCGCCGTGGATGCGGCAGGCTGGAGGTATGACGACGGCGGACCGGTGGGCGCGGGCGGTGCGGGAACAGTTGGGACTCGGCAGGCTGCTGCCGCTGGGCGGGCCGCGGGACGGCGCGTGGATCGCCGAGCGGGCGGTGCGCGAAGTACTGGTGGCCGCTGCCGGGGCCGTGGCGGGTGCGCGCCCGGACGGTCTGCGCGTGGCACCCGCCGATCCGGGTGACGCGCGGGAACCGGCGGTGCCGTCACCGCCGAGTGCCCTGCCGCCCGGACCGCTGCGGGTGACGGCCGACTTCGCGGCGACGGCGGCTCAGCCGCTGCCGGTGACGGCGGCCCGTCTGCGCGCCGCGCTGGCGACGGCGGCGCACGGGCTGGGCCTGACGGTGACGGACGTGGATCTGCGGGCGACGGCCCTGCTGGAGACGGCTGCGGAGCCCGCGGCGGGGCCGGCTCCGGCACCGGGTCGCGAACCGGAGCCGCGCGGCGTCGTCGGCCCGGGTGAGGGCGACGCGGGCCGCGTGGCCGACGCGGCGCTGGCCGTCCCGGGCGTGTCCCGGCTGACGGCCGCGCTGGGACGTCCGGTGGACATCGCGGAGCTGTCGCGCGAGTCCGCCCTGCCGCGCCGTCACGTCCGGGTGGAACTGGCCCTGCACACCGGGCACCATCCGGTGGAGGTGGCCCGGCAGGTGCGCGCGGCGGTGTCCGCGGCGCTGCCGGACCGCCCCTCGGTGGCGGTACTGGTGACGGCGGTCGACTGACCGGACCGGCGAACCGGCTACTCCGACGCGCCGGTGGTCCCGGTCACTCGCCGAGACCGGCCAGGTCGCGCAGCCGGCGGCCCTGGGCGGCGCGCTCGGCGGCACGCTGGGCCTCGTAGTCGCGGCTGAGGGCGCCCTGGAGGAGGGCCTTGGTCTCGATGACGGCGTCGCGCGGCGCGGCGAGCACGGCGGAGGCCAGGTCGTGTACGGCGCCGTCGAGCTGGTCCGCGGGCACGGCGAGGTTGGCCAGTCCGGTGTTCACGGCCTCCTCGGCCATGACGAAGCGGCCCGTCGCGCAGATCTCCAGCGCCCGGGCGTAGCCGACCAGGGACACCAGGGGGTGCGTGCCCGTCAGGTCCGGCACCAGGCCGAGACTGGTCTCGCGCATGGCGAACTGCACGTCGTCCGCGACGACCCGCAGGTCACAGGCGAGGGCCAGCTGGAAGCCCGCCCCGATGGCGTGCCCCTGCACGGCGGCGATCGACAGGATGTCGCTGCGCCGCCACCAGGTGAACGCCTCCTGGTACTCGGTGATGGTCGCGTCCAGCTCGGCGTCGTCACCCCGCGCGAGGTCGATGAACGACGGTTCGCCGTCGAAGCCCTCGGGCGTGAACGCCTGCCGGTCGAGCCCGGCCGAGAAGGACTTGCCCTCGGCGCGCAGCACCACGACCCGGACGGAACCCGGCAGCAGCCGGCCGGCCTCGGTGAGCGCCCGCCACAGAGCGGGGCTCTGCGCGTTGCGCTTGGCCGGATTGGTCAGCGTCACCGTGGCGATCGCGTCGTCGACGGTGAGCCGCACACCGTCCTTGTCGAGTGCGGGACCGGGGTCGTGGGCGGGCGAAGCCATGGGGCGCCTCCGAAAGGTGCGGTCGTCGTCCCCGCCGTACGCCGGCTTGCACGCCGTGCGACGACGGAGCTAAGTGACTGCACAGTAACCACCCGGGCGGTCCGAGGACCGACCGGGTGACCACCTTCACTTTCGGAGCCGGGGGATCGCCCGGAACGTCAGGCCGATGTGGCCTTCTTGCCCCGGGTAGCCCCGCCACGCCCTCGGAGCGTGACGCCCGACTCGCTGAGCATGCGGTGCACGAAGCCATACGAGCGGCCGGTTTCCTCGGCCAACGCCCGGATGCTTGCACCGGCGTCGTACTTCTTCTTCAGGTCTGCCGCGAGCTTGTCGCGCGCGGCGCCGGTCACCCGGCTGCCCTTCTTCAGAGTCTCGGCCACCCGTGCCTCCTCATGGGAAGTGCGCTCTGGTCTCCTCATGATCACCCCTCCCGGCCCTGATGGCCACCCATTCGGCAAGGTCGATGAGACAAGGTCGTGACGACAGGAGCGGGTCCCCACATACGGAATGGGGGATTCCAGAGAATCGCGTCCGTACACCCGAACGGGTTTCTCCGCGAAGGTCCAGGTCAGAAAGGCGTCGCGGCCGGGCCCCGGCGATGGGAGGTCCGGCCGCGAAAATCCGTGTAGGACACACCTCGTGATGAGGAGATCTCACACAGATGGTGGATCACGGATCGGCTGAATGATCCATACCCAGTGGATCGTCCATTCGATCAAGCCAGGGCGACGAGATCCGCGTAGTCGGCACCCCAGAGGTCCTCGACGCCGTCCGGAAGCAGAATGATCCGCTCCGGCTGCAGTGCCTCGACGGCGCCCTCGTCGTGGGTGACCAGGACGACCGCTCCCTTGTAGGTGCGCAGCGCGCCGAGGATCTCCTCGCGGCTGGCCGGGTCGAGGTTGTTGGTGGGCTCGTCGAGCAGCAGCACGTTGGCCGAGGACACCACGAGGGTGGCCAGCGCCAGGCGGGTCTTCTCGCCGCCGGACAGGACCCCGGCGGGCTTGTCGACGTCGTCGCCGGAGAACAGGAACGAGCCCAGGGTCTTGCGGACCTCGACCAGGTCCAGGTCGGGGTTGGCCGAGCGCATGTTCTCCAGGACGGTGCGCTCGGGGTCGAGGGTCTCGTGCTCCTGCGCGTAGTAGCCGAGCTTGAGGCCGTGGCCCTCGATCACCTGGCCGGTGTCGGGCTTCTCGACGCCGCCGAGGAGGCGGAGCAGGGTGGTCTTGCCCGCGCCGTTGAGGCCGAGGATGACGACCCGGGAGCCCTTGTCGATGGCCAGGTCGACGTCGGTGAAGATCTCCAGGGAGCCGTACGACTTGGACAGGCCCTCGGCGGTCAGCGGGGTCTTGCCGCAGGGCGCGGGCTCGGGGAAGCGGAGCTTGGCGACCTTGTCGGACTGGCGGACCGCCTCCAGGCCGGAGAGCAGCTTGTCCGCGCGGCGCGCCATGTTCTGCGCGGCGACCGTCTTGGTGGCCTTGGCGCGCATCTTGTCGGCCTGCGAGTGCAGGGCGGCGGCCTTCTTCTCGGCGTTGGCGCGCTCGCGCTTGCGGCGCTTCTCGTCGGCCTCGCGCTGCTGCTGGTAGAGCTTCCAGCCCATGTTGTAGACGTCGATCTGGGAGCGGTTGGCGTCCAGGTAGAACACCTTGTTGACGACCGTCTCGACCAGCTCGACGTCGTGGGAGATCACGATGAAGCCGCCGCGGTAGGTCTTCAGGTAGTCGCGCAGCCAGATGATCGAGTCGGCGTCGAGGTGGTTGGTCGGCTCGTCGAGCAGCAGGGTGTCCGCGTCCGAGAACAGGATGCGGGCCAGCTCGATGCGGCGGCGCTGACCGCCGGAGAGCGTGTGCAGGGGCTGGCCGAGCACCCGGTCGGGCAGGTTCAGCGCGGCGGCGATGGTGGCGGCCTCGGCCTCGGCCGCGTACCCGCCCTTGGTGAGGAACTCGGTCTCCTGGCGCTCGTACTGCCTGAGCGCCTTGTCGCGGGTGGCGCCCTGGCCGTTGGCGATGCGCTGCTCGTTCTCGCGCATCTTGCGGATCAGTACGTCCAGGCCGCGGGCGGAGAGGATGCGGTCGCGGGCGAGCACGTCGAGGTCGCCGGTGCGCGGGTCCTGCGGGAGGTAGCCGACCTCGCCGGAGCGGGTGACGGTGCCGGCGGCGGGCTGGCCCTCGCCGGCGAGGACCTTGGTGAGGGTGGTCTTGCCCGCGCCGTTGCGGCCGACCAGGCCGATGCGGTCGCCCTTGGCGACGCGGAAGGTGGCGCTTTCGATGAGGACGCGGGCACCGGCGCGCAGCTCGATGCCGGAGGCGGAGATCACGGTCAGACTCCTGGGCGGGTGGGTGGCGGGACGGGCGGCTGGAGGACGTTCCCGCCGTCTAATGCGCGAGGAGAATGGCCATGAGGCCAGTCTAACGGGGCCGTGCAAGCACTTTTCCCGGGTCCGGCCGTCGGCGGTCCCGTGTTCGGCGCTCCCCTGTTCGGAAGCGCTGGTCCGGGGTGTTGTCAGCGGGCGGTGCCAGACTGGCGACAGGGCTGGATTCCAGGACTTCACGGGCTTCCCGGGTCCTCACGGCGTCCGGTCCCCGACACCGGCTCACAAGGGAGTGATCGGCATGGCAGGCATGGACGGCGGGCGTCCCAGCGTCTGTCCGACGCTGCTGTACGCGGACGCCAAGGCGGCGGTCCGCCAGCTCACCCAGGCCTTCGGCTTCACGGAACTCGCCGTGTACGAGGGCGAGGACGGCTCGGTGGCCCACGCCGAGCTCGCCCAGGGAAACGGCGCGGTCATGCTCGGCTCGAAGGGCACGGGCAGCCGCTTCGACGAGGCGATGAAGAACGCCGGGACGGCGGGGGTGTACGTCGTGGTGGACGACGTCGACGCCCACCACCGCCGGGCGGTGGAGCACGGCGCGGAGATCCTGATGCCCCCGACCGACCAGGACTACGGCTCGCGGGACTACATGGCCCGTGACCTGGAGGGGAACATCTGGAGCTTCGGCACCTACGCTCCGGAGATCCGCGCCTGAACCCGGGCCGACGCCCTCGGCCAGCCCCTCAGCCGCCTCCGGTGTGCACCTGGAACGCCGCCCGGCGCACGGCCTTGGCCAGGGCGGGGTCGGGGTGGGCGGCGGCGAGCGCGACCAGGACCTGCACGGTGCGCGGGTGCCCGACCGCCCGTACCTCGTCGAGCAGGGCCGGGACGGTGGGCTGCACCGCGGACTCCAGGTGCCGCACGAGCAACGGGGCCTCCCCGTGGTCGGCGACGGCGGCGGCGGTGTCGACCCACAGCCAGGTGGCCTCCCTGCGGGTGAGGACCTCGTGGGCGTCCTCGGGGTCGGCGCCGTCGTGCTCGGCCAGCCACAGCAGCGCGTAGGGCCGCAGCGTCGGCTCGTCGACGACCGCGCGGACCTCGGGCTCGGCGGGGGCGCCGACGACCCGGAGCGCGTCGAAGGCGAGGCCGCGCAGCAGGGCGTCCTCGCCGCGGGCGGCACCGATCAGCTCGGCGACGGCGCTGCCGACGGGGCGGGCGGCGAGCCAGGCGCGGTACTCGGCGCGGGCGGCGTTCGGGCGGAGCCGGCCGCAGCCGCGGAGCATGTCCTCGGCCGACTGCTCGATGTTGCCGGCGGGGCTCTGCGCGGCGACGCAGATCTGCTCCAGCTTGACCCAGACCGCCCAGCTGCCGAGCGGGGTGAGCGTGGCGTGACCGTCGCCGCAGGTGAGGGCGCCGACGGAGGCGAGGGCGTGCAGGGCCCAGTCGAGGAGGGGGGCGAGCGGGGTGCCGGGGGCGGTGTCCGGGACCGGGGCCGCCTCGGCGGGCTGCGGGGTTCCCGGCTCGAGCCGGGGGCCGTAGGGCACCTCGCAGCGCTCGGTACGCAGTTCGGTGACGCGCTGCTCCAGCAGGTCCAGGAGCTGCGCCACCGGAACGGGTCCGGCGGACAGCTGGAGGAAGGAGAGCACCTGGGGCATCGCGGAGATGACCTCGGCCACGGCGGCGGGCTCGTGCCCGGCGGGCTCGGGGTGGGCGAGCGACCAGGCGTCGAAGAGGGCGACCCAGCCGCGCAGCACGGCGCTGTCGTCACGGTTCCAGGCGCGCAGGCGCCAGCCGGGGCGGGCGCTGTCACCGTGCACCTCGACCAGTCCGGCGAGACGGGCGGTGTCCCAGTCGGCGCGGACCTCGGCCGGGGTCAGGCCCAGCTCCCGGGCCGCCCGCTCGGCGGTCGCGTCGGAGAGGGTGGCCTTGCCGTCGGCGGTCGCGCTGCCGCGGCCGAGCGCGCTGTCGGCCCAGCGGGCGACGCGGGCCGCGTCGGCCAGACCGGAGCGTGCCATTCTGGCCAGCTCCGACCGGGCGGGGGTGCCCTCCGGGGGCCGTGGCGCGGCGCGGCGCGGACGCCGCTGGGTCATCGCTTGGGGGGCGGCGGCCAGGGGTCGCGGGCGGACGAGTCGGAGCCTGGAGTCGCGCGGGATACGGGACGTCACGGGTGCAGTCTTCCGGTTGACCGTCCGAAAACCCAAACGGAATGCGATGACCCACGTCCGGCGCGGGGGACGTACCGGTCTGGAACGCCCTCCGAGGCACGATCAAGCCACCGGTACGGCATTAAACGGAACCGGCAGCGAGCAGGGCGGGCACCGGCCCGCCGGGGGACGCGGGACGGGTGCGCGGGAAGGCACGGGACGGACCCGGAAGACAGGGCGGGGGCGGTCGCCCGGCAACCGGCAGCACGCGACAGCCAGGACACGGCACGCGCGCCGCCGGGCACTCACGGGGCGGGTGCGCCGGGGAGGCACCCGGCCGGGAGGCCGCCCGGGGCGGGTGGCGGAGGGCAGTCGGCAGGCGCGCCGGAGGGGCTCCGCACGGGTTCGCCGGAAAAGCATGGACCAGGGCCGTGGGAGCCACCGGGCAGGGGTTCGAGGGAGGTACCGGCACGGGTGCGCGCCCGTACGTCCGGTGCGGACCGCCGGAGGTGCCCGGCGCGGCAACCGCCGGGCTCACACCAGCGGGGTCATGAAGCGGCGCAGCGTCTCTTCGTAGTCGTCGGGGTCGGCGTTCCACATGGCGCCGTGCGGGGCGCCCTTGACGGGGTGCAGGGCGACCAGGCGGGGGTGGGTGTCGGCGAGGCGGCGGGAGAGGCGCCAGGAGGAGACCGCGTCGTCGGGGCCGTGGAAGATCAGGGTGGGGACCGCCGGGCGGTAGAGGCCCGCGGTCCCCGCGTCGTGGTCGGCGTGCAGGCCGGCGCGGCCCTGGGCGGCGCGGACCGCGAGCGGCAGGAGCGCGCCCGGGGTGCGGCGCGCGGCGGCCAGGGCGCGCAGCGTGGTCTCCCAGCTGAGGACGGGGGAGTCGAGTACGAGCCCCGCGATGCGCTCGCGTACGTCGGAGAGCGCGGCGGTGCGCAGGGCCATGGTGGCGCCGGTGGACCAGCCGAGGAGGACGACCTGGCGGGCGCCGTGGTCGACGGCGTAGCGGATGGCCGCGTCGACGTCGCGCCACTCGGTCTCGCCGAAGTGGTGCAGGCCGTCGGGCGAGGGCGGGGCACCGACGTCGCCGCGGTAGGCGAGGGCGAGCACCGGGACACTGCGGCGGTGCAGGGGCGCGATGAGGTTCAGGGCGTGTTCGCGGGTGGCGGCCAGGCCGTGCACGGCGATGACCCAGGTCGGCCGGGACCCGGGCAGGAACCAGGCCGGCAGCGGACCGAGTTCGCCGGGGACCTCGACGTCGGCGAACTCCAGGTCGAGGGCGGTGCCCGGGTTGCCGACGTACAGGTTCGGCGTGAACCAGGCGCGGTCGCCGGCCGTGAGGGTGCCGTGCGTGACGCGTTCCAGGCGGCGTACGACGGTGTCGGCGCCGTGATCGGCCGTGCCGAGGACCGGGCCGACGACCGCGTGGGAGCCGTCGCCGGCGAGGCCGTAGCGGCCGGGGCGCAGCGCGGCCAGGTCCCGGGTGAGGGTGATCTGGCCGGCCGCGGTGCCGTGCACGGTGAGCCTCGGTTCGGTGGGCAGGGGCCGTCCGGGCGGCGCCTTGAGCGCGGCGTCGCTGGCGAGCCGTCCGGCGGCGACGCTCGCCGCCCCTGCGGCCAGGGCTGCGGTGACGGCGGCGGCCGTCGCGGGGAGGATGCGCACGCCTTTCAGTTTCCCGGGAGGCAGCGGAGTAAGCCACCGGGACGGCGGGCGGGCGGGCCCGTTCGGATCAACGGGCCGGCGGCGGGGGTCAGGTCCGCTGCCCGTACCCGCGCAGCCGGTCCGCCGCCTCGGCCAGCTGCTCCCCGGTCAGCAGCGACGGCGACCGGCCCGGCACCGAGGAGGCCGTCAGCCACAGGCGGCACATCCACTCCAGTTGGGCGGTGCGGTCGTAGGCCTGGTCCAGGGTGGCGCCGTAGGTGAGGGTGCCGTGGTTCTGGAGCAGGCAGCCGGTGCGGCCGGTGAGGGCGCCGAGCATGTGGCGGGCCAGTTCGTCGGTGCCGTAGGCCGCGTAGGGGGCGACGCGGACGGGGCCGCCGAGCGCCGCGGTCATGTAGTGGACCGGCGGGAGCTCGGGGACGAGGAGGGAGACGGCCGTGGCGTGCACGGCGTGGGTGTGGACGACGGCGCGGGCGTCGGTGGCTCGGTAGACGGCGAGGTGCATGGGCAGTTCGCTGGTGGGGACGAGGGCTCCGAGCACCTGTCGGCCGTCAAGGTCGACGCCGGTGACGTCCTCGGGGGCCAGACGGTCGTAGGGCACACCCGAAGGGGTGACCAGCACCGTGTCGCCGACGCGTACCGAGACGTTGCCCGAGGTGCCGACCACCAGGCCGTCCGCCACCGTCCGCCGGGCCGTGGCGACGAGCGCCTCCCAGGCCGCCCTCCGGTCCCGTTCCTCTTCCGGTTCCGCTTGTCCCGCCGCCCCTCCGGCCCGCGAATACGTCACAGTCACCGTCTCCTCCCCGCCCGCTCCGGGCCCGTTTGGACCGCCGCCGACCGGCGTCGCGGCGATCCTGCCAGGCACGTCTCCGGAGAGCATCGGGGCGGACACGCGGAGGGAGGCGGTGGCGCCGGTTCCGGTCACCGTGACGCCCTGCTCAGTTCATCTTCCGTTCACCATGGTTACCTACGTTCGTCCAGCCAATGACCTCGAACGATTGCCTGGGTAAATGGAAAGCTTCTCGCTGATCCTCGCGATTGTGGTGGTGACCGCTCTCGCGTTCGATTTCACGAACGGTTTCCACGACACCGCCAACGCGATGGCAACGACCATTTCGACCGGTGCGCTCAAGCCCAAGGTGGCGGTGGCGATGTCCGCCGTCCTCAACCTTGTCGGCGCCTTCCTCTCCGTGGAGGTCGCCAACACGATCTCCAAGGGTCTCGTGGACGAGACCGGCATCCGTCCCGAGGTCATCTTCGCCGCCCTGGTCGGCGCGATCCTCTGGAACCTGCTGACCTGGCTGGTCGGACTCCCGTCCAGCTCCTCCCACGCCCTCATGGGCGGTCTGATCGGTGCCGCGGTCGCTTCGGCGGGCGTCGGCGCGGTCAACGGCGACGCGCTCGTCACCAAGGTGCTGATCCCCGCGATCGCCGCCCCGCTCGTCGCGGGTGTCGCGGCGATGCTCGGCGCGCGCCTGACGTACCGGCTCGGCCGCAAGGCCGACGGCAAGGCCGCCGCGAAGGGCTACCGCGCCGGGCAGATCGCCTCCGCCGGCCTGGTCTCGCTGGCCCACGGCACCAACGACGCCCAGAAGACGATGGGCATCATCACCCTCGCCCTGGTCGCCGGCGGTTCGCTCGCCCCCGACTCCGACCCGCCCATGTGGGTCATCCTGTCCGCGGGCATCGCCATCGCGCTCGGCACCTACCTCGGCGGCTGGCGCATCATCCGCACGATGGGCAAGGGCCTGACCGACCTCCAGCCGCAGCAGGGCTTCGCCGCCCAGACCAGCGCGGCGACGGTCATCCTGGCCTCCTCGCACCTCGGCTTCTCCCTCTCCACCACGCACTCGGTCTCCGGTGCGGTGATGGGCGCGGGCCTCGGCCGCAAGGGCGGTGTGGTCCGCTGGTCCACGGCCACCCGGATGTTCGTCGCCTGGGGTCTGACCCTGCCGGCCGCGGCCCTGGTCGCCGCGATCGCCGAGTGGGTCTGCCGGCTGGGTGACTGGGGCACCGCCCTGGTCGCGGTCTTCCTGGTCGCCTCCAGCGCCGCCATCTGGAAGCTCTCCCGGCGCGAGGTCGTCGACCACACCAACGTCATCGACACCGACGAGGCCGAGCAGTCCGGCGTGGTGACCCAGGCGATGGCCGCCGTGACCCCGCCCCCGGCGGGCGTGACCGAGGAGCCGGCGGCCGCCGTCGCGTCCTCCGCTTCCGAGTCCAAGGCCCCCTCGGCCACCACCACCGTCTGAGCCCGCGCCCCGGGTACGAAGGAAACGAACTCCATGAGCATCGACTGGGCAGCTCTCGGCTCCGTCTTCGGGGTCAGCCTCGTGGCCACCGTGGCCCTGGTGGGCCTGTTCACCCTCGGCATCGCCGGCCTCTCCCGCCAGGAGCGGGCCGCCGCCGAGGGCGGCTCCGCGGGCCTCGCGGTCACCGGCGCGTACGCGTGCTTCGCGGCCTGCGCGGCGGCGGTCGCGTACGGCATCTATCTGATCGTCGCCTGAGCCGGCAGGCAGCGCGGCGCACGCCGTGGTGCGGGGCGCGGGGCGGACCTCGGAGTCCGTCCCGCGCCCCGCTCTTCTCGTTCCCCGCGCACTCGTTCCCCGCGCCCGCGCACTCCGCCCGTGTGTGGGCCTTCGCACACTCCCCCCTCGCAGGTCAACGGCAAGTTGACGGGTGTTCGCGGGGCGTGGTGGACTGCCGGAGCCAATGCGGCGGCTGGAGAGGAAGCCCGGTGTGAATCCGGCGCGGTCCCGCCACTGTGACCGGGGAGTGATCCCCGGGAGCCAGGAACTCCCACCGCCGTTCTCTTCTAACCAGGGCGCGGACACCCTGAGTGAGGACCTATCACCATGCGCGGCTGCCGTTCCAGGCTCACCAGCGACACTCTTCGTCTTCCCCTCCCCGCGGCCGGTTGAGCCGTGCGCGCCGAACGCGTCTTCGCGTACGGCGCCGCCGCCGGCCTCCTCGGTGACCACCTCCTCGGCGACCCGCGCCGCGGACACCCGGTCGCCGCGTTCGGCCGTGCCGCCGGTGCCGTGGAACGGCTGCTGTGGCGTGACCACCGAGGGTGGGGCGCGCTGCACACCGTCGTGTGCGCCGGTGGCGCCGCCGCCCTCGGGCTGGCCGCCGGCCGCGCCGTACGCCACTCCCCCGCCGCCTCCGTCGCGCTGACCGCCGCCGCCACCTGGGCGGTCGTCGGCGGCACTTCGCTCGCCCGCGAGGCGGGCGCCGTCGGCCGTGCCCTGGAGGCCGGTGACGTCGAGGCGGCCCGCGCGCGGCTGCCGCACCTGTGCGGCCGGGACCCGCAGGCGCTGGACGCCGACGGGATCGCCCGGGCGGTCGTGGAGTCCGTCGCGGAGAACACCTCGGACGCGGTGGTGGGTGCCCTGGTGTGGGGCGCGTTGGGCGGGGTGCCCGGACTGCTCGGTTTCCGGGCGGTGAACACCCTGGACGCGATGGTCGGCCACAAGTCGCCCAGGTACCGCCGCTACGGCTGGGCCTCGGCCCGGCTCGACGACCTCGCGGGCTGGCCGGGCGCCCGCCTGACCGCCGTCTTGGCCACCGCGGCCGGCGGCGGTCCCCGGGGCGCCGTACGGGCCTGGCGCGCCGACGCCGCGCAGCA
Source organism: Streptomyces sp. NPDC058796 (assembly GCF_042745235.1). NCBI lineage: Bacteria > Bacillati > Actinomycetota > Actinomycetes > Kitasatosporales > Streptomycetaceae > Streptomyces > Streptomyces sp. NPDC058796. Next base: position 56,729 of record NZ_JBHYOP010000014.1, read on the forward strand.
TCCGAGCCCCAACGCCGGTCCCGTGGAGGCCTCGTTCGCGGGCGCCCTGGGCGTGCGGCTCGGCGGGACGCTCTCCTACGGCGGGCGGGTCGAGCACCGGCCGGTCCTCAACGGGGCGGCGGGGCGCCCCGTACGGGCCGGTTGCGGCGACATCGAGCGGGCCGTGCGGCTCTCCCGGCGCGTGGGCTGGCTGGCGCTCGGCGCGTGCGCGGGCGCGCGGCTGCTCGTCCGCGGGGTCATCAGGAAGGGACGTACGTCATGAACGGTGGTCTCCTCGTCGCCGGCACCACCTCCGACGCCGGCAAGAGCGTCGTCACCGCCGGGATCTGCCGCTGGCTGGTGCGCCAGGGCGTGAAGGTGGCGCCCTTCAAGGCGCAGAACATGTCCCTCAACTCGTTCGTGACGCGCGAGGGCGCCGAGATCGGGCGGGCGCAGGCCATGCAGGCCCAGGCGTGCCGGGTGGAGCCGACCGCGCAGATGAACCCGGTGCTGCTGAAGCCGGGCGGGGAGCGCAGCAGCCAGGTCGTGCTGCTCGGAAGGCCGGTCGGCGAGATGAGCGCCCGCGGCTACCACGGCGGACGGCAGCAGCGGTTGCTGGGCACCGTGCTGGACTGTCTGGCCGAGCTGCGGGGCACGTATGACGCGGTGATCTGCGAGGGGGCGGGCAGTCCGGCCGAGATCAACCTGCGCCGGACCGACATCGTGAACATGGGGATCGCCCGGGGTGCCGGGCTGCCCGTGCTGGTGGTGGGCGACATCGACCGGGGCGGGGTCTTCGCCTCGTTCTTCGGCACGGTGGCGCTGCTGGCGCCCGAGGACCAGGCGCTGGTCGCCGGGTTCCTCGTCAACAAGTTCCGCGGCGACGTCTCGCTGCTGGAGCCGGGGCTGGAGATGCTGCACGGGCTCACCGGACGGCACACGTACGGCGTCCTGCCCTTCCGGCACGGGCTCGGCATCGACGAGGAGGACGGGCTGCGCGTTTCCCTGCGCGGGACCGTGCGGGAGTCCGTCGTCGCGCCGCCGGTCGGCGAGGACGTGCTGCGGGTCGCCGTCTGCGCCGTGCCGCTCATGTCCAACTTCACGGACGTGGACGCGCTGGCCGCCGAGCCCGGTGTCGTCGTGCGGTTCGTGGACCGGCCGGAGGAGCTGGCCGACGCGGACCTCGTCATCGTGCCGGGTACGCGCGGGACGGTCCGGGCCCTGGAGTGGCTGCGGGAGCGGGGGCTCGGGGACGCCATCGCGCGCAGGGTGGCCGAGCGGCGGCCCGTCCTCGGCATCTGCGGCGGTTTCCAGCTGCTCGGCGAGCACATCGAGGACGAGGTCGAGTCCCGCGCCGGGCACGTGGACGGGCTCGGACTGCTGCCCGTGCGGGTGCGGTTCGCCCGCGAGAAGACCCTCACCCGGCCGGTCGGCGAGGCCCTCGGCGAGCACGTCGAGGGGTACGAGATCCACCACGGGGTCGCCGAAGTGACCGGCGGCGAAGCCTTCCTGGACGGCTGCCGGGTCGGCCAGACCTGGGGCACGCACTGGCACGGCTCGCTGGAGTCGGACGGCTTCCGGCGGGCGTTCCTGCGCGAGGTGGCCGCCGCCGCGGGCCGCCGCTTCGTGCCGGCCCCCGACACCTCGTTCGCCGCGCTGCGCGAGGAGCAGCTCGACCGGCTCGGCGACCTGATCGAACACCACGCGGACACGGACGCGCTGTGGCGGCTCATCGAGTCCGGCGCGCCGCAAGGACTGCCCTTCATTCCACCGGGAGCGCCCGCATGAGCACAGTGTTGTTGTTGTCGACCGCCGACACGGACCTGCTGGCGGCCCGCGCGTCGGACGCCGCCTACCGGATCGGCAACCCGACCCGGGTCGACGTGACGGAGGAGCTGCCGTCCCTCGTCGAGGGCGCGGACGTCGCCGTCGTGCGCCTGCTGGGCGGCAAGCGCGCCTGGGAGGACGGGCTCACCGCGCTGAAGGCCGCCGGCATCCCGACCGTCCTGCTGGGCGGCGAGAGCGTCCCGGACGCCGAGCTGATGGCCGAGTCGTCGGTGCCGGCCGGCGTGGTGGCGGAGGCCCTGCGCTATCTGGTCGAGGGCGGGCCCGCCAACCTCACCCAGCTCGCCCGGTTCCTGTCCGACACGGTGCTGCTGACCGGCGAGGGCTTCGAGGAACCGGAGAAGATGCCGGAGTACGGCGTCCACGGCACCCGGGACGTCGTCGAGGGCCGCCCGACGGTCGGCGTGCTCTTCTACCGCGCCCACCAGCTCAGCGGCAACACCGCCTTCGTCGACACGCTGTGCGACGCGATCGAGGCCCACGGCGCCAACGCCCTGCCCGTGTACTGCGGTTCGCTGCGCGGCGCGGACGCCGGACTGTACGAGCTGCTGGGCCGGGCCGACGCCCTGGTCGCCACCGTCCTCGCGGCCGGCGGCACGCACGCCTCGCAGGCTTCGGCGGGCGGGGACGAGGAGGCCTGGGACATCGGGGCGCTGGCCGACCTGAACGTGCCGGTGCTGCAAGGGCTCTGCCTCACCTCCTCCCGGGCCGCCTGGGAGGAGTCGGACGCCGCCCTCTCCCCCATGGACGCGGCGATGCAGGTCGCCATCCCGGAGTTCGACGGGCGCCTGGTCACCGTGCCGTTCTCCTTCAAGGAGCAGGGCCCCGACGACGTGCCGGTCTACGTCGCCGATCCCGAGCGGGCCGGGCGGGTCGCCGGGATCGCCGTACGGCACGCGGCGCTGGGGCACAAGGCGAACGCCGACAAGAGGCTCGCGCTGGTCTTCACCGCGTACCCGACCAAGCACTCCCGCGTCGGCAACGCGGTGGGCCTCGACACCCCTGCCTCCGCCGTGCGGGTCCTGGACGCGCTCAGGGACGCGGGGTACTCGCTCACCGAGTACCCCTCCGGCGGCGACGAGCTGATCCACCGGCTCATCGAGGCGGGCGGCCACGACGTGGAGTGGCTGACGGAGGACCAGCTCGCGGCGGCGCCCGCGCGGGTGCCGCTGGCGGACTACCGTGCGTGGTTCGAGAAGCTGGACCCCGAGCTGCGCAACGCGATGCGGGAGGCGTGGGGCGAGCCGCCGGGCTCGCTGTACGTGGACGGGGACGACATCGTCCTCGCCTCCCTCCAGTTCGGGAACGTCGTCGTCATGATCCAGCCGCCGCGCGGCTTCGGCGAGAACCCGATCGCGATCTACCACGATCCGGACATGCCGCCGTCGCACCACTACATGGCCGCCTACCGCTGGCTGGAGAACAGCTTCGGCGCCGACGCGATCGTGCACATGGGCAAGCACGGGACGATGGAGTGGCTGCCGGGCAAGGGCCTCGGCCTGAGCGCCGGCTGCGCGCCCGACGCGGTGCTGGGCGACCTGCCGCTGATCTACCCGTTCATCGTCAACGACCCCGGCGAGGGCACCCAGGCCAAGCGGCGCGGCCACGCCACGGTCGTCGACCACCTGGTGCCGCCGATGGCCCGCGCGGACACCTACGGCGACCTGGCCAAGCTGGAGCAGCTGCTCGACGAGTACGCGCTCGTCTCCGACCTGGACCCGGCGAAGGCGCCCGCCGTCCGCGCGCAGATCTGGACGCTGGTCAAGGCGGCCGAGCTCCACCACGACCTGCACGTGGACGACCAGCCGGACGACGACGAGTTCGACGAGTTCGTCATGCACATCGACGGCTATCTGTGCGAGATCAAGGACGTGCAGATCCGCGACGGCCTGCACATCCTGGGCGGCGGCCCGGTCGGCGAGCCGCGCGTGAACCTGGTCCTGGCGGTGCTGCGCGCCTCCCAGGTCTGGGGCGGGCAGGCCAACGCGCTGCCGGGCCTGCGGGCGTCCCTCGCCGAGCACTTCGGGCTGGTGGAGAAGGAGCTGCTGGCCGAGCCGGGCGCGCCGCTGAAGGTGCCGGTGGAGCTGACGGACCTGGTGGACGGCCCGGCACGGTCGGCCGCCGACGCGATCGACCTGCTGGAGCAGTTGTGCCGGCGGATCGCGGAGGGCATGGAGCTGCGGGCGTGGGACACGGCGGCCGTTCCGCCGCTGGTGCGCGAGGTGCTGGGCGCCGAACTCCCCGACGCGGTCGCGGTGCTGGAGTTCGCCTGCACGGAGGTCGTGCCGCGCCTGGCCCGGACCACGGACGAGATCGGGCACATCCTGCGGGCGCTGGACGGCGGTTACGTCCCGGCCGGACCGTCCGGTTCGCCGACGCGTGGCCTGGTCAACGTGCTGCCGACCGGCCGGAACTTCTACTCCGTCGACCCGAAGGCGATCCCGTCCCGGCTGAGCTGGGAGGTCGGGCAGTCGCTCGCGGACTCGCTGGTCCAGCGGTACCTGACCGACACCGGCGAGTACCCGAAGTCGGTGGGCCTCACGGTCTGGGGCACGTCCGCGATGCGCACGCAGGGCGACGACATCGCCGAGATCCTGGCGCTGCTGGGCTGCCGTCCGGTCTGGGACGACGCCTCGCGCCGGGTGACGGGCTTCGAGATCGTGCCCCTGGCCGAGCTGGGACGACCGCGCGTGGACGTCACCGTACGCATCTCGGGCTTCTTCCGGGACGCGTTCCCGCACGTCGTCGGGCTGATCGACGACGCGGTGCGGGCGGTGGCCGAGCTGGACGAGCCGGCCGAGTCCAACTACGTACGGGCGCACGTGGAGGAGGACGCGGCCGAGCACGGCGACCGGCGACGGGCCACGGCCCGCATCTTCGGCTCCAAGCCGGGCGCGTACGGTGCCGGGCTGCTGCCGCTGATCGACGCCCGCAACTGGCGCAGCGACGCCGACCTCGCCGAGGTGTACGCGGTGTGGGGCGGCTACGCCTACGGGCGCGGGCTCGACGGGCGGGCGGCGCGCGGCGACATGGAGACGGCGTTCCGCCGGATCGCGGTGGCGGCGAAGAACGTGGACACGCGCGAGCACGACCTCGTCGACGCCGACGACTACTTCCAGTACCACGGCGGCATGGTCGCCATGGTGAGGCACCTGACGGGGACGAGCCCGGAGGCGTACGTCGGCGACTCGGCCACCCCGGACCAGGTCAGGACGCGGACGCTGGGCGAGGAGACGCACCGGGTCTTCCGCGCGCGGGTCGTCAACCCGCGGTGGATGGCGGCGATGCGGCGGCACGGCTACAAGGGCGCCTTCGAGATGGCGGCGACCGTCGACTACCTCTTCGGGTACGACGCCACGGCCGGGGTCGTGGACGACTGGATGTACGAGAAGCTCAGCGCCGAGTACGTCTTCGACGCGGAGAACCGGGACTTCATGAAGAAGTCCAACCCGTGGGCGCTGCGCGGCATCACGGAGCGGCTGCTGGAGGCGGCGGACCGGGGGCTGTGGGCCGAGCCGGACGCGGAGACGCTGGAGCGGCTGCGCGCCACGTATCTGGAACTCGAGGGCGACTTGGAGGGTGACGAGAAGTGAGTACCCCGTTCCCGTTCACGGCCGTCGTCGGCCAGGACGACCTGCGGCTCGCGCTGCTGCTGAACGCCGTCTCGCCGGCCGTCGGCGGCGTGCTGGTGCGCGGCGAGAAGGGCACCGCCAAGTCGACGGCCGTGCGTGCGCTGTCCGCGCTGATGCCGGAGGTGGACGTCGTGGCCGGGTGCCGCTTCTCCTGCGACCCCGGCTCCCCCGACCCCGCCTGCCCGGACGGGCCGCACGAGCCGGGCGCCTCCGGTTCCCGGCCCGCCCGGATGGTCGAGCTGCCCGTCGGCGCCTCCGAGGACCGGTTGGTGGGCGCCCTGGACATCGAACGGGCGCTCGCGGAGGGCGTGAAGGCCTTCGAGCCGGGTCTGCTGGCCGACGCGCACCGGGGCGTCCTGTACGTCGACGAGGTCAACCTCCTCCACGACCACCTGGTGGACCTGCTGCTGGACGCGGCGGCGATGGGTGCCTCGTACGTCGAGCGCGAGGGCGTGTCGGTGCGGCACGCGGCGCGGTTCCTGCTCGTCGGCACCATGAACCCCGAGGAGGGCGAGCTGCGGCCGCAGCTCCTCGACCGGTTCGGGCTGACCGTGGAGGTCTCGGCCTCGCGCGAGCCCGGCCAGCGGGTCGAGGTCGTACGGCGGCGGCTCGCCTACGACGACGACCCGGCCGGTTTCGCCGCTCGCTGGGCCGACGAGGAGGCCGCCGTACGGGCGCGGATCGTGGCGGCGCGGGAGCTGCTGCCCTCGGTGCGGCTGGGCGACGGGGCGCTGCGGCAGATCGCGGCGACCTGTGCCGCCTTTGAAGTGGACGGCATGCGCGCCGACATCGTGATGGCGCGGACCGCGACCGCGCTGGCGGCGTGGGCCGGGCGGACGGACGTGCTGGCGGAGGACGTGCGGCAGGCCGCGCTGCTGGCGCTGCCGCACCGGCGGCGGCGGAATCCGTTCGACGCGCCGGGGCTGGACGAGGACAAGCTGGACGAGACGCTGGAGGAGTTCGGCGGGCAGGACGGGGACGGTGACGGGGACGACGATCCCGACCCGGGTCCCGACGGGCCCGGTGGTCCCGGTGGTCCCGGTGGGCAGCCGGAGCCCGATGACGCCCCGCCGGGCGACGGTGACGCCGCCGCGCGGCCCGAGGCCGGGGAGGGCGGGGAGCCGCAGCCTTCCGGCGGTGCCGGTGAGCAGTCCCCCGCGCGTGCCGCCGAGCCGTTCCGCACCAAGGTGCTGAGCGTGCCGGGGCTCGGTGAAGGGGCCGCCGGGCGGCGTTCGCGGGCGCGGACCGAGCACGGGCGGACCACGGGCGCCCGGCGGCCGCAGGGTGTCCTGACCAAGCTGCATCTGGCCGCCACCGTGCAGGCCGCCGCCCCGCACCAGCGGGCGCGGGGACGCTCGGGGCGCGGCCTGGTGGTCCGGCGGGACGATCTGCGGCAGGCGACCCGTGAGGGGCGTGAGGGCAACCTCGTGCTCTTCGTGGTCGACGCCTCCGGCTCGATGGCCGCGCGGCAGCGGATGAGTGCCGTCAAGGGTGCCGTGCTGTCGCTGCTGCTGGACGCCTACCAGCGGCGGGACAAGGTGGGACTGGTGACCTTCCGGGGTTCGGCGGCCGACGTCGCGCTGCCGCCGACCTCGTCGGTGGACGCGGCGGCGGTGCGGTTGGAGTCGTTGCCGACGGGCGGGCGTACGCCGTTGGCCGCCGGGCTGCTGCGGGCGCACGAGGTGCTGCGGGTGGAACGGCTGCGGGACCCGGCGCGGCGGGCGCTGGTCGTGGTGGTGACGGACGGACGGGCGACCGGTGGTCCGGAGCCGGTGGCGCTCGCGGGGCGCGCGGCGCGGCTGTTCGCCGCCGAGGGAACCGCGTCCGTGGTCGTGGACTGCGAGTCGGGACCCGTGCGGCTGGGGCTGGCCGGGCAGCTCGCGAGCGAGCTGGGCGGTACGGCGGTGACGCTGGACGAGCTGCGGGCGGACTCGATCGCCGGCTTGGTGAGGGACGTGCAGGGGACCAGGAGGGCCGCGTAATGCCGAAGGGGCAGCCGAATGTCGTGCCGGACGACGGGCTGACGACGCGTCAGCGCCGCAATCGTCCACTGGTCGTCGTGCACACGGGCATCGGGAAGGGCAAGTCCACCGCCGCCTTCGGGCTGGCGCTGCGCGCCTGGAACCAGGGGTGGCCGATCGGGGTGTTCCAGTTCGTCAAGTCGGCGAAGTGGAAGGTCGGCGAGGAGAACGCGCTGCGGGTGCTCGGTGCCAGCGGTGAGGGTGGGTCCGTCGACTGGCACAAGATGGGCGAGGGCTGGTCCTGGGTCCAGCGGGACGCCCAGATGGACAACGAGGAGAAGGCCCGGGAGGGCTGGGAGCAGGTCAAGCGGGACCTGGCCGCCGAGACGTACAAGCTCTACGTGCTGGACGAGTTCGCCTACCCGATGCACTGGGGGTGGGTCGACACCGACGAGGTGGTGTCCGTGCTGCGGGAGCGGCCCGGGACCCAGCACGTCGTGATCACCGGGCGGAACGCGCCGGAGAAGCTGGTGGACTTCGCCGACCTCGTCACCGACATGTCCAAGGTCAAGCACCCGATGGACGCGGGGCAGAAGGGGCAGAGGGGCATCGAGTGGTGACCTCGTCCCCGTCCTCGTCCGTGCCTCGGCTGGTCGTCGCCGCGCCCTCCTCGGGGAGCGGCAAGACCACCGTCGCCACGGGGCTGATGGCCGCGCTCGCCGGGCGCGGGCTCGCCGTGTCGCCGCACAAGGTCGGCCCGGACTACATCGATCCCGGGTACCACTCGCTCGCCACGGGGCGGGTGGGGCGGAACCTGGACGCCTACCTGTGCGGGGCGGAGCTGGTGGCTCCGCTGTTCCTGCACGGGGCGCACGGGTGCGACGTCGCCGTGGTCGAGGGCGTGATGGGGCTGTACGACGGGGCCGCCCGGGAAGGCGAGCTGGCGTCCACCGCCCAGGTCGCGAAGCTGCTGGGGGCACCGGTGGTGCTGGTCGTGGACGCGTCGTCGCAGTCGCGGTCGGTGGCGGCGCTGGTGCACGGGTTCGTGTCCTGGGATCCGGAGGTGCGGGTCGGCGGCGTGATCCTCAACAAGGTCGCGTCGGACCGGCACGAGGCGCTGCTGCGGGAGGCGTTGGACTCCGTCGGGGTACCGGTGCTGGGGGTGCTGCGGCGGGCGCCGCGGGTCGATGTGCCGTCCCGGCACCTGGGACTGGTGCCGGTCGCCGAGCGGCGGGGCGCGGCGGTGGATGCCGTCGCGGCGATGGCCGCGCAAGTCTCCGACGGCTGTGATCTGGAGGCGTTGGTGGCGCTGGCGCGGGCTGCCGGGCCGTTGCCGGGGGGCTCCGCCCCCTGGACCCCCTGTGCCCCCGGGTCCTCGCCCGCCCACCGCCCGACTCGGCCGGACGAGAAGGCACCGCCGCGCGTCGCCGTTGCCGGTGGGGCGGCCTTCACTTTCTCCTACGCCGAGCACGCCGAGCTGCTCGCCGCCGCCGGGGCGGAGGTCGTCACCTTCGATCCGTTGCGGGACGAGGAGCTGCCCGAGGGGACCGCCGGGCTCGTCGTCGGGGGCGGGTTCCCCGAGGTGTACGCCTCCGAGCTGTCCGCCAACGAGCCGCTGCGCAAGGCCGTCGCCGAGCTGGCGCTGGGCGGTGCTCCCGTCGCCGCCGAGTGTGCGGGGCTGCTGTACCTGTGCCGGGAGCTGGACGGGCTGCCGATGTGCGGGGTGCTGGACGCCTCGGCCCGGATGTCGGAGCGGTTGACCCTGGGATACCGGGACGCCGTGGCCGTGTCCGACAGTGCGCTGGCCGTCGCGGGGACGCGGATGCGGGGGCACGAGTTCCACCGGACCGTGGTGGAGCCGGGGGCCGGGGCCACGCCGGCGTGGGGGGTGCGGGCGCCCGAGCGGCGCGTCGAGGGATTCGTGGAGCGCGGTGTGCACGCGAGCTATCTGCACACGCACTGGGCGTCCGAGCCCGGTGTCGCCCGTCGGTTCGTGGAGAGGTGCCGAACGTCATGAGCAGCCGTCTGGTGGGGGTCGGGGTCGGCCCGGGTGACCCCGAGCTGGTGACCGTCAAGGGGGTCAACGCGCTGCGGGCCGCCGACGTCGTCGTCGTACCCGTCATGGACACCGGTGAGCGCGGGCGGGCCGAGGCGACCGTGCTGCACTACGTGGGCGCCGAGAAGGTCGTGCGGGTCGTTTTCGCGCTCAACGAGCGCACCGACCGGGCGCGGCGCGAGGCGGCCTGGGACGCGGCCGGGGAGCGGGTCGCCGGGCTGCTGCGGGAGTACGGGGGCGTCGCCTTCGCCACCATCGGCGACCCCAACGTGTACTCGACCTTCACCTACCTCGCGCAGACCGTCGGCGAGCTGGTGCCGGGCACCGTCGTGGAGACCGTGCCGGGGATCACCGCGATGCAGGATCTCGCGGCGCGGTCGGGGGCCGTACTGACCGAGGGCACCGAGCCGTTGACGCTGGTGCCGGTGACGGCGGGGGCCGCCGTGCTCAAGGACGCGCTGAACGGACCCGGCACCGTCGTCGCCTACAAGTTCGGCCGGCAGGCCGCCGAGGTGGCCGAGGCGCTGCGGGAGACCGGGCGGCTGGAAGACGCCGTGTGGGGGTCGGCGCTGGGGCTGCCCGAGGAGTCGGTACGGGCGGCCGCCGAGCTGGACGGCGGGCCGCTGCCCTACCTCTCGACGCTCATCGCGCCCGCCCGGCGCGAGGGCGGGCGGGGCGGGAAACTGTGAACCGCGGTTCGTCACTCCGCCACGCCCACCACCAGCCAGATGAACGCCGCGCCCGCGACCGTGCACAGCAGGGTCGAGCGGGCCGGGTGCTCGTGGTGGGCCTCGGGGAGGATCTCGGCGGCGGCGAGGTAGAGCAGCGCGCCGCCGAAGAGGCCGAGATACGCGCCGAGGACGCCTTCGGGGATCTCGAACAGGAGCGTGGACGCGGCACCGGCCACGGGAGCCACCGCGTCGGCGAACAGCATCGCGACGGCGCGGCGGCGGGCGTTCCCGTACAGGCTGGTGAGCGTATAGGTGTTGAAGCCGTCCGCGAAGTCGTGGGCGATCACGGCCATCGCGACCGCCGCTCCCATGCCTCCGCCGACCTGGAAGGCCGCGCCGATCGCCACGCCGTCCATCGCGCTGTGCCCCACCATCGCGGCGGCGGCCGTCAGCCCCACCTCGGGCGAGCGGTGTCCGTGCTCCTCGGCGCCGTGCGCGGCGCGGCGGGCGGCGAGCAGGCGCTCCACCAGGTGCGCCAGCAGGAAGCCGGCGACGAAGAGGAGCAGTGCCTCCGGCACGCCGAACACCTCGTCGCCGGCCGCCTCCAGCGCCTCCGGGAGCAGGTCGAGGCCGACCACGCCCAGCATCAGGCCGCCGGCCAGGCCGAGGACCAGGTGGCGCCGGTCGGTCACGCGCTGTGCCGTCCAGCCGCCGGCCAGCGTCATCAGGAACGCGCCGAGCGCGACGAAGACCGCCATGGGCCCTTGCTATCCGATCGGAGCGCGAATCCGTGCGCACGACAGCAGCAACGGCAGTAAGTATGCGTAGGAAAGGACCCCGTCCCATGGATTCCGTGGCCCGTGATGCCGCCGCCCGTACCGGCAAGGTGACCTTCGTCGGTGCCGGTCCCGGCGCCGCCGATCTGCTGACGTTCCGCGCGGCGCGCGCCATCGCCGAGGCGGACGTCGTGATCTGGGCGGCGAGCCTGGTGCAGGCGGAGGTGCTCCAGCACGCGCGGGAGGGTGCTGAGGTCCTGGACTCGGCGACGATGTCGCTGGAGGACGTCGTGGCCGTCTACCGGCGGGCGCTGGCGGAAGGGCTGCGGGTGGCCCGTATCCACTCCGGCGATCCGGCGCTGTGGGGCGGTACGCAGGAGCAGCTGGACCGGTGCGCGGAGATCGGCATCGCGACCGAGGTCGTGCCCGGCGTCTCCGCCTTCTCCGCCGTGGCCGCGCTGGCGCAACGTGAGCTGACGATCCCGGAGGTGGCGCAGTCCGTCGTCCTCACCCGGCTCGGCGGCGGCAAGACGCCGATGCCTCCCGGGGAGGAGGTCCGCGAGTTCGCGAAGCACGGGACGACGATGGCGGTGTTCCTGTCGGCGGCGCGCAGCGGACAGCTGGTGCGGGAGTTGCTGGAGGGCGGCTACCCGACGGACACACCGGTCGTCGTGGCGTACCAGGCCACCTGGCCGGAGGAGCTGGTCGTGCGGTGCACGGTCGGCACGCTGGAGGAGACGGTCAAGGAGCACAAGCTCTGGAAGCACACCCTCTTCCTGGTCGGTCCGGCCCTCGACGCGCGCGGCACGCGCTCGCACCTGTACCACCCGGGGCACTTCCACGGTTACCGGAAGGCCGATCCCGAGGCCCGTCGTGAGCTGCGCGCGCGGGGTGCGAGCACGTGATCACCGTGGTGGGCATGGGGGCCGGCGCGCCCCCGGGCTCGGACGTCGCCGCCGGTGCGGAGCTGGTCGTCGGCGGGCGGCGGCACCTGGACGCCGTGCGGCTGCCCGAGGGGGCCGAGCGGGTCGTGCTCGGTGCGCTGGCGCCGGCCCTGGACACGGTCGCGGAGTACGTCGCGAAGGAGCGGCCGGTGGTCGTGCTGGCCTCCGGTGACCCGGGGTTCTTCGGCGTCGTGCGGGTGCTGGCCGAGCGGTTCGGCGCTCAGCGGCTGGACGTGCGGCCCGGGGTGTCCTCCGTGGCCGCCGCCTTCGCGCGCGCGGGGCTGCCGTGGGACGACGCCGTGGTGGCCAGCGCGCACGGGCGGGACCTGCGGACGGCGGTGAACCTGTGCCGGGCGCACCCGAAGGTCGCCGTGCTGACCGGGCCGGGGGCCGGTCCGGCGGAGCTGGGCGCCGCGCTGCGGGGTGACGCCCGGGTGCTGGTCGTCGCCTCCGCGCTGGGCTCCGGCGAGGAGCGGGTGGAGCGGGTGACGCCCGCCGAGGCGGCCGGACGGGACTGGGGTGCGGCGGTGAGCGTGGTGCTGTGCCTGGACGAGGCGCGGGCGCTGGGGCCGGTGCGCTCGGTCGCCGGACCGCGGCCGGGGCCCGCCGGGTGGGCGCTGGAGGAGTCCGCGTTCGCCCACCGCGACTCGTTGATCACCAAGTTCGAGGTGCGGGCGCTGGCGCTGGCCCGGCTCGGGCCCCGGCCCGGGGACCTGGTGTGGGACGTCGGGGCGGGCTCGGGGTCCGTGGCCGTGGAGTGCGCGCGGCTCGGCGCCGCCGTCACCGCCGTCGAGAAGACGCCGGACGGGGTGGAGCGGGTCCGCGCCAACGCCGCCGCCCACGGCGTGGACGTGCGGGTGGTGCACGGGGCGGCGCCCGCGGTGCTGACCGACCTCGACGATCCGGACGCCGTGTTCGTCGGGGGCGGCGGGCGTGAACTGCCGTCGGTCGTCACCGCCTGCGCGCGGCGCGCCCGGCGGGCCGTGGTCGTCGCCATGGCCGCGCTGGACCGGGTGCCGGCGGCCCGCGAAGCGCTGCTCGACGCCGGGCTGGAGTGTGACGGGGTGCTGCTGCAGTCGTCCCGGCTGGCACCGCTGCCGGGTGACGTGACCCGGCTCGCGGCCACCAATCCCGTGTTCCTGCTGTGGGGCGTCAGGCCGCACAGCCGTACCGAAGGAGTTGCCCCTTGATCGGCCTCATTTCCGCCACCGCGGCGGGAGCGGCGGCGCGGGACCGGCTGGCCGCGGCGTGGCCGGACCGCACGCGCGTGTACCGGGGTCCCGTCGCGGACGCCGTACGGACCGCGTTCGCCGAGTGCGAGCAGCTCGTGTGCTTCCTCGCCACGGGGGCCGTGGTCCGGCTGGTGGCGCCGCTGCTGGACGACAAGCGGACGGACCCGGGCGTGGTCTGCGTCGACGAGGGCGGGCGGTTCGCCGTGTCGCTGGTCGGCGGCCACGGCGGCGGCGCCAACGAACTGGCCCGCGCGGTCGGCGGGGTGCTGGGCGCGGAGCCGGTGGTGACGACGGCGACGGACGCCGTGGGCCTGGCCGGTCTGGACACGCTCGGGCTGCCCGTGGAGGGTGATGTCGCCGGGGTCTCGCGGGCGCTGCTGGACGGTGAGCCGGTGGCGCTGCGGGCGGAGGTGTCCTGGCCGCTGCCGCCGCTGCCGGTCGCCGAGGACGGGGCGTACGCGGTACGGGTGACCGACCGTCTGGTGGGGCCGGCCGGGCGCGAGGTCGTGCTGCGCCCGCCGTCCCTGGTGGTCGGAGTCGGCGCCTCGAAGGGCGCGCCGGTCGACGAGGTGCTCGGGCTGGTGGAGGAGGCCCTGCGGGACGCCGGGCTGTCCGTCGCGTCGGTCGCCGAGCTGGCCACCGTGGACGCCAAGGCCGGGGAGCCCGGGATCGTGGGCGCCGCCGAGCGTCTGGGCGTGCCCCTGGTGACGTACGCCGCCGACGAGCTGGCGGGCGTCGAGGTGCCCAACCCCTCCGACGCCCCGCTCGCGGCCGTGGGCACACCCTCGGTCGCGGAGGCGGCGGCGCTGGTGCGCGGCGGCGAACTCCTCGTGCCCAAACGCAAGTCGGCGGCAACGCCCGCGATGGCGACGTGCGCCGTCGTACGGCGGCCGGGCCGCGGGCGGCTCGCGGTGGTCGGGCTCGGACCGGGCGCCCGCGACCTGGTGACGCCGCGTGCGCAGGCCGAGTTGCGGCGGGCGTCGGTGCTGGTCGGCCTCGACCAGTACGTCGACCAGATCCGCGACCTGCTGCGGCCGGGCACCCGCGTCCTGGAGTCGGGGCTCGGCGCCGAGGAGGAGCGGGCCCGGACGGCGGTCGAGGAGGCCCGGCGCGGCCACGCGGTGGCGCTGATCGGCAGCGGGGACGCGGGCGTGTACGCCATGGCCTCGCCCGCGCTGGCGGAGGCGTCCGACGACATCGACGTGGTCGGGGTGCCCGGGGTGACGGCGGCGCTGGCGGCCGGGGCGATCCTGGGCGCGCCGCTCGGCCACGACCACGTGTCGATCAGCCTGTCCGACCTGCACACGCCGTGGGAGGTCATCGAGCGGCGGGTGCGGGCGGCGGCCGAGGCGGACATCGTCGTGACGTTCTACAACCCGCGCAGCCGGGGCCGCGACTGGCAGCTGCCCAAGGCGCTGGCGATCCTCGCGGAGCACCGGGAGCCGGCGACGCCCGTGGGTGTCGTGCGCAACGCGTCGCGCGCCGACGAGTTCAGCCGGCTCACCACGCTCGCCGGTCTCGACCCGGCGACGGTCGACATGATGACGGTCGTGACGGTGGGCAACACCGCGACCCGCCGGATCGCCGGGCGCATGGTGACGCCGCGCGGTTACCGGTGGCAGGAGGAGCCGAAGTGAACCGTGTCGTCCATCCCATCGAGCAGGAGTCCTACCGGCGGCTGCGCGCCCGCCTGGACACCTCGCACTTCCCGCCGCTGACCCGGGCGGTGGTGGAGCGGGTCATCCACTCCGCCGCCGACCTGGAGTACGCGAGCGACCTCGTGACCGACGAGGCCGCGCTGGAGAAGGCCCACGCCGCGCTGCACGCCGGGGCGCCCGTCGTGGTGGACGTCGAGATGGTCGCGGCCGGGATCACCCGGCGGGAGACCGTCTGCCGGCTGAAGGACGCCGTGGCCGGGCCGGGCCTGACCCGTTCGGCGCACGCGATCCGGCTCGCGTACGAGCAGGTCGGTCCCGGTGCCCTCTGGGTGATCGGCAACGCGCCGACCGCCCTGGAGGAGCTGCTCACCCTGGACGCCGACCCGGCGCTCGTCGTCGGTCTGCCCGTCGGCTTCGTCGGCGCGGCCGAGTCCAAGGCCGCGCTGCGCGACAGCGGGCTGCCCGCCGTCAGCAACGTGTCCGAGAAGGGCGGCTCGGCGGTCGCCGCAGCCGCACTCAACGCCCTGCTGTACCACCCCACTTCCTACTCCGAGCACTCCGAGGAGAAATCGTGACCACCCCCCCGCCCGCCCTGCTCGTCGCCGGACACGGCACCCGGGACGAGGCCGGAGCCGAGGCCTTCCGCGACTTCGTGCGCGAGCTGGGCCGCCGCCACCCCGAACTGCCCGTCGCGGGCGGATTCATCGAGCTGTCCCCGCCGCCGCTCGGCGAGGCCGTCACGGAGCTGGTCGAGCGCGGGGTGCGCCGGTTCGCCGCCGTGCCGCTGATGCTGGTGTCCGCCGGGCACGCCAAGGGCGACATCCCGGCGGCGCTGTCCCGTGAGAAGGAGCGCCACCCCGGCATCTCGTACATGTACGGGCGTCCGCTGGGCCCGCACCCGGCGCTGCTGCGGGTGCTGGAGCGGCGGCTGGCCGAGGCGGTCGACCCGTCGTGGGACCCCGCCGAGGTGACCGTGCTGCTGGTCGGGCGCGGGTCGACGGACCCGGACGCCAACGCCGAGGTGTTCAAGGCGGCGCGGCTGCTGTGGGAGGGGCGCGGGTACGGGGCCGTGGAGACGGCGTTCGTGTCGCTGGCGAAGCCGGACGTGCCGGGCGGCCTGGAGCGGTGCGTACGGCTGGGGGCGCGGCGGATCGTGGTCCTGCCGTACTTCCTGTTCACGGGCATCCTCCCGGACCGGGTCCGGCACCAGACCGAGGAGTGGGCCGCCGCGCATCCGGAGACCGAGGTGCGGTCGGCGGACGTGATCGGGCCGGAGCCGGAGCTGCTCGACCTGGTGTGGGAGCGGTACGAGGAGGCCGTGAAGGGCGACCTCCGGATGAACTGCGACTCCTGCGTGTACCGGATCGCGCTGCCGGGGTTCGAGGACAAGGTGGGGCTGCCGCAGCAGCCGCACTTCCACCCCGACGACGACGGCCATCACCACCACGGGCACCATCACGGGCATGGACACGCACACTCCCACGCACACTGAGGCCCAGGGGCCTGATCTGCGGCACCACGGGGACGCCGAGGTGCGCGACGACGGTTCGGCGCTGGTGGACCTCGCGGTGAACGTCCGCGCGGACACGCCCCCGGCCTGGCTGCGCGAGCACGTCGCCGGTTCGCTCGGCTCCCTCGCGGCCTACCCGGACGGGCGGGCCGCGCGGGCGGCGGTGGCGGCACGGCACGGGCTGCCGGTGGAGCGGGTGCTGCTGACGGCGGGCGCGGCGGAGGCGTTCGTGCTGCTGGCGCGGGCGCTGAAGGTGCGCCGGCCGGTCGTGGTGCACCCGCAGTTCACTGAGCCCGAGGCGGCGCTGCGGGACGCGGGGCACACGGTCGACCGGGTGCTGCTGCGGGAGGCGGACGGCTTCCGGCTGGACCCGGCCGTCGTCCCCGAGGACGCCGACCTGGTGGTCGTCGGCAACCCGACGAACCCGACGTCGGTGCTGCATCCGGCGGACGCGCTCGCCGGGCTCGCCCGGCCCGGGCGGACGCTGGTCGTGGACGAGGCGTTCCTGGACGCGGTGCCGGGTGAGCGGGAGGCGCTGGCCGGGCGCACGGACGTCCCCGGGCTGGTGGTCCTGCGCAGCCTGACCAAGACGTGGGGGCTGGCCGGGCTGCGCATCGGGTACGCCCTGGCGGCCCCGGATACGATCGCGGAGCTGGAACGCGCCCAGCCCCTGTGGCCCGTGTCCACGCCCGCGCTGGCGGCGGCGGAGGCGTGCGTGGCGCCGCGGGCGCTGGCGGAGGCCGCCCACGCGGCCCACCGCACCGCCTCGGACCGGGCCCACCTGGTCGCCGGGCTCGCGGACTTCGCGGGCGCCGGCCTGCGGGTCGTGGCTCCCGCCGAGGGTCCCTTCGTCCTCCTCCGCCTCCCGCACGCCGCCGCCGTACGCCGCCGGCTGCGCGACCTCGGGTACGCGGTGCGGCGCGGTGACACCTTCCCGGGGCTGGGCGAGGAGTGGCTGCGGCTGGCGGTACGGGACCGGGCGACGACGGACGGCTTCCTGGGGGCGCTGGGGCGGGCGGTGGCGGAGTCTCCGTGAGGGGACGGGGCCCTGCGGCCCGCGGCCGTTCCGCGCGCCCCGTCCCGGCCGGGCGCACAGCCGTTCCCGTCGCGGGCCGACGGGACCCCGCGCGCCCCCTCCCGTCGGCCCCACGCGTCCGCTGACGCCCACCGGTCGAGGTTCCGGGATCCGCACGGACCGCACGGGTCCGACGGGAGCCTCCCCGGGCCCCGTCCGCAGTCCCCGGAGCCTCCCGCTACCGGAGCTTCGCGCGATGCTCCGCCTTCCGCCCCGCACGGTGGTCGCTGATTCCCGGCACCGCACCCGCCCGGCCGCCGCCCCCGTCGCCGGTCAGCCGCGTCGGCGCCGGGCCAGGACCAGGGCGCCGCCGCCGGCCAGGACCAGGGCGGCTGCTCCGGCGGCGATGTACGGGGTCGCCGAGCTGCCGCCGGTCTCGGCCAGGCCGGCCTCGGCGCGGGCGCCCTGGGGCTGGACGTCGGCGGCGGGTTCGGCCTTCCCCTCGGCGGCGGGCTCCTCGGCCTTCGCCGGGGGCTGCGCGGCCTCGGGCTCCGGGGCTGCCGGGGACTCGCAGGTCGCCTCGGCCAGGGTCAGGGTGCCGTCGACCTCGGCGACGTTCAGGTCGAGCGGGTTGACGGACACCTTGAGTTCGAGAGCGGTGGCGGCGGCCGTGGTCGAGGTGGTCCGCGTCTTGGAGAGATCGAGCCGCACCTCGCCGACGCCGGGCACCTTCACTTCCGTCGGCCCGCCGGTGGTCAGCGTGACCTTCTTGCCGAGGACGGTCACCGCGCCCAGCAGGTTGGCGTCGGCGACCGGCGCCTTCCCGGCCTCGCAGGTCGCCGTGGAGGTGACCTTGCCGACCTCGATCAGGGACAGCAGGGGCAGGCCGGGCACGTGCACCTTGGCGTGGGCCAGCTCGGTGCGGCCCTCGCTCCTGGCCGCGGTCGCCGTCGCCTTCGCCTGGGCCACGTCGGCGCGCAGGACGCTGAAGGGCTTGCCGCCGTCGACGCCGTCGAGGCGGGCGGTCAGCGCGGTCTTCTCGGCGCTCTGGGGTGCCCGCACCTCGTTCAGGGTGACCGTGAGCGGGACGTTCACGGTCTTGTTGAGCAGGGACACGTCGAGCCCGGTGCGCAGGACGGTGGCGCTCGCGCGGCCGTGGTCGCCGGTCGCCTGTGCGGGGCCCGCGCCGGCCAGCGCCGCGGGACCGGCGGCGAGGGCGGTGGCCGCCGCGGCGGTCACGAGGCGGCGTGCGGGCATGCGGAAGGTGTTGCCGTTCAAGGTGGTGGGACCCCCAGTGAGACATGCGTGCGGGACACACATGAGCGACGTGCTCGGGACCCGGAAAGAATGTCGCCGCCCACGGCGAACCGTCAGCGATAGCGGGACACTTCACCCCTTCGTGGGGTTTCCGTCCTTCCTTTCGAATTTCACGGCACGGGTGTTCCCCGGCGTCACTCCGGCCGGCTAACCGACGACCCGTCCGTTCAGCACCACCCGGCGCGGAGCGCCGAGCACGCGCACGTCCGCGCGCGGGTCCTCGTCGAACACCACCAGGTCGGCCGGCGCGCCCTCGTCCAGGCCGGGGCGCCCCAGCCAGCGCCGGGCCGCCCAGGTCGTCGCGGCCAGCGCCTCGACGGGCGGGATACCGGCGGTGACCAGTTCCCCGACCTCCGCCGCCGCCAGGCCGTGCGCCAGCGAGCCCCCCGCGTCGGTGCCGACAAAGACCGGGATCCCGGCGTCGTAGGCGCTGCGCACGGTGTCGTACCGGCGTTCGTGGAGCCGGCGCATGTGGGCCGACCAGCGGGGGAACTTGGACTCGCCGCCGTCGGCGAGGGCGGGGAAGGTGGCGATGTTGACCAGGGTCGGCACGATGGCGACGCCCCGCTCGGCGAAGAGCGGGATGGTGTCGTCGGTGAGGCCCGTGGCGTGCTCGACGCAGTCGATGCCGGCCTCGACGAGGTCGCGCAGGGAGTCCTCGGCGAAGCAGTGCGCGGTGACGCGGGCGCCGAGGCGGTGGGCCTGAGCGATGGCCGCCTCCACGGCGCCGCGCGGCCAGCAGGCCGACAGGTCGCCGAGGTCGCGGTCGATCCAGTCGCCGACCAGCTTCACCCAGCCGTCGCCGCGCCGGGCCTCCTGGGCGACGTACGCGACGAGGTCGTCGGGCTCGACCTCCCAGGCGTAGTTGCGGATGTAGCGGCGGGTGCGGGCGATGTGCCGGCCGGCCCGGATGATCTTCGGCAGGTCGTCGCGGTCGTCGATCCAGCGGGTGTCGGAGGGCGAGCCGGCGTCGCGGATGAGCAGGGTGCCCGCCTCGCGGTCGGTCAGCGCCTGCTTCTCGGCGACGTCCTCGGGAACTGCTCCGTGCTGGTCGAGCCCGACGTGGCAGTGGGCGTCGACCAGGCCGGGCAGGGCCCAGCCGCGGACGGTGCGGATGTCGGCGGCGCCGGCGGGACGGTCGTACGTGACCCTGCCGTCGACCACCCACAACTCGTCCCGGACCTCCTCCGGCCCGACGAGCACCCGACCCTTCACGTGCAGCACCGTGCGATCGCTCATGCCCCGCACCCTAGACCGGGCCGCGCGGCCGTTCGAAGCCCCGGTCACCGGCCGTCCCCTCGCGCTGCCGCGCGGGCGCGCAGCTCGGTCGCGTACCCGGCCGCGACGGCGCCCGCGACCGCGGTCAGGGCGAGGACGGCGACACCGGGGTTGACGTAGCCGGGGACGTCGGCGGAGTCGTAGGACTCACCGCCGGCGGTCTCGCAGCTGAAGCGCAGGGGCAGGTAGGAGACGGAGTAGTCGATGACCCGCCCGGACAGCTCCGGGGACACGCCGGCACGGCACGGCCGCAGCGGCGAGGAGTCCGTACCGCCGTCCTCGGCCTCCATGGCCGCGAAACCCACACACACCAGGCCCCAGAGGTACAGCAGGGCGGCGGCCCAGCCCGCGGCTGCGGCGACGACGCGGAAGGGCGCGCCCGGCTTGCGCGGCGCGGGAACGACGGCCGAGGCCGGCTGCGCACGGGGATACGCGCCGGCGCCCCGGCGCAGGACGGCGGCCGTCGCCACCGCGACGAGGACGAGCAGCAGGAGAGCGAGCACGGGCCGAGTCCATCAGTCCGTCGATCAGCCGGCTGTGGCGGAAGCCACAATTCCGGGCGTGGGGGTGTCGCAACGGATGCCCTCCGGCGCGAGTGGCGGCGGGGCCGGTGGTTACTCTCGACTGCGTACGCGCCGTACACCTGACCGTTACTGAAGAGAGCACCGCCGTGACCCACCCCTTCCTGGATCTCGCCCCGCTGAGCGCCGGCCGTTTCGCCGCGATCGAGGACCGGGTCGCGCGCCTGCTCGGCACCGGACAGGATGTCGTGATCATGCAGGGCGAGGCGCTGCTGCCGCTGGAGGGCGCGATCCGCGCCGCCGCCGGGCCGGGCACCGTCGCCCTGAACGTGATCACGGGACCGTACGGGCAGACGTTCGGGGACTGGCTGCGGGACTGCGGCGCGACCGTGCACGACCTCGCCGTGCCGTTCCACACGGCGGTGTCGGCCGAGCAGGTCCGCGCGGCCCTCGTCGAGCACCCGGAGATCGACTTCGTGTCCCTGGTGCACGCGGAGGCGGCGACGGGGAACACCAACCCGGTGGCGGAGATCGGCGAGGTGGTGAGGGCGCACGGCGCGCTCTTCTACCTGGACGCCGTGGCCTCCGTGGGCGCCGAACCGGTACTGCCGGACGCGTGGGGCGTGGACCTGTGCGTCATCGGCGCGCAGAAGGCGATGGGCGGCCCGGCCGGGGTGTCGGCGGTGTCGGTGAGCGAGCGGGCCTGGGCGCGGATGGCGGCGAACCCGAACGCCCCGCGGCGGTCCTACCTGTCCCTCCTCGACTGGAAGGAGCGCTGGATCGACGGCGGACGCAAGGCGCTGCTGCACGCTCCGGCACAGCTGGAGATGCTCGCACTGGAGGCGTGCGTGGAGCGCATCGAGGCGGAGGGCCTGGAGACGGTGATGGCGCGGCACGCGTCGGCCGCGTCGGCCACCCGGGCCGGTGTGCTCGCGCTGGGCGGCCTGGAGCCGTACGTGCACGGGGCGCGGGACGCGGCGCCCGTCGCGACGACGCTGCGGACGCCGTCGGACGTGGACGCGTCGGAGCTGGTGGCCCGCGCCCTGGCGTCCGACCCGGCGCTGCCGCTGGCCGCGGGCGGGGGCGCGCTGGCCAAGGAGATGATCCGGGTCAATCACTACGGCCCGGACGCCACGCCCGGGGCCGTTCAGGGCTCCCTGGCGGCACTGGGTGCCGCGCTGGCCGAGAAGGGGCTGAAGGCCGATCTGGAGGCCGCCCGGGGGGCCGCCGAGGACGCCTGGGGCGGGCCGGCCGCTCCCGGGCATTCGGCA
The DNA here is from genome assembly GCF_042745235.1 of Streptomyces sp. NPDC058796. Taxonomy (NCBI): domain Bacteria; kingdom Bacillati; phylum Actinomycetota; class Actinomycetes; order Kitasatosporales; family Streptomycetaceae; genus Streptomyces; species Streptomyces sp. NPDC058796. Next base: position 78,395 of record NZ_JBHYOP010000014.1, read on the forward strand.
GCGGGCACGGGCGCGTGAATTCGGGGTAATTACCGACGCTCACACAAACCGAATTAAGGAATTACGCTCAGCACAGCTTCCCGTATTCTTCTGCCCGCTTTCCCGGGACCTAAACACAAAGATTCCGCGAAGCCCAAGCTACACATTTCGGGCACGTCTCGCGCGAGTTACGTGATTGTGACCCGATACACATGCTGCCCGTTTTGTGGCTTACGCACGGCAGAAACCCCCACATAACGCCGCTCCCTCGCGCGGCGGCACGCGCCCGCGTGATAGCACATGACGCCCGCATACGTAACCCCGTACGGCGATGCAATTTCGAATTTCGCTGGGTAAATTCAATTTGCATGACTGCCGCGCAAGCAGACCTGCAAATCGACCGTCCGAGAGTGGCCGACGGGGCCGCCCTGTGGCGGATAGCGAGGGATTCCAAGGTCCTCGACCTGAACTCGTCCTACAGCTATCTGCTCTGGTGCCGGGACTTCGCCGCCACGTCGGCCGTCGCCCGCGACGAGCGCGGGGAGCCGGTCGGCTTCGTCACCGGGTACGTACGGCCGGACCGGCCGGACACCCTGCTGGTGTGGCAGGTCGCGGTGGACGAGGCGTACCGCGGACGCCGGCTCGCCGCCGCCCTGCTCGACGGACTGGCCGCCCGCACCGTCGCGGAGCGCGGACTGACCACCCTGGAAACCACGATCTCCCCGGACAACACCGCGTCCCAGCGGCTGTTCACCTCGTTCGCCGAGCGTCACGGCGCCCGGCTGGAGCGTGAGGTGCTGTTCGACGCCGGCCTGTTCCCCGACGGGCCGCACGAGCCCGAGGTCCTGTACCGCATCGGCCCCCTGCGGGCCACCGCCCGCTGACCGACCGGCGCGCCGGACAGCCCGGCACCCCGTGCCAGTCCGGCCCCTCAGACTTCCCGGCCGGGACCGCACCGGTCCCCCGGACCAGTACGACCTTCCTCTCCCACCCTCACCCAACGAGGAGCGATTCGTCGTGACCATCACCCAGCCCGACCTCAGCGTCTTCGAGACCGTCGAGTCCGAGGTGCGCAGCTACTGCCGCGGCTGGCCCACCGTCTTCGACCGTGCGCACGGCAGCCGCATGTACGACGAGGACGGCCACGAGTACCTCGACTTCTTCGCCGGAGCGGGCTCGCTCAACTACGGGCACAACAACGCCGTCCTGAAACGCGCGCTGATCGACTACCTGGAGCGGGACGGCGTCACGCACGGGCTCGACATGTCGACCACCGCCAAGCGCCGCTTCCTGGAGACGTTCCAGAACATCATCCTGCGCAAGCGTGACCTGCCGTACAAGGTCATGTTCCCGGGCCCGACGGGCACCAACGCCGTCGAGGCCGCGCTGAAGCTGGCGCGGAAGGTGAAGGGGCGCGAGTCGATCGTGTCCTTCACCAACGCCTTCCACGGCATGTCGCTGGGCTCGCTCGCGGTGACCGGCAACGCGTTCAAGCGGGCCGGCGCCGGCATCCCGCTGGTGCACGGCACGCCCATGCCGTTCGACAACTACTTCGACGGCACCGTCGAGGACTTCATGTGGTTCGAGCGGCTGCTGGAGGACCAGGGCTCCGGCCTCAACAAGCCGGCCGCCGTGATCGTCGAGACGGTGCAGGGCGAGGGCGGCATCAACGTCGCCCGGGCCGAGTGGCTGCGCGCCCTGGCCGACCTGTGCGAGCGCCAGGACATGCTGCTCATCGTCGACGACATCCAGATGGGCTGCGGCCGCACCGGCGCCTTCTTCTCCTTCGAGGAGGCGGGCATCACGCCGGACATCGTCACCGTCTCCAAGTCGATCAGCGGCTACGGCATGCCGATGGCGCTGACCCTGTTCAAGCCGGAGCTGGACGTCTGGGAGCCGGGCGAGCACAACGGCACCTTCCGCGGCAACAACCCGGCCTTCGTCACGGCGACCGCCACGCTGGAGACGTACTGGGCCGACGGGTCGGCGATGGAGAAGCAGACCCGCACCCGCGGTGAGCAGGTCGAGCAGCACATGATCGCCATCACCGAGGAGAACCTCGCCGACGTCAAGGAGTACCGCGGCCGCGGCCTGGTCTGGGGCCTGGAGTTCCACGACAAGGAGCGTGCGGGCCGGGTCGCCAAGCGCGCCTTCGAGCTCGGGCTGCTCATCGAGACGTCCGGTCCCGAGAGCGAGGTCGTCAAGCTGCTGCCGGCGCTCACCATCACGCCCGACGAGCTGGACGAGGGCATGAAGACCCTCGCCCGCGCCGTGCGGGAGACCGCCTGACCGGCATGACCGCGTGACCGCCGGCGGGCCCGCCCGTTCGGCACCCCCAGTGCTTCCGGCGTCTTCGGCCCGCGCGACCGTGGGCCGAAGACGCCGGGGACCATTGCACACCCTTCACCTAGGAGGCATCGCAACACCGTGATCGTCCGTTCGTTCAAGGAGATCGAAGGCACCGACCGGCACGTGAAATCGGCGTCCGGCACCTGGGAGAGCAAGCGCATCGTCCTCGCGAAGGAGAAGGTCGGCTTCTCCGTCCACGAGACGATCCTGTACGCGGGTACGGAGACGTCGATGTGGTACGCGAACCACATCGAGGCGGTCGTCTGCACCAAGGGCGACGCCGAGTTGACCGACCGCGAGACGGGGAAGACGTACCACATCACGCCGGGGACGATGTACCTCCTGGACGGCCACGAGCGGCACACGCTCAAGGTCAAGGAGGACTTCCACTGCATCTGTGTCTTCAACCCGCCCGTGACCGGACGGGAGGACCACGACGAGAACGGCGTCTACCCGCTGCTCACCGAGGAGGTGTGAGTCACCGTGACCATCACGACCACGAACGTCACCGATCTCTATCCCACCCGCGGCGCCACCGAGGTGGCCACCCCTCGGCAGGACCCGGTCGTCTGGGGCTCCCCGGACACGCCCGGTCCCGTCTCGGCCGGTGACCTGCAGGCCCTGGACCGCGACGGCTTCCTCGCCATCGACCAGCTCATCGGGCCGGACGAGGTCGAGGTCTACCGCCGCGAGCTGGAGCGGCTCACCACCGACCCGGCCATCCGCGCGGACGAGCGCTCCATCGTGGAGCCGAAGTCCAAGGAGATCCGGTCCGTCTTCGAGGTGCACAAGATCAGCGAGGTCTTCGCCAAGCTGGTGCGTGACGAGCGCGTGGTCGGGCGGGCCCGGCAGATCCTCGGCTCGGACGTCTACGTCCACCAGTCGCGGATCAACGTGAAGCCGGGCTTCGGGGCCAGCGGCTTCTACTGGCACTCGGACTTCGAGACCTGGCACGCCGAGGACGGCCTGCCCAACATGCGCACGATCTCGGTCTCGATCGCGCTCACCGAGAACTACGACACCAACGGCGGTCTCATGATCATGCCGGGGTCGCACAAGACGTTCCTCGGGTGCGCGGGGGCCACGCCGAAGGACAACTACAAGAAGTCCCTGCAGATGCAGGACGCGGGGACGCCGTCCGACGAGGCGCTGACGAAGATGGCGTCGGAGTACGGCATCAAGCTGTTCACCGGCAAGGCCGGCTCGGCGACCTGGTTCGACTGCAACTGCATGCACGGTTCGGGCGACAACATCACGCCGTTCCCGCGCAGCAACGTGTTCATCGTGTTCAACAGCGTGGAGAACACGGCGGTCGAGCCGTTCGCGGCACCGATCCGGCGGCCGGAGTTCATCGGCGCGCGGGACTTCACGCCGGTGAAGTGACCCGCATCTGATCTCGGGCAGGGGCCTTTTCCTGTGGGACGGGAGGCCCCTGCCCGATATTCTCCCGGACCTGCCGTGTCAGCCCGCCAGCACGTCCAGCAGCCGGTCCACGTCCGCCGCCGTGTTGTACACGTGGAAGGCGGCCCGCAGGTTGCCCGCCCGGTCGGAGACCTGGATCCCGGCTTGGCCCAACTCCTCCTGGCGGTGGCCGAGTCCGGGCACGGACACGATCGTGGAGCCCGGCGCGGGCACCGGCTCGTGGCCCAGGGAGGCGAGCCCCGCGCGGAACCGGTCGGCGAGGGCGGTGTCGTGAGCGTGCACCGCGTCCACGCCCAGCTCCTCGATCAGGGCGAGGGAGTGCCGGGCTCCCGTGTAGGAGAACAGGGCGGGGCTCTCGTCGAAGCGCCGCGCGGAGTGCGCGGGTTCCTCGACGCGACCGTAGCAGCTGTCCCAGGGGTGCTCCCCCGACGCCCACCCGGCGAACAGCGGCGTCAGCCCGGCCGCCTCTCCCAGGTCCTCCGGTACGACGAGGAAGGCGACGCCGCGCGGGCAGAGCACCCACTTGTAGGCGACGGCCACCACGAAGTCGAAGTCGTCCGCGGCCAGCGGCAGCCACCCGTTCGACTGCGAGGCGTCGACCAGTGTCCGCGCCCCGTGCGCCCGGGCGGCGTCCCGCACCGCCGCGAGGTCCGCGATCCGCCCGTCGGCGGACTGGACGGAGCTGACCGCGACGAGCGCGGTGTCCGGGCCCACCGATTCGGCGATCCGCTCCAGCGGCACACTGCGCACCTTCAGGTCGCCCCGCGAGTACAGCGGATTCACCAGGGAACTGAAGTCGGCCTCGGCGGTGAGCACTTCGGCGCCCTGGGGCAGCGAGGCGGCGACGAGCCCGCTGTACGTGGCCACCGACGCGCCGGCCGCGACCCGGGTGGCGGGCACCCCCGTCAGCCGGGCGTAGGCGGACCGGGACGCCTCGACGTCGGCGAACATGTCGGACGGCAGCCCGGCCGCCGCCGAGGCCGCCGCGTCCCGCATGGCGACGAGGGTACGGGCGGGGAGCAGACCGGTGCTGGCGGTGTTGAGGTACGTGGTCTTCGGGGCGAACTCGGTACGGACGAGGTTCTCGAAGCTCTCCATGGGACCACTGTGCGGCCCCAGGATCTCCTCGTCCATCGCGTATTTCTGCGCGGTATCTCCAAGGGGTGCTTATGTGAGCCCGCTGACCTGCTGCTTCACTTCCCGGGGACGGCACACCCGTCCGGGCCGCACGCCTCGGCGCCCCCGTCGTCGATCAGCTTCAGGGGCGTGCGCTCGCCCCAGGCCCGGGTCAGCGCCTGTGCGAAGACCTCGGTCGGCTGGGCGCCGGAGACGCCGTACTTCCGGTCGAGCACGAAGAACGGCACACCCGTCGCCCCGAGCTGCGCGGCCTCGCGCTCGTCGGCGCGGACCTCGTCGGCGTAGGCGGTGGGATCGGCGAGCACCTCGCGGGCGGTGTCCGCGTCCAGGCCGGCGGCGGCGGCCAGGCCGACCAGGCGCTCGTCGTCGTTGAAGACGGAACGCTCCTCGGCGAAGTTGGCCCGGTACAGGGCGTCCAGCAGCGCCTCCTGCCGGCCCTTGTCCTTGGCGAGGTGCAGCAGCCGGTGCATGTCGAAGGTGCTGCCGTGGTCGCGGCCCCGGGTGCGGTAGTCCAGGCCCTCGGCGGCGGCCTGCGCGCCGAGGTTGTCCTCACCGGCCCGCGCCTGCGCCTCGCTCATGCCGTACTTGGCGGTGAGCATGGTAAGCACCGGCTGGACGTCGTCCTTGGCCCGCCCGGGGTCCAGCTCGAAGGACCGGTGGACCACCTCGACGCCGTCCCGGTGCTCGAAGGCCGCCAGCGCCTTCTCGAAGCGGGCCTTGCCCACGTAGCACCACGGGCAGGCGATGTCGCTCCAGATCTCGACGCGCATGTCTCGGCTCTTCTCCAGGTCGTACGGGTACGGAGGCCCCCTCCGCCACCTGTGTGAACCTTCAACCAGCCGGTCCCATTCCCGCCCTCAGCTGCCGTCCCGCAGGTCCGCCGGCCAGGACGGCCGGAACTCCAGGTGGTCGTACGTCACCGTGCAGCCCTCGCCCGTCGGCGCCTGCGCCAGGAAGCCGACCAGGGCGGCGCCGGTCTCCGCCTCGTCGCCCAGCGTGAAGAGCCGGACGAAGGTCCAGCGCTCGCCGTCGGGGGAGGCGTGGAAGGCGAAGGCCCGCCCGGTGCGGCTGACGCGCAGCCACACCGAGTCCCCGTCCACGGTGAAGGAGTTGCAGTCGTCGGAGTGCCCCCGGGTGACCACCGTGCAGACGGTGGCCACGTCCGGGGAGTACTCCAGACACAGTTTGGCCCAGGCCCGCTCACCGACGTGGACGTACAGCACCCCGGCGTCGAAGGCGGCCCCGAAGCCGACGGTGACACGGGCGATCAGCTGGAAGTCCCCCTCGGGAGCGCCCAGCAGCCGGGGGGCGTCGGAGGCGGGGGCGAGCGTCTCCCCGGTGGGCGGCACGAAGCGGTCCTGCCGGGGCCCGGCGGTTGCGGTGAGGACGCCGTCCTCGTAGGCCCAATCGCCGTCGGGGCCGTACGGACGGAGGGGAAAGGGCAGTTCGGGAAGTTCGAGCGACATCGCATGATCCTCTCAGGCCGCCGGATCCCGCCCAGGGGCGCGGGGCTGCATCGATACGCGGCTCCGCCGCGTGGGAGCGGCCAGCCACCACGGCGCGGCACCCGCCGAACAACCCGCACCCCTGCGGCGCGCCCGCGGATCGCTACCGTTCCAGCACCCCGTTGAACCGCCGGGGAAGCCCCAGCGGATTCCCGTCCCGCAGCTCAGCCGGCAGCAGAGCCTCCGGCACCCCCTGATACGCGACCGGCCGCAGCCACCGCTCGATGGCCGTACCGCCCACCGACGTGGACGTCGAGGTCGTCGCCGGGTACGGCCCCCCGTGGTGCTGGGCCGCCGCCACGGCGACCCCCGTCGGCCAGCCGTTGACCAGCACCCGCCCGGCGAGCGGCGTCACCTCGGCGAGGAGGGCCGCCCCGGCCCCCTCCCCCGCCGCCTCCTCGGCGGAGAGCTGCACCGTCGCCGTCAGGTTCCCCGGCAGCCGCGAGAGCACCGCCCGCACGTCGGCCTCGTCCTCGTAGCGGGCCACCACGGTGACCGGCCCGAAGCACTCCTCCAGCAGCAGGTCGTGCTCGCCCCGGGCCGCCAGCCGCGCGGCCGGCACGGTCACGAACCCCGCGCTGACGGTGTGCTCGCCGCCCGGGCCCGGTGTCACCGGGGTCTCCACGTCGGGCAGCGCCGCGCGCTCGGCGACCCCGGCGACGAAGTTGTCCCGCATCCGGTGGTCGAGCAGCACCCCGGCGTCGGTCGCGCTGACCGCGTCCGTGAGGGACTTGACCAGGCCGTCACCGGCGTCGCCCGCCGGGACCAGGACCAGGCCGGGCTTCACGCAGAACTGGCCGACGCCCAGGGTCATCGAACCGGCCAGCCCGGCGCCGATCGCCTCCGCCCGCTCCCGGGCCGCCGCCTGGGTGACCACGACCGGGTTCAGCGAGCCCAGCTCGCCGTGGAAGGGGATCGGGACCGGACGCGCCGCCGCCGCGTCGAACAGCGCACGCCCGCCGCGGATCGACCCCGTGAAGCCGGCCGCCGCGACCAGCGGGTGCTTGATCAGCTCGATGCCCGCCTCGAAGCCGTGCACCAGGCCGATGACGCCCTCGGGAATGTCATGCCGCGCGGCGGCCCGGCGCAGCACCCTGGCGACCAGCTCGGACAGGGCCGGGTGGTCGGGGTGGGCCTTGACCACGACCGGGCAGCCGGCCGCGAGGGCGCTGGCGGTGTCGCCGCCGGGGACGGAGAAGGCGAAGGGGAAGTTGGAGGCGGAGTAGACGGCGACGACGCCCAGCGGCACCTTGTAGCGGCGCAGGTCGGGAACGGGCGGGGTGGCGGTGTCGTCGGGGTGGTTGACGACGACACCGAGGAACTCCCCCTCGTCGACGATGTCGGCGAAGGCGCGCAGCTGGTAGCAGGTGCGGGCGAGTTCGCCGGTGAGCCGGACCGGGCCGAGCGCGGTCTCCGCGTCGGCGGCCTCGACCAGGGTGTCCTCGGCGGCCTTCAGCTCGTCGGCGGCGCTGCGCAGGAAGGCCGCGCGGACGGTGCGGTCGGCGAGGGCGTCCCGGGCGGCGTGCGCGGCGCGTACGGCGGCGTCCACCTCCTGGGCCGTGGCTTCCAGCGCGACCTGTTCACGCTGCTTCCCGGTACGGGGGTCGACACTCCAGACTGGTGCTGCTGCCACCGCGGTCCCTCCACGTGCTCTGCATCGGAACGTGCTCGGCATCGAACGTGCTCAACATCAGGCTCGTTCGATATACTGAACGCCGTCTCTCATGATGAATATGCTGTCGGAGACTATTTCCCGGCGAACGAAGGGGTCAAGGGCGATGTCGGCTGGCGAGACGGGGGGCGGAGCGCAGGTCAAGTCCGCCGTGCGGACGGTGGAACTGCTCGAGTACTTCGCCGGACGCCCCGGTATGCACTCCCTCGCGTCCGTCCAGGAGGCCGTGGGCTATCCCAAGTCCAGCCTCTACATGCTGCTGCGCACGCTGGTGGAGCTGGGCTGGGTGGAGACCGACTCGACCGGCACCCGGTACGGCATCGGCGTGCGGGCGCTGCTGGTCGGCACGTCGTACATCGACGGCGACGAGGTGGTCGCGGCGGCGCGGCCCACGCTGGACCGGCTCTCCGACGACACCACGGAGACCATCCACCTGGCGCGGCTGGACGGCACGAACGTCGTCTACCTCGCCACCCGGCAGTCGCAGCACTACCTGCGGCCGTTCACCCGGGTCGGCCGCCGGCTGCCCGCGCACTCGACGTCGCTGGGCAAGGCGCTGCTGAGCACCTACAGCGACGAGCAGGTGCGCAAGATGCTCCCGGAAACGCTGCCCGCGCTGACCGAGCACACCATCACCGACCGGGAGAAGCTCATCGGGGAGCTGCACCAGGTGCGGGAGCAGGGCTTCGCCGTGGACCGCGAGGAGAACACGCTGGGCCTGCGCTGCTTCGGCGTGGCGGTGCCCTACCGCACTCCCGCGCGGGACGCGATCAGCTGCTCGGTGCCGGTGGCGCGGCTGACGCCCGCGCACGAGCAGATGGTGAAGGACGCCTTGTTCGACGCGCGGGACCGGCTGACGCTGGCCACGCGTAGGCTCTGATCCATGGACATCGCTCTGCGCGAGGTACACGACAGCGACCTGCCCGTCTTCTTCCGGCAGATGAACGATCCGGAAGCCCTGCGCATGGCGGCCTTCACCCCGCCGGATCCCGCCGACTGGGACGCGTTCACGACGCACTGGCGCAAGATCCGGGCCTCGCGCGACGTCGTGCGCACCATCCTCGGCGACGGTGACGTCGTCGGCAGCACGGCGGTGTACGGGGAGCCGGGCGAGCGCGAGGTGACGTACTGGATCGACCGGGCGTACTGGGGGCGCGGGGTGGCCACGGCGGCGCTGCGCGCCCTGCTCGCCGAGGTGCGCGACCGCCCGCTGTACGCACGCGCGGCGGCGGACAACACCGGATCGCGCCGGGTGCTGGAGAAGTGCGGTTTCGAGACGACCGCCCGGGCCCGCGGGTTCGCCCGGGCCCGGGGCGAGGAGATCGACGAGGTCGTGCTGCACCTCGCGGACTGACCGGCTCTCCGCCGCGCGGCGGAGGCGGATCGTCGCGGCGCAGGACGCGCCCGCGGGGGTGGGCGCGGGAGCGTGGAGCCATGACCCAGACGCTCGCATCCGCCTCCGCACCGGCTCCCGGCCGCCGCACCGTCCGCACCCGCCGGCTGCTGCGCGCCACCGCCGTCGCCGCCTGCCTTCCCTACCTCGGGCTCAAGGTGGCCTGGATCGCCGGGAGTCACGTCGGCATCCCGGACGACAGCGTGCTGCTGGAGCACCGGGTGGCCATGGCTGTGGGCAACGGAGTGACCCTGCTGCTGGACAGCTGTGTGATCGTGCTGACCCTGGTGCTGACCCGTCCCTGGGGCCTGCGGGTACCCGCGTGGGCGCTGGCGTTCCCGGTCTGGGTCGCCACGGGGCTGCTCGCGCCGATCATGGCCGGGTTTCCGTTGCAGCTCCTGACGCGGGCGTTCGGCGGGGACGACGTGTCCGCGTCCGGCGCGGGACGCGAACCCTTCCTCGACTCATGGGTGTTCACGGTCGTCTACACCGGGTTCATCGTGCAGGGACTGGCTCTGGGAGCACTGTTCGTGCTCTACGCGCGCGGCCGCTGGGGACACCTGTGGCGCGGGCGGGTGCGGGACCTGGCGGTGCGCTCCGTCGGGGCGCCGTACAGGGCGCTCGCCGTCGTCGGTGCGGTCCTCGCGTCGTTCCCGGCCGCGGTCCGGCTGTACTGGGCGTGCGGCGGCACCACGGGGCTCGGGGACGGGGAACGCACCGCCGGCTTCCGGGTTCTGGAGGCCATGCATGTCGCCTTCCTGGCGGCGGCGGTCGCCGGGACACTGCTGCTCGCCTTCCGCGGTGCGCGGTCCCTGTGGGTCACGGTGCCGCTCGGCTCGGCCTGGGTGGGTTCCGGCGCCGCGGGCTGCTGGGGCGGCTGGGTGCTGCTCGCCGCGCTGCTGCCGGCCGACGATTCCGCGGAGCGCCCCACAGCGCTGATGACGTTCACCTACGCTGGTCAGATGACCGTCGGCCTCCTCCTCGCCTCAGTCGGCGCCCACTTCCTCGCCCGGCGGTCCGCCACGTCCCGCGTCCGGCCGTGACCGCACTCGCCCGGCTCCTGTTCGGCCGGCGGGCCCGGCTGCGGTGGATCCACCTGATCCTCGGCGGCGCGCTCGCCATGCCGTACGTCCTCGTCGGCTCGGTCGTCGTCGGCCCGTTCACCGGCGTCGACGACGTCTTCGGGTCGCTCGCCCTCCAACTGGCCTCGTTCGCCGTCGGCCTGCCGCTCGCCGCGGTCACCTCACTGTTCCCGCTCACCCGGCCCCTGGAGTCCGGCGTGGTGCGGTGGCTGTGCGGGGTCGGGGCCGACCGGCTGGCGTACGGGCCCGCCCGGACGAAGGGCGAGAAGGGACGCACGGCGGCCTGGTTCACGCTCCACCTCGGCCTCGGCGGCATCGTCGCGGGGATGTCGCTGGCGGTGCCGCCGTTCGCGGCGGCGCTGATCGTGCTGCCGTTCGTCCCGGCACTGCGCGACGACCCGGGGCTGCCCGCCTTCCTCGACCACGCGTGGGCGCTCGCGCTCGCGCCGGTCGCGGGTGCCGCGACGCTGGTCGCGCTCGCCGCGTGCGCCGCCGGTTGCGGCACGCTGCTGGCCCGGTGGGCGCCCGCCCTGCTCGGCCCCTCCCCCGAGGACCGGGTGGCGGCGGCCGAGGCACGCGCCGCCGACCTCGCCGTCCGCAACCGGCTCGCGCGCGAACTGCACGACTCCGTGGGCCACGCCCTGAGCGCGGTCACCCTCCAGGCGAGCGCGGCCCGCCGGCTGCTGGACTCCGACCCGGAGTTCGTCCGCGAGGCGCTCGCCGCGATCGAGGACACCACGCGGCGCACGGTCGGCGAACTCGACGCCGTACTGGGCGTCCTGCGCGACGGTGACGCGCCCGGCACCGCGCCCGCCCCCACCCTCGCCGCCGACCTCGACGGCCTGCTGGACCGCACCCGCGCGGGCGGACTGCGGGTCACGGCCACCGTCACCGCGGACCCGCGAGCGCTGCCGCCGCCGGTGTCCCGGGAGGCGTACCGCATCGTGCAGGAGGGACTGAGCAACGCGCTGCGGCACGCGGGCGGCCGGGTCCCCGTGGCCCTGTGCGTGGAGGTACGGGACGGTCAGCTGCGGATCACCGTCGAGAATCCCGTCGGCCCGGCGGCCCAGGCGGCCCACCCGTCCGGCGGCGCCCCGCGCCCCGGCGGCGGCCACGGCCTGCGCGGCATCGCCGACCGGGCCCGCCTGCTGGGCGGGGTGGCGCAAGCGGGTCCCGTCGGCCGGACGTGGCGTCTCCATGTGACGCTGCCCCTCGCGAGCACCACGTGACCCACCGCATACGCGGGAGAAGACCGAAGGAGACCGTGTGACGCCATCGCCGGAGACCGCAGTGGACCGGGCGGCCCGCCCGCCCGTCCGGATCGTCCTCGCCGACGACGAGCGCATGGTCCGCACCGCCCTGCGCGCCATCCTCTCCGCCGAACCGGACCTGGAGGTCGCGGGCGAGGCGGCCACCGGGGCCGAGGCCGTCTCGGTCGTGCGGGAGACCCTGCCGGACGTGGTCCTGATGGACGTCCGCATGCCGGGGACCGACGGCATCCGCGCCACCGAGCAGATCCTCGCCACGCTCGCCGAACCGCCCCGCGTCGTGGTCGTCACCACCTTCGAGAACGACGCGTACGTCTACGACGCCCTGCGCGCGGGGGCCGCCGGTTTCCTGCTCAAGCGTGCCGACGCCGACACGCTCGTCCGGGCGGTGCGGCTGGTGGCGCACAGCGACACGCTGCTGTTCCCGTCGGCGGTGCGCGCGCTGGCGGCCGAGCACGCGCGCGCCCACCCCGCCCCGCCCGCGTGGGCGGCGCGGCTCACGGGGCGCGAGGCCGAGGTGCTGCGCCTCATGGCGACCGGGCTGACCAACGCCGAGATCGCCGGGCGCATGCGGGTGGGGCCGGCCACGGTGAAGACCCATGTGGCGTCGGTGCTGGCGAAGACCGGCAGCCGCGACCGCACCCAGGCGGTCATCCGGGCCTACGAGGCCGGCTTCATGAACGGGCGATGAGAAAACGGGCACACGGGAACGATTCGCTCCGCCCCGTTCGTCCTGCGAGCGGGATGAACAAGACGATCAGGCACGCATCGGTCTTCACGCTGCTCCTGGTGTTCGCTCTGCTGGTCAGGGCGACCTGGGTGCAGTTCTACAAGGCCGAGGCACTCGCGGACGACAAGGAAAACCGGCGCAACGCGATCGAGACGTACGCGGAGCCGCTGGGGAACATCATCGTGGCCGGCCGGTCGATCACCGGCTCGGCGCCCACGGAGGGGGGTGACCTCGCGTACAAGCGGACGTACGAGAACGGCAAGCTGTACGCCGCGGTGACGGGCTACGCCTCACAGGCGTACGCGCCGACGCAGCTGGAGGGCATCTACCAGGACGTGCTCAACGGCACCGACCCGCGGCTGAAGACGGTGATGGACACGATCACCGGCACCCGGGCCGAGCCGGGCAACGTGGTCACGACCATCGTCCCGGCCGTCCAGAAGGCCGGATTCGAGGCGCTGGGCGAGACCAAGGGCGCCGCCGTGGCGATCGACCCGAAGACCGGCGAGATCCTGGCGGTCGTCTCGACCCCTTCGTACGACCCGACGTCGCTGACCGACGCCAACACCGCCGGTGAGGCCTGGGAGAGGCTGACCGGCGACGCGGACAAGCCGCTGACCAACCGCGCGCTGCGCCAGCCGCTGCCGCCGGGTTCGACGTTCAAGCTGGTCGTGGCGGCCGCCGCGCTGGAGGACGGGCTGTACGGGTCGGTGGACGAGAAGACCGACAGCCCGGACCCGTACACGCTGCCGGGCACCGTGACGGACCTGACGAACGAGAACCCGAACGCTCCCTGCGAGGACGCCACGATCCGCACCGCGCTGCAGTACTCGTGCAACAACGTCTTCGCGAAGATGGCCGTCGACCTCGGCCAGGACAAGCTGCGGGCGACGGCCGAGAAGTTCGGCTTCAACGACGAGGCGCAGGACGTGCCGGTGCGCGCCTACACCAGCGTGTACCCGAAGGACATGAACGAGTCGTCGACGGCGCTGACGGGCATCGGCCAGTTCGACGTGACGGCGACCCCGCTGCAGATGGCCATGGTGTCGGCGGCGCTGGCCAACGGCGGCGAGCTGGTCTCGCCGCACATGGTGTCGCAGATCACCGACAGCGGCGGCGACGTCCTGGAGGACCACACCGACCCGGACTCGAAGCGAATCGTTTCCTCCGACACGGCCGAGCAACTGCAGTCGGCGATGCAGACCGTCGTCGAGAAGGGCACGGGGTCGAACGCGCAGATCTCCGGCGCGACCGTGGGCGGCAAGACGGGCACCGCCCAGCACGGCGAGAACAACAGCAAGACCCCGTACGCCTGGTTCACCTCGTACGCGAAGTCGGACTCGTCGGACCGGGAGGTGGCCGTGGCGGTCATCATCGAGCAGTCCGACGCGGCCCGCTCCGAGGTCAGCGGCAACGGCCTGGCCGCCCCGGTGGCCAAGGCGATGATGGAGGCGGCGCTCAAGGGCTGACCCGACGGGCAAGGCGCTGCGGCCGGTTCGGCTTGTCATACGGCGTTCGACGCACCGTACGGGTGGTGCGTCGAACGCTGCTACAGTTCCGGACTCCGGCCCGGCGCACGGCTGTTCGACGCCGGGGAAGCCGCTGCGAGGAGAGTCCGCCCGTGGGGACAGTCGTCGACGACGCCGCCTCCGTGGAGTTCCACGCCTTCTTCGAGCGCCACTACGCGGAACTCGCCCGGCTCGCCCACTTGCTGACCGGCGAACCGGACGCGGCCGACGACCTCGCGGCGGACGCCCTGCTGGCCCTGTGGCACCGCTGGGACCGGATCCGCGCGGCCGACCATCCGGCGGCGTACGCGCGCGGCGTCGTCGCCAACCTCGCCCGCACCCGTGTCCGCACCGCCGTGCGCGAGCGCAGACGGGTCGCCCTGTTCTGGTCGCAACGCGAGGAGAGGACGGAGAACCCGGACGTCGCCGGTGTGGTGGACGTGCAGGGGGCGCTGCGCCGGCTGCCGTTCCGCAAGCGGGCCTGCGTGGTGCTGCGCCACGCGTTCGACCTCTCGGAGAAGGACACGGCGCTCGCCCTGGGGGTCTCGGTGGGTACGGTGAAGAGCCAGACGTCGAAGGGGATGGCCGAACTGCAGCGGCTGCTGGGCACGCGGACGGCCGTCGGGCAGGTGCACGCGGCGATCGCGCGCAGCGGTGGCGCCGCGGGAGGGAACCGATGACCGGGCTGCGGGACGTGGACGAGGAGCTGCGGGTCCGGCTGCACGAGGCGGCCGGTGCGCACCGGCCCGACCGGGCGCGCATCCTGGCCCGGGTGGAGCGCGGCATGTCGGGCGGGGACCGCCCGGTCCACCGGGCGACGCGTCCGCTGCTGGGCTGGGCGCGGGTGGCCGGGGCGACGGCCGCAGTGGCGGGGGTGCTCGCCGTCGGCGGCTACGCGGTCGCCTCCGCGGTGAAGGACGGCGCTCCCCAACGGCGTTCGGTGGCCGCCTCGCCGGCCCCTGCGGCCACACCGTCGCCGCAGGACACCGGCCGGGTGCCCGCCCCGCCGGCGTCCGACCCGGGCCCGAGCACCGCGCCCGGGTCGAGAACCCCGGACACCCCCGCCTCCTCACGGCCGCCGGCCGCCACCTCGACGGCGACCGGGACCGCCCGCCCTCCCGCGCCCGCCGTGCAGGACGGCCCGCTGTGGTCGGACGGCTCGGTGGACCCGCACAGCAACGAGTTCTGGGCACAGAGCAACGTCACCCTGAAGACCGCCGGGCCCCTGACCGCGCTCACCGTGGAACTGAGGGTGGCGCAGACCGGCGGGGTCACCTCGACCGGCGCCTGGCGCTCCCTGCCCGAGGGCGACTTCGACCTCGCCGTCGGCGAGCGGGACGGCTTCCTGGTGTACCGGTGGACGCTGAGGGAGGGCCGTACGGTCCCGGCGGGCGAGTGGGTGTTCGCCGGCCAGTACGACCACGACCGCGGGGGCCGGGACGCGCACGCCGACCGCTACACCGCGACGGCCACCGCCGGGTCCGGCCGGTTCTCGGTACGGGGCGGCTTCGCAGCCCCCGACGGCGGTTCGTGAGGCAAGGGCTTCGCGAAAAGACCGGCGGTCACGGCAACCCTTTGTCCACCGGCGGCGACCAGGAAGCGCAACGTTCCTCTCCCCCACGCAAGGAAAATGGGCATGACTGCACGAGCTGAACAGCGCGTCCGCCACCGCCGCCGGGTCACCGGGCGCCGGGCGGTGATCGCCGGGACCGCTGCCTTCGGCCTCACCGGGGCGGCGATCGTCACGACGACGATGCTGTCCACCGCGGGTGCCGCGTCGTCCTGGCCCGAGGACACCGGCAGCAAGCCCGTCTCGTCGACGATCCCGGTCAAGGGGTCCTACGACGGCGGGATGAAGAAGTTCTACGGCACCGGCGACCTGGGCGGCGACGGCCAGGACGAGGGCCAGGACCCGGTCTTCGAGCTGGCCGACGGCGCCACGCTGAAGAACGTGATCATCGGCACGCCCGCCGCCGACGGCGTCCACTGCAAGGGCTCCTGCACCCTGCAGAACGTGTGGTGGCTGGACGTGGGCGAGGACGCCGCCAGCTTCAAGGGCACCTCGGCGTCCGCCGTCTACAAGGTGTACGGCGGCGGCGCGAGGAACGCCGACGACAAGGTGTTCCAGTTCAACGGCGCGGGCAAACTCGTCGTCTCGAAGTTCCGGGTCGAGAACTTCGGCAAGCTGGTGCGCTCCTGCGGCAACTGCGAGAAGCAGTACCAGCGCACGATCATCGTCAACGACGTGGACGTCACCGCGCCCGGCAAGTCCATCGTCGGCGTCAACCAGAACTACGGGGACACGGCGGCCCTGCGCAACGTCCGCGTGCACGGCGACGCCAAGAGGAAGATCGAGACCTGCGTCCGCTTCGAGGGCAACAGCAGCGGCGAGGAGCCGAGGAAGCTGTCCCCGGTCGGCCCCTACGGCAGGACCTGCGACTTCACCGCTTCGGACCTCAGCTACCAGTAGCGCTCCGAGCCGGTCGGACCACCGGCCCGCCCCCCCGGGCCGGTGCGCGCCGTCCGAGCCCCCACTCGGCCGGCCCACCGAACGCCCCCGCCGGTGACGACCGGCGGGGGCGTTCCCCGTTTCAGGACCGGACGTCCGTGACCGAATCCAGCCACGCGAAGGCCGCGTCCTGCATGCGCCCCGGGAAGGCGTGCCCGGTGTCCGGCCAGGTCTCGGTGCGCAGCCGGCCGGCGGCGCCGAGCGAGTGCCAGACGGCGCGCAGCCGGGCGTGGGCGGTGCGGACGCCCTCGGCGGTGAACAGCGGGTCCTGTCCACCGCCGAGGAACAGCATGGGCTTCGGCGCGGCGATGCTCGCCACGTCGGGCAGGTCGAGGTGGCGGGCGAGCCCGGGGTGCAGCATGTGGAACGCCGACTGCCCGCGCAGGGTGTTGTTGCCCGGCACCAGCATCCCCTTGAGGCCGGTCATCCAGCACACGCTCACCGCGGCGGCGACGTCGTCGCTGAGAGCGGCGGCCTGCCAGGCGCGGTAGCCGCCCATGGAGAAGCCGACGGCCGCGACCCGGCGGGCGTCCACCCGGTCGAGTCCGGCCAGGAAGCCGGCGGCACGCTGGTCCTCGCGGGCCAGCAGCCCGGCCAGGGAGCTGCCGAGGTGGAAGAGGTTGCTGGCGAGGGCCTGCTGCCGCTCGTAGGCGAGCGGTTCGCGGTCTCCCCAGCCCAGGGCGTCCGCGCAGAACACCACGTAGCCGCGCCGGGCCAGTTCGTCGCCGGGGAAGCGCCCGTCGAAGTGCCGGCCGGCCCAGTCGACGGCGGCGGCCAGCCGGGTGTCGTCGTACCAGGGCCGGACCGCCTTCTCCTTGCCGATGTCGAACCGGGAGCCGTGGTCGTGCAGGAACAGGACGGCCGGGAAGGGCCCGGGGCCGTGCGGGGTGAGCAGGGCGCCGCGGACCCGTCCGTAGCGGGTGAGGGAGAGGGTGACCAGCTCCCTCGTGTACCCGTCGCCGTCCTCTCGGGCGGCGAACTCGGGGGCGTACGGGGTGTCGTCCTGCCGGTCGACGAGGAGGTGCGCCTCCACGGTGGCACGGGCGGTCCGCCGCCACTCCCCGAAGTCCCGGACCGGCGAGGTGCCCCAGGCGAGCGGGAAGGTCAGCTCGTCCTTGAGCGCCGGGTGGAAGCCGGGCAGCACACCGGGCGGATCACCTCCGGCGCTCATACGGCCGCCAGTCGCCGAGGTACGCCTGGCGGGTGTGGGCGCTCGTCTCGGCGCGGGTGAGCTGGGGCCGGTTCTCCGGCACGGTGACCGCGGCGCCCGGCCCGGTGTTGCGGTACTCGGCGAACCGCTGCTCCTGCCAGGGGTGGGCGTCCCGCATTTTGGCGTAGGGCGCCACCGCGTCGACGCCCGCGCCGAGGCGGGTCTCGCGCACGGTGAGCATGGGGCGGGCGGTGGTGTCGGAGCTGGGCACCCAGGGGCGGGCCAGCTTGTAGTAGCCGTCGGGGGCCTCGCTGGTGACCCGGCTCCGCGTCACCAGGTAGCCGCGCGGGTTGGCGCCCGCGGTGGACGGCGCGAAGACGAAGCCGTACGGGGCGCCGGACAGGTCGGTGCGGACCAGGGTGCGGAAGTGGCAGTCCTCGTACACGGCCGTCGCCCGGCCGAAGACGAAGTCGACGTCGCCCTCGACGTAGCAGTGGGCGAAGTACTGGCGGGCGAAGTGGCCGAGGTCTCGGCTGTCGGCGTAGAGGGTGTCCTGGTGTCCGAGGAAGCGGCAGTGGTGGAAGGCGCTGCGGTCGCCCTGGACCTTGACGGCGACGGCCTGGGTGCCGCTGAAGCCGGGGTGGTCGGCGCGCAGCCAGTCGTTGGCGAAGGTGATCCGGTGGGCGGTGAAGCCGTCGGCCCGCACGGTGGTGGTGGCCGACCCGCTGGTGCCGTAGTTGCCGGAGCCGTCCGGTTTGGGGGTGCCGGCCGCGTTGTCGTACACGACGACGACGTCACGCGGGTCGTGGGAGGCGCCGATCCAGGTCGCGTCGGTGCGGTCGGCGGCCACGGACACCGTCTCGCGGTAGGTGCCGGGTGCGAGGACCAGCGTCCAGCCGGGGCCCTCGGCCGCGGTCACGGCGGCCTGGACGGAGGTGAAGTCGCCGCGGCCGTGCGGGTCGACGTACAGCGTCTTGGGGGTGCGGCGCTCGGCCGGGGAACCGTACCGGCCGAAGGGGCGCGGGCGGCGGGGGCCGGCGGCGGCCGGACCGGACGCGAGGCCGAGGGCGGCGCCCGCGCCGGCGGTCGTCAGGAGGAAGCCTCGGCGGGACAGGGCGGGTCGGTGCATGCGGGTGCTCTCCTTCGGGACGCGGGCGGGGTGGGCCGGGGCGGTGCGGGCGCCCCGGCCCGGTTCGTGGACGGGTGTCAGCGCAGGCGGCCGGCGCCCGCGCCGTGGCCGACGACGAAGGGGACGGCCCGGGCCGGGAGGACCTTGGTGCGCAGGGTGGGCGTCCAGCCCGCGCCCGACTGGAGGGTCTCGTCCGGGATCTGGGCGTTGTGCACGGCGATCAGGTCGACGGAGCGGCCGTTGACCCGGTTGTGCGCGGCGGTGACCGGCGCCTCGCTCCACTTCTTGAGGACCTTCGCGGGGCTGACGCCGTCCGGCAGGGTGAAGGCGTTGTGCTCGGCGACGAGCTGGGACTCCTTGCCGATGCCGAAGCTGTAGGAGTAGTCCTCGCCGGCCACGAAGTGGTTGTTGTAGACGTCGACCTGGCCGAACCGCACCCGGGGCGCGCGCTCGACGAGGTCCTTGAAGAGGTTGTGGTGGAAGGTCGTCCTCAGGTGACCGCGGTCGACGACGGCCGTCGACTCGCTGTCGCTGTTGCCGATCAGGATCGTCTTGTCGTGCTCGGTGAAGACGTTCCAGGAGGCGGTGACGTAGTCGGCGCCCTTCACGATGTCGAGCTGGCCGTCGTGCTGCTGGTACAGCATGCCGAAGTAGGTGGGCGCCGCGCTGTCGGGGTGCTCGCCGTCGGTGAAGGTGTTGTGGTCCAGCCACACGTGCGTCGAGCCGTACACGACGGCGCTGTCGTACTCGGAGTTCCAGTTGCCCTTGTCCCCGTCGGTGGGGTCCCACTGCGGGAAGCAGTCCACGGGGCTCTCGAAGGTCAGGTTGCGGACGATGACGTTGTCCACGCCCTTGATCTGGAGGCTGGCGCCCTTGAGCCCGGCGTCGCGGCCGACGCCGATGATGGTGGTGTTGGCGGGAACGCTCGCCTTGATCGCCTCGTCCTGCTGTGCGGCGGAGGCGCGGCGCAGTCCCTCGGGGCTGTCGGCGGGCTCGTCGCTCAGGTCGGTCTCCAGGCCCCAGCGCTCCGGTGCGTACTTCTCCAGGTACGCGTCGAAGTCGTAGCCGGGCGCGGCGAAGGCCTCGCAGCCCTCGGACACGGCGTCGATCGTGCCCTTCACCTTGACGATCCGCGGCGCGGTGCCCTCCACCGCGAGGGCGGCCTTGAACTCGTCCCAGGTGGAGACGGTGAAGACGCGTTCCCGGTCGGCCTCCGCCCCGCCGGTGGTACCGGTGCCGTGCGAGGCCCAGCCGTCGTTCGCGGGCAGGGTCTGCCGGGCGGCGTCGCGGGGGTGGTGGTGACCGGGGCGGGCCTGGGCGGTGGCGGCGGTCAGACTCAGTACGAGGGCGGTGCAGCCGACGAGCGCGGCGCCTCGCATGCTGGCATGCCCATGCCATCTCGATGTGCTCATGGTGCGGCTCTCCTTTTCCGGAAGTGTCGAGGTGCTACGCGGTGGCCGGCGCGGGCCAGTCGATCCAGGACTCGGGAATCTCCTCGTCCAGCCGGCGCGCGTCCCGGTGCGCCAGCACCCGTGTGCGCAGCAGCTCCCGCGCGACGAGCCGGGCGACCGCGATCGCGCCGGGCGGGTTGAAGTGGGTGTTGTCCTGCTCGGTGGCGGTCCAGTTGAAGTACGCCTTGGTCCCCTCGACACCGAGCCGCTGCCACAGCGCGAGCGACAGCGCCTGGACGTCGAGCAGCGCCACGCCCTCCTCCCGGGCGAGCGCCCGCATCGCCGCCGGGTACTCCCCGTGACTCGGCCGCGCGTCGCCCGCCGCGTCGAACCGCCGCCGCTCGACGGGCGTGGCCAGCACCGGCCGCGCCCCACGGGCCCGCGCCCCCTCGACGTACAGCCGCAGATGGTCCTGGTACGTCGTCCAGGGCTCGGTGTAGCGGGTGGGGTCCTCCGCCTTCTCGTCGTTGTGCGCGAACTGGATCAGGAGGAGGTCGCCGGGCGCGATCGCGCCGAGGACGACGTCCAGCCGCCCCTCGTCGACGAAGCTCTTGGAACTCCGCCCGTTCACGGCGTGATTGGCGACCCGGAGGTCCTTGCGAAGGAAGAAGGGCAGCGCCATCCCCCACCCGGTCTCGGGCGCGGCGTCGGCGTACTTCTGCGCGGCGGTGGAATCACCGGCGATGTAGAGGGTGCGGGGGCGGCGCCCGCCGGCACGTGCGGTACCGGCGGCGGCGACCGCCAGAGGAACGGCCGAGACGGCGGCCGCGGTGACTTGTCTTCGGCTGAGAACCACGCTGGGTGCCTTTCGAGGAAGGGGAGATGAGTCGCCTGGGGGCGCGGGGCTGTATCGATGTGCGGCTCCGCCGCGTGGGCGCGCCCGGCCCGGGACGGCCCGCAGCCCGAGAAGCACGGACCGCCCCACGGCGAAACCCGGTGAGAACTAACCCATCTGCTCGGTCCACTCGGCCTGCGCCTCATTCAGCTTCTCGGCCAGCCCGTCCAAGAAGTCCTTCGCGCTCATCTCACCGAGCAGCACCTTCTGGAACCCCGGCTCACTCTCCGACTTGGACAGCGTGTTCCAGTCCGGCAGGTAGTACGGCAGCTGGACAATGGTCGTAGACCCGTCGTTCAGCGCTTCCGCCGCCAGCTTCGTCGGCTCCGCCTTCTGGATCCACGCGTCCTTCGCGGCCTCCGTGTTCGACGGCACCTGCCCCGCCGACTCGTTGAACCGCGAGTTCTGCTCGTGCGACGTGGCGAACTCGACGAACTTCCAGGCGGCCTCCTTGTTCTTGGAGCTCTTGAAGATGCCGAGCCCGTCGACCGGGTTGGAGACCTGGACCCGCTTGCCGGAAGCGCCGACCGGCTGCGGGATGCCGCGGAACTTCCCGACGCCGAGCGCCTTCACGTGGTCCTGGTAGGAGCCCAGGTTGTGGTTGAGCATGCCGATCGTGCCCGAGTCGTACTGGGCGACCATCTTGGCGAAGTCGTTGTTGACGTCGGCGGCCGGCGTGACCTTCTTGTAGAGGGCCGCGTACTTCTCCAGCGCCTCGACGTTCTTCGGGTCGTTGACGGTCGTCGTCTTCTTGTCCTCGCTCCAGAACGAGGTGATGCCGGACTGCCCGTACATCGCGTCGAGCGCCTGGGCGATCGATCCCGACCCGCCGCGGATGGTGTAGCCGAACTCGTTCTTGTCCTCGTCGGTCAGCTTCTCGGCGGCCTCGTAGAACTTGTCCCACGTCGTCGGCGCGTCCAGCCCGGCCTTGTCGAACAGGTCGGTGCGGTAGTAGAGGACGCCGTTGTTGGCGGAGGTCGGCACCGAGTACAGCGTGCCGTCGCCGCCGCCGGCCGCCTTCAGGGACTCGACCATGTCCTTGTTGAGCTTGCCGCTCAGGGAGGACTTGGCGAGCCGGTCGTCCAGCGGCTCGAGGGCGCCCTGGGCGGAGAAACCGGCGAGCATCGCCGCGCCGACACCGCCGACGTCCGGCAGACCGCCGCCCTGGATGGCGGTGTCGACCTTCGACTGGTACTCGGTGGCGGCGATCCCGACGTACTCGACGTCGATGTCCGGGTTCGCCTTCTCGAAGTCGGCGATGATCTCCTTCCAGACGGCCGTGCGGATACCGCCGTTGTTGTCCCAGAAGGTGATCTTGCCCTTGCCGCTGCCCTCGGCGCCCTTGTCGCCGCCCGCCCCGCTGCCGTCGTCACCGCAGGCGGTGGCGGTCAGCGCGAGTACGGCCCCCAGGGCCACGGCGGCGGAGGTCCGGCCCGCGCGCGTGCCTCTGCTGCTGCGATTGCTGATCTTCATTGGTCGGCTCTCTTCTTTCGGACGTGCTGGACACGTGGGGGGGGGATCAGTGGGTGTGTGCGTCGGTGCCGAGGTGCTTCTGCGGCCCGGAGAAGCGCTTGACCAGCGCCGGGACGGCGGCCGCCGGGTCCAGCCGGTACGCGTAGAAGTCGCCCGGTTCGAAGGCGTCGCCCCATGCGTCGTGGCGGCCGGTCGTCTCCTTCAGGATCGATCCGCGCTGCACCAGTTCCGCGGTGGCGTCCGCCCGGTAGGGGTGCTGGACGCCGTCGTAGTAGCTGTTCTCGATGACCATCCGGGTCGCGCCGCGCGCCCAGTTCCCGTACGTCCACTGCGGGTCGCCGTCGGCCACCTGGGCCGAGAGGTAGTTGTTGTACAGGTGCGCGTAGGCGCAGTTGTCGGCGGACGGGTTGCGCTGCTTGGTGCCGGTGAACCAGTTGTGGTCGATGGTGATCTGGGTGCGGACGTTGTCCGTCCAGCCGATGCCGAGCGCCTTGTTGTGGTTCTCGAACCGGTTGTAGGAGACGGTGATGTACTCGCTGTCCTTGCGGATGTCGAGCAGTCCGTCACCCATGTGCGCCAGGCGGTTGTGGTCGATCCAGACGTGGTGGACGGAGTCCATCTGGATCGCGTCGAAGTCGGTGGTCTTGCCGTCCCAGTCGCCCTCTACGTAGCTGTCGCGGATGGTCAGGTTGCGGATGATGACATTGTGCGTGCCCGGGTTCAGGTGGAGTTCGCCGTGGACGATCTCGCCCGTGTCGCCGACCCCGATGATCGTCTTGTCGGAGGCGACCACGATGTCCGAGCCGAAGGGCGCGACCGCGATCGAGCCCGCCACCCGGATGACGTACGGCTCGTCCGCCGCCGCGTACTTCGCCAGCCCGGCCTGGTCGGTGACGGTGACGACCTCGCCGCCCGCTCCGCCGGTGGTGCCGCCGGCGAGGGAGGCGAAGCCGTGCGGCCGGTCGAAGTGGCGGGCGGAACCCGTCTCCTGGCCCGGACCGGCGGCCTGTGCCTCCCCGGCCGTGCCGAGCGCCAGAGCGGCGACCAGGCCGAGTACGGCGGCCAGCGCCCGGCCGGGACCCGTGCCCGGCAAGCGCTTGCTACGGAGGTGCGTCATTGCGGCTCTCCCAACAGGCGTACGGATGAGGTCGGCGGTTACCGGGGTCCGATCCGGAACCGGGTGAAGGTGGCGGTGCCGGCGTGTCCCTCGCCGGCGGGCGCGAGTGCGAACAGGCCGAGCAGGGCGCCGACCCAGCGCCACGGGGTGGCGGCGAATTCCTGGCCGGTGGGGCGGTACCCGTCGCCCAGGTCGCAGGAGAAGCGGCAGCGCGCGCCGGGTACGGTCTCGATCCGCAGCCGCACCCGGCCCTCGGGGGCGGGGCGCGGGTGGTCGGCGTCCCGCTCGGCCTCCGCGACCGTCTCGGCGAACCGGTGCACCAGGTGCACGGTTCCGTCCGCGTCCCGCTGGAGCCCGAGCCAGCGGTAGGCGTCGCCGAGCACCGCCAGCCCGGCCCGCGCGCCCGGCTCCTCGGCGTCCAGGCGCAGGTCGACCTCGACGACCGAGGGGACGCCGGGCAGCCGCTGGGTGAGCACGTTCGGCAGCCTGCGCAGGTCGTGCGCGTCGGCCGAGCGGACGCAGACCGGCCGCAGCCCGTCCCCGGAGTGCTGGGTGGTCCAGCCGTCGCGGGGGTTGGCGGTCCAGGACCACTGGCGGCCGAACCGTCCGCCGGGGAAGTCGTCGTCGGTCGCCGGCGCGGCCGGCGGCTGCGGGGGCAGGGCGGGGCGGGCGTGCTCGGTGACCGGGGCGCCGTCGTCGCCCATCACCGGCCAGCCTCCCTCCGCCCAGGTCATCGGCTGGAGGTGGACCACCCTGCCGTACGCCCCGCGCTGCTGGAAGTGCAGGAACCAGTCCTCGCCGGCTCCGGTGCGCACCCAGCCGCCCTGGTGGGGGCCGTTGACGTCGGTGTCCCGCTGTTCGAGGACGACCTTCTCCTCGTACGGACCGAAGAAGTCGCGGGCGCGGAAGGCGCCCTGCCAGCCGGTCTCCACTCCCCCGGCGGGCGCCAGGATCCAGAACCGGCCGTCGTGCTTGTAGAGCTTGGGGCCCTCCAGGGTGAACCAGCCGGGGATGCGGTCGGCGTCGACGATCACCTTGCCCTCGTCGAGGAGTCCGGTGGCGTCGGGGCGCATGCGGTGGCCGGTGAGGCGGTTCTTGATCCCGGAGCGGGAGCGGGCCCAGGCGTGCACGAGATAGGCCTCACCGGTCTCCTCGTCCCACAGCGGGCACGGGTCGATCAGGCCCCTGCCCGCCTTCACCAGGTGCGGCGCGGTCCACGGGCCGCGGATCTCGGGCGCGTTGACCTGGAAGATCCCGTGGTCGGGATCGCCCCAGAAGATCCAGAAGCGGTCGGCGTGGTGGCGCAGGGACGGGGCCCAGACGCCGCAGTCGTGGCGGGGCGTCGCGAAGGCCTCCGCCGGTTCCAGGCGGGGCAGGGCGTGCCCGACCAGCGTCCAGTTGACCAGGTCGCGGGAGTGCAGGAGCGGCAGGCCGGGGACGCGGCCGAAGCTGGAGGCGGTCAGGTAGAAGTCGTCACCGACGCGGACGACGTCCGGGTCGGACCAGTCGGCGTCCAGGACGGGGTTGGTGTACGTGTCCGGGGTCTTCGACGGCACGGGAGTCTCGGGAGTCACGGGCTCACCGCCTTTCGTACGAGGGTCGCGGCGTCGTCGGGGCCGAGGCGGCCGTCGGCGACGACGGTGACGATCCGGCGCACGAGGGTGTCGCCGGGGGCGATGGCCGGCCGTTCGTCGTACGCGAGGGACGAGCCGACGCCCGGGTACTCCTCGGTGCGCACGAACCACGGGTCGCGGCGGGTCTGCTCCGTGGCCCCGGCGAAGACCAGCGACCAGGTGCCGCCGGCCAGGGCGAGCCAGCCGGCGCGCCCGCCGTGGACCTCGCGCTCGCCCTCGCGGTCGGCGGTGAAGACCCGGGGCGCCGTGGCCTCCTTGCGGGCGCGCCAGAAGAAGCCGCCGTACGCCGCGCCGGGGCGCCCGTTGGTGGCGGGACTGCCGATGGTGAGGGGGCCCGGGGTGACGTTGGTGAGGGAGAAGGTGAAGTCCAGCGCCCAGGCGGTGGCGGTGAGACCGGTGGCGGCGACGGTGCGGCGCTCGCGCAGCAGCTCGGTGCCGGCGGCGACCCAGCGCAGCTCCTCGACGAAGCCGTCGGGGTCGCGGAGCTGGAAGGCGGTGTGCCGCTGGGTGCCGTGGTTGTCCAGCTCGGTCGGCCCCCGGTCGCGTACGTAGGTGCGCCCGCCCCAGAAGTTGTGCCCCTCGACGTCGGGAACGGCGACACCGACGCCGAGGTGATGGAGGTGGTCGGCGGGGCTGAACTCGGTCACGGCCGTGCCGGCCAGGGTGGTGACGGGGTGCAGGTAGGGGCGTGGGGAGAGCCGGGCGGGCAGTTCGGGCCGGGTGACGTAGCGGCCCACGGGGCGGCCCCCCACGCGCAGGATCAGGGAGTCGTGGCCGGTCATCGGGTGCTCACCTCGCTCAGCGGGTGCTCGGTGCGCGGCGCCCAGGGGGCGCCCAGCTCCGAGTAGAGGGAGAGGGTGTCGGCTGCGGCGGCCACCAGGCCGTCGATGCCGGGGACCACGCGGCGGGCCTCACCGGGGACGCGGCGCCAGGCGGCGTCGGGCAGCCGGTCGGGGTCGGGGGCCCGGCGGATCGCCTCGACGACCCGCATGAAGGCACCGGTCTCCTCCGGCGGGACCAGCAGCGGGGTGCCGTCGGTGAGATGGGCGACCAGGTTCTCCAGCAGGTCGGTGCGGCCGTGGTCGTACTCCTCGGGGCCGTGGCCGCCGCGCTGGAGCAGGACGCGGTCCTGCTTGTACCAGAAGGTGACGCGGCCGCTGCTCCCGTGCACTAGGACGTACGGCTCGTCCGCCCGCTCCGCGCACAGGGTCGCGGCGACGGTGACGCGGTGGCCGCGCGTGGTGCCGATCCGTACGCAGGAGGTGTCGTCGGCCTCGATGTCGTTGGCGTGGCTCAGCTCGGTCTCGATGCCGGTGACGTCCTCGGCGCGGGTGCTGTCGCCGAGGGCGAGTGCGGTGGCGACGGCGTGCGCGAGCGGGTTGGTCAGTACACCGTCGATGACGTCGGCACCGTCCAGCCGTCGCCGGCCCGCCCAGGCCGCCCGGCGGAAGTAGGCCTCGTCGCGCACCCACGCCCCGGCCCCGCCGATGCCGACGACCTCCCCGATCGCGCCCTCGGCGATCAGCGCGCGGATCGCCGGCACGGCGTGCGAGCCCAGTGACTGGAACCCGACCTGGCAGGCCACCCCGGCCTCGGCGACCCCGTCGGCCATGCGGCGGAAGTCGGCGTACGACGGCGCCGGGGGCTTCTCCAGCAGCAGGTGCACGCCACGGCGGGCGGCGGTCAGCGCCAGGTCGGTGTGGGTGGGGATCGGCGTGCAGATCACGGCGATCCGGGCGCCGGTGGAGTCGAGCAGGGCGCCGAAGTCGGCGGACTGTTCGGGGAGTTCTCCGCCGGCCTCCTCCTCGGTCAGCGGGGTCAGCTCGCAGACGCCCGCCAGCCGGACGAGTCCCGCCCGCTCCAGGCGGCGGATGTTGGCGACGTGCCAGCGGCCGTGACCGCGGGCGCCGGCGAGGACGACGGGGACCGGGCTCATCCCTTCACCGCCCCCGCGCTGAAGCCCGTGATCAGCCACTTCTGGATGAAGGCGAAGACGAGGACGACGGGTACGGCCGCGATGATGCCGCCGGCGGCGAGGGCGCCGAGGTCGACGCTGTCCGCGCTCATCAGGGTGTTGAGGCCGACCGGGATGGTCTGCTTGTCCTGGTTGTTGAGGAACATCAGGGCGAACAGGAAGTGGTTCCAGGAGTGCACGAAGGCGAAGGAGCCGACGGCGATCAGGCCCGGCCGCAGCAGCGGCAGGACGACGACCAGGAAGGCCCGCATCCGCCCGCAGCCGTCGACCCAGGCGGCCTCTTCCAGGGAGTACGGCACGTTCTTGATGAAGTTGCTGATCAGGATCATCGACAGCGGCAGCTGGAAGACCGTCTCGGCGATGATGACGCTGCCGAGTGAGTTGATCATCTGGAGTTCGGCGAAGATCTCGAACAGCGGCACCAGCAGCAGCGCGCCGGGCACGAACTGGGAGCAGAGCAGGGCCAGCATGAAGGCCCGCTTGATCTTGAAGTCGAACCGTGCGAGGGCGTATCCGCCGGCCAGGGCGACGAGCGTGGTCATCACCAGCGTCGCGAGGCCGACGTAGACGCTGTTCTCGAAGAAGGTGCCGAAGGCCCGGTCCGTCCAGACCTTCTCGAAGTGGTCGAAGGTCATCGGCCAGGGCACCAGCGAGGTGGAGCCCGCCGGGCGGAGCGCGAAGAGCAGGATCCAGTAGAACGGGACCAGGGTGAAGACGAGGTAGACGCCGAGCGGCAGGTAGATCTGCCAGCGGGGGACCTCGTCCCAGGCCGGGCGGCGCTTCTTCGCCGGCCGGGGCGGTTCGTGGTCGGCCCGCGCGGGCGCGGGGGCGGGCGCGGTGGCCTCCTTGGTGATCACTTGTTCTCGCCTCCGAACTTGCTCAGCCGCAGGTAGACGATCGAGCAGAAGAGCAGGATCACGAACGCGACCGTGGTGAGGGCCGACGCGTAGCCGAAGTCGTGGGCGTCGACGCTGGTGTTGGCGATGTAGAGGGGCAGGGTCGTGGTGACTCCCGCGGGTCCGCCGCCGGTCAGGGTGTAGAGCAGGTCGACGTTGTTGAACTCCCACACGGCGCGCAGCAGCGTGGACAGGATGATGGCGTCCTTCAGGTGCGGCAGCGTGATGTGCCAGAACTGCTTGAACCGGCTCGCACCGTCGACCTCGGCGGCCTCGTACAGGTCCTTCGAGACGGACTGGAGGTCGGCGAGGATGAGGATCGCGAAGAAGGGCACTCCGCGCCACAGGTCGGCAACGACGGCGGCCGAGAACACGGTCGAGGTGTCCGACAGCCAGCTGGTGCCGTAGTCGCCGATGCCGAGGTCGGCGAGGTAACGGGTGATGCCGGTCTGCGAGTTGTAGAGCAGCACCCAGATCGCGGAGGTCAGCACGCCGGAGACGGCCCAGGGGGAGAAGACCAGGGCGCGCCCGATGCCCCGGCCGACGAAGGTCTGGTTGACGATGAGCGCCAGTGCCAGGCCGAAGAGCAGTTGGAGTCCGACCTCGACGAAGACCCACTTGGCGCTGAAGACGAGGGTGTCCCAGAAGACCGGGTCCTCGGTGAAGATCCTGGTGAAGTTGTCGAGGCCCGCGAAGCCGTTCCGCCACGGCTTGGTGGGGTTGTACTCCTGCAGGCTGTAGTAGAAGACGCTGATGACCGGGTAGGCGATGAAGCCCAGCATCAGCAGGGCGGCCGGTGCGATCAGCAGGTACGGGAGCCTGCGCGGTGTGGCGGAGGCACGGCGCCGCCGGGGTGGCGCGGGCGGTTTCGCCACGGCTGCGGCTTGGGCCATGACAGTTCTCCGTTCTGGTACGTCGTGCGTGGGTCGTGCAGGAAGCGCTTTCTCGGCGTACAGGGGTGTGCGGGGGTGTTCGTGTCGTACGGGGCTCAGCCGGCGTACGGGTCCTGCACCTTGCCCGGGCGGGCCAGGAACTCGAAGTCGCAGCCGGTGTCGGCCTGGGTGATCTGTTCGTTGTAGAGGGCGCCGTAGCCGCGTTCGTAGCGGGCGGGCGGCGGTGTCCAGGCGGCCCTGCGGCGCTCCAGCTCCTCGTCGTCCACGCCCAGGTGGAGGGAGCGGGCCTCGACGTCGAGGGTGATCGAGTCGCCGGTGCGGACCAGCGCCAGCGGTCCGCCGACGTACGACTCGGGCGCCACGTGGAGCACGCAGGCGCCGTAACTCGTGCCGCTCATGCGGGCGTCGGAGATCCGGACCATGTCGCGCACGCCCTGCTTGAGCAGGTGGTCGGGGATGGGCAGCATGCCGTACTCGGGCATGCCCGGTCCGCCCTTGGGGCCCGAACCCCGCAGGACGAGCACGCTGTCCGCGGTGATGCCGAGGGACGGGTCGTTGATGGTCCGCTGCATCGTCTTGTAGTCGTCGAAGACGACCGCGGGGCCGGTGTGCTTGAGGAGGTGGGGCTCGGCGGCGATGTGCTTGATGACGGCGCCGTCGGGGCAGAGGTTGCCGCGCAGGACGGCGACCCCGCCCTCGGCCGCGACCGGGTTGTCGCGGGGCCGGATGACGTCGTCGTGGTGCACCCGGGCGCCCGCGATCTGCTCGCGCATCGTGTCGTGCGCGACGGTGGGCCGGTCCAGGTGGAGCAGGTCGGGGATGCGGGAGAGGAAACCGGGCAGGCCGCCGGCGAAGTGGAAGTCCTCCATCAGGTACGTCCGGCCGCCGGGGCGGACGTTGGCCAGGACCGGGACGGTGCGGGCGACGCGGTCGAAGTCGTCGAGGGTGAGGGTGACGCCCGCGCGGCCCGCCATGGCGATCAGGTGGATCACGGCGTTGGTCGAGCCGCCGAGGCCGAGCACGGTGGTGACGGCGTCCTCGAAGGCGTCGGCCGTGAGGATGTCGCTCAGCTTCCGGTCCCGGTGGACGAGTTCGACGATGCGCAGTCCGGCGGCGGCGGCCATCCGGTCGTGGCCGGAGTCGACGGCCGGGATGCTGGAGGCACCCGGGACGGTGACGCCGAGGGCTTCGGCGGCGGCGGTCAGCGTGGAGGCGGTGCCCATCGTCATGCAGTGGCCGGGCGAGCGGGCCAGGCCGCTCTCCAGCTCCTGCATCTCGCAGTCGCCGATGAGGCCGGCCCGCTTGTCGTCCCAGTACTTCCACATGTCGGTGCCGGAGCCGAGGGTCTCGCCGCGCCAGTGCCCCGGGAGCATGGGTCCCGCGGGCACGAACACCGTCGGCAGGTCGACGCTGGCGGCGCCCATGAGCAGGGCGGGGGTGGACTTGTCGCAGCCGCCCATGAGCACGGCGCCGTCGACCGGGTAGGAGCGCAGCAGCTCCTCGGTCTCCATGGCGAGGAGGTTGCGGTAGAGCATGGGGGTCGGCTTCTGGAAGGTCTCGCTGAGCGTGGAGACCGGGAACTCGAGGGGGAAGCCGCCCGCCTGCCAGACGCCCCGCTTGACGGCCTGGGCACGGTCGCGCAGGTGGACGTGGCAGGGGTTGATGTCGGACCAGGTGTTGAGGATCGCGATGACGGGCTTGCCGAGGTGCTCCTCGGGCAGGTAGCCGAGCTGGCGGGTGCGGGCGCGGTGGCTGAAGGAGCGCAGTCCGTCGGTGCCGTACCACTGGTGGCTGCGGAGCTGCTCCGGGGACTTCCGGCCGGTCGGGGCTGTCATATCGACCACCCCGCGGCGATGGCGGCGACCTCGGCGCGCTCGTCCTCGGGCAGCGGCTTGCTCGGCGGGCGGACCTCGCGGCGGCAGAGGTCCAGCGACGCGAGGGCCTCCTTGACCACGGTGACGTTGTTGGCGGAGCCGTTGGCGGCGCGCAGTTCCTCGAAGCGGCGGATCTGCTCCCAGACCTTCATGGCGGCCGGGTAGTCACCGGCTCGAAGCGCTTCGATCATGTTGAGCGAGACGGCCGGGGCGACGTTGACCAGGCCCGAGGTGAAGCCGGTGGCGCCCGCGGAGAAGTACGACGGCGCGTACGGCTCGGCCAGCCCGGCGACCCACACGAAGCGGTCGAGGCCGGCGTCGCGGGCGAAGGCGGCGAAGCGGGCGGCGTCCGGGACGGCGTACTTGACGCCGATGACGTTGGGGCAGGCGTCGGCGAGCTGGGCGAGGCGGGCGCCGGGCAGCTGCGGGTTGCGCAGATAGGGCACGACGCCCAGCTCGGGCACGGCCTCGGCGATGGCCCGGTGGTAGTCGACCCAGCCGCCCTGGGACACGTAGGGGTGGACGGGCTGGTGGACCATGACCATGGAGGCGCCGAGGTCGCGGGCGTGCCGGGCGGAGGCGACGGCGGTCGGCACGTCGTGGCCGACCCCGACGAGGATCGCGGCGCGGTCGCCGGCCTCCTCGACCGTCAGCTCGGTGACGAGGCTGCGCTCGGCCGGGGAGAGGGCGTAGAACTCGCCGGTGTTGCCGTTGGGGGTGAGGGTCGTGATGCCACCGTCGAGGAGACGACGCAGCAGGGCCCGGTAGGTGGCGGGGTCGACGGAGCCGTCCTCGGCGAACGGGGTCACCGGGATCGCCACCACGTCGGCCAGGGCCGCCCGCTGGGTCTCGAACGTCGCTGTCATGCCTGACCGTCCTCTTCCTGGACCTGGGCTCCCGTTTCGGGGAAGGCCCGCTCGACGAAGGACGCGATGTGCGCGTGGAGGGCGCGTGCGGCGCCGTCCGCGTCGCCGGCGAGGGCGAGGCGCAGGATCTCCTGGTGCTCACCGGCCTCCCGTTCCCAGGAGGGGTCGGCGGCCCAGGCGACGGCGGAGACGAGGGCCGCCTGGTCGCGGACCTCGTCGAGCATCCGGCCGAGCAGCGGGTTGCCGCACGGCACGTACAGGGCGCGGTGGAACTCCCGGTTGGCCAAAGACCGTTCGGCGGTGTCCGTGGCCCGGTCGGCCCGTGTCAGCGCGTCGCTGGCGGCGTCCAGGGAGGCTCCGCGGCGCACGGCGCGCCTGAGCGCCTCGGGTTCCAGGAGCAGCCGCACGTCGTAGACCTCGCGCGCCATGTCCGCGTCCACCATGCGCACCGTGACGCCCTTGTACTGGTTCATCACCACCAGTCCGGTACCGGCCAGCGTCTTGAGCGCCTCGCGCACCGGTGTCTTGGACACCCCGAACTGTGCGGCGAGGTCGGTCTCGACCAGGGCCTGGCCGGGGGTGAGCCGGCCGGTGAGGATGCGGCGTTTGATCTCCTCCAGCACGTACTGCGTGCGGGAGGGGATCGGCGTGGGCACAGAGGTCATGCGCGCCTCTCGGGATATCGCGTATCGCGTCTCATATATGACGTACGGAGTACGACGCGTTGAAGGTAAGAGGGGCGCGGGGCGGCGTCAATGCTTCTGACAGAGGAAGTTGAGGTTCTGGTGGTTGCTACCGGGCGGGCGGCGTCCAGCGCGGGTCGCGTCCGCTCAGGCCCACCGCCCGGTCGAGCAGCGGCGCGTCGGCGGGAACGGGGACGACGGGGCCGAACATGCCGGCGTCCCGGTCGGCCTCCTCGGCGGAGGCGGCGAGGAGGCCGTACGCCACCTGGAGGGCTGCCGGGTCGGGGGCGTACTCCTGGCCGGTGGCGCGGGCCAGGTCCCAGCCGTGGATCACGAGCTCGTCGGCGACGACGGCGCCGGCCACCTCGCCCGGCAGGTCGATGCCACCGGCCCGGGTCATGCCGGTCCAGGCCGCCGGGTCGCGCCAGGCCTCGGCGAGTTCGCCGAGCACCTTCGGCAGCTCCCCGCGCCAGCCGGGGCCGACGTCGGGCACGGCCGCCTCGGGGCTGGTGTCGGTGGTGGCGCCCAGCTCCTTGCGCGCGGCGTCGCGGAAGGCGACGGCCAGGCCGGTCAGGTGGCCGAGCAGGTTGTGGACGGCCAGGTCCGGGCAGGGTGTCGGGCCGGCGAGCCGCGCGTCGCTCACGCCCTCGGCGAGGCGTGCCAGGACCCGCGCCTGCGGTCCGAGGTCGAGGGTGGCGGGGTCGGTGGTCATCGGCTGCTCCTCGGAAACGGGCGGGCGGCTCTGTCAGGAGGTAGACCGATCACGGCCGCGAAACTCATCGGCGGCCACGCCCGCTTCCAAGGCACCTGCCCGATGCCGGCATCCGGGCCTTAGACCGACGATGACCAGGCATGACGGCAAGGACGACGCACACGAGGAAGACGACGCGCAGCCGCTGGCCCGTGGCCCGCGTCCTGCGCGACCGCAACGCGGGCCTGTATCTCGCCGGGGTGGTGGTGTCCGGTTTCGGCACCTCGGCGCTGTGGCTGGCGGCCGGCGTCTGGGTGAAGGACCTCACCGGCTCGGACGGACTCGCGGCGCTGTCCATGCTCGCCATGTGGGCGCCTACGCTGGTGGGCCCGGCGCTGGGCACGCTCGCCGACCGCACTCGCCGGGGGCCCCTGCTGATCGGTACGAGCCTGCTGATGGCCGTCCTCCTGCTCACCCTCTTCGCGGTCGATTCACCGGACACCCTGTGGCTGCTGTTCACCGTGCTGTTCGTGTACGGCGCGGCGGGCGTCGTGCACGACGCGGCCGAGTCGGCCCTCGTCGCCTCCGCCGTCGGCACCCGCCTGCTCGGCGACTTCAACGGGCTGCGCACGACCGCGAACGAGGGCGTGAAACTCGTGGCGCCGGCGGCCGGGGCGGGCCTGTACGCGGCGTACGGCGGCGCGAGTGTGGCCTTGCTGGACGCGGCGACGTTCGTGCTGGCCACGGGGCTGTACGCGGCCTTGCGCGTGCGGGAGGCGAAGCCGGAACGGCCCGCGGTGAACTGGCGGCGGCAGACGGCCGAGGGCGCCCGGTACCTGTGGGGGCATCCCCGGCTGCGCCCGCTCGTCTCGGCGGGCGGCGTGACGATGCTGTGCGCGGGCGTGAACGGCGCCACGGCCTACGCCGTCGTCGACGCCCTCGGGCACTCCCCCGCCTACGCGGGTGCGCTGTACGCCGTCCAGGGCGCCGGGTCGGTGGTGGTCGGGCTGCTGGCGGGGCCGGCCCTGCGACGGCTGGGCGGACGACGGTTCGCGGCGGCCGGGATCGCCCTGCTGGCCGTGGCGGTGACGGCGCGGGCGGCGCCGTACGACGCCGTGGCCCTGGCGTCCGGCGCGGCGATCGGCGCGGGACTGCCCGCGGTACTGATCGCGTCCCTGACCGCCGTCCAGCACGAGACGCCGGGCGCGCTGCTGGGCAGGGTGACCGCGACGGCCGGCTCATTGGTCTTCGCCCCGAACGCGCTCGGGCTGGCCGTGGGCGCCGTGCTGGTCGAGACGGTCGGCCTGCGCCTGACGATGCCGGCGCTGGGCGCGGTCCTGGCAGCGACGGCGACGGCACTGGTCCGCACTCCCCCGGACACGCACACCGAACGCCCCTGAATGGCGCGCGGGAACCGGGCGACGAGCCCCCACCGACCCGCACCCGGAACCACCCCGCCCCCGCTCACCCCGTCCGCAGCGCCGCCCGCACCGTCTCCAGATCGCCGTCCGACGCCAGCCCCGCGTGGTACAGCCGCAGCTCCGTCGCGCCCAGTTCTCGTGCACGCGCCGCGTCCGCGGCGAGCGTGCCGGGGCGGCCGCCCATCCCGGAGACCACGGTGAGGTTGGCCGCGAGGACGGCCCCCTCGCGGCCCTGCTCGGCGAACGGTGTCAGCAGGCCCGCGCCGCCCGTGCAGGGCACGACCACGCCGTCCGCGACGGAGAGGATGTGCGCGGGGTCGACACCGGCGTTGGCGCCGCAGTGGTACGACACCGGGTCGGCGTGCAGCAGGACCCGGAAGCCGTCGGGCGCGGCGGCGCGCACGGCCGCGATCACCGCCTCCTGGAGGGTGCGGGCCCGCTCGTCCCGCCAGGCGCGCGTGGCGTTCGCGCACCCCTCGCCGAGCAGTTTCTCCACGCCCGCCCAGCCTCCGTCCGACGGTGCCGTCCCCCGCCACACCGGCTCCAGCGCGGCGCGCACGGCGGCGGACAGTGCGTCGGCGTCGAGGCCCTGCGCGCCGTAGCCCTCCCGGCAGTGCGGGCAGAAGCACAGGGACATGAGGTACTGCCCGGCGTCCCCGAGGCCGACCCCGCCGGTCTTGTCGTGGGCGTGCAGGTGGGCGAGGCCGTACCAGCCGAGGGACTCCAGCTCGGTGCCGCGCGCCCCCGGACGCGTCGCCGCCTCGGCGGCCAGGTCGGTGAGGTACGCGCGTGTGTCGGGCTGCGCGACGCACGGCGCCCAGGGGTAGCGGTCGCCGTAGGCGTTGACGACGGAGGTCTGCGGGTGTTCCGCGCCGAGGCGTGAGTTGTGGGCGAGGACGACCCAGGTGTGCACCTCCAGGCCCGCGGCCGCGAGCGCGCCGGCGGCCTCGCCGTACGCGTCGCCGGGCGCCCAGTCGCCGGCCTCGTACGGGCGCAGCTCGCGGCCTTCCCAGCGGGCGGTGTCCGGTGGGTAGAGGACGGCGGCGTGTTCGGCGGTGACGACGCGGTGGCGCGGGTGGCGGGGGGTCAGTGCGCGGGTGGAGTGGTAGGCGGCGGCGAGCGTCACCTGCTCCACGCCGAGGTCCGCGACGCGCTCCGCCGCCGCCGGGTCCCCGTTGACGTCCCAGGGGTAGACGAACGCCGACGTCCTCACTTGGCGCCCTCCGCGTCCAGCAGCGCCTGGCCCCGCTCGATCAGCAGGGCGAGCTGCTTCACGTGGTCCTCGGCCGGTTCCTGCAACGGCGTCCGCACCTCCCCCACGTCCAGGCCGCGCAGCCGTACGCCCGCCTTGACCAGGGCGACGGCGTACCCGCGGCCCTGGGCGCGCAGTTCGACGAACGGCCGGTAGAAGCCGTCCAGCAGACGGTGCAGGGTGGCGTCGTCGTCCTCGCGCAGCGCCCGGTGGAAGGCGAGGGCGATCTCCGGGGCGAAGCAGAACACGGCGGACGAGTAGAGGGTGACGCCGAGCGCCCGGTAGGCGAGCTGGGTCTGCTCGGCGGTCGGCAGCCCGTTGAAGTAGAGGAAGTCGCCGTCCGGGACCTCGGTGCGCACGGCGCTGACGGTCCGCTGCATCAGGTCGAGGTCGCCGAGACCGTCCTTGAGGCCGACGATCCCGTCCGTGCGGGCCAGTTGGACCACCGTTTCCGGAGTGAACACCGCGTTGTCTCGCTGGTAGACGACGACCGGCAGGGCGGTCGCGGCGGCCAGCTCCCGGTAGTGCCGCAGCAGGCCTTCCTGCCCGGCGACGACCAGGTAGGGCGGCATGGCGAGCAGGCCGTCGGCCCCGGCCTCCTGGGCGAGGCGGGCGTAGCGCACCGCGAGGGCGGTGCCGTAGCCCGCACCGGCGAGGACGGGGACACGTCCCGCGGTCTCCTCGACGGCCGCCCGCACGCAGGCCTCGAACTCCTCGGGCGTCAGCGCGTGGAACTCGCCGGTGCCGCAGCAGGCGAAGACGGCGGCGGCGCCGGCGTCCACCCCGCGGCGCACGTGCGCGCGGTAGACGTCGAGGTCGAGTCCGCCGTCGGCGCCGTAGGCCGTGACGGGAAAGAACAGCGGCCCGCTGGGGACGGTGAGCCGGGCGGCGAGAGGGGCTGAGGTCACGGGCGCTCCCCATTCCATATCCATGATCTGTGTCTATATTTCTGAACGCGACCACGCTAAGCCGCCCCGTGAACACCGTCAAGCAGGCGCCCCCTTGACGCGCGACCACCCGCTCTTTAGCGTGTCCACGCATATGAACTCCAGGCACGGATTCGTACAACTGTCGCCGCTTCAGGAAACTCAGGAGTCCCGAAGGATGCCCGCTCCCCGCACCGTCCTGCTCACCGGCGCCGCCGGCGGCCTCGGCACCCTGATGCGGGAGCTGCTGCCCGCCCACGGCTACGCGTTGCGCCTGCTCGACCTGCGCCCGATCGAGGGCGAGCCGGAGGCGGTCGTCGCCGACCTGGCCGACCGGGCGGCCGTGCGCGAGGCGGTCCGGGGCGTCGACGCGATCATCCACCTCGCGGGCATCTCCCTGGAAGCCCCCTTCGAGAAGATCCTGAAGGCCAACATCGAGGGCACGTACAACCTCTACGAGGCCGCACGCGAGGAAGGCGTCCAACGCATCGTCTTCGCCTCCTCCAACCACGCGGTCGGCTACACCCCGCGCCCCCGGGGCGACGACCCGCTCATCCCGATCGACACCCCGCGCCGCCCGGACACCTTCTACGGCCTGTCCAAGTGCTTCGGCGAGGACCTCGCCCAGCTCTACTGGGACAAGCACGGCGTGGAGACGGTCTCCGTCCGCATCGGCTCCTGCTTCCCCGAGCCGACCAGCGTGCGCATGCTCTCGGTGTGGATGAGCCCCGCCGACGGCGCCCGGCTCTTCGACGCCGCCCTGACCGCCGAGAACGTCGGGCACACCGTCGTCCACGGCTCCTCCGCCAACACCCGCCTGTGGTGGGATCTCACCTCCGCGCGGGCGCTCGGCTACGAGCCGCAGGACGACTCCGAGCCGTACGCCGCCAAACTCGTCGCGGAACAGGGCGAACTCGACCCGGACGATCCGGCGCACGCGCGCCTGGGCGGTCACTTCGTGACCGACCCCCCGATCTGGCCGTACTGACCGGAACCGGTCGGCCAACGGGGCGGGCGGGCACCGAACGGGCCCGCCCGCCCCGGCATGCGGGCATCCGCACTGCCCGTTCCCACCCTCCCGGCCGCCGACTGCCAGGTCCGAGACGGGCGCCCGGCGACCGGAACGGGCACAAACGGGCAGCATCGGCTCCGCGACAGACCTGGTCAGTGCCGCACGGCCGCTGTACAACTTCCTCCATGGGTCCCAGAGGCCCGAACGGGCAGGGTCACGGCGACGAGGCGGTGAGGCAGGTGTTCGGCATGGGCACGAGGACGGCGGAGGAACGCCAGCGGGAGATCGTGCGGATCGCCCGCGCCACCGGCTCCGTCGACGTCACCGCGCTCGCCGCCGACCTGGGCGTCGCCAAGGAGACCGTCCGCCGGGACCTGCGCGCCCTGGAGGACCACGGCCTGGTCCGCCGCACCCACGG
Organism: Streptomyces sp. NPDC058796; assembly: GCF_042745235.1. NCBI lineage: Bacteria > Bacillati > Actinomycetota > Actinomycetes > Kitasatosporales > Streptomycetaceae > Streptomyces > Streptomyces sp. NPDC058796. Next base: position 116,645 of record NZ_JBHYOP010000014.1, read on the forward strand.
CGGCGCCTACCCCGTGGAGAGCGCCGGGTTCGAGACCACGCTCGCCTTCCGCGCCACCAGCCACGTTCCCGAGAAGCGCCGGGTCGCCGCGGCTGCCGCCGAACTGCTCGGCGACGCCGAGACGGTCTTCGTCGACGAGGGCTTCACCCCCCAGCTCATCGCCGAGGCCCTGCCCCGGGACCGCCCGCTCACCGTGGTCACCGCCTCCCTGCCGGTCGCCGGTGCGCTCGCCGAGTCCTCGGACACCTCCGTCCTGCTGCTCGGCGGCCGGGTCCGCTCGGGCACGCTGGCCACCGTCGACCACTGGACGACGAAGATGCTGGCCGGCTTCGTCATCGACCTGGCGTACATCGGCGCCAACGGCATCTCCCGCGAGCACGGCCTCACCACCCCCGACCCGGCGGTCAGCGAGGTCAAGTCCCAGGCCATCCGAGCCGCCCGCCGCACGGTCTTCGCCGGCACGCACACCAAGTTCGGGGCGGTCAGCTTCTGCAGGTTCGCCGAGGTCGGCGCCCTGGAGGCGATCGTCACCAGCACCCTGCTGCCCACGGCCGAGGCCCACCGCTACTCACTGCTCGGCCCGCAGGTCATCCGCGTCTGAGAAAACCGACTCACGTCCCCGGAGGGCACCCCCACACCCTCCGGTGCCCCATACCTCCCCATATGTTCAGGAGCGATCCATGCGAACCCAGAGCCGACGGAGGCTGCCGCGAGCCACGCTCGCCATGGCCGCCGCAGGGACGCTGCTCGCCCCGCTGCTCTCCGGCTGCTGGGCCGGGGCGGGCGGCGCCGGATCCGGCGGCAACTCCATCAACGTCCTGATGGTCAACAACCCGCAGATGGTCGAGTTGCAGAAGCTGACCGCCGACCACTTCACGAAGGACACCGGCATCGATGTGAACTTCACCGTCCTGCCGGAGAACGACGTCCGCGACAAGATCAGCCAGGACTTCGCCAACCAGGCCGGCCAGTACGACGTCGCCACCCTCTCCAACTACGAGATACCGATCTACGCCCGCAACGACTGGCTGCACGAGATGGACTCCTACGTCACCGACGACCCGGCGTACGACCAGCAGGACGTCCTGAAGCCGATGCGCGAGTCCCTCACCGGCGACGACGGCAAGCTCTACGGCCAGCCCTTCTACGGCGAGTCGTCCTTCCTGATGTACCGCAAGGACGTGTTCGAGCAGGAGGGCCTGACCATGCCCGAGCGCCCCACCTGGTCCCAGGTGGCGGACCTCGCCGCCGAACTCGACGGCGCCGAGCCGGACATGAAGGGCATCTGCCTGCGCGGCCTGCCCGGCTGGGGCGAGCTGATGGCGCCGCTGACGACGGTCGTGAACACCTTCGGCGGCACCTGGTTCGACGAGGACTGGAACGCCCGGCTCGACTCCCCCGAGTGGGAGAAGGCGACGAAGTTCTACGTCGACCTGGTCCGCGGACACGGCCAGTCCGGCGCCGCCCAGTCCGGCTTCGCCGAGTGCCTGAACAACATGACCCAGGGCAACGTCGCCATGTGGTACGACGCCACCTCCGCGGCCGGCTCCCTGGAGTCGGCCAACTCCCCCGTCAAGGGCAAGATCGGCTACGCGCCCGCCCCCGTGGAGAAGACCGACTCCTCCGGCTGGCTCTACACCTGGGCCTGGGGCATCCAGAAGGCTTCCCGCAACGCCGACAAGGCCTGGCAGTTCGTCTCCTGGGCGTCCAGCAAGGAGTACGAGCAGCTGGTCGGCGACGAGATCGGCTGGTCCAACGTCCCGGCCGGCAAGCGCGCCTCGACGTACGAGAACCCCGACTACGTCGAGGAGGCCGCCGCCTTCCAGGAGATGACCCGGGCTGCCATCGAGGGCGCCAGGCCCAAGGACCCCGGCGTGCAGCCGCGCCCGGCGCCCGGCATCCAGTTCGTCGGCATCCCCGAGTTCACCGACCTCGGTACCAAGGTCTCCCAGGAGATCAGCGCGGCCATCGCCGGACGCCAGTCCGTCGAACAGGCCCTGAAGAAGTCCCAGCAGCTCGCCGAGCAGATCTCCGAGGAGTACGAGGGACGATGAGCGTCACGACAACGGCCCCCTCGGCCGCACCCGACCGCGTACGCACGCCCGTCCGCCCGCCGTCGCCCCGGCTCAGGGCCTGGGCCACCCGGGCCCCGCTCCTGCCCGCCCTCATCTTCATGATCGCGGTCACCCAGCTGCCCTTCGTGGCGACCCTGGTGATCTCCTTCTTCGACTGGAACTCCCTCTATCCCGACGCCCGCTCCTTCACCGGCTTCGGCAACTACGGCGACGTGCTGTCCGACCCGGCCCTGCGCAAGTCGGTGTGGACGACGATCCTGCTGACGGTGGCGGTGGTCCTGGCCAGCCTGGTCCTGGGCCTGGCCCTCGCCCTGCTGCTGGACCGGAGGTTCAAGGGCCGGGGCGTGGTCCGCACCCTGCTCATCGCACCGTTCCTCATCGTCCCGGTCGCGGCCGCCCTGCTCTGGAAGCACGTCCTCTACAACCCGGAGTACGGCCTGCTCAACGGCCTGCTGCACTACGTCGGCGGCCCGCAGCCCGACTGGATCTCCAACACCCCGCTGCTCGCGGTCGAGGCCGCGCTGGTGTGGCAGTGGACGCCCTTCATGATGCTGATCCTGCTCGCCGGCCTCCAGAGCCGGGACCAGCAGCAGATCGAGGCCGCCCGGGTGGACGGCGCGAGCGACTGGCAGATCTTCGTCCACCTCACCCTTCCCCACCTGCGCCGCTACCTGGAACTCGGAGCCCTGCTCGGCTCCATCTACATCGTCCAGAACTTCGACGCCGTCTTCACGATCACGTCCGGCGGCCTGGGCACGGCCAACCTGCCCTACACCGTCTACCAGAGCTTCTACCAGGCCCACGAGAACGGCCTCGCCTCGGCCGCGGGCGTCCTGGTCGTCATCGGCTCCATCATCATCGCCACCTTCGCGCTGCGCGTGGTGTCGTCCCTGTTCCGCGAGGAGGTCGGCCGCGCATGAGCGCCACCACCGCCGTACGCCCCGCCGCCACCGGCACCGCCACCGACAAGCCCGTACGGGCCCGCCGCAAGGCGGGCGCCGGCCTGGGCCTGGTCGCCTGGCTGGCCGGCGTCGTCTTCTTCCTGCCCATCGCCTGGATGGCCCTGACCTCCTTCCACTCGGAGGAGGACGCCGCCGCCAACCCGCCGTCCTTCGCGGCCTCCCTCACCCTGGACGGCTACCGCGAGTTCTTCGGCGCGGACGGCGGCGCGAGCCCCTGGCCCGCGCTGATCAACTCGGCGGTCGCGTCGGTCGCCTCGACGCTCCTGGTCCTGGTCCTGGCCCTGCCCGCCGCGTACGCCCTCTCGATCCGCCCGGTGAAGAGGTGGACGGACGTCCTCTTCTTCTTCCTCTCCACCAAGATGCTGCCGGTGGTGGCGGGCCTGCTGCCGATCTACCTGTTCGCCAAGAACACGGGCATGCTGGACAACATCTGGCTGCTGGTCATCCTCTACACGTCGATGAACCTGCCGATCGCGGTCTGGATGATGCAGTCCTTCCTGGCCGAGGTCCCGGTCGCGATCATCGAGGCGGCCCGGGTGGACGGCGCGAAACTGCCGACGATCCTGGCCCGTGTGGTCGCTCCGATCGCCCTGCCCGGCATCGCCGCGACCTCCCTCATCTGCTTCATCTTCAGCTGGAACGAACTGCTCTTCGCCCGGGTGCTGACGGGCGTGGTCGCCGAGACCGCCCCCGTCTTCCTGACCGGCTTCATCACCAGCCAGGGCCTGTTCCTGGCCAAGGTGTGCGCCGCGTCGCTCGTCATCTCCCTGCCGGTGCTCGCCGCGGGGTTCGCCGCCCAGGACAAACTGGTCCAGGGCCTGTCGTTGGGAGCCGTGAAATGAAGGCCGCCGTCATCGAGTCCGTGGGCCGCGCCGTCGTCACCGAGGTCCCGGACCCGACGCCAGGGCCGCGCGAGGTCGTCGTCGAGGTCGCCGCCTGCGGCCTGTGCGGCACCGACCTGCACATCCTCCAGGGCGAGTTCGCGCCCAAGCTCCCGATCGTGCCGGGCCACGAGTTCGCCGGCGAGGTGGTCGGCGTCGGCACCCAGGTCACGGAGGTCTCCGTCGGCGACCAGGTCGCCGTCGACCCGTCCCTCTACTGCTATGAGTGCCGCTACTGCCGCACCGGCCACAACAACCTCTGCGAACGCTGGGCGGCCATCGGCGTCACCACGGCGGGCGGCGCGGCGCAGTACGCGGTGGCACCGGTCGCGAACTGCGTGAAGCTCCCGGAGCACGTCCGCACCCAGGACGCGGCCCTGATCGAACCGCTCTCCTGCGCCGTCCGCGGCTACGACGTCCTCCAGTCCCGCCTCGGCGCCCACGTCCTGATCTACGGCTCCGGCACGATGGGCCTGATGATGCTGGAGCTGGCCAAGCGGACCGGCGCGGCGAGCGTGGACGTGGTGGACCTCAACCCGGCCCGCCTGGAGACCGCCCGCGGCCTCGGCGTCTCGGCCTCGGCCGCGACCCCCGACGAACTGGACCGCCCCCAGGGCTGGGACCTGGTCATCGACGCGACCGGCAACGCGGCGGCCATCCAGGACGGCCTGGAGCGCGTCGCCAAGGCCGGCACCTTCCTGCAGTTCGGCGTCGCCGACTACGCGACCCGGGTGCGGATCGACCCGTACCGCATCTACAACCAGGAGATCACCATCACCGGTTCCATGGCGGTCCTGCACAGCTACGAGCGCGCGGCGGAGCTGTTCGCGGGCGGCGTCCTGGACCCGGACGTCTTCATCAGCGACCGCGTCGAGCTGGACCGCTACCCGGAGGCGCTGGAGCAGTTCGCGGCGGGGGTGGGCCGGAAGATCGTGGTCGTGCCGTAGAACGGCTCACCCCGGCCGGCACCTCCAGCCCGTCCGGTGTTTGAGGACGAGGCCGTCCAGTCCGAAAGCGGGGGTCCGGGGACGCAGCCCCCGGGGACGGGAAGGGAAGGGGCGGCGGGGGCGAAAACCCCTGGGCCCCCACCCGCACCCCTCCTAGGATCCCCGCATGCCCGAACCGAACGGCTTCGCCTACACCGCCACCGCGAACGGCGCCGTCCACATCACCCACCACAGCGACCCCGCCACCACCCTCAACGGCGCCCGAGCCGCCCGCTTCCTCCAGGAGGTCACGGCGGGCGACCCCCAGTTGGTCATGGCCCGCTGGACGGGCAACTACAAACGCGGCAACGAACGCACGGCCCGCGATCACCCCCGCAACAACCCCCGGCCCCGCCGCTGACCCGATTGGCCCTCGGGTAAGGGAACGGTAAAACGCCCTCGCTCGTTCACTCGGCATGACAGCTATGACCCCCGGCTCGAACATCCCCCTCTCCGCCGCCCGCGTGACGGTGGACGTCGCCGCGCCCGTGCGGCTCGACGTATCGGGCCTGCTGCTCACCGCCGACGGCAAGGTGCGCTCCGACGACGACTTCATCTTCTACAACCAGCCCACCGGCCAGGGCGTGACGTACCGCTCCGGCGGCGGCACCGCCCCGGACGCGATCGTGGTGGACACCGCCGCCGTCCCGCCGGGCATCGAGAAGATCGTCGTGACCGCCAGCCCTGACGCCGCCGGCCAGACCTTCCAGGGCATCGAGCCCACCGCCACCATCCGCAACGCGGACGACAACTCCGTCCTCGCCACCTTCACACCCCCGCAGCTCGGCACCGAGACCGCCCTGGTCATCGTGGAGGTCTACCTGCGCAACGGCGCCTGGAAGGCCCGCGCGGTCGGCCAGGGCTACGCGAACGGCCTGGCCGGCATCGCCACCGACTTCGGCGTCACGGTGGAGGAACCGGCCGCCCCGGCCCAGCCCGCCGCACCCGCACAGCCCGCGCCCCCGGCCCGGTCGCACGCGGCCACTCCCCCGCCCCCGCCCGCCGCCGCGCCGACCATGCCCGCCGCTCCGCCCGCGGCACCGGCCGCCCCGCCGGCCCCGGCGCCGGGCACCGGCAAGATCAACCTCGACAAGGGCCGGGTCAGCCTCCAGAAGAACCAGACCGTCTCCCTGGTCAAGGGCGGCCGTCCGGTGCTCTCGCAGGTCAGGATGGGCCTCGGCTGGGAGCCGGCGTACCGGGGCAAGGACATCGACCTCGACGCGTCGGTCATCGCCTACGGCCCGCAGCGCAACCACATCGACAGCTGCTACTTCGGCAAACTGTCCATCGTGGGCGGCGCGATCAAGCACTCCGGCGACAACCTGACCGGCGAGGGCGGCGGTGACGACGAGGTGATCACCGTCGACCTGGGCCGGCTCCCGCAGGAGGTCAGCGGCCTGGTCTTCACGGTGAACTCGTTCTCCGGGCAGAAGTTCACGGAGGTCGCCAAGGCCTACTGCCGCCTCATCGACGCCGCGTCCGGAGAGGAACTGGTCCGCTTCGACCTCACCAGCGCCGAGCCGCAGACCGGCGTGATGATGGCGAAGCTGATCCGCCAGTTCTCCGGTGAGTGGGAGATGACCGCCATGGGCGAGTTCGTCAAGTCCCGCACGGTCCGGGGCATGGTGAAGCCGGCGGCGAAGGCGCTGTAGGCAGCGGTTCGGTGGGGCGCTTCCGGCACGGGGTGGCGCCCCACCGGCACGGCCTACCCCCGCAACCCGTCCCACACCAGCGACAGATACCGGCGGACCGGCACCGACTCGCCGTCCTCCCCGTCGCCGGCCCCGGCAGCCGTGGCCACCCCGTGCACCAGCCGCAGCACCTCGATCGGCTCCACGTCCCGTCGCAGCGCCCCCGCCTCCTGCGCCGCCCGCACCAGCCGGCCGGCCGCGCCGCGCAGGCAGTCGCCGCACGCCGTGTCCACCGTCGAGCCCCCGGCCGTGACGGCGGTGCCGAGCAACGCCTTCATCCCGCGGACCTGGATCATTCCGGCGGCCAGCTCCTCCAGCCACTCCCGCAGCGCCTCGCCCGGCGCCCGCTCGGCCGCGACGACGTCCGCCCGCGCCGCGATCGCCTCGATCCGGTCCAGGTAAGCGGCCTCCAGCAGCGCCTGCCGTGTCGGGAAGTGCCGGTACAGCGTGCCGGTCCCGACTCCCGCGCGCTTGGCGATGTCGTCCAGGGAAGCACCTTCACCATGCTCGGCGAAGGCCGCCGCCGCGACCTCCAGCAGCCGCTCACGGTTGCGGCGGGCATCCGCGCGCATGGCCCTGACCTGCGCCATCCCACTACTCCCTGCACACCGGGGTCTTCCGCCGAACCCTACCGCGCACCCGTGCGCCGCCGCCCGGCCCACACGAACGGAGGGAACCACTCCGCACCGGCCGGGTCTCCTGTCCAGGGATGACTGCCTTGCTGATGTTGCTGTTCGCGCTGTACGCGGTCGGCGGATGGATCGCGGTCCTCGTGACCTTCGGATACCTGCTGGGCACGCTCGCGCGCACCCGGCCGGTGGAACTGATGCGCGACGAGGGGCCGAGGGCGGTGCGGCTGCTGTTCCCGACACCCGCTTGCCTGCGCCTGGACCGGATCGCGACCCTGTGCCTGGTCCTCTTCGACCTGTGGGTGGTGTCCCTGATCCTGCTGCTCGGTCAGGACGGCGTCTTCACTGAGGACTGGATGGGCGACGCGCGCATGATGGACACCACCGCCGCCTCCTACCAGGACGACGCCGTCCACGGTCTGCTCACCGTCATGTGGTGGACGAGCGGCGTCGCGGTCCTCTTCCGGTGGTGGACGGCTGCGGTGGCGCAGCTCTGCGTCCTGTCGGCGGCGGCCTGGTGGGTCGCCTCCTTCGAGACGTGGTGGAGCGGCTGACGCCCGGGACGCCGCGTTCGCGGGCTCAGGCGGCCCAGGGCCAGTCGGCGTCCCGGGCGGCTTCGAGCAGCGGAACCATCCGGAACGCCGCGTCCGACAGGCCGCCGAAGGTGTGCCGGTTCGCCCTGCCCGACGGGCCGTGGCCCGCCCGGTGTCCGGCCAGGTTCCAGGTGTAGACCGGCACCTGCTCCGGGACCTGCTCGGTCGGGTCACCGTGCCGGTTGTACGCGTACTGCTCGTCGGTGACGATCAGCACCCGGTCGTGCCCCCGGTAGTGCCGGCGGACCGCGTCGGTCGTGTCGGTGCCGCCGAGGTCGCCGAAGCGCTCCAGGACCTTCAGGACCGACTCGCCCTCGCGGTGCTTCACGCGGTTGCTCGACGTACCGAACTCGACGAGGTCCGCGTCGGCCGCCCGCAGCGCGAACGCCGTGCCGAAGACCGCCGCCGCGTCGGCCCGGGTGAGCTCCGAGCGGTCCGACATCCGCGAGTAGAACATCGAGCCGGAGCGGTCCACGAGGACCAGCGTCCGGCCGGGCAGCGCGGGCACGTTGGCCAGCGAGTGGCCGAGCGCCTGCTCCAGCGGGTACGACCAGCGCAGCGACGGCGCGTGCCGGTACGCGGCGAGGTAGCGGAAGGGGAACTGCCGCGCCCGCGCCACCTCGGCCGGGTCGCTGATCCGCGCCGCCACCCGGGCCGCGACCTCGTCCGAGACCCCGGCCTCGTCGAAGTTGCGGAGGTTTCGCAGCAACGCCATGACCCCCATGGACGGGATCACGGACTCCCAGGCCGCCTTGTCCATCGGGCCCTGGAGCCAGCCGGCCAGCATCTCCCAGGTGACGCCCGCCGCCGCGAGCCGATCGGCACCGTCGGGCGCCGTGACGACCGCCCGCCGCTCCTCGACGGGCAGCGCCATCAGCTCGCGGTGCGCGGTCAGGACGCGGTTCGAGGCGGGCGGCACCGCGGTGTCCGGGTTGTGGCGGCGGTCCAGCGCGTACTGGAACAGCTCGCCCTGCCACGGCTTGTCCGGGTCCGGCGCCGCGTGCACCAGGTTGAGGATGTCGCCGAAGCGGTAACCCTTGGACGCCGTGTCGTACTTCAGCAGCGACTTGCCGTGGTAGAGCCGGCGTACGGCGTCGGCGATCCCCCGCTTGACCGGCTTGGGCACGGCTCGCCCGTACGTCGACGTCCAGTACGCGAGCAGTTCGCCGGGCTCGTCGGGGCGCTGGAGGACGGAGGCGACGACCTGCCGGTTCGACGGTCCTTCGGTGGCGTCGGCGTCGAGGCGGGCCCTGACGTACTCGGCGGCGCCGACGATCGAGGCGGTGCGCAGGTTGCCCTCGCCGCGCAGCCAGCCGAGCAGGCCGGCGGTCCAGGCCGGGTCGGAGACGGCGAGTTCGCGCACGAGCGTGGCGAACCGGTCGTCGCGGGCGGCACCGGACTCGTAGAAGGTCTGCTGCGACACGAAGTTCGCGACCGACAGCAGAAAGAGCTCGGAGCGCGCGTCACGCTCGTGGCCCCGGCCGCCCTCGAAGGTACGCAGCACGCGGCCCGTCGACGTCACGCGCGAGGTGGGCTGCGCCTTCGCGGCCTTGGTGTTGAAACGCGCCATGGTGAATTCCCCCGAATTCCTTTCCGGCGGGAGGGCGCGGCGAAAGGAGGGTGCCCGAGGTCGGGATCGGCGACGGGAACATCCGGACGCTCTGCCATTGAGCTACACCGACCCGAAGTCGGTGACGGGGATTCGAACCCCGCAGCATTCCGGTCAACGAAGTATCCGCTGCCTGCGCACCGGGCACCCACCCGTTGCTGCGCCTCCCGAGTTCTGATCGGCCGCGGCGTCGGATTCGATCACAACGAAGTAGCCGTGGCCCGCGCACCGGGAGGTGCATGAAGTTGAAGGTGTCCAGAGTTCAGGTCGGCGGAACCGACAAGGTGCTCTGACCCCTGAGCTACACCGGCGCGTTGTGCCGGTGACGGGACTCGAACCCGTGGCCGCCCCATTATGAGTGGAAGTAGGTCCTGCCTTCGCACCTGGACGTGCATCACTCTAAAAGGGCGGCCACCGCTCGGGCGAGCGAATTAATCAGCGGCGCTTCTGCCGCTTCCAGGGTCCGGTGATCGCGAGCATGATGCCGGGGTCCTGGATGTTGGCGTAGAGGGTCTTCCCGTCGGGCGAGAAGGTGACGCCGGTGAACTCGCTGTACTCCGGGTCGTCCTCGCTGCCGACGTTCAGTTCGTTGCGGGCGATGGGGTACGTGCGCCCGCTGTCGGTGGCGCCGAACAGGTGCTGGACGCCGTCGCCGTCCTCGGCGACGACCAGCCCGCCGTACGGGGAGACGGTGATGTTGTCGGGGCCGTCGAAGGCGCCGTCCGCGGTCGGGTCGGGGTTGACGCCGAGGAGGACCTTGAGGGTGAGGGTGCGGCGCGCCGGGTCGTAGAACCAGACCTGGCCGTCGTGCGGGCGGCCCGGGCTCTCGTCCCGGGCGAAGGAGGAGACGACGTAGGCGCCGCCGTCGGCCCACCACATGCCCTCCAGCTTGCGGGCCCGGGTGACCTGGCCGTCGGTGAACTGCTTGCGCACGGAGGTGTTCCGCGCGTCCCGGTCGGGGACGTCGACCCAGTCGACGCCGTAGACCGTGCCGGTCTTCGTCGCGCGGGACAGGTCGTCGACGAACTTGCCGCCGGAGTCGAAGCACTTGAAGGCCTGGAGGACCCCGGCGTCGTCGGCGAGGGTGCGCAGCCGGCCGCGGCCGTGGCGGAAGCCCTCCGGCGGGACCCAGCGGTAGAAGAGGCCGTTGGGGCCGGAGGCGTCCTCGGTGAGGTAGGCGTGGCCGCGCTTGGGGTCGATGACGACGGCCTCGTGGGCGTAGCGGCCGAGCGCCTTGACCGGCTTGGGGCCGCGGTTGGCGCGGCGGTCTGCGGGGTCGACCTCGAAGACGTAGCCGTGGTCCTTGGTCATCCCCTCCTCTCCCGCCTTGTCCTCGGTCTCCTCGCAGGTCAGCCAGGTGCCCCAGGGCGTGCTGCCGCCCGCGCAGTTGGTGGCGGTGCCGGCGATGCCGACCCACTCTGCGACGTGGCCGCCGCGGCGGACCTCGACGACCGTGCAGCCGCCGGCCGCGGCGGGGTCGTAGACGAGGCCCACGGTGAGGGGGACCGGGTGCGGCCAGCCGTCGCGGTGGCCGCCGAGTTCGTGGTTGTTGACGAGGAGGGTGGTGCCGCGGGGGCCGTCGAAGGCGGCGGTGCCGTCGTGGTTGGACGGGGTGTACTCGCCCGACTCCAGCCTGGTCCGGCCGCAGTAGGTGATGATCTCGTAGCGGAAGCCGGCGGGCAGAGCGAGGATGCCGTCCGGGTCGGGGACCAGCGGTCCGTAGCCGACCCCGCCGTGGTCGTGCCCGTGTCCGCGGTCTCTGCCGTGCTCCTCCCCGGCGCTCTCGGTGTCCGTGGACGCGAGGGCGTTCGGGGCGGTGGCGAGGGCGCCGACGCTTCCCGCCAGCGCGATCCCGGCGCCGGTGATCGCGGATCGGCCGGCGAAGTCCCTGCGGGTGAGCGACATGGTGTCTCCTGTGACGGTGGACGTGCCGTGGAGGGTGGCGGACCTCGTTCCGCGTCACGGTGGCGCCCACGTGTGAACGGCGGTTGAACCGGGCGCGACCTCCGCCTGCCGGGTTGCGTGAATCCGCACGCACCTGTCTGCCGGGGCGCGGGCGTGCCGGGCCGTACGAGGTGCCCGGTACGTCGCTCAGCCCCCGTGCTGCGACCGCGCCTTGAACGCCGCCTTCCGCGCTTCCTTGGCGACCTTCTTGTCGGGGTGCAGCCGCCCCATCGCCTCCAGGACGTCCGGTGTGGCCGGGTGGCCGACCCGCCAGGCCGTGTCGAAGAACCCGCTGTGCTGCTGCGCCAGCCCCTCCACCAGGGCGCGCAGTTCCTCGGAGTTGCCCTCGGCCGCGAGCTGCGCGGCCACGGTGTCGATGGTCAGCCAGAAGACCATCTCCTGCGGCGGTGCCGGCACGTCCCGCGCGCCGTGCTCGGTCAGCCAGACCCGGGCGAGGCCGCCCAACTCGGGGTCGTCGAGGACCTCCCGCAGCGCGGGCTCCGCCTCGGTGCCGACGAGGGACAGCGCCTGCTGGCAGCGGAGCCGGCGCAGGGGTGCGCCGGGATCCGCGCCGCGGGCGGCCGCGAGCAGTTCGCGGGCGGCGTCGAGGGGGCCGCGGCCGGCCAGCCACAGCTCGGTCTCGGCGTGGGCCGCGGCCGGCGGGAAGGGGGCCGTGCCGTCGAGCAGCGCGTCGGCGCCCTTGCCGGCGAGGTCTCCGACGACGGGTACGCCGAAGCCGGCCTCCTGGAGCCTCGTGCGCAGCCCGTACAGCCCGAGCGGGGTGAGCCGCACCATGCCGTAGCGGGTGACGTCGGCCTCGTCCACGGGCGCCGCCGGCTCCTCGTCCGCGTCGGCCATCAGTGCCTCGTCGACCGGCCGGTAGGCGACGAGACCGACCGGCTCCAGCATCCGGAACTGGTCGTCCAGCCGCATCATCGCGTCGGAGACCTGTTCCAGGACGTCGTTGGTGGGCTCGCCCATGTCACTGGGGACGATCACGGAGGCGGCCAGCGCGGGCAGCGGTACCGGGGTGTCGCCGGCCCCGTCCTCGCCGACGGTGAGCAGGTAGAGGTTGCCGAGCACCCCGTCGAGGAACTCCGCCTCGGCCTGCGGGTCCCAGTCCAGGGACGACAGGTCGACCGTGCCGCCCTCGGCCATCGCGTCGACCAGGTCGTCGAGGTCGGGCACGCTCGCGTCCGCGAGCACCGTCTCCAGCGCGGTGAGCCACACGCCGAGCACGTCCTGCGGGGAGCCGCCGGTGAGCAGGGCGAGGTCGTCGCCCTGCGCGACGGTGCCCGTCTCCTCGTCGGTGATCTCGACGAGCCCGGTGTCCACGGCGACCCGCCAGGCCTCGCTCGCGTACGCGGCGGCGTCGTCGCCGGTCAGCCCGAGCTCCCCGGCCGCCGCCGGCAGCTGCTCCTCGACGAGTCCGCCGCCGGCGTCGACGCGGGTCTCGGGGCCCGCCCAGCGGGCCAGCCGGGCGGCCCGGGAGAGCACCGGCGTGGAGAGCGCGTCGCGAGCCAGCTCCGCTTCGGGGCGCAACCGTGCGGGCGGCAGGGTGGAGCGGTCTGACATCGGCTGTTTTCTCCTCGCGCGTTCCGGACGCCGTACGGCTCAGCCGCTCAGCCTAGACGGAATTGCACCCATGCCGCCCGGTTCATCTCCCCGACGGGTGCAGTACATGGCCGAAACCTTGACAACTGGCCTGGCCAGGCAGGAGATTGACGCGCGTAGAAAGCGGGGGACAAGTGTTCACCCAGGTCCGCCCACGCAGGTCTCTCCGTGTGCCCTGCGGCCCCTGGTGTCCCACGCCTCACGTCCCACCCTCGTCCCGGTGCTCCGTCACGTCCCCGGAGGGATTCCGTTGGCCAGCAAGTCCTCCGCGCGCCTCGCCGCGCTCACCGTCGCCGCCGTCTGCTCGGCGGCGTCCACGATCGCCCTCACCCCGCCCGCGCACGCCGACTCCGTGCGCATCCACGACATCCAGGGCGGCACGCGGTTGTCGCCGTACGCGGGCGAGCAGGTCACCGACGTGGCCGGAATCGTCACCGGCGTCCGCGGCTACGGCTCCTCCAGAGGTTTCTGGATCCAGGACCCGCGGCCCGACGCCGACCCGGCCACCAGCGAGGGCGTCTTCGTCTTCACCGGCTCCACCCCGAAGGGCGTGGCCGTCGGTGACGCGGTCACCGTCTCCGGCACGGTCTCGGAGTACGTCCCCGGCGGCACCTCCTCCGGCAACCAGTCGCTGACCGAGATCACCCGGCCGGTGTTCACGGTCGTCTCCAGCGGCAACGAGGTCCCGGCCCCGACGACGATCTCCGCCCGTTCCGTGCCCCGCGCGTACGCCCCCGAGGGCGACGAGGCCGCGAACGGCTCGGTCAACGGCCTGCCGCTGCGGCCGGCGAAGTACGCCCTGGACCACTACGAGTCGCTGGAGGGCATGAACGTCCGGGTCGCCGACGCCCGCGTGGTCGGCGCCTCCGACCCGTACACCGAGCTGTGGGTCACGGTGAAGCCCTGGGAGAACGCCAACCGCCGCGGCGGCACCGTCTACGGCTCGTACGACTCCCAGAACACCGGCCGCCTCCAGGTCCAGTCCCTGGGCAGGCCGGCCGACTTCCCCGACGCCAACGTGGGCGACACCCTCGCCGGCACCACCGCGGGCCCGCTGGACTACAACCAGTACGGCGGCTACACGATGGTCGCGAGCGAGATCGGCACCCTGGAGAGCGGAGGCCTGGAGCGGGAGTCGACGCGCCGGCAGAGCGGCCGCGAGCTGGCGGTGGCGACGTACAACGTCGAGAACCTCGATCCGTCCGACGACACCTTCGCCGCGCACGCCGAGGCGATCGTGCACAACCTCGCCTCGCCCGACATCGTGTCCCTGGAGGAGATCCAGGACGACAACGGCGCCACGGACGACGGCACGGTGACCGCCGGCGCGACGGTCGGCAAGCTGATCGACGCGATCGTCGCGGCCGGCGGCCCGCGCTACGACTGGCGCGGCATCGACCCGGTGGACGGGGAGGACGGCGGCCAGCCCGGCGGCAACATCCGCCAGGCGTTCCTGTTCAATCCGGAGCGGGTCTCCTTCACCGACCGCGGCGCCGGTGACGCGACCACCGCGACCGGTGCGACGAAGGTGCGCGGCAAGGCGGCACTCACGCACTCCCCCGGCCGCGTCGACCCGGAGAACGCCGCCTGGGAGGACAGCCGCAAGCCACTGGCCGGCGAGTTCCTCTTCCGCGGCCGGACCGTCGTCGTCATCGCCAACCACTTCAACTCCAAGGGCGGCGACCAGAGCCTGACGGCGCAGTACCAGCCGCCGTCGCGCGGCTCGGAGACCCAGCGCCACGCGCAGGCGACGGTGGTGAACACCTTCGTCAAGGACATCCTGGCCGTCCAGCGGAACGCGGACGTCATCGCCCTCGGCGACATCAACGACTTCGAGTTCTCGAAGACGACCCGTCTCCTGGAGGACGACGGCGTCCTGTGGTCGGCGGTCAAGTCGCTGCCGAGGAGCGAGCGTTACTCGTACGTCTACCAGGGCAACAGCCAGGTCCTGGACCAGATCCTGGTCAGCCCGTCGATCCGGTGGGGCGGGCGCCTGTCGTACGACAGCGTGCACGTCAACGCCGAGTTCCACGACCAGATCAGCGACCACGACCCGCAGGTGCTGCGGTTCCGTCCGTAACCGGCGCGCGGCGGGGACGGGTTCAGCGGGGCACGAGGCCGAGGGCGTGGTCGTAGCGGTCGACCGTGCTGCGCTTCAGGCCGGGCCAGTTCTGCACCCGTTCCCACCGGGCGGATCCCGAGCCGATGCCGTCGCCCGGCGCGGCGAGGGCGTCGATGTGGGCCTGCGCGCTCTCCCACTCGGCGTAGTTGAGGACGCGGGTGCCGTCGGTGCTGAGGTGGAAGTGGGCGGAGATACCCCCGGGGTGCGGCTCCGGCTCGCCCTCCAGGGCCTCGAACACGGCGTCCACCCAGGCGCGCTGCCGGTCGGGGTCCGGGCCCTCGAACTCGACGTCGACGATGACGACGCAGCCCGGGACGGGCGCCGTGCCGTCCTCGCGGGTGAGGCCGCGGTAGTGCCGGTACCTGCCGAGCCACAGCCGCTCGATGCCCGGCACGGCGGTGTCGATCTCGTCGACGCGCTCCTGCCGGTGCGTCTTGGCGAACGCCTCGTACGCCTGCTCGTCGGCCCACTGCGAGTGGTGCAGCAGGGTGCTGCCGTCGTGGCCGGTGTAGACGTGGTAGCCCAGCAGATCGTCGGCGGGCCAGGGGCGGCGCTCCCAGGTGCGGGCGATCGCGTCGACGGTCTGCCGCTGCCGTTCGGGGGTGCCCACCGACCAGGTGCTGAAGAAGGGCGCCCGGACGTCGGGACGGGCGAGTTCGGGGTGGGCGTCGGTACGGCGGGTCATGCCGGCCTCCATCGGTGGTGGTCGTCAGGTGCACGCACCAGCCTCGGGGCTCGACCAAGGTTGAGGTCAAGTGCCCTTGGGCCGCACATGCGTGAGGAGGGACCCGTTCGCGGGCCCCTCCTCACGCCGTGCCCTCAGCAGTGCCCGCGGTGACGGCGCCGCAGCACGCCCGCCACCACGACCGCGCCCGCCGCCGCCCCGGCGACCAGCACCGCCCGGGGGTGTCCGAGCCCGGCCCGTACCGCGCCGCGAGCCCGCTGCGGCACGCGCCGCTCTGCGGTGTGGCCGGCCCTGCCCGCCTTGTCCTGCACGGTGTGGCCGGCCTGCCCGGCCTTGTCCTGCACGGCGTGACCGGCCCGGCTCGCCCTGCCCTGCACCGCGTGGCCGGCGTGCGCGGCGGAGCTGCGCAGCTGCACGGTCATGGCGCCGGCCTTGTCCCTGAGGTCGGCGGCCCGGGCCTTGGCACGGCCCTTCACGTCCGCCTTGCCCGCCAGCTCCTCCACGGTGTCGCCGAGCTGGCTGCGGGTCTGCTCGATCTGCTGCCGCAGCTCGTCGGGACCCTTGGCCCCGCCCACTGGCTGCGCGGTGGAGCCGGCCCTCGTGCCGTCCCCGCTCGTCGCGTCGGTCATCGATGCGCCCTTTCCCTGATCACATCCACGTCGGTCTTGACGCTGCCGAGGGTCGCCTCGGGTTTCGGGGGCACGGCGCGGCGGAGCTGGGTGCGGCCCATGATGGCCAGTACGCCCGCGATCACGAAGAGCACCGCCGTCACGATGAGCGCCGCGGCCCAGACGGGCAGCGCCAGTGAGAGCGCGGCGGTGGCCGTGCCGGCCAGCGCGAACAGGCCGACGTACGCGATGGCTCCCGCGGCGCCGAGCATCCCGCCGCCGCGCCCGGCGCGCTTGCCCTTCTCGGCCAGCTCCATCTTGGCGAGGGCCACTTCCTGGCGCACGAGCCGGGAGAGCTGTTCGGTGGCCTGACCGACGAGTTCGCCCACGGAGTGCTGCTCGTCGCGCACCGGCCTGGTGTGCATGGTCCCGGTCACGGTTCCGCCTCCTCTCGGTTCGGAGCACCCCGGGTACCCCCGGCCGACCGGCACTACCCTTGCCACCAATCTCGCAGCGCCCCTTACCGGTACCTCGTAGTAGATTTAAGTAGAGCTGAACGGTCGGCGCGCCGACACTACTTCCATGAAGACAGACCAGCGCTCCCCCGCTCCTTTCGGCCGCGCCCTGTGCGCCATGGTCACGCCCTTCACCGAGTCCGGCGCGCTCGACCTCGACGGTGCCCAGCGGCTCGCCGACCGGCTGGTGTCGGCCGGCTGTGACGGTCTGGTGCTGTCCGGCACCACGGGCGAGTCGCCGACCACCACGGACGCCGAGAAGGCGGCGCTGGTCACGGCGGTGCGCGAGGCGGTCGGCGAGCGCGCGGCGCTGGTCGCCGGGGTGGGCACCGCCGACACGCGGCACACGGTGGAGCTGGCGCTGGCCGCGGAGAAGGCCGGCGCTGACGGGCTGCTGGTGGTGTCGCCCTACTACAGCAGGCCACCGCAGGACGCCCTGGAGGCGCACTTCCGGGAGGTCGCGGACGCGTCCGGTCTGCCCCTCCTCCTCTACGACATCCCCGGCCGCACCGGCACCCGCATCGAGCCCGCCACGGTCGTCCGGCTCGCGGACCATCCGCGGATCGTGGCCGTCAAGGACTGCTCCTACGACCTCCTCGGCACCCAGCAGGTACTCTCCCGCACCGACCTGGCCTACTACGCGGGCTGCGACGAGCAGGTCCTCGCCCTGTACGCGGTGGGCGCGGCGGGTTGCGTCAGCACGGTCGCGAACGTCGTACCGGAGCTGTTCCGGTCCGTCCTCGACTCCTTCGACGCGGGCGACACCGGGCGGGCCGCCCTGCTTCAGCGCCGGGCGGTCCCGCTCATCGAGGCGATGACGTCGGCGGCTCTGCCCGGCACGGTCACCGCGAAGGCGCTGCTGGGCGCGCTCGGCCTGCCCGCGGGCCCGGTCCGGGCCCCGCTGCGGGCCGCGGACCGCGAGACGACCGGCACTCTGCTGACGGCGTACGAGGAGCTGGTCGCCGGCGCCGGTCAGCTCCAGGTGTAGCCGTCGCCGAGCAGCAGGGTGTGTTCCAGTACGTCCTCCGCCGGGTCGTCGATCTGCCCCACGTTGACGTTGAGGAGGCCGACCCGGGGGCCGTTGTGCGAACCGGTGGTGGTCTCGTCGGCGTGCGCGGCCCCCGCCCAGCACACCAGCACGGCGGCGCCCACTCCGGCCAGCCAACGCGCCACGGTCCTCGCCCGCTCGTTCGTCATACCAGGTCCTCGTTTCGTCGGATCGGCGTCTGATCGGACTCTGCGTCCACCCGTTCATCCGCCAAGACCACCGGAAGGTCACGGCCGTCATCCGTATGTGCGGGGGGCGCTCGATGCACGCGGCACATCGTGTTGGCCCCGCACCACCCGCGCGCCTGGGGTCACGCGGTGAGCAGACGACGTTGTGCGGCCCGGGGCGTTCCGGGCGGATACCGGATCTGGGACAGCCGCAGGGGCCGGTTCCGGGGCGAGCACTACGAGCTGTGCCCCGACGACCTCCTGAGAGAGCTGAACGGCGCGGCCGACCGGGACCGCATCGCCGCGCCGCTGAAGCGGTACCGGGCCCGGAAACGCCGAACGCCCTCCCGGGCGCCGCGCACGGGCGGGCCGGGAGGGCGTTCAGGCGGCTCTTTCGGCGCTCTGCGTTCGCCGGTCAGTTGTGGCTGTGCAGGACGTCGTTCAGGCCGCCCCACACCGCGTTGTTCGGGCGGGCCTCGACCATGCCCGTGACCGAGTTGCGGCGGAAGAGGATGTTGGAGGCGCCGGAGAGCTCGCGGGCCTTGACGACCTGGCCGTCGGGCATGGTCACGCGGGTGCCCGCGGTGACGTAGAGGCCGGCCTCGACCACGCACTCGTCGCCCAGCGCGATGCCGACGCCCGCCTCGGCGCCGACCAGGCAGCGCTCGCCGATGACGATGCGCACGTTGCCGCCGCCGGAGAGGGTGCCCATGGTGGAGGCGCCGCCGCCGATGTCGGAGCCGTCGCCGACGACGACGCCGGCGGAGATGCGGCCCTCGACCATCGAGGTGCCCAGCGTGCCGGCGTTGAAGTTGACGAAGCCCTCGTGCATGACCGTGGTGCCCTCGGCCAGGTGCGCGCCGAGCCGGACACGGTCGGCGTCGGCGATGCGGACGCCCTTGGGGGCGACGTAGTCCGTCATGCGCGGGAACTTGTCGATCGAGGTGACCTGGAGGTGCAGGCCCTCGGCGCGGGCGTTGAGGCGCACCTTCTCGATGTCGTCGACGGCGACCGGGCCGAGCGAGGTCCAGGCGACGTTGGCGAGGTGGGCGAAGATGCCGTCCAGGCTCTGGCCGTGCGGCTTGACCAGGCGGTGGGAGAGCAGGTGCAGGCGCAGGTAGACGTCGTGCGTGTCGACCGGCTTCTCGTCCAGCGAGGAGATGACCGTGCGGACCGCGACCACCTCGACGCCGCGGCGGGCGTCGGGACCGACCGCGGCGGTGGCGCCGCCGCCGAGGAGTTCGGCGGCCTGCTCGGCGGTGAGGCGCTCGGTGCCGGACGGGCCGGGCTCGGCGGCGAGTTCCGGGGCCGGGAACCAGGTGTCGAGGACGGTGCCGTCGGCGGCGATCGTGGCAAGCCCGGCGGCCACGGCGCCGGTGGTGCGGGAAGCAGTCGTGTCGGTCATGAGGGCAACCTAACCGCCCGGGGGGTCCGGTTGCGAACCGGCCGCCGGGCATCTCACGTGGCGGTCGCCTCCCCCGGCCGGGACCGCCCGCCTCAGCCCAGCACCCGCGCCAGCACCTCCCGCGCGTACCCCTCGTCGTACGCCGAGTCCGTCAGGAGCACTTGCAGACAGATCCCGTCCAGCACCGCGACCAGCGCACGCGCCGTCACCGGATCCGTCCGGGCCGCGAGGAGCGCACCCACCCCCTCGCACCACTCCGCGGCCACCGGGCGCAGCGCGGGCCGGCGCAGGGCCGCCAGATACAGCTCGTACTCCAGCTCGACGCCCGTGCGGTCCCCGCCCAGCCACTCGCCGAGGACGCGGGCGAGTTCGGCGGGGAGGTCCGCGCCGGGGTCGGAGAGGGCCGGGTGCCCGGCGACCACCTTGGCGAAGCCCTCGTTGGCCTGGCGCAGGGCGGCGACCAGGAGTTCGTCGAGGGTGGCGAAGTGGTACGTCGTCGAGCCCAGGGGGACGTCCGCCTCGGCGGCGACCGCGCGGTGGCTGAGGCCCGCGATGCCCTGCCGCCCGACGACCCGGATCGCCGCGTCGATGATCCGCTGACGCCGCTCGGGGTCGTGGCGGCGCGGCATCAGTGCGCGCCGCCCAGGTTGAGGACGACAACGCCGATGATGATCAGCGCGATGCCGGCGGCCTTGGCGACGGTCATCCCCTCGCCCAGGAACGCCACGCCGATGGCGGCGATGGCCGCCGTGCCGACACCGGCCCAGATGGCGTAGGCGGTGCCGACGGCGAGGGTCTTCAGGGTCTGGGCGAGCAGCGTGAAGGAGAGGACGTAGGCGAGTGCCGTCAGCAGCGAGGGGACCAGCCTGGTGAAGCCCTCGCTGTACTTCATGGCGGTGGTGCCGGCGACCTCGGCGGCGATGGCTCCGGCCAGGAGCAGATATCCCATGTGTACGAGCGTACATAACGGAGGTTCCGCACGCACGGGAACGGCGGCGCCCATCGGGCGCCGCCGTTCTCTCAAGCGGTGTGTCCCAGACGTCGAAAGCCGTCTCAGACGTTGAAGCCGAGCGCGCGCAGCTGCTCGCGGCCGTCGTCCGTGATCTTGTCCGGGCCCCACGGCGGCATCCAGACCCAGTTGATCCGCAGCTCGCTGACGAGGCCGTCCGTGGCGGACTTGGCCTGGTCCTCGATCACGTCGGTCAGCGGACAGGCCGCCGACGTCAGGGTCATGTCGATCGTCGCGATGTTCGCGTCGTCGATGTGGACGCCGTAGATGAGGCCCAGATTGACGACGTCGATGCCCAGCTCGGGGTCCACGACGTCCAGCAGGGCTTCGCGGACCTCCTCCTCGGAGGCCGGCTTCATTTCCACGGTCTCACTCATGCCGTCGTCTCCTTCTCGGCGTCGGCTCCGTCCAGTGCCTGGGACGTGGCGTCCTTCCAGGCCATCCAGCTCAGCAGGGCGCACTTGACCCGGGCCGGGTACTTCGAGACCCCGGCGAACGCGACCGCGTCCTCCAGGACCTCCTCCATCGCGTCGTCGGGCTCGATCCTGCCCTTGGACTGCATCAGCTCCAGGAAGGTCTCCTGGATGCGCCGCGCCTGGGCCAGGTCCTTGCCGACCAGCAGGTCGTTCAGCACGGAGGCGCTGGCCTGGCTGATCGAGCAGCCCTGCCCCTCATAGCTGACGTCGCTGATCGTCGTGCCGTCGTACTTCACGCGGAGGGTGATCTCGTCGCCGCATGTCGGGTTGACGTGGTGGACCTCGGCGTCGCCATCCCGCAAGCCCCGCCCGTGCGGGTTCTTGTAGTGGTCCAGGATGACTTCCTGGTACATGGAGTCCAGCTTCATGCTCTTCGCTCGTCCCGTCAGCCGAAGAAGTTCCGTACGTGCTCCAGGCCGTCGACCAGGGCGTCGATCTCGGCCGGCGTGGAGTACAGATAGAACGACGCTCGCGTGGTCGCAGGAATTCCGTAGCGCAGGCAGACGGGGCGGGCGCAGTGGTGGCCGACCCGGACCGCGATGCCCTGTTCGTCCAGGACCTGACCGACGTCGTGGGGGTGGATGTCGCCGAGCGTGAAGCTGATCGCCGCGCCGCGCTCCTCGGCCGTGGTGGGGCCGATGATGCGCAGGTCCGGGACCTCCAGCAGGCGCTTGACGGCGTACTCCGTCAGTGCGTGCTCGTGGGCGAGGATCTTGTCCATCCCGATCGAGTTCAGGTAGTCGATCGCCGCGCCCAGACCGACCGCTCCCGCGATGGGAGGCGTGCCCGCCTCGAACTTGTGCGGTGCCGGGGCGTACGTGGAGGAGTGCATCGAGACGGTCTCGATCATCTCGCCGCCGCCGAGGAACGGGGGCAGGTCCTCCAGCAGCTCCTGGCGGCCCCACAGGACGCCGATGCCGGTCGGGCCGCACATCTTGTGGCCGGTGAAGGCCACGAAGTCGGCCTGGAGGGCCTGGACGTCCATCGGCATGTGCGGGGCGGCCTGGGAGGCGTCGACGCAGACGAGCGCGCCGACCTCCTGGGCGCGGCGCACGATCGCCTCGACCGGGTTCTGGGTGCCCAGGATGTTGGAGACCAGCACGAAGGAGACGATCTTCGTCTTCTCGGTGATGACCTCGTCGATGTTGGACAGGTCCAGGCGGCCGTCGTCGGTCAGGCCGAACCAGCGGAGCTTCGCGCCGGTGCGCTGCGCGAGCAGCTGCCACGGCACGATGTTGGAGTGGTGCTCCATCTCCGTGATGACGATCTCGGTCTCGTGGTCCACGCGGTAGGGCTCGTCGGCCCAGCCCAGCATGTTGGCCACGAGGTTGAGGGACTCCGAGGCGTTCTTGGTGAAGATCACCTCGTTGCGGGAGGGCGCGTTGATGAACTCCGCGACCTTGTCCCGGGCGCCCTCGTACAGCGCCGTGGCCTCCTCGGCGAGGACGTGCACGCCACGGTGGACGTTGGCGTTGTGCTGCTCGTAGTACTCGTCGAGCACGTCGATGACCTGGCGCGGGGTCTGCGAGGTCGCGGCGTTGTCGAGGTAGACGAGCTTCTTGCCGTCGTGGATCACGCGGTCCAGGATCGGGAAGTCCTTGCGGATCGCCTCGGTGTCGAGGAGGCCCGGCAGCTGTGTCACGCGGATACGCCACCCTTCGTGTATGCCTCGTAGCCCTCGGCCTCCAGCTTGTCGGCCAGCTCGGGGCCGCCGGACTCGGCGATGCGGCCGGCCGCGAAGACGTGGACGTGGTCGGGCTTGATGTAGCGCAGGATGCGCGTGTAGTGGGTGATCAGCAGGGTGCCGACCTCACCGGTCTCGCGGACCCGGTTGACGCCCTCGGAGACGACGCGCAGGGCGTCGACGTCGAGGCCGGAGTCGGTCTCGTCGAGGATCGCCATCTTCGGCTTGAGCAGCTCCAGCTGGAGGATCTCGTGGCGCTTCTTCTCACCGCCGGAGAAGCCCTCGTTGACGTTGCGCTCGGCGAAGGCGGGGTCCATGTTGAGGCGCTCCATGGCCTCCTTGACCTCCTTCACCCAGGTGCGCAGCTTGGGGGCCTCGCCGCGCACGGCGGTGGCGGAGGTGCGCAGGAAGTTGGAGACGGAGACGCCGGGGACCTCGACCGGGTACTGCATGGCGAGGAAGAGGCCGGCGCGGGCGCGCTCGTCGACGGACATCTCCAGGACGTCCTCGCCGTCGAGGGTGACGGTGCCGCTGGTGATCGTGTACTTGGGGTGACCCGCGAGGGAGTAGGCGAGGGTCGACTTGCCGGAGCCGTTGGGGCCCATGATGGCGTGCGTCTCGCCCTGCTTCACGGTGAGGTCGACGCCCTTGAGGATCTCCTTCGTGGCGTTGTCGGCCTCGACGGTGACGTGCAGGTCTCGGATTTCAAGCGTTGCCATGGGTGCCTCAGGACTCCTGGGTGAGGGAGACGAGCACGTCGTCCCCTTCGATCTTTACGGGGTATACGGGGACGGGGCGCGTCGCCGGCAGACTGTCGGGCTTGCCCGAGCGGAGGTCGAAGCGCGAGCCGTGCAGCCAGCACTCGATGTGGCAGTCGTCGACCTCGCCCTCGGCGAGGGAGACGTTCGCGTGCGAGCAGATGTCGTGGATCGCGAAGACCTCGCCCTCGGTGCGCACGACGGAGATCGGCGTGCCGTCGAGTTCCACCCGCTTCGGGGTGTCCTCCTCCAGCTCGCCCGCTCCACAGACGCGTACGAAGGTCATGCGACCGACGCCTCCAGCTCCTCTTCGATCTTGGCGAGCAGGCGCTCCTCGATGTCCGGGACGCCGATCTGCTGGACCAGCTCGGCGAAGAAGCCGCGGACCACCAGGCGGCGGGCGTCGATCTCGGGGATGCCGCGCGCCATCAGGTAGAAGAGCTGCTCGTCGTCGAAGCGGCCGGTCGCGGAGGCGTGGCCGGCGCCGACGATCTCGCCGGTCTCGATCTCCAGGTTCGGCACGGAGTCGACCCGCGCGCCGTCCGTGAGGACGAGGTTGCGGTTCATCTCGTAGGTGTCGGTGCCCTCGGCCTTGGCCTCGATGAGCACGTCGCCGATCCAGACCGCGTGCGCGTCGTCGCCCTGCAGCGCGCCCTTGTAGACGACGTTGGACTTGCAGTGCGGGACGTTGTGGTCGACCAGGAGGCGGTGCTCCTGGTGCTGGCCCCGGTCGGTGAAGTAGAGGCCGAACAGCTCGGCCTCGCCGCCGGGACCGGCGTACTGGACGCGCGGGTGCAGGCGGACCACGTCGCCGCCGAACGTGACGACGACCGACTTGAAGCTCGCGTCGCGGCCGATCAGGGTGTTGTGCTGGCCGACGTGTACGGCCCCCGCGTCCCAGTCCTGGACGGAGACGACGGTGAGCTTGGCGCCGTCGCCGAGGACGTACTCGACGTTGGCGGCGAGCACCGCGTCACCGGTGTGGTCGATGACCACGACGGCCTCGGCGAAGGCCTCCAGCTCGATGACCTGGTGGGCGTAGGCCGTGCCGCCCTCGCCGTGGACGGCGATGCGGACGGGCTCGGTGAGGACCGTCTCCTTGGGGACGGTGATCACGCCGGCCTGCTGGAAGGCGGAGTACGCCTGGGCGGCGACGCGGTCCACGGGCTTGCCGGTCCGGCCGAGCCGGGCGTCGTCGCGGCCGACGGTCTCGACGGTGACGCCCTCGGGGGCCTCGACGGCGACCTTGACGCCCTCGCCGGTGGCGGTGGCGGTGCCGTCGTGCAGGCCGCGCAGTCGCTCCAGCGGAGTGAAGCGCCACTCCTCCTCGCGGCCGTGCGGGACCGGGAAGTCCGCCACGTCGAAGGACGGGGGCGCGCTCATGCGCGTGGCGACGGTCGAGTCGGCCTCGGCGGCCACCGCGATCGCACCGGCGGTCGTGGAACCGACCGGGATGTTCTGAGCCTCAGCCATGGCTGTCGTAGTGCTCGCTTTCCGTTACATATGGGGCTGGATGGGACGGCGGGGCGACCGGTGGGCCGCCCCCGGGCCGGTGGTCAGCCGACCGCGCCTTCCATCTGGAGCTCGATCAGCCGGTTGAGTTCGAGCGCGTACTCCATCGGCAGCTCCTTGGCGATCGGCTCGACGAAGCCGCGCACGATCATCGCCATCGCCTCGTCCTCGGACAGGCCGCGGCTCATCAGGTAGAAGAGCTGGTCCTCGGAGACCTTGGAGACGGTCGCCTCGTGGCCCATGGACACGTCGTCCTCGCGGACGTCCACATAGGGGTAGGTGTCCGAGCGGGAGATGGTGTCGACGAGCAGCGCGTCGCAGAGCACGTTGGACTTGGAGCCCGGGGCGCCCTCGCCGATCTCGATCAGGCCGCGGTAGGAGGTGCGGCCGCCGCCTCGCGCCACCGACTTGGAGACGATGTTGGAGGACGTGTTCGGGGCCATGTGGACCATCTTGGCGCCGGCGTCCTGGTGCTGGCCCTCGCCCGCGAAGGCGATGGACAGGGTCTCGCCCTTGGCGTGCTCGCCCATCAGGTAGACGGCCGGGTACTTCATCGTCACCTTGGAGCCGATGTTGCCGTCGATCCACTCCATGGTCGCGCCCTCGTACGCCACGGCACGCTTGGTGACCAGGTTGTAGACGTTGTTCGACCAGTTCTGGATGGTCGTGTAGCGGCAGCGGGCGTTCTTCTTGACGATGATCTCGACGACCGCGGAGTGCAGGGAGTCCGACTTGTAGATCGGCGCCGTGCAGCCCTCGACGTAGTGCACGTAGGCACCCTCGTCGACGATGATCAGGGTCCGCTCGAACTGGCCCATGTTCTCCGTGTTGATGCGGAAGTAGGCCTGGAGCGGGATCTCGACGTGCACGCCCTTCGGCACGTAGATGAAGGAGCCGCCGGACCAGACGGCCGTGTTCAGCGCGGCGAACTTGTTGTCACCGGCGGGGATGACGGTGCCGAAGTACTCCTTGAAGAGCTCCGGGTGCTCCTTGAGCGCGGTGTCGGTGTCGAGGAAGATGACGCCCTGCTCCTCCAGGTCCTCGCGGATCTGGTGGTAGACGACCTCGGACTCGTACTGGGCGGCGACACCGGCCACGAGGCGCTGCTTCTCCGCCTCGGGGATGCCGAGCTTGTCGTACGTGTTCTTGATGTCCTCGGGCAGGTCCTCCCAGGACTCCGCCTGCTTCTCCGTGGAGCGCACGAAGTACTTGATGTTGTCGAAGTCGATGCCCGACAGGTCCGAGCCCCAGTTGGGCATGGGCTTCTTCTCGAAGAGCTTGAGGCCCTTGAGGCGGAGCTTGGTCATCCACTCCGGCTCGGACTTCTTGCCGGAGATGTCCCGGACGACGTCCTCGTCGATGCCGCGCCTGGCAGAGGCGCCGGCCGTGTCGGAGTCGGCCCAGCCGTACTCGTACTTGCCCAGGCCCTCGAGCTCAGGGTGAGCAGTCTCCGTGGGGAGAGTCATGCGGGGTTCCTCCCGGCCGTGCTTGCAGATGCGTGATCGGTGTTCGTGGGCGCCTGCGCCGCGGGCGGCGCGTGCGAAGTCTTCGGAATGAACGTGGTGCAGACCCCGTCGCCGTGCGCGATGGTCGCGAGCCGCTGCACATGTGTACCGAGCAGCTCGGCGAAAAATTCCGTCTCCGCCTCGCACAGCTGCGGGAACTGCTCGGCGACGTGGGCGACCGGGCAGTGGTGCTGGCACAGCTGCTCGCCCTGCTGGGGCCGGGGTGCGCTCCGCGCGGTAGCAGCGTACCCGTCCGCGCTCAGGGCCTTGGCCAGCGCTTCCGTACGCTTCTCGGGCGGCGCGGACTCGACCGCCCTGCGGTACGCGCCCGCCTGGCCGGCGATACGGGCCCGGGCGAAGGCGGCGATCGCCTTCTCCCCGCCCTCCTGCTCGGCGATCCAGCGCAGGGCGTCCGCGGCCAGCTTGTCGTACGACTGGTCGAAGGCGTCCCGGCCGCAGTCGGTGAGCGCGAAGACCCTGGCTGGCCGCCCGCGCGTGCGCGTGCCGTAGACCCGCTGCTCGCGGGCCTCGACCACGTCGTCGGCGACCAGCGCGTCGAGGTGGCGCCGGACGGCGGCCTGGGTCAGCCCCAGACGCCCGGCGAGCTCGGCGACGGTCGACGGCCCGTGGTCCAGGATGGAGCGCGCGACGCGGTTGCGGGTGGACCGCTCACCGGTCGCGAGTTCCTCCTGCGGAGCCTCGCCAACGTTTTTCACAACGCCATTGTTGCGTAATTCCTCGGAGCCGGGCAAGCCGCGTCCGGATCATCGGACGGTGCCCTGCGTCACTTAGGTTCACCTAATCTGACCTGCGGAAACGATCTTTGATCGATCAATCCGGTGGCGTCCGGTCCGGAGCTGCGGGACACTCCCCGGCATGTCCGCACCCCCTCCCACCGGCCCACTCGTCACCCGCGGCGCGATCGCCGCCGGACTGCGCGAGCTGGGTGTGCGCAGTGACGACACGCTCCTCGTGCACTCCTCCCTCAGCTCCCTCGGATGGGTGTGCGGAGGGCCCGTCGCGGTGGTCCAGGGCCTGCTCGACGCGCTCGGCCCGGACGGCACCCTGGTGGTCCCCACCCAGACCGGCGACCTCTCGGACCCGGCGCTGTGGCGCAGCCCGCCGGTGCCCGAGGAGTGGTGGGACACCGTCCGGGCCGCGATGCCCGCCTACGACCCGCTGGTCACGCCCTCCCGCGGGGTCGGGGTGATCCCCGAGACCGTGCGCACCTGGCCGGGCGCCCTGCGCAGCGCACACCCCCAGACGTCCTTCGCCGCCGTCGGCCCGCGCGCCGCCGAGGTGGTCGCCGGTCACGCGACGGACTGCCGGCTCGGCGAGCGCAGTCCGCTGGCGGCGCTGGAGCGGATGGGCGCCCGGGTGCTGCTGCTCGGCGCCGGCTACGAGGCGTGCACCGGCTTCCACCTCGCCGAGTACCGGATCCCCTCCCCGCTGGTGGAGGTGGGGCGGCCGGGGCCGGTGGGCTGGGAGCGGGTGACCGAGGTGTCGATCACCTCCGAGCGGTTCGACGAACTGGGCGACGACTTCGAACGGGACCGGCCCGTCCTGCGCGGGCGGGTCGGCGCCGCGGTGACGCGGCTGTTCCCGCTGGCCGACGCGGTCGCCTACGCGGAACGGTGGCTGCCGCTGCACCGGCCGCGGGAGTGAGCGCGACCGGGCGCCGGGGGCGCGCTCCCCACGCGCGGCTGCGACGGCACCTTCTCGCGTGCCCCCGCCACCGCCCCTCCGGAGGAGATCCCGCACCCCCGCGCCCGGCCCCTCCCCCGCCTACCTAGACTCGTGACCCATGCGAAGCGAGCCCGTGGTCCAGGTCCAGGCCCTGGTGAAGCGGTACGGCACGAAGACCGCGGTGGACGGCCTCGACCTGGTGGCCCGGGCGGGTGTCACCGCCGTACTCGGCCCCAACGGAGCCGGCAAGACCACCACGGTCGAGACCTGCGAGGGGTACCGGAGGCCGGACTCCGGCACGGTGCGCGTCCTGGGTCTCGACCCGGTACGGCAGGGCGGCGAGCTGCGGCCCCGGATCGGCGTGATGCTCCAGTCCGGCGGGGTCTACTCCGGCGCCCGCGCGGACGAGATGCTGCGCCACGTCGCGAAGCTCCACGCCCACCCGCTGGACGTCGACGCGCTGATCGAACGGCTGGGGCTCGGCTCGTGCGGCCGGACCACGTACCGCAGGCTCTCCGGCGGCCAGCAGCAGCGGCTCGCCCTGGCGATGGCCGTGGTCGGGCGCCCCGAGCTGGTGTTCCTGGACGAGCCGACCGCCGGACTGGACCCCCAGGCCCGCCGCGCCACCTGGGACCTCGTGCGGGACCTGCGGACCGACGGCGTCTCCGTCATCCTCACCACCCACCACATGGACGAGGCCGAACAGCTCGCCGACGACGTCGCCATCATCGACACCGGCCGGGTCGTCACCCAGGGCTCCCCCGAGGAGCTGTGCCGCGGCGGCGCCGAGAACACCCTGCGCTTCACCGGCCGCCCCGGACTGGACGTCGCCTCGCTGCTCAAGGCGCTGCCCGCCGACTCCTCCGCCGCCGAGCTGACGCCGGGCGCCTACCGGGTCAACGGCAAGGTCGACCCGCAGCTCCTCGCGACCGTGACGTCCTGGTGCGCCCAGCACGGGGTGATGCCGGACCGGATCTCGGTGGAGCGGCACACCCTGGAGGACGTCTTCCTGGAACTAACGGGCAAGGAACTGCGCTCATGACGACGACCACCGGCACCTACACGCCGAAGCCCGGCGCGGCGCCGCTCGGCCGCATGATCGCCGCGCAGGCCGCGCTCGAGACGAAGATGCTGCTGCGCAACGGCGAGCAGCTGCTGCTCACGGTGATCATCCCGACGCTGCTGCTGGTGCTCTTCAGCACCGTCGACATCATCGACACCGGGGCGGGCGAGGCCGTCGACTTCCTCGCCCCCGGCATCCTGGCGCTCGCCGTGCTGTCGACGGCGTTCACCGGACAGGCCATCGCGACCGGCTTCGAGCGCCGGTACGGGGTGCTCAAGCGGCTGGCCGCCTCGCCGCTGCCGCGCTGGGGGCTGATGACCGCGAAGACGCTGGCCGTGCTGGTCACCGAGGTGCTCCAGATCGTCCTGCTGACCGTGATCGCCTTCGCGCTGGGCTGGTCGCCGCAGGGCAACCCGTTCGCCGTGCTGCTGCTCCTGGTCCTCGGCACGGCCGCCTTCTCGGGGCTCGGGCTGCTCATGGCGGGCACGCTGAAGGCGGAGGCGACGCTGGCCGCCGCCAACCTGGTCTTCCTGCTGCTGCTCGTCGGCGGCGGGGTGATCGTGCCGCTGGACGAGTTCCCGGACGCGGCGCGGAGCGTGCTGGGCCTGCTGCC
Organism: Streptomyces sp. NPDC058796; assembly: GCF_042745235.1. Lineage (NCBI taxonomy): Bacteria > Bacillati > Actinomycetota > Actinomycetes > Kitasatosporales > Streptomycetaceae > Streptomyces > Streptomyces sp. NPDC058796. Next base: position 146,485 of record NZ_JBHYOP010000014.1, read on the forward strand.
GATCTCCGCCCTGTCGGACGGCCTGCGGGACGTCCTCCAGCACGGCGCCTCGATGCCCTGGGGCGACCTGGGCATCCTCGCCGCCTGGGGCGTCGTGGGGATCGCGGCCGCCGGGAAGTTCTTCCGCTGGGAGTAGGGACGCGATGCCTGGAACCGACCCTCGTGAAAGCGTGCACAAGCGGACGCCTACGATGGACGGCGTGCCAAACGTGACCCGCGCCGACGCCGCAGCCGCCGTGCGCAACCCGCTCGCCTTCATCGCCGCACGCTGGACCCCGGATCCCCGGACGGTCCGGCGGGCGGCCCTCGTCGCACTCGTCATGTCGGTGGTCATCGTGGTCACCGGCGGTGCGGTGCGCCTGACCGGCTCGGGCCTCGGCTGCCCGACCTGGCCCAAGTGCACCGAGGACTCGCTGACCAACACCAGCGAGATGGGCGTCCACGGCGTCATCGAGTTCGGCAACCGCCTGCTGACCTACGTGCTGTGCGCGGCGGTCGGCTGGGCGATCATCGCCGCGCGCTCGCAGAAGCCGTTCCGGCGCAGCCTGACCCGGCTGGGCTGGGCGCAGTTCTGGATCGTGATGGGCAACGCGGTCCTCGGCGGCATCGTGGTCCTCGTCGGCCTCAACCCGTACACGGTCGCGGCCCACTTCCTGCTGTCCACCGCGCTGATCGCGGTCGCCACCGTGATGTGGCAGCGCACCCGGGAGGGCGACGCGGCACCGCGCCCCATGGTCGGCAAGGCGATCCAGCAGTTGGTGTGGGTCCTGGTCGTCGTCTCCGTACTGCTGATCGCGGTCGGCACCGTGGTGACCGGGGCGGGCCCGCACGCGGGCGACTCCAGCGAGGTCGAGCGGATGCCGGTCGACTGGGAGACGGTGAGCAAGGTGCACGCCGTGCTGGCGTGGGTCGTCGTGACACTGACGTTCGCGCTGTGGTTCGTGCTGAAGGCGGTCGACGCGCCCAAGGGTCCGCTGTCCCGTACCCGCGACCTGTTCCTGGTGCTGCTCGCCCAGGGCGTCATCGGCTACGTGCAGTACTTCACCGACCTCCCGGAGGTCCTGGTCGGGCTCCACATGTTCGGTTCGTGCCTGGTGTGGATCGCCACGCTGAGGGTGCTGCTGGCGCTGCGGGAGCGGCCGGAGGAGACGGCCGGCGTGCCCGGCCCGGCGGTCGAGGCGACGCTCACCAAGGCCTGACGGCCCACCCTCACCCGGGTCTGAGCGGGGTCACGTTCCCCGCGAGTCCCGCCGGGGCCTGCTCCAGGCCGTACACCCGCCCCGCGTTCCCCGCCGCGATCAACCCCGCCACCCGCTGCGCGTCGCCCAGGGACCACGCCCCCTCGGCCACCCAGGTGCCCAGCACCCGCCCCAGGGCCTCGCGGAACAGGCGGGCGGCGACCACGTGCAGCTCGGGCAGGCCCTGCGCGCCGCTGGAGAACAGGATCTTGCCGAAGGGCGCCAGCTCCAGGATCTCCGCGAGGACCGTCGCCGCGCGGGCGCCGGTGCGCACCAGGGCGGCGCCCGAGTCGGCGTAGACGTGCGGGAAGACGCCGGCGAGGTGGGCGGCGTGGCGGTGGTACGGGTAGCCGTGCAGCAGGACCAGGTCGGTGCCGAGGCCGGCGGTGGCCCGCACGAAGTCGGTGAGCAGGACCGGGTCGGTGCGGTCGATGCGCAGGCCTGGCTCGCCGAGGCCCGCGTGCAGCTGGAGCGGCAGTCCGGAGGCCACGGCGATCCACAGCAGGTGCCTCAGCAGTACCGGGTCGCTCAGCTCTCCGCCGACCTCGCGTCCGCTCAGCCAGCGGGCGGCGGCACCGCGCACCTCCCCCGGCCCCGGTGGCTCCGGCGCCAGCGCCAGACCGTGCCGTACGCCCGCGACCGAGGTGAAGGCGACCGCGTGGGCGGCGGCGCCGTGGACGGCCTCGGCGAGGTTGGCGAGAAAGGACTCGACGGTGCCGGAGGTGTCGGCGACCTGCTCGGCCAGCAGCTCCAGGCGCACGATCTCGTGGGTGTCGGCGGCCGCAGCCGAGGCCATCTCCTCGGGGCCGGTGAGGTCGCCGGGCAGACCCGCGTCGACCAGGTACGTCGTGATGCCGCTGCCGCGCAGCAGCCGGCGGTCGGCCTCCAGGACGCCGAGCTCGCGGCGCCGGGCCAGGTAGCGGGCGGGCGGGCAGTGCGGTTCCAGACCGAGCAGGGGCGGGCACCAGCGGCGCACCGCGAAGCCGGTCTGGGTGTCGAAGAGGGTGGTGCCCGGGGCGGGCGGGCCCTCGGTGCGGGCCAGCTGGGCCTCGAAGGTGCCGAGGCCCAGCTCCGTTCTCAGGACGCCGTGGCAGTACTGGTCGACCAGGGACGGCGTTTCGATCATCCGGACTCCCCGTGACGGGACCGTGTGCGGCTTCCTACGGTCCTAACGGGTGAACCCGGTCTCAGGTGTTGCTCGGGCCGCCGATCTGGAGGCCGGCCATGCGGGACCACTCGTAGCGGCCCGTCGTCACCTTGGCCGCGAACTCTCCGTCGAAGTCCTCGTGGACGGTGATCCCGGCCTTCTCCACGGCCTTGCGCGCCGTCTCGTAGGAGCGTGCGACCACGTCCCCCCAGGCCCCGTCCTCGCCGACCAGCACGATCCGGGCACCGCGTTCGCCGAGGTAGGCCACCTGGCCCTCGGCACCGCCGTGGGCCTTGGAGAAGGAGTCGATCCGCCGGGCGAGGCGCGCGGTCTCGCGCTCCGCCTTCGCGTCAGCCTGCCGGGTGTCTGACTGCTGCGTGTCTGCCATGGACAGGATGCTACCGACGGGTAGATCGAACGGCGACGGGCGGGGGGGGGGGGGGGGGGGCCCCCCCCCCCCCCCCCCCACGGGGGCCAACGCCCGGAGGGGGGGCCCCCCCTACCCCGCGAAATACACCAAACCAGTGGGGTAG
>NZ_JBHYOP010000014.1:149412-194539 GCF_042745235.1 Streptomyces sp. NPDC058796
GCTGCGTCCGTCTAGGGGTCTCCCCAACCCTCCCCTTGCAACCCTCTTGCTTGTCCCCCCCGGGGGGGGGGGGGGGCGGCCCCCCCCCCCCCCCCCCCCCCGCCCGTCCGAAGGGACCTCAGCGCAGGAAGGGGTCCACCGCGATCGCCAGGAAGAGCACCGACACGTAGGTGATCGACCAGTGGAAGAGCCGCATCTCCTTGAGCTTGCCGCCCGTGACCTCGGCCTTGGCGCGGTTCTGCAGACCGTGCGCCTCCCACAGCCACATGCCGCCGGCCAGCAGGGCGACCGCCGTGTAGAACCAGCCGGTGTAGCCCAGCGGCTGCAGCAGCAGCGACACGGCGACCATCACCCAGCTGTAGATGACGATCTGCCGGGCGACGACCTTGTTGGAGGCGATGACCGGGAGCATCGGCACGCCGACGCGCGCGTAGTCCTCCTTGACCTTCATGGACAGCGGCCAGTAGTGCGGCGGCGTCCAGAAGAACATGACCCCGAAGAGGATGATCGGCGCCCAGGACATCGAGTTCGTCACGGAGGACCAGCCGATGAGCACCGGCAGGCAGCCCGCGATGCCGCCCCAGACGATGTTCTGCGAGGTGCGGCGCTTGAGGATCATCGTGTAGACGACGACGTAGAAGAGGAGCGCGCCGAGCGACAGCCAGGCCGACAGCCAGTTCACAGTGAGGCCGAACAGCAGCGTCGAGACGATCGCCAGGGTGATGCCGAAGGTGAGGCACTCGCGCGGGCTGACCATGCCGGTCACCAGCGGCCGCTGTGAGGTGCGGTCCATCAGCGCGTCGATGTCGCGGTCGATGTACATGTTCAGCGCGTTGGCGCCGCCTGCGGACAGATAGCCGCCGACGCAGGTCAGCAGCACCAGCTTCAGATCCGGAACACCCTGCTCGGCGAGGAACATCACCGGAACGGTGGTGATGAGCAGAAGTTCGATGATCCGCGGCTTGGTCAACGCCACGAACGCCTTGACACGGGCCCCGAACGGCCGGTGACTCGGGCCCTGGCTCGTCCCGATTACCCCCGCAGGACGGGATTCAACGGCCGTCACGCACACCCCTGACAGAGACATCCCAGCAAGCCTCCCCGTGTGAAGTGGCGGTAAAGGCTCGCGCGTACCACGCCACTTTAGACGTTGCCCATACCTCGGCCTTCGCGGGGGTGGGGTCGTGTTGAGAAGGGCGCTCCGACGTGCGCCGGACCAGTCGATTGAGCGGTCAGATGAGCGCCTCCGTATTCACTTGCCGAATGCGGTTTCACCCAGTCGACAGGCGGATCCAGAAGAGTCCCGGCAGTCTGGTTTCCAGCGGAAAAACGCACGTACTTACGGGGGTAGGCTCAGCAACGGCCGGCCGACTCAGGACGCGCCGGCAGCCGGTGGGCGCCACGTGCACCGGCATCCGACATGTGGAGAGGAGCCCTGACTCAGGGTGAGCACCAAGCCGACCACCACAGACCTCGAGTGGACCGAACTGGACCAGCGGGCCGTGGACACCGCCCGCGTCCTGGCCGCCGATGCCGTACAGAAGGTTGGCAACGGCCATCCGGGTACGGCGATGAGCCTGGCGCCCGCCGCCTACACCCTCTTCCAGAAGGTGATGCGGCACGACCCCGCCGACGCGGACTGGGTCGGGCGCGACCGTTTCGTGCTGTCCGCCGGCCACTCGTCCCTGACCCTCTACACCCAGTTGTACCTGGCCGGCTTCGGCCTGGAGCTGGACGACCTGAAGTCCTTCAGGACGTGGGGCTCGAAGACCCCCGGTCACCCGGAGTACGGGCACACCACCGGCGTCGAGACCACGACCGGCCCCCTGGGCCAGGGTGTCGCCAACGCGGTGGGCATGGCGATGGCCGCCCGCTACGAGCGCGGCCTGTTCGACCCGGAGGCTCCCGAGGGCGAGTCGCCGTTCGACCACTTCGTCTACTGCATCGCCGGTGACGGCTGCCTCCAGGAGGGCATCTCCGCCGAGGCGTCCTCCATGGCCGGTCACCAGAGGCTGGGCAACCTGGTCCTGCTGTGGGACGACAACCACATCTCGATCGAGGGCGACACCGAGACCGCCGTCTCCGAGGACACCTGCAAGCGGTACGAGGCGTACGGCTGGCACGTGCAGCGCGTCGCCCCCAAGCCGGACGGCGACCTGGACCCGAACGCGATCTACGACGCGGTCCAGGAGGCGAAGAAGGTCACCGACCGCCCCTCCTTCATCGCGATGCGCTCGATCATCGCCTGGCCCGCCCCGAACGCGCAGAACACCGAGGCCGCCCACGGCTCGGCGCTCGGCGACGACGAGGTCGCCGCGACCAAGCGGGTCATGGGCTTCGACCCGGAGAAGACCTTCGAGGTCTCCGACGAGGTCATCGAGCACACCCGCAAGGCGCTGGAGAAGGGCCAGGCGGCCCGCGCGGTGTGGGAGAAGTCCTTCCAGCAGTGGCGGGACAACAACCCGGAGCGCGCCGCCGAGTACGAGCGCGTGGCCAAGGGCGAGCTGCCCAAGGGCTGGGAGGAGAGGATCCCGGTCTTCGAGGCGGGCAAGGGCGTCGCCACGCGTGCCGCGTCCGGCAAGGTCCTCCAGGCCCTCGGCGCGGTCATCCCCGAGCTGTGGGGCGGCTCGGCCGACCTCGCGGGCTCGAACAACACGACGATCGACAAGACGTCGTCCTTCCTCCCCGCGGGCAACCCGCTGCCGGAGGCCGACCCGTACGGCCGCACCATCCACTTCGGCATCCGCGAGCACGCGATGGCCGCGGAGATGAACGGCATCGCCCTGCACGGGAACACCCGCATCTACGGCGGAACGTTCCTGGTCTTCTCCGACTACATGCGCAACGCCGTCCGTCTGTCGGCGCTGATGCACCTGCCGGTGACGTACGTGTGGACGCACGACTCCATCGGCCTCGGCGAGGACGGCCCGACCCACCAGCCGGTCGAGCACCTGGCCTCGCTGCGCGCCATCCCGGGCCTGAACGTGGTCCGCCCGGCCGACGCCAACGAGACGGCGATCGCCTGGCGCGAGATCCTGCGCCGCTGGACGAAGGAGTTCGGCAAGGGCCAGCCGCACGGTCTGGCGCTGACCCGCCAGGGCGTGCCGACGTACGAGCCCAACGAGGACGCGGCCAAGGGCGGCTACGTCCTGTTCGAGGCCGAGGGCGGCGAGCCGCAGGTCGTGCTGATCGCCACCGGCTCCGAGGTGCACGTGGCCGTCGAGGCGCGCGAGGCGCTCCAGGCCGACGGTGTGCCCACGCGTGTCGTGTCGATGCCGTCCGTCGAGTGGTTCGAGCAGCAGGACCAGGGGTACCGGGACAGCGTCCTGCCCCCGTCCGTGAAGGCCCGGGTCGCGGTGGAGGCCGGGATCGGACTGACCTGGCACAAGTACGTGGGGGACGCCGGCCGCATCGTTTCCCTGGAGCACTTCGGTGCTTCGGCCGACGGCAAGGTGCTCTTCCAGGAGTTCGGCTTCACTGCCGAGAACGTGGCCGCCCAGGCGCGGGAATCGATCGCCGCGGCCCAGCGCTGACGCTCACACACGACACGTAGGAGATGCATTTTCCATGACAGACGCACTCAAGCGCCTCTCCGATGAAGGCGTCGCGATCTGGCTGGACGACCTGTCGCGCAAGCGGATCACGTCCGGCAACCTCGCCGAGCTGATCGACCAGCAGCACGTCGTGGGCGTCACCACCAACCCGTCGATCTTCCAGAAGGCGATCTCGCAGGGCGACGGCTACGACCAGCAGCTCTCGGACCTCGCCGTCCGCCGGGTGTCGGTCGAAGAGGCCATCCGGATGATCACCACGGCGGACGTCCGCGACGCCGCCGACATCCTGCGCCCGGTGTACGACAACACCGGCGGCAAGGACGGCCGGGTCTCCATCGAGGTCGACCCGCGCCTGGCGCACAACACGCACGCGACGGTCGCCGAGGCCAAGCAGCTGGCCTGGCTGGTGGACCGGCCCAACACCTTCATCAAGATCCCGGCCACCGAGGCGGGCCTCCCGGCGATCGCCGAGACCATCGGCCTGGGCATCAGCGTCAACGTCACGCTGATCTTCTCGCTGGAGCGCTACCGCAAGGTCATGGACGCCTTCCTGACCGGTCTGGAGAAGGCCAAGGAGCGCGGCCTGGACCTGTCAGAGATCCACTCGGTGGCGTCCTTCTTCGTGTCCCGCGTGGACACCGAGATCGACAAGCGGATCGACGCCCTCGGCACCGACGAGGCCAAGGCACTGCGCGGCAAGGCCGCCGTCGCCAACGCCCGCCTCGCCTACCAGGCGTACGAGGAGGTCTTCTCCTCCGACCGCTGGGCCGCCCTGGAGAAGGCCGGTGCCAACAAGCAGCGCCCGCTGTGGGCGTCGACCGGCGTCAAGGACAAGGCGTACAGCGACACCATGTACGTCACCGACCTGGTGGCGCCCAACACGGTGAACACGATGCCGGAGGCGACGCTGTTCGCCACCGAGGACCACGGCGAGATCACCGGCGACACCGTCGCCGGCACCTACGAGCAGGCCCGCGCGGACCTCGACGCGGTCGAGAAGCTGGGGATCTCCTACGACGAGGTGGTCCAGCTCCTCGAGAAGGAGGGTGTCGACAAGTTCGAGGACTCCTGGAACGACCTGCTCAAGTCGACGGAGGCAGAGCTCAAGCGCCTCGCTCCCTCGGAGGGCTAGAAATTGTCAAGCAGCAACCCGCTGCGTGACCCCGCAGACCGACGGCTCCCGCGCATCGCGGGGCCGTCGGGTCTGGTCATTTTCGGCGTCACCGGTGACCTCTCCCGCAAGAAGCTCATGCCCGCCGTGTACGACCTCGCCAACCGGGGTCTGCTGCCGCCGGGCTTCTCGCTCGTCGGGTTCGCGCGCCGCGACTGGGAGCACGAGGACTTCGCCCAGGTCGTGCACGACGCCGTCAAGGAGCACTCCCGCACACCGTTCCGTGAGGAGGTCTGGCAGCAGCTCATCCAGGGGATGCGCTTCGTCCAGGGCACCTTCGACGACGACGACGCCTTCGAGCGGCTGCGCGCCACCATCGACGACCTGGACAAGGCGCAGGGTACGGGCGGCAACTTCGCCTTCTACCTGTCGGTACCGCCGAAGTCCTTCCCGGTCGTCATCCAGCAGCTGAAGAAGCACCAGCTGGCCGACCAGACGAACGGCTCCTGGCGCCGTGCGGTGATCGAGAAGCCCTTCGGCCACGACCTGAAGTCGGCCGAGGAGCTCAACGCGATCGTCCACGAGGTCTTCGCTCCGGACCAGGTCTTCCGCATCGACCACTACCTGGGCAAGGAGACCGTCCAGAACATCCTGGCGCTGCGCTTCGCCAACACGATGTTCGAGCCGATCTGGAACCGGTCCTACGTGGACCACGTGCAGATCACCATGGCCGAGGACATCGGCATCGGCGGCCGGGCCGGCTACTACGACGGCATCGGCGCCGCCCGCGACGTCATCCAGAACCACCTCCTCCAGCTCCTCGCGCTCACCGCGATGGAAGAGCCCGCCTCCTTCGACGCGGACGCGCTGGCCGCCGAGAAGACCAAGGTGCTCGGCGCGGTCCGCCTCCCCAAGGACCTGGGCCGCGACACCGTGCACGCCCAGTACGCGGCGGGGTGGCAGGGCGGCGCGAAGGTCATCGGCTACCTCGAAGAGGACGGCATCGACGCGAAGTCGAAGACCGACACCTACGCCGCGATCAAGGTCGGCATCGACAACCGCCGCTGGGCGGGCGTCCCCTTCTACCTGCGCACCGGCAAGCGCCTGGGCCGCCGCGTCACCGAGATCGCGGTCGTCTTCCAGCGGGCCCCGCACTCCCCCTTCGACACGACGGCCACCGAGGAGCTGGGCTCGAACGCGATCGTCATCCGCGTCCAGCCCGACGAGGGCGTCACCGTCCGCTTCGGCTCCAAGGTGCCGGGCACGTCGATGGAGATCCGGGACGTGTCGATGGACTTCGCGTACGGCGAGTCCTTCACGGAGTCCAGCCCGGAGGCGTACGAGCGCCTCATCCTGGACGTCCTCCTGGGCGACGCGAACCTCTTCCCGCGCACGGAGGAGGTCGAGCTGTCCTGGAAGATCCTCGACCCGATCGAGGAGTACTGGGACGAGCACTGCGTCCCGGCCCGGTACCCGGCCGGCACCTGGGGCCCCGTCGAGGCGGACGAAATGCTCGAGCGAGACGGACGGAGCTGGCGCCGGCCATGAAGACAGACCTCACGGACACCACGGCCAGCAAGATCAACAAGGCGCTGGTGCTGGGTCGCCGGGCGATCGGCACGCCGGCCATCGGCATGGTGCTCACGCTGGTCATCGTCACCGACGAGGAGAACGCCTACGACGCGCTGAAGGCCGCGAGCGACGCGGCGCACGAGCACCCCTCGCGCACGCTGGTCGTCATCAAGCGCGTCTCCCGCTCCCCCCGGGACCGCACGAAGTCCCGCCTGGACGCCGAGGTCCGCCTCGGCGCCGACGCGGGCACCGGCGAGACGATCGTGCTGCGGCTGTACGGCGACGTGGTCGACCACGCCCAGTCGGTCGTCCTGCCGCTGCTGCTGCCGGACGCGCCGGTCGTGGTGTGGTGGCCGGTGAACGCGCCGCTGGACCCGGCCGGGGACCCGCTGGGCGCCCTGGCCCAGCGCCGGGTCACCGACACCTACGCCTGCGAGGAGCCGATCCGGGAACTGACGGCCCGCGCCGACGCCTACGCCCCGGGCGACACCGACCTGTCCTGGACCCGCATCACGCCGTGGCGCTCGATGCTGGCGGCGGCCCTGGACCAGGTCGACTGCGAGGTGCAGTCGGTCGAGGTGGAGGGCGAGGAGTACAACCCGAGCTGCGAGCTGCTGGCGATGTGGCTGGCGGACCGGCTGGACGTGCCGGTGCAGCGCACCGCGTCCGACGGCCCCGGCCTGACCGCGGTCCGCATGGACACCGACTGCGGTCCGGTCGTCCTGGACCGGGCCGACGGTTCGCTGGCGACGCTGTCCGTCAAGGGCCAGCCGTCGCGGGCGGTGGCGCTCAAGCGGCGTGAGACGGCCGAGCTGATCGCGGAGGAACTGCGGCGCCTCGACCCGGACGACACGTACGCGTCGGCGCTGCGGTACGGGGTGAACCGGCTGAACGCGCCGGGCGGCCCGGCCGACGGTAAGAGCGGCGACGGTGAGGAGGCGGTGGCCGTCCCCGCTCCCGTCGAGACGGCCGCGAAGGCTCCCGCGAAGAAGGCGGCGCGGGAGAAGGCACCGGTGAAGAAGGCGGCGGCGAAGTGAGCACTCCCCAGCTGGTCGTGCACCGCGACAAGGAGCTGATGGCCGAGGCCGCGGCGGCGCGGCTGATCACGAGGATCGTGGACGCGCAGGCTTCCCGGGGCTCTGCGTCCGTGGTCCTCACCGGCGGACGCAACGGCAACGGTCTGCTGACCGCGATCGCGGGCTCCCCGGCCCGGGACGCCGTCGACTGGTCCCGCCTGGACCTGTGGTGGGGCGACGAGCGCTTCCTGCCGGAGGGCGACCCGGAGCGCAATGTCACCCAGGCGCGGGAGGCCCTGCTGGACTCGGTGCCGCTGGACCCGGAGCGGGTGCACGCGATGCCGGCGTCCGACGGTCCGCACGGCTCGGACGCGGAGGCGGCGGCCGCCGCGTACGCGCGGGAACTGGCCGAGGCCTCGGTCCCCGAGAACCACGCGTCGGTCCCATCCTTCGACGTCCTCCTCCTGGGCGTCGGCCCGGACACGCACGTGGCGTCCCTGTTCCCGGAGCACCCGGGCGTCCGGGAGACCGACCGCACGGTCATCGGCGTCCACGGCTCCCCCAAGCCCCCGCCCACCCGCGTCTCCCTCACCCTTCCCGCCATCCGCACCGCCCGCGAGGTGTGGCTGCTGGCGGCGGGCGAGGACAAGGCGAACGCGGTGGCGATGGCCCTGTCGGGAGCGGGCGAGATCCAGGCCCCGGCGGCGGGGGCGCGGGGGCGGTCCCGCACGCTGTGGCTCCTGGACACGGCGGCGGCTTCGCGGCTGCCGAGGTCCCTCTACCCACCGGCGTCGGCCTGATCCAGCCCGTCGGAAGGGGCGGCGGGGGCGAGAACCCTCCCCGCCGCCCGCCCTCCGTCACTTCACGGACCCCGCCATGACCCCCTGCACAAAGTGCCGCTGGAACGCGAAGAACACCACCACCGGCACCACCAGCGACAGGAACGCCCCCGGCGCCAGCACGTCGATGTTGCTGCCGAACTGCCGGATCTGCGACTGGAGCTCCACCGTCAGCGGCTGCGACGAGCTGTCCGCGAACAGCAGCGCGACCAGCATGTCGTTCCACACCCACAGGAATTGGAAGATGGCGAGGCTGGCGATGGCCGGCTTCCCCACCGGCAGCACCAGCCGCGTGAAGACCCGCCACTCGTTGCCGCCGTCCATCCGCGCGGCCTCCAGCATCTCCTTGGGCATCTCGGCGAAGTAGTTCCGCAGCAGGAACACGGCGAACGGCAGCCCGTACGCCACGTGGAACAGCACCACACCCGGGATCGTCCCGAAGAGCCCGAGCTGCCCGAAGAGCTTGGCGACCGGCAGCAGCCCGATCTGCACGGGCACCACCAGCAGCGCGACGACGACCAGGAAGACCGCCTCGCGCCCCGGGAAGTCCAGCCAGGCGAAGGCGTACCCGGCGAGCGCTCCGACGACCACGACGAGCAGGGTCGTCGGCACGGAGATCAGCACCGTGTTCCAGAAGGCCTGGGTGATGCCCGAGTTGCCGAGCAGCGCCGAGTAGTTGTCGAGGGAGAGCTGCCCGGGGCTGGCCAGGGCCGTCCACCAGCCGCCCTTCGCCGTGTCCTCGGACGACCGCAGCGAGGACAGGAACAGCCCGGCCAGCGGCGTCATCCACACCAGCCCGATGAGCACGAGGAAGGCCTGGACGATCCCGTTGCCCAGATACCGCCGGACGGCGTTCATCGCTGACTCCTCTTGAAGCGGCGGACGTTGAAGACCATGGCCGGGACGACGAGCAGCAGGAGCAGTACGCCGAGCGCGCTGCCGAGCCCCTGGTTGTTGCCGCCGCCGAACGACACCAGCCACATCTGCGTCGCGAGTACCGTCGCGTCCTCCTGCACGGGGCCGGGCGCGATGATGTAGACGAGGTCAAAGACCTTCATCACGTTGATCACGAGGGTGATGAAGACGACCGTGAGCACCGGGGCCAGCAGCGGCACGGTGATCCGCCGGAAGATCTGCCACTCGTTGGCACCGTCCATCCGCGCCGCCTCCAGCGCGTCCCGCGGCAGCGAGGACAGCCCGGCGCCGATCAGCACCATCGCGAACCCGGTCCAGATCCACAGGTACGCCCCGATGATCGCGGGAGTGACGAGGGCGGGGCCGAGCCAGGAGACGCCCTCGTAGGGCGGGGCGAAGTTCGACGCGGGGAGCTTCACGGTGTAGGAGCCCTCGTCCAGCCCCTCGAAGCGGAAGGAGCCGTCGTCCCCGGTGGTCGTGGTCGCGACCGTACGGCCGTCGCGCACCGCCTCGACCGTCATCTCGGGCAGCCCGCTCTCCCGCCGGTCCACCCGGCCCTGCTCCCCTCCCCCGCCGGGTGTGAAGTCCAGGTAGACGACCCCGCGCACCTCGTCGGCGGCGGCGTCCCGTCCCGCCGCCCGGTACGCGTTCTCCGCACCGGACGGCAGATCGTCGGGGCCCACGCCGACCAGGCCGAGCGCCACCGTGTCACCGGGTGACACGCCCGCACCGGTCCGGTACGAGCCGTCGGCACCCTTGACCAGGCCGCCCTCCTGGCCCTCCCGTGCCCGGGCGCCCGGGTAGCTCGACGTGCCGGCGAAGGCGTCGTGCACGCCGGTCACGGCGGCGTTGAGGACGCCCTTGTCCGGGTCGTGGTCGTAGGCGAGCCGGAAGATGATGCCGGCGGCGAGGAAGGAGACCGCCATCGGCATGAAGAGCAGCAGCTTGAACGCGGTGGCCCAGCGGACCTTCTCCACCAGGACGGCGAGGATCAGCCCGAGGCCGGTCAGCAGCGTCGGCGCGACGACTACCCAGATCGCCGTGTTGCGGATGGCCTTGAGGGTGGCCGGGTCGCGGAACATCTCGGTGTAGTTGTCGCCGCCCACGAAGCGCGTCCCGGACGCGTCGAAGAAGCTCCGGCCGGCGGAGAACAGCACGGGGTAGACGACGAGGGCGCCCAGCAGGAGCAGCGCGGGCAGCACGAAGAGCAGGGCGACGGCCGCCCGGCGCCGCCGGGGGCGCCGCAGGGGCGCCGGGTCGGCAGCGGCGGGCGGGCTCGCCTCTTTCACCAGGGTGGAGGTCATGACCGGTCAGCCCTCAGCCCTTGTAGGCCTTGGCCGCCGCGGCCTCCAGCTCGGCGGCGGTCGCCTTCGGGTCGGAGGGGTCGCGCAGGAAGTCCTGGAGGATCTTCCACTCGCCCGCGCCCTTGGTGCCGCCGAAGGCCGCGGGTGCCTGGTCGGACATGTCGAAGCGGACCGAGTCGCCGGCGCCGACGAGGGACTCGGCGGTGGCCCGGGTGACGTCGTCGCCGTAGGAGGCGAGGTCGAGGTTCTTGTTCGGGGAGAGGAAGCCGCCCGCCTCGGCCCACACGGCCGCGGCCTCCGGCGTCGCGAGGTACTCCAGGAGCGCCATGCCGGCCTCGGAGTTCTTGCCGTCCTTCAGGACGACGGCCGCGTCACCGCCGCTGACCACCGGTGCCTCGCCGCCGTCGACCGCGGGGAACGGGAAGAAGTTCGCGTCCTTGCCGATCTCCTTGCCGAACTGGTCCTTGGCGACCCCGGCGACGAAGTCGCCCTCGTAGACCATGCCGGCCTCGGGCTTCGGACCGAAGACCTTCTCCACGGAGCCCGGGAAGTCGGTGTTCAGGGCGCCCTGCCGGCCGCCCTCGACGAGCTGCTTGTCCTTGAAGAGCTTGCCGAGGGTGGTGAGCGCCTCGACCACGCTCGCGTCGGTCCACTTCAGCTCGTGGGCGGCGAGGGCGTCGTACTTCTCGGGTCCGGCCTGGGAGAGGTAGATGTTCTCGAACCAGTCGGTCAGCGTCCAGCCGTCCTGCCCGGCGACCGAGAAGGCGGCGAGCCCGGAGTCGGAGACGGTCCGCCCGGCCTCCAGCATCTCGTCGTACGTCTTCGGCGGCTCGACCCCGGCCTGGGCGAGGGCGTCGGGGCTGTACCAGACGGTCGACTTGTGAGCGGCCTTGAAGTAGAGGCCGTAGAGGGTGTTGTCGACGGTCCCGTACGTCTTCCAGACGTCCGCGAAGTTCGAGTCGACGGACTTCTGGGCCGTCTTGGACAGCGGCTTCAGCCAGCCGTTGCCGGCGAACTGCCCCAGCACGCCGACCTGCGGGACCATCACGACATCGGGGGCGTTGCCGCCCTCGATCTTGCTGCCGACGACGGTGGAGACGTTGTCGCCGGTGGAGACGAAGGAGGTCTTGGCGCCGGTCTTCTCGGTGAAGGCGTCCAGCACCTTCTGGAAGTTCTCCTGCTCGGTGCCGGACCAGACGCCGGCCACGGTGACCGACTGTCCGCTGAGCGCCTTGTCGCCGCCGCCGGCCGTGACGGGTCCCGAGCCGCCGCAGGCGGTGGCGCCGAGGGCGAGGACGAGGGCGGTGCAGCCGGTGAGCAGGGAGGAGCGTCGTCGCATCATCGTTGATGTCCCTTCGAAGGGTCGGGTGGAGCGAGGTTAGAGGTCGGCGATCCACCAGGCGGCGGTGGAGCCGGGCAGGACGCCGGGCGGGCAGGGCCCGTCGCTGGCGAGCAGCGGGGCGCCGGGGACGGGGGCCGGCGTGGGGGCGGTGCCGAAGTTGACGGCGCAGACCAGGCCGTCGCCGCGGACGAAGGCCAGCACGCCGGGCGGGGTGTCCAGCCAGCGCAGGGTGCCCTCGCCCAGCTGGGGCAGTTCGGAGCGGAGTTGCAGGCCGTCGCGGTAGAGGTGCCAGAAGGAGCGGGTGTCGGCGAGGGCGCGGTCGGTGGCGTACTCGGCGAAGTACTCGGGCTGCGGCAGCCAGGGCTTGGCACTCCCGTCGCCGGAGGTGAAGCCGAACGGGGAGGCCTGTCCCGACCAGGGCAGCGGCACCCGGCAGCCGTCGCGGACGCGGGCGCGGCTGCCGGTGCGGTGGAAGATCGGGTCGGTGAGCACGTCGTCGGGCAGGTCGACGACCTCGGGCAGGCCCAGTTCCTCGCCCTGGTAGATGTACGCCGCTCCGGGCAGCGCCAGCATCAGCAGCGCGGCGGCGCGGGCGCGGGCGGTGCCGAGGCCGCTGCCGTCGGTGGCGGGTTCGCCGTAGCGGGTGACGGTGCGGACCTGGTCGTGGTTGTTGAGGACCCAGGTGACCGTGGAGCCGGTGCCGGCGATGTCCTGCATGGCCTCGGAGATGACCTTGCGGAAGGCGTCGGGGTCCCAGGGGGCGCCGAGGAGGTCGAAGAAGAAGGCCTGGTGGAGTTCGTCGGGGCGGACGTAGCGGGCGTGTTCGCGGGCGCTGGGCACCGACACCTCGCCGACGAGGAGGCGTTCGCGGCCGTCCCGGGCGGTGTACTCCTCACAGACCGCGCGCCAGTGCCGCCACACGTCGTGCACCTCGGGCCGGTTCCAGGCGAGCGGGTTGACCGAGTCGCGGGTGCGGGCGTCGGCCTCCGGGTCCGGGGAGTCGGGCAGTTCGGGGTGCTTGTAGAGGCCGGCGGCGACGTCGATGCGGAAGCCGTCGACGCCCCGGTCCAGCCAGAAGCGGAGTATCCGGTCGAACTCGGCCGCGACCTCGGGGGTGCGCCAGTTCCAGTCCGGCTGCTCGGGCGTGAACATGTGCAGGTACCACTGGCCGGGGCGGCCGTCGGGCTCCGTCACGCGGGTCCAGGCCGGACCGCCGAACATGGCGTGCCAGTTGTTCGGCGGCTCGTCGCCGTCCGGTCCGCGGCCGTCGGCGAAGTGGAAGCGGGCGCGGGCCGGGCTGCCGGGCGGGGAGGCCAGTGCCTCGCGGAACCACGGGTGCTCGCTGGAGCAGTGGTTGGGGACGATGTCGAGCAGGACCCGGATGCCGAGACGCCGGGCCGCGGCGACCAGCGCGTCGAACTCGTCGAGGTCGCCGAAGAGCGGGTCGACACCCCGGTAGTCGGCGACGTCGTAGCCGTGGTCGTGCTGGGGCGAGGGGTAGAAGGGGCTCAGCCAGATCCCGTCCACGCCGAGTTTGCGCAGGTACGGCAGTCCGGCCCGGACACCGGCGAGATCGCCGACGCCGTCGCCGGTGCTGTCGAGGAAGCTGCGGACGTAGACCTGGTAGATCACCGCGTCACGCCACCAGTGGTGCCTGTTCACCCCGGAACCTGTCTGTAGAGAGGGCCGCTGTTATGCATGCATGTTAGGTAGCGATGACGCGAGGGTGTCAATGAACGGAACAGAGACCACCGGACAGTTGGGGCTGCATATGCCTACTTTTCACCCCAGAGCGGACACAGATGAGACGCTGGCATTACCTAACGCGTAACTAGGAGATCGCGGCCAGCTCGCGCGCCAGTCGTCGCACCGCCGCCTCGGGCGTCTGCCGCCCGGTCATCGCGTCGTGCACGACCGCCTGCACGGCCAGGCTGACCTGGTCGTAGCGCGGGCTCTTGGGGCGCGGGGCGGCGGCGAGCACGCTCTGGCGCAGGGTCGGCAGGTAGGGGAACGCCTCGACGAGCGCGGGGTCCTCGTACAGGTCGGCCCGTACGGGCGGCAGCGCGCCGCGCGTGAGGACCTGGCGCTGGACGCGCTCGCTGGTGAGGTAGGCGATGAGGCGCGCGGCTGAGTCGGGGTGCCGGGCGTGGGTGCCCACGGCCAGGTTGGAGCCGCCGAGGACGCTGGTGCCGGGGCCGTGGGGGCCCGGCAGCGGCACGGCGCCGACCTTCCCGGCGACTTCGGAGTCCGGGGCGGAGGCGCTGACGTAGGCGTAGGGCCAGTTGCGCAGGAAGAGCAGGCGGCCGTCCTGGAAGGCCCGCTTGGACTCCTCCTCCTTGTAGGTCAGCGCCGCCTTCGGTATCCAGCCCTCGCGCACCCCGCGCGCCAGGAATCCGATGCCCTCGCGGGCCGCCGCCGAGTCCACGGTGACGCGTGCGCCCTCGTCGCCGAGGATGCCGCCGCCGGCCGAGTAGACGGCCTCGGCGGCGTTCACGGTCAGGCCCTCGTAGGGCAGGAACTGTCCGGCGTAGCCGTCCAGTCCGTGCTCCGGGGCGATGGTCTCGGCGTACCGTTCCAGCTCCGCCCAGGTGCGCGGCGGCGGGACGCCCTCGGCGGCCAGGACGTCCTTGCGGTACAGGAGCAGGCCGGCGTTGGTGACGTACGGGACGGCGTAGAGGCGGCCGTCGTAGGTCGCCGTGCCGACGACGGGCGGCAGGAAGGTGCCGAGCGGGAAGCGGTCCCGGGGCAGCGGGCGTATCCAGCCGGCGGCGGCGAACTCGGAGGTCCAGTTGACGTCGATGTTGAGGACGTCGAAGCGGTGCCGTCCGCCGTCGCGCAGGTCGGTGGCCATCTGCGCGCGGGTCTCGTCGGCGGAGTCGGGCAGTTCGACGAGGGTGACCCGCTCACCGGGGTGGGCGCGGTTCCAGCCCTCCAGCAGCGGGCCGAGGTAGCCGGTGAGGTCCCCCGCGGTGGCCAGGGTGAGCGGGCCGCGACCGCTCGCGGCACCCTCGTCCGCGCGGGCGCCGGAGGCCACGTACCCGGTCAGGACGACGAGGAGGACGAGGAGGCCCCTACCGGCGGCGTGGATCCACCGCATAGGTTCCTCCCTGTACACCCTCGTACACCGGGCCGCCCGCTCGCACCGGCACCGGGCGTCCTCGTCCCGGGTCAGAGGCCATGTATACCTGTTAGGTATGCGCGATACTAGGGCCTGGAGCACATCCGGGGACTCGAACAGAAGCGGGAGGACGGCTGAGTGCGCCTGCACCTCCTGGCTCTCCTGGCCCGCGGTCCGGCCCACGGCTACGAGCTGAAGCAGGACCTTGAGCAACTGCTGGGCTCCGCGTACCCTCAGCCGAACGTCGGCCAGATCTACGTCACCCTCGGCCGTCTCGAGAAGACGGGACTGATCGAGGGCGAGGACATCGAGCAGTCGAGCCGGCCCAACAAGAAGGTCTACCACCTCACCGAGGCCGGGCGCGACGAGCTGCGGGCCTGGTACGAGGAGACGGCGGACGAGCCGCGGGTGCGGGACGAGTTCTTCATGAAGCTCGCCCTGGCTCCGCAGACCGGGCTCGCCGACCAGATCGCCCTGATCAACAAGCAGCGGCGGCAGTACCTGAACACCATGCGGCAGCTGTCGAGGCTGGCCGCCGCCGAAGACCGGGACAACCGCGTCGCCCACCTCCTCATCGAGGGCGCGATGCTGCACCTGCAGGCCGACCTCGACTGGCTGGAGCGGTGCCAGGAAGAGCTGGAGGAGCTGGAGTGAGCGCTGGCACGAGTGCCGATCCCGCTCCCTTGCTGCGCGCCGAGGGCCTGGTCAAGACGCATCACGGGGAGGGCGCCCCGGCGCACGCCGTGCGCGGGGTCGACCTGTGCGTGCGGCGGGGCGAGTTCGTGGCGGTCACCGGGCCGTCCGGCGCGGGGAAGTCGACGCTGCTGCATCTGCTCGGCGGGCTCCAGCGGCCGGACGCCGGACGCCTCTGGCTGGACGGCGCGTGCACGGACGGATACAGCGAGAAACGCTGGGCGGTCGAGCGCAGGAAGCGGATCGGGATCGTCTTCCAGTTCTTCAACCTCGTCTCCGACCTGTCCGTCGCCGACAACGTCGAGCTGCCCGCCCTGCTCGCCGGGCTGCCGCCGAAGCGGGCGCGCGCCGAGCGGGAGGAGCTGCTGGCCGAGCTGGGCCTGACGGGCAAGGAGCGCAGTATGCCCGGTGAGCTGTCCGGCGGCGAGCAGCAGCGGGTGGCTCTGGCGCGGGCCCTGGTGAACCATCCGCCGCTGCTGCTGGCGGACGAGCCCGCGGGCAGCCTGGACAGCAAGGGCACCCGCGAGGTGATGCGGCTGCTGTCCCGCTTCCACCAGCGGGGCCAGACGATCCTGCTGGTCACCCATGACGCGCGGCTCGCCAGCGCCGCCGACCGGGTGATCAGCTTCTTCGACGGACGGATAGCCGACGACGCCGAACTGGACGCCGGTGCGCCGCCGCGCCGCCGCCCGGGGGCGTCCGCCGTGCTGGAACTCAAGGACTGACATGCGGGCGTACGACCACCGCGCGCACCGCGCACCGGAAGGCTGAGGCCCGTGCGAGCCACCCTGCGCTGGGCCCACTCCGATCTGCGCACGCACCGGGGCGAGGCGCTGTTCCTCGTCCTCGCCACCGCCGGGATCGTCGCCTCGCTGCTGCTGGCCACGGCCCTGTTCGGGTACGCGACCAACCCCTGGCAGCGGGTCTTCACGCAGGCCCGCGGCGCACACGTCTGGCTGCACACCGACCGCGCCGCCGACACCGGGAAGCTGGCCGCGCTGGACGGCGTCCAGTCCGTCGCCGGCCCCTATCCGACCGCCTCCGCCACCGTCGCCGTACGCGGCACCCGGGCCTCCGTCGAACTGCGCGGGACCGCCGAGGAGCCGGACGTGGGACGGCCGCTGCTCACCGCCGGGCACTGGCTCGACCCGGCCGATCCCGACGGGGTGGTTCTGGAGAGCCGTCTCGCCCGCGCGCTGCTGGCCCAGCCCGGCGACACCCTCACGCTGCCCGGCACACCGCGCACCCTCACGGTGCTCGGCATCGCCGACAGCCCCGAACGCCGCTACCGGCCGGGTGAGCAGCCGGGCCTGGTGTGGACACCGCCGGACGCGGTGCCCGATCCGGGCGGTCAGGTGATCGGGCTGCGGCTGACCGACCCCGAGGAGACGGACTACGCCGTGCAGCGGGCGGTGACCGTGCTGGGCGCCGGTGCGATCGGGCAGGTCTCCACCTGGGAACAGGCCCGTGCGGAGGCGCAGGGCGACAACCGCCTGCTCGGCCAGGTGCTCGGCCTGTTCGGGCTGGGCGCGCTGCTGGCCGCGGGGCTGGCGGTGCACGGGGCGATCGGCACCCGTATCCGCGGTCATCTGCGGGACATCTCGGTCCTGAAGGCGATCGGCTTCACCCCGGGCCAGGTGGTGCGGGTCTTCCTGCTCCAGCACCTCGCGTACGCGCTGCTCGGCGCCGTGGCCGCCGCCGGGCTCGCCCAGGCCCTCGGCAGCCGGGTCCCGGGGCGGCTCGGGGACGCGCTCGGCGTGTGGCAGGGACTGCCCGGGCACACCGTCGCGCTGTTGGCGGTACCGGCGTGCGTGGTCCTGTTCATCGGCGCCACCACCGGCCTCGCGGCCTGGCGGGCGGGCCGGGTGCCGCCGGTTCCGGTGCCGCGCCCGGCGGCGGCGCAGGGCGGCGGGCTGTCGGGGGCGGCTCGGCGGGTGCTGGGGCTGCGGGTGTTCCGGGTACGGGTACGGGGGCGAGGTGGCCGGGGTGCCGGGGATTCCGGCGTCCGGACCGTCGCGGTCTCCGGTCCGCCCACCCCGGCTGAGCCCGGCGCCCCGGGTCACGTGGACGCCGGCCCGGCGGGCAGCGGCGGCCCGGGGGCCAAAGACGTCGGCGGGCCGGGCCGTGCCGAGGCCGGGGACCCGGGCAGCCGAGGAGCCGGCACCGGTCGTCGCGGGGCGGCCGGCGAGCGGGCGTCCGGCACGCGCGAGCTGGAGGTGCGGGTGCCGCCCGCGCTCGTGCTCGGCTGGCACAAGGCGTTCGCCCGCCGCCCGCGCTCGTTCGCCACCGTCGCGCGCCTCACGCTGCCGCTGCTGCTGATCGTGGTCGCGATGAGCGCGTGGACCACCATCGACCGCTTCCACGACCGCCCCGAGCAGATCGGCCTGCCGACCGCGCTCACGGTCCGCGCCGAGGCCGGTTCCGTCACGGCCGGCACCCGGGCCCTGCTGGAGCGCGACGCCGGTGTCGCCGCCGCCTACCCGGGTGTCGAGGTGGCCGCCCTGGTGCCGGGGCAGACCGCGACGATCGCGCTGCGCGGGCTCGGCACCCGCGAGGACCCGTACCCGTACGCGCTGGCCGAGGGCCGCCGTGCGAACGGGCCGGACGAGGCGGTGGCCGGGCAGGGGCTGCTGGACCTGCTGGAGGTCGGGGTCGGCGACTGGGTGCGGATGACCGTCGGGGACCGGCCGCAGATCCTGCACATCGTGGGCCGCAGCATCGAGCCGGAGAACGCGGGCCGGGTCATCTCGACGTCCCTGGACACCCTCCGGGAGAACGACCCGCGGCTCGAACCGGCCCTCTACCAGCTGCGTCTGCACTCCGGCGCCGACCCGGACGAGGTCGCCGGCCGGCTCGCCGAGGCCGGGCACGGACGGTTCGACGTGCACGCCGTGGCGAACCCGGCCGACGGGCTGTCCCCGCTGCGCCCAGTGGTCCTCGGGCTGATCGCCGTACTCGCGCTCGTCGGGCTGATCGAACTGCTCACCGCGATCGGCGGCACCGTCCGGGAGAGCGAACGGGACCTGCTCGCCCTCAGGGCGATCGGACTGTCCCCGCGCCAGATCACCGGCATCACGGTCACGGCCACCGGCTGCACCGCCCTGGCGGCCGTGCTCCTGGCCGCCGTCCTCGGGCTGCCGCTCGCCCATTGGCTGATCGACGCCCAGGGCGCCTCCAGCGGTATCGGCGCGGGGATCGCCCAGGCCCCTTCACCGGTGCTCCTGGTGCTGGTGGGCACGGCGGCCGTGCTCGGTGCGGCGGCGCTGGCCGCGGTGCCGTCGGCCCGTGCGGCCCGGCGCCGGCTCGCGGACACGCTCAGCGCGGTGGCCTGACCGGACCGGCCGGGCCACCGCTCACGCGCTCTTCGCTCACCGCCGGCCGCGCAGCTCCCGGTAGGCGGCGACCAGCGCCTGGGTGGAGGCGTCCAGGCCGGGGACCGAGCCCGCCGCGGCAGCGGCTGATGAAAACGTCTCGGTGAGGGCGGGTTCGAGGCGCTTGGCGAGGACCTTGCCGAGTTCGACGCCCCACTGGTCGAAGGAGTCGATGTTCCAGACCGCGCCCTGGACGAACACCTTGTGCTCGTAGAGGGCGACGAGCTGCCCGAGCACCGACGGGGTCAGCTCGCGGGCGAGGATGGTGGTCGTCGGGTGGTCGCCCTTGAACGTCTTGTGCGGGACCAGCTCCTCCGGGACGCCCTCGGCGCGCACCTCGTCGGGTGTCTTGCCGAAGGCGAGCGCCTGGGTCTGGGCGAAGAAGTTGGCCATCAGCAGGTCGTGCTGGGCCTTCAGCTCGTCGCTGAGCTCGGCGACCGGCTGGGCGAACCCGATGAAGTCCGCGGGGATGAGCTTCGTGCCCTGGTGGATCAACTGGTAGTAGGCGTGCTGCCCGTTGGTGCCGGGCGTGCCCCACACGACCGGGCCGGTCTGCCACGCGACCTCGCGTCCGTCCCGGCCGACGTACTTGCCGTTGGACTCCATGTCGAGCTGCTGGAGGTAGGCGGTGAACCTCGACAGGTAGTGGCTGTACGGCAGTACGGCGTGCGACTGGGCGCCCAGGAAGTTGCCGTACCAGATGCCCAGCAGGCCCATCAGCAGGGGCACGTTGGACTCGGCGGGGGCGGTGCGGAAGTGTTCGTCGACGAGGTGGAAGCCGTCGAGCATCTCGCGGAAACGGTCCGGGCCGATGGCGATCATCAGGGAGAGGCCGATCGCCGAGTCGTACGAGTAGCGGCCGCCGACCCAGTCCCAGAACTCGAACATGTTGGCCGTGTCGATGCCGAACTCGGCGACCTTCTCGGCGTTCGTCGACAGGGCGACGAAGTGCTTGGCGACCGCGGCCCCGTCACCGAGGGCGTTCAGCAGCCAGGTCCGGGCGGAGGTGGCGTTGGTGACCGTCTCGATGGTGGTGAAGGTCTTGGAGGCGATGACGAACAGCGTCTCGGCCGGGTCCAGGTCGCGGGTGGCCTCGTGCAGGTCGGCGCCGTCGACGTTGGAGACGAAACGGACCGTCAGGTCCCGGTCGGTGAAGGCGCGCAGCACCTCGTACGCCATCGCCGGGCCCAGGTCGGAGCCGCCGATGCCGACGTTGACGACGTTCCTGATGCGCTTGCCGGTGTGGCCCTTCCACTCCCCGGAGCGGACCCGGTGGGAGAAGTCGGCCATCTTGTCGAGGACGGCGTGGACCTTGGGGACGACGTTCTCGCCGTCGACCTCGATCACCGCGTCCCGCGGGGCGCGCAGCGCGGTGTGCAGGACCGCCCGGTCCTCGGTGATGTTGATCCGCTCGCCGCGGAACATGGCGTCGCGCAGCCCGAAGACGTCGGTGGCGGCGGCCAGCTCGCGCAGCAGCCGCAGGGTCTCGTCGGTGACGAGGTGCTTGGAGTAGTCGACGTACAGGTCTCCCACCCGGAGCGTGCAGCCGGTGCCGCGGTCCGGGTCGGCGGCGAAGAGTTCGCGCAGCCGCACCTCTCCGAGCTGGTCACGATGCTTGGCCAGCGCGGTCCATTCGGGCGTCTGGTCGAGCCTGGTACGGCCGTCTGCGTTCATGTCGGACGTCAGCCTTCTTCCTTGGGTGTCCCAGCTGTCCCGGCTGGTCCAACCTAATTGATCAGTACGGTCAGTACGGAAGAAGAGCGACAGCGACGGGGACTAGATCTCGCCCCGCAGTTTCGCGAGCGCCTCGGCGAGGATCGCCTCGCCGTCCGCGTCGCTGCGGCGCTCGCGCACGTATGCGAGGTGGGTCTTGTACGGCTCGGTGCGCGGCGGGTCCGGCGGGTTGTCCCGGTCCTGTCCGGCGGGGAAGCCGCAGCGCGGGCAGTCCCAGGTCTCCGGGACCTGGGCGTCGCTCGCGAAGCTCGGCTGTGTCTCGTGTCCGTTGGAGCACCAGAAGGAGATGCGCAGACGCGGCGCGGACTCGCCGCGCTCGGCCTCGCCCATCGGCCCCGCCCCGACCCGGCTTCCCCGGATCGCGTTGCCACTTGCCACGGTGTAACTCCCTGCGTGATGGTGCCGCGAAGCGAGTCGGCGTTTCGCTTCGCTGCGAGCGCCTCAGTCTACGTAAGGCCCAACGCGCGTCCAGTGATTGGAGTTACAAGCTCCAGCGCTCAGACGCAAGCCCCATGATAGGCGGCGCCTTGCGGCGCGTACCGAACATGGGGCTTTACGTGCTCGAGTGCGTGACGTGTCAGTTGTTCGCCTTCATCAGCAGGCCGAGCACCATGATGCACGCGAACCACAGCAGACCGACCACCACGGTGATCCGGTCGAGGTTGCGCTCGGCGACCGAGGAGCCGCCGACGGACGACTGCATGCCGCCACCGAACATGTCGGAGAGGCCGCCGCCCTTCCCCTTGTGCATCAGCACCAGCAGCATCAGCAGCAGGCTGAATACGATCAGGGTGATCGAGAACCCCAAAACCACGGCTGGACCAACTTCCTCGGATTCGGATGAACGACGGGGGCACGGTGACAGCAGGCCACCATGCCCCCGCAAGGGTACGACGTATCGCCGCTAGCGCATACTCACCGGTCGACCTGCCGTCCGGCTCACTGGTCGCGGAAGCGGACGATCTTGACGAACTCGTCCGAGTCCAGCGAGGCACCGCCGACCAGGGCGCCGTCGATGTCGGCCTGGGACATGATCTCGGCGACGTTGCCGGACTTGACCGAGCCGCCGTACTGGATGCGGACCTTGTCGGCCAGCTCCTGCGAGTACAGCTCGGCGAGCTTGCCGCGGATGGCCGCGCAGACCTCCTGGGCGTCCTCGGCGCCGCAGACCTTGCCGGTGCCGATGGCCCACACGGGCTCGTAGGCGATCACGACCGACTCGGCCTGCTCGGCGGGGAGATCCTTCAGGCCGCCCTCGACCTGGGCGAGGGTGTGGGCGACGTGGTTGCCCGCCTCACGGACGTCCAGCTCCTCGCCGACGCACAGGATCGGGGTCAGACCGTGCTTGTAGGCGGCCTTGACCTTGGCGTTGACCAGCTCGTCGGTCTCGGCGTGGTACTGCCGGCGCTCGGAGTGGCCGATCGCCACGTAGGTGCAGCGCAGCTTGGCCAGCATCGGGCCGGAGATCTCGCCGGTGTAGGCGCCGCCGTCGTGGGCGGAGACGTCCTGGGCGCCGTACTTGATCTTCAGCTTGTCGTGCTCGACCAGGGTCTGCACCGAGCGCAGGTCGGTGAAGGGGACGAGGACGGCTACCTCGACGGCGTCGTAGTCCTTGTCCGCGAGGGCGAAGGCGAGCTTCTGGACGTGGGCGATGGCCTCGAGGTGGTTGAGGTTCATCTTCCAGTTGCCCGCCATCAGCGGCGTGCGGGTGGTCATCGGGGTCAGTCCTCCAGTGCGGCGAGGCCGGGGAGCGTCTTGCCCTCGAGGTATTCGAGGGAGGCGCCGCCGCCGGTCGAGATGTGGCCGAATGCGTTCTCGTCGAAGCCGAGCGTGCGGACGGCCGCGGCGGAGTCGCCGCCGCCGACCACGGTGAAGCCCGGGGCGTCGACGAGGGCCTGGGCGACCGCCTTGGTGCCCTCGGCGTAGTCGGGGTGCTCGAAGACGCCCATCGGGCCGTTCCAGAAGACGGTGGCGGCGTCGGCGAGCTTCGAGGCGTACAGCTTGCGGGTCTCGGGACCGATGTCCAGACCCTCCTGGTCGGCGGGGATGGCGTCCGCGGCGACGGTGGCGGGGTCGGCCGGAGCCTTGGTCTTCAGGTCCGGGAACTCGGACGAGACCAGCACGTCGACCGGGAGGACCAGCTCGACGCCGTTCTTCTCGGCGCGCTCCATGTACTCCTTGACGACCGGGATCTGGTCCTCCTGGAGCAGCGAGATGCCGACCTCGTGGCCCTTGGCCTTGAGGAAGGTGTACGCCATGCCGCCGCCGATGAGGAGCCGGTCGGCCTTGCCGAGCAGCTGGTCGATGACGGCGAGCTTGTCGGAGACCTTGGCGCCGCCGAGGGCGACCACGTAGGGGCGCTGGACGTCGTCGGTGAGCTTCTTCAGGACGCCGACCTCGGTGGCGATGAGGTAGCCGGCGTAGTGCGGGAGCTTCTTCGGCAGGTCGTAGACCGACGCGTGCCGCCGGTGCACGGCGCCGAAGCCGTCGCCGACGTACACGTCCGCGAGGCCGGCCAGCTTGTCGGCGAAGGCGGCGCGCTCGGCGTCGTCCTTGCTGGTCTCGCCGGCGTTGAAGCGAAGGTTCTCGATGACCGCGACCTGGCCGTCCGCGAGGCCGGCGACCGTGGACTCGGCGGCGGTGCCGACCGTGTCCTCAGCGAAGGCGACGTCGGTGCCCTCACCGAGCAGCTCACCGAGGCGGGCGGCGGCGGGGGCGAGGGAGAAGGCCGGGTCCGGGGCGCCCTTGGGGCGGCCCAGGTGCGAGGCGACGATCACGCGCGCGCCCGCGTCGGCCAGGGCCTTGACGGTGGGCACCACGGCGCGGATGCGGCCGTCGTCGGTGATGGTGGTGCCGTCGAGCGGCACGTTGAGGTCGGCGCGGACGAAGACGCGCTTGCCGGTGACGCCTTCGGAGAGCAGTTCGTCGATCGTCTTCATGCAGTGGGCTCCTGGGTTCTCGGATCGCTCGTGATCCTACGAGGGCCGGCAGCCGCGGACGCGACGCAGGGCCCGGACAGCGCGGCCTTGCGCTGCCCGAGCCCTGCTACCGCATGCGAGGTGCCTGCTGGGTCCGGCTGGATCAGAGCTGGTTGCCGACGAAGACCGTGAGGTCGACGAGGCGGTTGGAGTAGCCCCACTCGTTGTCGTACCAGCCGATGACCTTCACGTTCTTGCCGTCCTGGACCATGGTCAGGGACGAGTCGAAGGTGCAGGACGCCGGGGCGTTGACGATGTCCGAGGAGACGATCGCGTCCTCGGTGTACTCCAGGATGCCCTTGAGCTCACCCTCGGCGGCCTTCTGGAAGGCGGCGTTGACCTCTTCCTTGGTGACCTCGCGGCCGAGCTCCAGGACGAGGTCGGTGACCGATCCGGTCGGGACCGGGACGCGCATGGCGATGCCGTCCAGCTTGCCCTTGAGCTGCGGGAGGACCAGCGCGGTGGCCTTGGCGGCACCCGTGGTGGTCGGGATGATGTTCTCCGCGGCGGCACGGGCGCGGCGCAGGTCCTTGTGCGGGAAGTCCAGGATGCGCTGGTCGTTCGTGTACGCGTGGACCGTCGTCATCAGGCCCTTGACGATGCCGAAGTTCTCGTCGAGGACCTTGGCCATCGGCGCCACGCAGTTGGTGGTGCAGGAGGCGTTGGAGATGACGTGGTGGTTCGCCGGGTCGTACTTGTCCTGGTTGACGCCCATCACGATGGTGACGTCCTCGTCCTTGGCCGGGGCCGAGATGAGGACCTTCTTCGCGCCGCCCGCGATGTGCTTCTCGGCGTCGGCCTTCTTCGTGAAGATGCCGGTCGACTCGATGACGACGTCGACACCCAGCTCGCCCCAGGGGATGTCGGCCGGGTTGCGCTCGGCGAGGACCTTGATGGTCTTGTCGCCGACGGTGATGGTGTCCTCGGTGTGCGAGACCTCGTACGGGAGGCGCCCGAGGATGGTGTCGTACTTCAGCAGGTGGGCGGTGGTCGCGGTGTCACCCAGGTCGTTGACAGCCACGATCTCGATGTCTGCACCCTGCTCCAGCAGCGCGCGGAAGTAGTTACGACCGATGCGGCCAAAGCCGTTGATGCCTACGCGGATCGTCACGAACCGATCTCCTCGTTGGTACGCCGGCCCGATGTGCCGGCGAGCTGTATTTGGGATGTCCCCGACCACCACCGACCCTACCTCTCCGGGGCCCCGGGGGTGACATCGAGACGCCCCATTCCCGGCAGGGCGGCCCGTACCCGCCAGTAGGGGTACGGACCGCCCGGGGCGACGGGGACCGATCACCCGATTTCGCTACACCGTGTCAGTCCCCCGCATCCCGGTTTTCACTCGTCCAGGGCACGCAGCGCCTGCCGGACCAGTGCCGTCCGGGCGGCGGGTTCGGTGAGGTGCTCCAGGCCGAAACCGAGCAGCACGGTGTCGTCCGTGGTGATGGCGCCGTAGGTCTGGAACAGGGTGCCGGTGCGGGTCCAGTCCTTCAGGACGGCGGGGCTGCCGGCCGGCGGTCCCGCCACCTGCCAGGCGCCGAGCGAGGTCTCGAAGCCCTCGGTCTGCGCGGCGGTGCCGCCGACGACCAGCGAGGCCTCGTCGGCGAGGACGCCGCGTCCGCCGCTGCCGGGGTCGGTGACGTAGGCGAGGGACACCTCGACGGACTTCCCGGCGTAGGCGCTCAGGTCGAACTCGACCTGCCGCCATCCCCCGGAGGAGCCGGTGAGGCTGTTCCACTGCCCGGTGGTGCCGGTGGCGGTGCAGCCGTCGTCGGACAGGGTGAGGTAGTGCTCCAGCCAGGGGTGCTCGCCCATGTAGAAGCCGGCCCCGCACTCGGACGGTACGGCGGTGCCGGTCGCGCCGCCGGCCTCGGGGAGCGTGGTCCAGTCGTCGGCGCCGGTGGTGTGCGCCTCGACCAGGGCGTGGTCGTAGCCGCGTTCGGTGTCCCACAGGAGCTGGGTGCGCAGGGTGGGGCGGTCGGCGGCGGTGACACCGGTGAGGTCGACGGTGCGGGTGAGGCGCTTGTAGGCGTCGTCGGTGTGGACGGCGGCGGCCATCCACTCGCCCGCGTAGGGCCCGTACGGGTTGACGGTCCCGGCGAACTTCCCGGCGCCCTCGCTGGCGAACTGGGGGTAGGTGCCGGCGGGCAGCTGGTCCGAGGTGACGCTGTAGGTCCCGGCCGCGTCCAGCGGGTTGCCCGGGGCGTCACCGAGGGCGCCGGTGGTGCCGCCGAGCTTGCCGGAGCCGGTGAATCCGGTGGCTCCGGAGGTCGAGGTGCGAGTGTAGGCGCCCAGGTAGTACTGGCTGAAGTCGTTCGACAGCGTGCCGTCGCCGAGGTCGACGCTGCCGCCGGCCCGCTCGCCCGCCTCGATCAGCCTGCCGCCCTCGTTGAGGTAGGCGCGGAGCTGGAGCTGGGTGGCGTTGCCCGGGTTCGCCGCACCGGTGTAGTGGACGACGGTGTCGAAGTGGCCGAGGACGCCGAGCGCGTCGGGCGCGCCCTGGGTGGCGACGTCCCAGACGGCCGCCCGCTTGCCGTTGGCCCTGAGGGCGTCCACGTACGTCTGTGCCTGTGTGGCCTTCGCGCCCTCCTCGGCGACGACGAGGACGTCCGCGCGGGGCCGCTCGGCGATCGTGTACGTGAAGTGCTCGCTCTCGGTCCGCTTGCCCTTCTTCGTCTCGCCGGTGAACCAGACCTCGACCTTGTCGCCGCGGTCGCCGTCCTTGACCTTGGCGCGGTACTCGTCGAAGTAGAGGTTGTCCTCACCGCCGTACGTCTCGCCGCCGCGCCAGGGCTTCAGGGCCATGTCGTGGACGCGTCCGCCGTTGACCCGGTATTTCAGCTCCTTGTCGCGCACCGACTTGCGCGCTACGACGGAGACCTCCTGGTCGGCGCCGCGCGAGTAGGACGTGGTGAAGGGGGCCGGGGTGAAGTCGGCGGCCTCGACACCTACGGACGACGACGGGCGGTCGGGGTGCGCGGCGGACTCGGCGACGGAGAGCGCGAAGGGGATGTTCTTCTCGAACTCCTCCTGGATCAGCTTCTCGTCGTCGGGGAAGTTGAAGCCGGACTGGCAGTCGCCCGCGTTCCACTCGTCGTCGGGGTACTGGTCGGAGATGGTCTGGCAGGTCGACATCTCCGGGGTGAACATCGCCACGCCGTTGACGTTGGCCGCGTGGCCGTCCGCCTCGCCGTTGGTGGTGTAGAGCTCCGAGGAGACCTGCGGGCGGTAGCCCGGGATCGCGGAGTTCTCGGGCGTGCCGGCGAGCGCCTGGTAGAGGACGTCGTCCGGGGTGTGGGTGGCGACCTGCCAGCCGACGCCGTAGAGGAGCAGTTCGGCGGCGGAGTGGTAGTTGATGCCGTAGGCGAAGCCGATCCGCTTCTGGAAGCGGTCCAGGGCCTTGGTCTCGGGCTCGGAGTTCGGGCCGGCGCCGCGGTAGGTCTGGCTGGTGGGGTTCGGGGACGAGCCCTCGTCGTCGTAGCCCCACTTGTAGGCGAAGTTGCGGTTGAGGTCGACGCCGTCGCCGGTGCTGATGGTGCCGTCGCCGTTGTTGTCGCGCAGGTTCTTGCGCCACAGGCGGTTGTCGGTGTTCTCGAAGGTGTAGTCGTAGCCGTCGGGGTTGGCCGACAGCAGGAACCACAGTTCGGTGGAGTCGACCAGCTTCTTGATCCGCCGGTCCTTCTTGTAGTTGTCCAGGTAGTGGTGCATCAGCCGCCGGGTCATCTCCGGGGTGATCCACTCTCGCGCGTGCTGGTTGGACATGTAGAGGACGGCGGGCTTGGAGCCGTCCCGGGTCTTGTCCGCGTGCTTGGTGAGCTTGAGGGCGAGGAATGTCCTTGCCGTTCACCGTCTTGCCGATGGAGACGACCTTGGTGAGGCGGGGGTGTTCCCGCGCGGTGCGGAGGATCTCCTCCTCGAGGCCGCCGCTGCCGCTGTAGGGGCGGAAGACGCCTTCGGCGGCGTCCTCGACCCGCTTCTCGGCACGGGTGGAGAGGGTGTGCTCCTTGAGGTCGACGCCCTGTTTCTCCAGCTTCCCGGCCTGCTGGTCGGTGAGGTAGACCTCGACGGTGGCGGTGCCCTTGTCGGGGATCCGCTCACCGAGTTCGTGGCCGTCCTGGCCGGCGGCCAGCAGCAGGGGGACCTGCTCCTGGGTGACGTCGGCGCGGAAGACCTTGACCTCGTCCGCGTCGGTGTCCGCGGAGTCCGAGGGTTGTGCCTGGGCGATGGGTGCGAAGCTCGCTCCGCCGATCAGGAGCGCGCCGACAGCGAGGATCGATCTCGCTCTTCGTCTCATGAACCCCCCTAGATGGGGCCTGTCCGACAGGCCTGGGTTCGCCACAGCAGCGAACAGATGCCAGGCTCATGACAGCTCATGATCGAGTCAAGAGCGCGGGAAGGACACGCGAAGGCGGATGCGGGCCACCCGAGTGGGCGCTTGCCCGGCTGGTTGACGACTCAGTTGCTGCGGGGTCGGGGTGCGTGCGGTGGGCCGTCGTGCGTTCGGTCGGCCGACAGGCTTGGGAGGGCCGGCCGGGCGAGGGACCAGCCCGGTCGGCTTGCGCGCCCTGTCGGCTTGCCCGCCCGGTCGTCCGACCCGCTCGATAGCCCGGTCGGACGAGGGGCCAGCCGGTTCGGTCGGCCGGCGGACTTGTGTGCCCGGCCAGACGGCAGACGTGCGCGCCCGGCCAGCCGGCAGGCGCTGCACCCCGGACGACCGACCGGCTTGCCCACCCCATCGGGCGCGAGGCCAACCAGTCCGATCGGCCGACAGGCCTGCGCTGTCAGACGGCAGACGCGCGCCCCCTCAATCGACCCGCTCCGCGCGTCCGGTCAGCCGACCGGCTTGCCAAACCCAGTACGACGACAGACCTGCCCGCCCGGCCAGACAGCGGCCATGCGAGCCCCGTCAGCCGACAGGCTCCGCACCCCCGGACGGCCGACCGGCCTGTCGACTCAGTCGGCCGAGAGCCCACCCGCCCGGTCGGCCAGCAGGCCTGCGCGCCCCGTCAGCCGACAGGCCTGCGCGTCCGGTCAGCCGACCAGGTTGTCGGCCAGTTCGTCGCTGAGGTTGGCGTCCGTGCCGGGGATGCCGAGGTCGGAGGCCCTCTTGTCGGCCATGGCAAGCAGTCGGCGGATGCGGCCGGCGACGGCGTCCTTGGTCAGCGGCGGGTCGGCGAGGGCGCCCAGCTCCTCCAGCGAGGCCTGCTTGTGCTCCATCCGCAGCCGGCCCGCGGCGGCGAGGTGCTCGGGCACGTCGTCGGCGAGGATCTCCAGGGCCCGCTGGACCCGGGCCCCGGCGGCGACGGCCGCGCGGGCCGAGCGGCGCAGGTTGGCGTCGTCGAAGTTGGCGAGGCGGTTGGCGGTGGCCCGGACCTCGCGGCGCATCCGCCGCTCCTCCCAGGCCAGCACCGAGTCGTGTGCGCCGAGCCGGGTGAGCAGGGCGCCGATCGCGTCGCCGTCGCGAACCACGACCCGGTCCACGCCCCGCACCTCGCGGGCCTTGGCGGCGATCGACAGCCGACGGGCGGCGCCGACCAGGGCGAGCGCGGCCTCGGGGCCCGGACAGGTGACCTCCAGGGAGGAGGACCGGCCGGGCTCGGTGAGCGAACCGTGCGCCAGGAACGCGCCCCGCCAGGCGGCCTCGGCGTCGCAGGTGGCCCCCGAGACCACCTGCGGCGGCAGACCGCGGATGGGCCGGCCCCGCCCGTCGACCAGGCCGGTCTGCCGGGCGAGCTGGTCACCGCCCGCGACCACCCGAACGACGTAACGCGACCCGCGGCGCAGCCCGCCGGGCGCCATCACGATCAGCTCGGAACTGTGCCCGAAGATCTCCAGGATGTCCCGCTTGAGCCGGCGCGCCGCGTTCGCCGTGTCCAGCTCCGCCTCGATCACGATGCGCCCGCTCACCAGGTGAAGGCCGCCGGCGAACCGCAGAACGGCGGAGACCTCCGCCTTTCTGCAGCAGGTCCGGGTGACGGGGAGCCGGGAGATCTCGTCCTTCACCGCTGCCGTCATCGCCATGGGCCGATCCTTCCATGCATCCGAAAAATACGGTCGTACGCGGCGGCCAGCAGCTCCGGGTCGTGCCTCGGGGTCCCGTCGGTCCGGGCTACCGGAGCCAGCTCGACCGCGGCGCCGAACCGTTTCGCGGCATCGGTGAGCGAGTCACGGTCGGGCACGGCGGCCTCGTCGGCCAGCACCACGTCCAGGGCGAGTTTAGGGGCGTGTCGTCCCAAAACCTCCAAATGACGCTGCGGTGAGAAGCCCTCGGTTTCCCCGGGCTGC
The DNA here is from genome assembly GCF_042745235.1 of Streptomyces sp. NPDC058796. Classification (NCBI taxonomy): domain Bacteria; kingdom Bacillati; phylum Actinomycetota; class Actinomycetes; order Kitasatosporales; family Streptomycetaceae; genus Streptomyces; species Streptomyces sp. NPDC058796. The sequence goes on from NZ_JBHYOP010000014.1 coordinate 179,245, forward strand.
GGCGCGAGGTTCAGGGAGAGCACCCGGCGCGCCTTCGTCTCGACGAGCGCGTCCAGCAGGTCGGGCACGAGCAGGTGCGGGATGACCGAGGAGAACCAGGAGCCGGGGCCGAGCACCACCCAGTCGGCGTCCAGGACGGCCTCGACCGCCTCGGGGACGGCCGGCGGGTCGTTCGGCACCAGGTGCACGGACTGCACCTCCCCCGGGGTGAGCGCCACGGTCGCCTGACCACGCACGGTGTCCACCTCGTCGGGCCGCTCCGGGTCGTGCCCCTTCACCAGGGCCTGCAGCTCCAGCGGCACGGCGGACATGGGCAGCACCCGTCCGTGCGCGCCGAGCAGCTTGCCGACCAGGTCGAGGGCCTGGACGTGGTCACCGAGCTGCTCCCACAGGGCGACGATCAGCAGATTGCCGACCGCGTGTTCGTGCAGGTCGCCCTGGGACTGGAAGCGGTGCTGGATGACGCGGGCCCAGGTCTGGCCCCAGTCGTCGTCGCCGCACAGCGCGGCCAGCGCCTTGCGCAGGTCGCCGGGCGGCAGCACACCGAGCTCGTCACGGAGGCGCCCGCTGGAACCGCCGTCGTCGGCCACGGTGACGACCGCGGTGAGGTCGCCGGTGATCCGGCGCAGTGCGGCGAGCGAGGCGGACAGGCCCATGCCGCCGCCGAGGGCGACGACCTTGGGCTGGGTGCCCCGGCGGCGCGGCTTGCCGCCGCGCGCCTGCTCGGGCCGGGCGGCGCGGGCCTCGGCGGGTCTGCCGCCGCGCCCTTCGGGCACGACCCGGCGCAGCCTGCTCAGCCGCGGAGTACGTCCTGTCATTCCCGTCCCATGTCCCGGTGGACGACCACCGTCTCCACGCCCTCGGCGGCGAGCCGGGCGGCGAGCTTCTCCGACATGGCCACGGACCGGTGCTTGCCGCCGGTGCAGCCGACGGCGACGGTCACATAGCGCTTGCCCTCCCGACGGTAACCCGCCGCGATCATCTGGAGCAGCTCGGTGTAGCGGTCGAGGAACTCCTTGGCCCCGGGCCGGCTGAGGACATAGGAGGACACCTCCTCGTTCAGGCCGGTGAACGGGCGCAGCTCCGGGACCCAGTGCGGGTTGGGCAGGAAGCGCATGTCCACGACCAGGTCGGCGTCGACCGGGAGGCCGTACTTGAAGCCGAAGGACATGACGGTGGCCCGCAGCTCGGGCTCCTCGTCCCCGGCGAACTGGGCGTCCATCTTGGCGCGCAGCTCGTGCACGTTGAGACTGGAGGTGTCGATCACCAGGTCGGCGTCGCCGCGCAGCTCGCGCAGCAGCTCCCGCTCGGCGGCGATGCCGTCCACGATGCGGCCGTCGCCCTGGAGGGGGTGCGGCCGGCGCACCGACTCGAAGCGGCGCACCAGGGCGTCGTCGGAGGACTCCAGGAAGACGATCCTGCGGGTGACGCCGCGGGCGTCGAGGTCGGCGAGTGATTCGCGCAGGTTGTCGAAGAAGCGCCGGCCGCGGACGTCGACGACGACCGCGATCCGCGCCACGTTGCCCTGCGAGCGGGCGCCGAGCTCCACCATGGTGGGGATCAACGCGGGCGGCAGGTTGTCGACGACGAACCAGCCGAGGTCCTCCAGACACTTGGCGGCCGTCGAGCGGCCGGCCCCGGACATGCCGGAGATGATCACCAGCTCGGGGATGGCCGCCTCGTGCGCCCCGGCTGTTTCCTTGCCCGTACTCACCTGTGCTCCGTCGTTCTGGCGCGGGTCCGGTCCGGCCGTCCGCGGGTCCGCGTCCTCGCCGGCCGTGCCGTGGGCCTGTTCTCGTCCCGCTGTGGGCTGTGCCTCGTGCTCGGTCATCTCTCCTGCCCCCGTCGTTCGTCCGGGGTGCCCGCGGGCACGGGCTCCCCCGGGGCATCCGCCGTCGTCTCGGGTGCCCCGTCCTCGTCATCCATGATCTCTCCGGTCGCCGTGTTCACGGCGGGCGCGGCCGGAGTGGCCCGGGCGAGGGCCACGGCGACGGTCTCCGCCGTCTTGCGGCCTATGCCGGGCACCGCGCAGATCTGGTCGATCGTCGCCGACCTGAGCTTCTTCACCGAGCCGAAGTGCTTGATCAGCGCCTGCTTGCGGGTCTCCCCCAGTCCGGGCACGTCGTCCAGGGGGCTCGACCGGAAGCGCTTGGCGCGCTTGGCGCGCTGGTAGGTGATCGCGAAGCGGTGGGCCTCGTCACGGACCCGCTGGAGCAGGTACAGGCCCTCGCTGGTGCGGGGCAGGACCACCGGGTCGTCGTCGCCGGGCAGCCACACCTCCTCCAGACGCTTGGCGAGGCCGCAGACGGCGATGTCGTCGATCCCCAGCTCGTCCAGCGCCCGCTGGGCCGCCGCGACCTGCGGCTGCCCGCCGTCGACGACGACGAGCTGGGGCGGGTAGGCGAAGCGTCTGGGCCTGCCGTCGTCGTCCTTGAGGGCGGGGCCGTCCACGAGGGCCTCGCCATCGGCCTGCGCGGCCGGGCCGTCCGTGAGGGACCGGCCGTCGGCGCCCTTCTCGGCACCAGCTGCTTCCGCCGCGTCCGCGTCCGGGCCGTCCGCCCACTCGCCGGTCCTCTCCTTCTCGGCGAGGTAGCGGCGGAAGCGGCGGGTGATGACCTCGTGCATGGAACGGACGTCGTCCTGTCCCGCGAAGCCCTTGATCTGGAACCGGCGGTATTCGCTCTTCCGGGCCAGCCCGTCCTCGAAGACGACCATGGAGGCCACGACGTCGTCGCCCTGGAGGTGCGAGATGTCGTAGCACTCGATGCGCAGCGGGGCGCTGTCCAGGTCCAGGGCCTCGGCGATCTCCTCCAGCGCGCGCGAGCGCGTGGTCAGGTCGGAGGCGCGCTTGGTCTTGTGCAGGACGAGCGCCTGCTGGGCGTTGCGCTGGACGGTCTCCATCAGCGCCTTCTTGTCGCCACGCTGCGGGATGCGCAGCGAGACCCCCGAGCCCCGGCGCTCGGTCAGCCACTGCTGGACCGGCTCCACCGGGTCGGGCAGGGCGGGGACCAGGACCTCCTTGGGGACGGCGTCCCCGGTTTCCTCGCCGTAGAGCTGCTGGAGGGCGTGCTCGACGAGGGCGCCGGTGGTGATCTCCTCCACCTTGTCGGTGACCCAGCCGCGCTGGCCGCGCACCCGTCCGCCGCGCACGTGGAAAATCTGGACGGCCGCCTCCAGCTCGTCCTCGGCGACCGCGATCAGGTCGGCGTCGGTCGCGTCGGCGAGCACGACCGCGCTCTTCTCCATGGCCTTCTTCAGGGCGCCGATGTCGTCGCGCAGGCGTGCCGCCCGCTCGTACTCCAGGTCCTCGGCCGCGTCGGCCATCTGCCGCTCCAGACGGCGCAGGTAGGTGCCGGTGCGGCCGGCCATGAAGTCGCAGAACTCCTCGGCGAGCTCCCGGTGGTCCTCGGGGGCGATCCGCTCCACGCAGGGCGCGGAGCACTTGCCGATGTAGCCGAGCAGGCAGGGGCGGCCGGTGCGGGCCGCGTTCTTGAAGACGCCGGCGGAGCAGGTACGCACCGGGAAGACGCGCAGCAGGAGGTCGACCGTGTCGCGGATCGCCCAGGCGTGTCCGTACGGCCCGAAGTAGCGCACGCCCTTCTTCTTGTGGCCGCGCATCACCTGCACGCGCGGGAACTCCTCGTTCATCGTCACCGCGAGGTACGGGTAGCTCTTGTCGTCGCGGTACTTGACGTTGAACCGGGGGTCGTACTCCTTGATCCAGGAGTACTCCAGCTGCAGCGCCTCGACCTCCGTGGACACCACCGTCCACTCCACGGAGGCGGCCGTGGTGACCATGGTGCGGGTGCGGGGGTGCAGGTTCGCCAGGTCCTGGAAGTAGTTCGCCAGGCGCTGGCGCAGGCTCTTCGCCTTTCCGACGTAGATCACCCGGCGGTGCTCGTCACGGAACCTGTACACCCCCGGGGAGTCCGGGATCTCACCCGGCCTGGGGCGGTAGCTGGAGGGGTCGGCCATGACTCACACCCTACTGGCGGGGACCGACACTCCGGCGGGGCTGTGGACGACGGGCCGCGGGACCTGTGGACACCGGCCGCGGGGGCACGTGGACACCCCGGCGCGCGGCTGGGGCGAGACGGTCCGGGGCCGGCCGGTCACGCCGGGTGCCCTCGGGACGCCCGGCCCGTGCGTTCTCGGCCAGGACCGCGTCACGGTCGGGCTTCAGGTGTTGTCGCGACCAGGCCAACACGCTTCAATGCGGGGGGACTCGGGGCCCTGAGGCGCGGCGCACGGATGTGCAGACCCCTGCGCCACGACCGGGGGGGGGCGGCCCCGGTCGATCCACGTCGAACGGTCTGACCAGCCGTCGTGTCCTTCACAGAAAGGCCCCTGCATGCCGCACGCCACCCAGCACCTGGACGTCGCCACCGCGGACCTCGACTCGGCCCTGCGCGGTGGCCCCTTCCACGTGGCCCTGCGCGCCGCGATCGCCGCTCGCGGGCTGCCGCTGCAGCGCGTGCAGCACCATCTGTCGCGCCGCGGGGTGAAGGTGGGCGTCACGAGCCTCAGCTACTGGCAGCAGGGCGCCCGGCGCCCCCAGCGCCCGGAGTCGCTGCGGGCCGTGCGGGCCCTGGAGGAGATACTCCAGCTGCCCGAGGAGTCACTGATACGCCTGCTGTCCGAGGCCGAGGAGGCCCCTTCGGACCGGCGGCCCGCCGCCCGCTCCTACCGCGCCCACGTGGAGGCCTCCGGTGTCCTGGAGCGGCTGCTGGCCGAGCTGGGCCATCCCCCGTCGGACGGCGGGGTACACGTCCTCGGGCACCACGAACGGATCCGGATCGGAGCCCGCCGCGAGCTCGCCGCCCGCGAGTCGCACCACATCGTCCGCGCCCACCGCGACGGCGTCGACCGCTTCGTCGCCGTCCACCACGGCGACCCGGGCTGCGCTCCCGCGCGGATGACCGTTCACGCGCTGGAGAACTGCCGCACGGGACGGGTCCGCACCCACCACGACACCGGTGTGCTGGTGACCGAGCTGCTCTTCGACACGCGTCTGCGGGCCGGCGACACCCACCTCTTCCGCTACGGCGTCGAGGACGGCACGGCGGGGGTGAGCCGCGAATACGTCCGCGGGTTCGGCGCGGCGGGCGGGCAGTACGCCCTCCAGGTGCGGTTCGACGCGGCGGCCCTGCCGGTGCGCTGCCACCGGTTCACTCAGCACTCGCCGGCGGCTCCGCGCGGTGGCCGGCAGGAGCTCGTCCTCAGCGGGCGGCACCACTCCGTGCACCTCGTGGAACCGCGGATGCGGTCGGGGATGCTCGGGATCGGGTGGGACTGGGAGTGAACGGGCGGGAACCCCGGTGAGCGGGCGGCCGCGGTCCCGACCGGTCAGGTACCGGGGCTCGCGACGATCCGGCCCTGCTTCACCTCGACCGGCAGCTCGATGAGCGGCACGGTCGCCGGGGCGTGCAGCACCTCGCCGGTCCGGGCGTCGAACTCGCTGCCGTGACAGGGGCAGACGAGTTTCGTCCCCTCCAGCTTCCTGATGGGGCACCCCGCGTGCGTACAGACCGTGCTGAACGCCTTCAGGGAGCCGTCCTCGGCCCGGCTGACCACAACGTTGTGGTCCCGGTCCAGCTTCGTCGCCCCCTTGGCGACCGCCCCGTCCGCGCCGAGGTCGACGGGTGCGGTCGGGCGGGCGGGCGCGGCACCGTCGTCGCCCGGTGAGCAGGCGGCCGCGCCGAGGCCGGCGACGGGCGTGAGGGCCGCCGTACGCAGGACGGTACGGCGGCTCGGGGCGGGACGGCCGGGCATGCGGACTCCACTGGTCAGGGGGTGTGCAGGGCGACGATATCCGGCGGCCGGGGCCGCGCCGCGGGGTGGGTGCGCGGAAGTGGCGCTGGTCCGGAGGCCTTCGGAGCGGGGTGGCGCATACGTTCGCGCAAGCGTTTACGCGCCCGCTGGGGATGGGGTACGGTCCCGGCCAGACGCGCACGGTGCGGTGTGGCGGCCGACGCGGCCGTACACGGGAAGGGGAGCCGTCGATGGCGACCATGGCCGATGTCGCACGGAGCGCCGGAGTCTCCGTGGCGACCGTCTCGCACGTGCTCAACGACACCCGTCCGGTGCTGCCCCACACCCGGCGGGCGGTGCTGGACGCCGTGGAGCGGCTCGGCTACACCCCGAACACCCTCGCCCGCTCCCTGGTGACCTCCCGCACCCGCTCCATCGGGCTGGCGGTGTCGGCGATCAGCAACCCGTACTTCACTGAGATCCTCCAGGGCGTCGAGGCCGCCGCCCTGGAGCACGGCTACGGCCTGCTCATCGCCGATCCGCACGACGACCCCGAACACGAGCGCAAGGCCGTCCGGCTGCTGCACGAGCGTCGCGTGGACGGCATGATCGTCGCGCCCTCCGCCGACCCGCGCGACCTCGTCGCCTACCTCGGCCGCCACCGGGTGCCGACCGTGTTCCTCGACCGGGTCGTGGACACCCCGGACGGCGACGGCGCCCCGCGCTTCGACCAGGTCTGCGCCGAGGGCGCCGAGCCGACGGCCCGGCTGGTGACCCATCTCGCCGGGCTCGGCCACCGCGGGATCGGTCTGGTGGCGGGCCGGCGGGGGTTCAGCACGACGCGTGAGCGGATCACCGGGTACCGGCACGGCCTCGCCGCCGCCGGGTTGCCCTACGACGAACGGCTCCTGGTCCACGGCGACTCGGAGGCGGCGGGCGGCGAACGGGCCACGACCGCCGTGCTGTCCCTGCCGGTGCCGCCCACCGCGCTGGTCACCGCCAACAACGCGATGACCATCGGAGCGCTGCGCGCCGTGCGGGACCGCGGTCTGTCCGTGCCCGGCGACCTCGCACTGTGCTGCTTCGACGACTTCCCCTGGGCCGACCTGTTCTCCCCCCGGCTCACGGCTGTGGCGCAGCCCAGCAGGGAGCTCGGCACCCGGGCCGTCCGGTTGCTGCTGGACCGCCTCGCCGAGCCGGATCGGCCCGCCAGGACCGTGCGGTTGCCGTGCGCCTTCGTGCACCGCACCTCGTGCGGCTGCCCCGAGCGGGGCGAACAGCCCGAGCAAGCTTCCGTAATGGTTCACGAAAGGACACTCCCGTGATCGTCGTCGCCGGTGAGGCCCTGATCGACCTGGTACCGCAGGGCACGGGCGCCCTCGCCGCCCTGCGCCCGGCGCTCGGCGGCGGGCCCTACAACACGGCGGTCGCCCTGGGCCGGCTCGGCTCCCCCGCCGCCTTCTGCTCCCGGGTGTCCCACGACGCCTTCGGCGAGGCGCTGCTGGAGCGGCTGCGCGAGACCGGTGTGGACGTCACGCCGGTGCAGCGGGGGGCCGAGCCGACGACCCTCGCCGTGGCCTCGGTGGACGCGGACGGTAGCGCCGCCTACTCCTTCTACGTGGACGGGACGGCGGACCGGCTGTTCTCGGTGCCCGCCGTGCTGCCGTCGGATACCCGTGCGGTCTCCTTCGGGACCTGCTCGCTGGTGCTGGAGCCGGGCGCGAGCGCCTACGAGGAACTGCTGCGGGAGACGGCCGCGCGGGGCGTCTTCACGGCGCTGGATCCCAACATCCGGACCGGCCTGATCCCGGACCCCGACGCCTACCGGGCCCGGTTCAAGAGCTGGCTGCCGTCCGTGGCCCTGCTGAAACTGTCCGCCGAGGACGCCGAGTGGCTCGGCGGCACGCCCCGGGAATGGCTGGCGGCCGGTCCGGCGGCGGTCGTGGTCACCCGGGGCGGTGCCGGGCTGACGGCATACACCCGCGACGGGAGCGAGTACTCGGTGCCGGGCGAGCGGGTCGAGGTGGTGGACACGATCGGCGCGGGCGACACGGTGAACGCGGCGCTGCTGCACGGCCTCGCGGTACGGGACGCGCTCAGCGCGGAGGCGGTGGCCGCACTGGGGCCGGAGGGCTGGGCGGGACTGCTGGGCTTCGCCGCCCGCGCCGCGGCGGTCACCTGCTCGCGGGCGGGCGCGGAGCCGCCGTACGCTCACGAGGTGACCGGCTGAGCGCCGACGGCACCGGCCCCTGCCGCGGGCGTCGGCCCGTCGGCCGTACCGAGGTCAGCGAACAGACAGGTTCAGCGCGTCGGCGACGGCGTCGGGCACCTGGACGGACGGGTTGCGGTCGCGGACCTGTCCCAGCCGGGTGCGGTACTCGACGCGGACCCCGGCGAGCGTGGCCGTTCGGCGCGGCACCGGCCGGGGTCGGCATGCAGTTCGTGGAGTCGGCCGGTGCCTGAGCGGCTGGGCCGGGCGAGCGCCGAGCCGGGCTCCACGGGATCGTCCGTGGAGCCCGGCTCGGCTCCGGTTCAGGCTTTGCTCGTCCGCGTCGTCTTCTTCGCGGCGCTCTTGGTGGCGGTCTTGGCCGTCTTGGTGGCGGGCTTCTTCGCCGCCGTGCCGGTGACCGCCTTGGTGGTGGTCTTCTTGGCGGACGCCTTGGCCGCCACCGTCTTCGCCGCCGCCTTGCGCGGGGCCTTCACGGGGGCGGCGTCGCTGATGCGGTCCGCGCCGAGGACGTCCCGCAGGAACTTCCCGGTGTGGCTGGCGGGCACGGCGGCGACCTGCTCGGGCGTGCCCTCGGCGACCACCAGGCCACCGCCGGCGCCGCCCTCGGGGCCCATGTCGACGACCCAGTCTGCGGTCTTGATCACGTCGAGGTTGTGCTCGATGACGATGACCGAGTTGCCCTTGTCGACGAGGCCGGACAGGACGGTGAGCAGCTTGCTGATGTCCTCGAAGTGCAGCCCGGTGGTCGGCTCGTCCAGGACGTAGACCGTGCGTCCGGTGGAGCGGCGCTGCAGCTCGCTGGCGAGCTTGACGCGCTGGGCCTCACCGCCGGAGAGGGTGGTCGCGGACTGGCCGAGCCGGACGTAGCCGAGACCGACGTCCTTGAGGGTCTTCATGTGCCGGGAGATCGCGGGGACCGCCTCGAAGAAGTCCGTGGCCTCCTCGATCGGCATGTTCAGCACGTCGGCGATGGACTTGCCCTTGTAGTGGACCTCCAGGGTCTCCCGGTTGTACCGGGCGCCGTGGCAGACCTCGCACGGGACGTAGACGTCCGGGAGGAAGTTCATCTCGATCTTGATGGTGCCGTCGCCCGCGCAGTTCTCGCAGCGGCCGCCCTTGACGTTGAAGGAGAAGCGGCCGGGCAGATAGCCGCGGACCTTCGCCTCGGTCGTCTCGGCGAACAGCTTGCGGATGTGGTCGAAGACACCGGTGTACGTCGCCGGGTTGGACCGCGGGGTGCGGCCGATGGGCGACTGGTCGACGTGCACGACCTTGTCGACGAGGTCGTCGCCGTCCACGCGCGTGTGCCGGCCGGGCACGTTGCGCGCGCCGTTCAGCTCGCGGGCCAGGTGGGTGTAAAGGATGTCGTTGACCAGGGTCGACTTGCCGGAGCCGGAGACGCCGGTGACGGCCGTGAAGACGCCGAGCGGGAAGGAGACGTCGATGTCCTGGAGGTTGTTCTCGCGGGCGCCGTGCACGGTGAGCTGCCGGGCCGGGTCGCGGGGGCGCCGGATGTCGGGCAGCGGGATGGCCTTGCGGCCGGACAGGTAGAGGCCGGTCTGCGACTCGGCGTTGTCCAGCAGCTCCTTGAGTGAGCCGCTGTGTACCACCTTGCCGCCGTGCTCGCCGGCGCCGGGACCGATGTCGACGATCCAGTCGGCGACCTTGATGGTGTCCTCGTCGTGCTCGACGACGATGAGGGTGTTGCCCATGTCGCGGAGCCGGACGAGGGTCTCGATCAGCCGGTGGTTGTCGCGCTGGTGCAGGCCGATGGACGGCTCGTCGAGGACGTAGAGCACGCCGACGAGGCCGGAGCCGATCTGGGTGGCCAGGCGGATGCGCTGGGCCTCGCCGCCGGAGAGGGTGCCGGCCGCGCGGTTCAGCGAGAGGTAGTCCAGGCCGACGTCGACCAGGAACCGCAGCCGCTCGTTGACCTCCTTCAGGACGCGCTCGGCGATCTTCTTGTCGCGGGCGTTGAGCTTCAGCTCGCCCAGGAAGTCCGCGCAGTCGCTGATGGACATCGCCGACACCTCGGCGATCGACTTGCCCATGACGGTGACCGCGAGGACGAGGGGCTTGAGGCGCGTGCCCTCACAGGTGGGGCAGGGCACCTCGCGCATGTAGCCCTCGAAGCGCTCGCGGCTGGCGTCGCTCTCGGCCTCGCTGTGCCGGCGCTTGACGAAGGGGATCGCGCCCTCGAAGGCCGTGGTGTAGCGGCGCTCGCGCCCGTACCGGTTGCGGTAGCGGACCTCGACCTGGGTCTTGTGGCCGTTCAGCAGGGCCTTGCGGGCGCGCAGCGGCAGACCGGCGAAGGGGATGTCCGTGCGGAAGCCGAGGGCGTCCGCGAGGGCACCGATGAGGCGGCCGAAGTAGTCCTTGGTGTGCCCGTGCGACCAGGGGTGGATGGCTCCCTCGTCGAGGGACTTCTCCTCGTCGGGGACGATCAGCTCCGGGTCGACCTCCATGCGCGTGCCGATGCCGGAGCAGTCGGGGCAGGCGCCGAAGGGCGAGTTGAAGGAGAAGGAGCGGGGCTCCAGCTCCTCGAAGGACAGGTCGTCGTACGGGCAGTACAGGTGCTCGGAGTACATGCGCTCGCGCTCGGGGTCGTCCTCGGGGAGGTCGACGAAGTCGAGCACGACCATGCCGCCGGACAGACCGAGCGCGGTCTCCACGGAGTCGGTGAGCCGGCGCTTGGCAGTGTCCTTCACCGTGAGGCGGTCGACGACCACCTCGATGGTGTGCTTCTCCTGCTTCTTGAGCGTGGGCGGGTTGGAGAGCTGGATCGTCTCGCCGTCCACCCGCGCGCGGGAGTAGCCCTTGGTCTGGAGGTCCGAGAAGAGGTCGACGAACTCGCCCTTGCGCTCGCGCACCAGCGGTGACAGCACCTGGAAGCGGCTGCCCTCGGGCAGCTCCAGGACCTTGTCGACGATGGCCTGCGGCGACTGGCGCGAGATCGGCCGGGAGCACTGAGGGCAGTGGGGCTTGCCGATGCGCGCGAAGAGCAGGCGCAGGTAGTCGTAGACCTCGGTGATGGTGCCGACCGTGGAGCGCGGGTTGCGGGAGGTCGACTTCTGGTCGATGGAGACCGCCGGGGAGAGCCCCTCGATGAAGTCGACATCCGGCTTGTCCATCTGGCCGAGGAACTGCCGGGCGTAGGAGGAGAGCGACTCCACGTAGCGCCGCTGGCCCTCGGCGAAGATGGTGTCGAAGGCCAGGGAGGACTTGCCCGACCCGGACAGGCCCGTGAAGACGATGAGCGAGTCGCGAGGCAGGTCGAGCGAGACGTTCTTCAGGTTGTGCTCGCGCGCGCCACGGACGATGAGACGGTCGGCCACGCCGGTCCGCACCTTTCTTGAGAGAAGTGACAGGGGCGAGGCCCCCGTCTTTCTCAGACTAGGGGGAGCCACTGACAACGCCGGTCGGATTCACCGGTTGTCAACAAACCCCGACTTCCCAGCATGCCCGACGCCGCTTCCGACCATATAGCACGCACATTCGAATCGCGGGGGCCGTTCACAACCTTCACCCGAAGGTGTGGCGCGGTCTAGGGTCAGCACCATGATTGATCACGCTCATGACCTGGTGTGTGTACAGGACGCCACCGACCGGCTGCTCGCCGCGGTCGGGAAACTGGACAACGCGTCCGTGACGGAGTCGTCACGGCTTCCCGGCTGGAGCCGTGGCCACGTCCTCGCCCACCTCGCCCGCAACGCGGACGCCCTCGTGAACGTCCTCGAAGGACGCCCCATGTACGTCTCCGGCGAGGCCCGGGACGCCGACATCGAGCGGGACGCGCCACGCCCCCTCGACGCCCAGCTCGCCGACGTGCGCGAGAGCGCGGCCCGCTTCCAGGGCGCCGCCGCCGTCCCCGCGGACTGGTCGCGCACGGTGGAGCTGCGCAACGGGATCACCGACTCGGCGTCCCGGCTGCCGTTCCGGCGCTGGGTCGAGGTCGAGCTGCACCACGTGGACCTGGGCATCGGGTACGAGCTGGAGGATCTTCCGGCGGAGTTCACGGAGCGGGAGACCGACTTCCTCGCCGCGCGGTTCGCCGGGCACCCGGACGTGGCCTCCACCCGGCTCACCGACGGCACGCGCGCGTGGCGCACGGGCCGGGAGGCGGACGCTCCCGAAGTGACCGTCACCGGACGCCCGGCCGACCTGCTCGGCTGGCTCGCCGGACGCCGCGCGGGCTCCGCGCTGACGGTGGAGGGCGGTCCGCTGCCGGCGCTGCCTCCGCTGTAGCGTCCCCGGGAGGCGGTCTGCGGGCCGCCTCCCGGCGCTAGGCTGGCCTGCATGACGTACAGCGGAGAGGTCAGGGTCGGCGGACCCGCCGACGTGCACGAACTCAAAGACCTGATGATCACCAAGGTCGCGGTCGGCCCGATGGACAACAACGCCTATCTGCTGCGCTGCCGGGCCACCGACGAGCAGCTGCTGATCGATGCCGCCAACGACGCGCACACGCTGCTCGGCACGATCGGTGACGACGGCATCGCCTCCGTCGTCACCACCCACCGGCACGGCGACCACTGGCAGGCGCTCGCCGAGGTCGTCGCGGCCACCGGGGCCCGCACCCACGCCGGACGGCACGACGCCGAGGGTATCCCCGTGCCGACCGACGTCCCGCTCGACGACGGCGACACGGTCCGGGTGGGGCAGGTGGAGCTCACGGCACGCCACCTGGTCGGGCACACACCGGGCTCCATCGTCCTGGTGTACGACGACCCGCACGGGCATCCCCATGTGTTCACCGGGGACTGCCTCTTTCCGGGAGGTGTGGGCAACACCCATGACGATCCCAAGGCGTTCGCGAGCCTGATGCGGGACGTGCAGACCAAGGTCTTCGATGTGCTCCCGGACGAGACGTGGGTCTATCCCGGGCACGGCAGGGACACCACGCTCGGCGCGGAACGGCCGCACCTGCCGGAGTGGCACGCGCGCGGCTGGTGAGGCCACGGGGCACGGAGGGGCCGGCCTCGGTGTCGCAAGGCCGGCCGCGCCTCAGGCTTGGGCCGTTCCCGTCCCGGCCAGCACCGCGATCCGCTCCACGCCGAACACGTACCCCTGCACCCCGCACCCCGCGATCACCCCGTCGGCGCGCTGCGACACGTAGGAGTGGTGCCGGAACGGCTCACGCTGGTGGATGTTGGAGATGTGGACCTCCACCACCGGCAGGCCGTCGCAGGTGTTGAGCGCGTCCAGGATCGCGACGGAGGTGTGCGAGTAGGCGGCGGGATTGATCACGATCCCGCAGTGGTTCAGCCGGGCCTCGTGGATCCAGTCGACCAGTTCGCCCTCGTGGTTGGACTGCCGGAAGTCCACCGTGCCGCCGTGTGCCGCCGCCGCCTTCACGCACCGCGCCTCGACGTCGGCGAGGGTGTCGGAGCCGTAGATCTCCGGCTGGCGCTGGCCCAGCAGGTTCAGGTTGGGGCCGTTGAGGATCATGATCGGGGCGTTCGCCAGGGTGCGGGGCACGGTTCCTCCGGTCCGTTCGGGTGCGGCGGTCCTCGTACGGGCCGCCGCTCGGACCCCGGTTTATCACGGTGCGCCGACCGCCCGGCCGGCCCTACCCTCCGTCCATGACGACGATCGAGTACCCGCCCAAGCCGTCGCCCGGTGACCGCGTCGCGGTGATATCGCCGTCCTCAGGGCTGCCGGGGCTCTTCCCGCTCCCCTACGAGCTGGGCCTGGAGCGGCTGCGCAAGGAGTTCGGCCTGGAGCCCGTCGAGTATCCGGCGACGCGGAAGATGGGCTCGACGCCGGCCGAGCGGGCCGCCGACATCCACGCGGCCTTCGCCGACCCGGGGATCAAGGCCGTCATCGCGTCGATCGGCGGCGACGACCAGATCACCGTCCTGCCGCTGCTGGACCGGGAGCTGATCCGGGCCAACCCGAAGCCGTTCTTCGGCGTGAGCGACAACACGAACCTGCTCGCGTACCTGCGCAACACGGGCATCGTCGGCTACCACGGCGCGAGCGTCATGGTGGAGCTGGGCCGTCCCGTCGCCATGCACCCGCAGACCGCCGACTCACTGCGCGCGGCGCTGTTCACGTCCGGCCCGTACGAGCTCAGGCCCGCCGAGCGCTTCAACGACGTCAACCGCGACTGGGCCGACCCGGCCACCTTCGAGGCGGAACCGTCGATGCGGACCGGGTCGGGCTGGTCCTGGGTGAACGCCGACCGGGTGGTCGAGGGACGGACCTGGGGCGGCTGCCTGGAGATCCTGGCCTGGCTGCTGATGGCCGACCGCGAGATCGCCCGCGACCCGGCGGAGTACGACGGCGGCGTGCTGCTCCTGGAGACCTCCGAGGAGCTGCCGAGCGCGGCGGAGGTCTTCCGCACCCTGCGCAACATGGGCGAGCGCGGGCTGCTCGGCCGCTTCTCCGCACTGCTGATGGCCCGCCCGAAGACCTGGTCCTTCGAGCGCCCCAACAGCCCCGAGGAGGGTGAACGGTACGCGGCGCAGCAGCGCGAGGCGGTGCTGCGGGCGATGCGGGTCTACGCCCCCGAGGCCACGATCGTCTTCGACGTGGACTTCGGCCACACCGATCCGCAGGTCGTCGTCCCGTACGGAGGGACCGTGCGGGTCGACGGGCCCGCGCGGCGCATCACCGTCACGTACTGACGCTCCCCGCGTTCGGGGGATCGGCCGGCGCGAGGGATTGATCGCGAGTTCCAGGTACGCCGCGAACAGCACCGATACTGGCCACGGCGGAACCGAGAGCGAGGTTCAGGCTGGTCTGCACCCGGTCGCCGCGCGCGGAGCGCAACGCGGCGATGATCTCGGGGAGCAGTACGAGCAGGGCGATGACGACACCGACGACGGCGTGGTGCAGCCCGCGGCCTTCACCCCGTCCTCGACGGTGGGCGACACCCCTTTGGCCAGGCCGGCCACACCATCGGGGCCAGGGCGAGCAGCGCCAGGCTGATCAGTGCGGTGCGGGCGGACGGTCCCTGGGCGTGGTTCTCGGCGGCGATCACCTCGCGCTGCCGGGTGATCGGCAGGAAGTAGTCCCTGTGTCAGGGCCGCGCTCTTGTCGCCGCCGTCGGCCATCAGGGACCCGCGAAGGGTTCGCCGACCCCGCGTCCCCAGGTGGAGACCAGCAGCACGACCGCGACCACGGGCGTGACGGCCGTCCATTGGGTGACGAACTCCCTGGGAGGACTCCAGCACGCGGCCCCGAACGGAAGAGCGGCGGGGGGGGGGGCGCCCCCCCCCCCCCCCCCGGGGGGGGGGCCGGGGGGGGGGGGGGGGGGTGGGGGGGGGGGGGGGGTGGGTGGGTGGGGGGCGAGGCGGGCCGGGGTGCCGC
>NZ_JBHYOP010000015.1:0-155504 GCF_042745235.1 Streptomyces sp. NPDC058796
CCCCCAGGTCATCCCTTTGACAGGGGGCAACAGTCATGCCGGGCCCGGAGGCCAGCGGCCCTCTTGCAGGACCGCGAAGAAGATAACGGGGCGCCGCAGCCGGAGTGGCCGGCGGCAAGAGGGCGTGTGTCACACGGTGTCGTGGTTCCGGTCGGCGGGTGTGTTACCTATCGTCAAGGTCATGTTCGCTGTCTACGCCGCCCGAATCGACCGCGACCAGCCGCTGACCGGCCTGGAGTTGGGAGAGCGCCCTGCTCCCGAGGCCCGCCCCGGCTGGAGTGTCGTCGATGTCAGGGCCGCCTCCCTCAACCACCACGACCTGTGGTCCCTGCGCGGCGTCGGCCTCCCCGAGGACCGGCTGCCGATGATCCTCGGCTGTGACGCCGCGGGGATCGACGAGGACGGCAACGAGGTCGTCCTGCACTCCGTGATCGGCCAGACCGGTCACGGCGTCGGCCCCCAGGAGCCCCGCTCGATCCTCACCGAGCGCTACCAGGGCACGTTCGCCGAGCGGGTCGCCGTGCCGACCTGGAACATCCTGCCCAAGCCGAAGGAGCTCTCCTTCGCGGAGGCCGCCTGTCTGCCGACCGCCTGGCTGACCGCGTACCGGATGCTGTTCACCAACGCCGGGGTGCGTCCGGGGGACTCGGTGCTGGTGCAGGGTGCCGGCGGCGGGGTCGCCACGGCCGCGATCGTGCTCGGCAAGGCCGCGGGGCTGCGGGTCTTCGCCACCAGCCGGGACGAGGCCAAGCGCAAGCGCGCCCTGGAGCTGGGTGCCGTGGAGGCCGTCGAGACGGGCGCGCGCCTGCCGCAGCGGGTCGACGCCGTGATCGAGACCGTGGGCGCGGCCACCTGGTCCCACTCGGTGAAGTCGCTCAAGCCGGGCGGCACGCTGGTCATCTCCGGCGCCACCAGCGGCGACCGGCCCTCTCACGCCGAGCTGACCCGCATCTTCTTCCTGGAGCTCAAGGTCGTCGGTTCCACGATGGGCACCAAGGACGAGCTGGAGGACCTGCTCTCCTTCTGCGCCGCCACCGGTGTCCGTCCCGTCATCGACGAGGTGCTCCCGCTGGACCGGGCCCGCGAGGGCTTCGAGCGGATGGCCTCCGGGGAGCAGTTCGGCAAGATCGTGCTCAGCGGTTCCTGACGTCTTCTCCAGGTGCCTCCCGCACCCGGATCCTGTCAACCGGCGTTGACAGGATCCGGGTGTCAACCTATGTTGACTGCATGAGCGAAGCAACCGATCTCGCCACGCGTGCGGGTGATCGCGATCCCCGGGTCGGGCTGCGGGCCGTCGCCGCACTGCGCAGGCTGCTGGAGCAGCTCGAGGCGGTGCAGGTGCGCGGCGCACGCAATCAGGGGTGGTCGTGGCAGGAGATCGCCACCGAACTCGGGGTCAGCAGGCAGGCCGTGCACAAGAAGTACGGGAGGCATTGATGTTCAATCGGTTCACGAAGGACGCCCGGGACGCCGTTCAGGAGGCGGTCCGGCACGCCGAGGAGGCGCGGGCGCAGACCGTCGGCCCCGAGCATCTGCTGCTGGCGCTGCTCGACCGGGAGGGCAGCCGTGGCTCCTTCGCGCTGGGGGCGCTGGGGGTGCTCGGAGCCGGAGGGCGCGGTGACGCGGTGCGGCAGGCACTGGCGGAGGCGCGGCGCCGTGCCGGGCTGTCGCAGGCCGAGGCCGACGCACTCGCCGGGCTCGGGATCGACGTCTCCGAGGTCGTCGCCCGGGTGGAGGAGGCCCATGGCGTCGGCGCGATGTCCGGCGACCGGAAGGACCGGCGCTGGTGGTCCGGACACCGCAGCTTCAGCAAGGGCGCCAAGGAAGTGCTGGAGCAGGCCCTCCGGGTCGCCGTCGACCGGCGCGACCGGTGGATCGGGGACGAGCACATCCTGCTCGCCCTCACCATCCGGCCAGGTGTGCCCGCCGAGGTGCTCGCCGACCACGGGGTGACGTACGAGTCGCTGACCAGGGCGCTGGGCGGCGACCCGGGGGAGGCCTGCGCCTGACGGGGGCGGCTCCGCGGCCCCCGGCTCAGGGCTTGGGGCCGCGCAGTATCGCTCCGATGTGAGCCGCGGCCGCAGACAGGTGCCGCCGGGACTCGCGGAGCTGGTCGGCCGTGACCCCGTGGTCCCGGGCCGCGTCCCGGATGTCGTCCCGGAATCGGTCGAGCAGCCGGTCCAGGTCGCGGGCGGGGTCGCCGGTGGACTCCGCGGCGTCCTCGTGGGCCCAGGCGGGCGCGTAATCGGCCGGGAAGTCCTCGGGCGTGGCGGAGTACTCGGCCCGGTGGCCGGACGCGCCGTCCTCGGAGCGGCCGAAGCCCCAGTCCCTGCCGAACTCCTTCCCGAAGTCCTTGCCGAAGTCGCCGACCTCCTTGGCCAGTTCGCTCAGCCCCTCGCGCAGTCCCGTCGGCCAGTCGCCCCGTGCGAAGTGGTCCTGCACCTGTTCCTGGACCCGCTGGGCGATGCGCTGCACTTCCTCCTGCGCCTGCGTCCGGGCCCGTTCCTGGGCCTCCTTGGCCTGGCGCCGGGCCCGCTGGGCCTCCTCTCGGGCGCGTCGGCTCTCGTCCTTGGCGCGGCGGGCCTGCTCCTTCCACTCCTGCTTGACGCGCCGCATCTCCTCCTTGGCCGCGCGCCAGGCCTCCTTGTCGTCGGCGCCCGCGGTGCCGGTGGAGAAGGAGTCGTCCTCGCCCTGCGCACCGGAGCCGGTGCCCCGGCGTGCCGCACTGGCCGCGGCGCGCATCTCCCGGCGCAGGTCGCCCGCGGCACCGCGGACGTCGGCCCGGATCTCGGCGGCGAGTTCGGCGACCGACTCGCGGATCTCCAGTTCCAGGTCGGCCAGTTCACCGCTGCGGTCGGACAGCTCGGCACGGCCGGCGTCCGTGATGGCGTACACCTTGCGCCCGCCCTCGGTGGTGTGGGTGACCAGGCCCTCGGCCTCCAGCTTGGCCAGGCGCGGGTACACCGTGCCCGCCGACGGCGCGTACAGGCCCTGGAAGCGCTCCTCCAGGAGACGGATCACCTCGTAGCCGTGGCGCGGTGCCTCGTCCAGGAGCTTGAGGAGGTAGAGGCGGAGGCGGCCGTGCGCGAAGACGGGGGGCATGTCAGAGCACCTTCTTGTCGGTCGTGCTGTCGGCCGGGGCGCCGGTGGCGCCGTGGTCCCGGCCGGAAGCGGAATTGTCCCCCGAGTCGTCCAACGCGTCGCCCGCCGGGCCGGACGCCGGGCCCGGCGTATCGTCCTCCCACGACGCCTCTTCCGTCACCGGGCGGCGCAGCAGGGCGATCGAGCCGGAGATCGTGGTGGCCTTCAGCCGGCCGTTGCCCGCGCCGAGCCGGCCGGTGATCCGCTTGGCGCCCCACTGGCCGGTCACCCGCAGGTCCTCGAAGGCGTTGGAGACGGAGCCGCTCGCTGTGTTGGCCTCCACCTCCGCGTCGGCCGGCTGCGGCAGCCGGATGGCGATCTCGCCCGAGACGCTGTTCAGGCTGATGTCGGTCGGCCCGCCCGTCGCGTCCAGGTCGACGACCATCGAACCGCTCACCGAGTCGGCCCGCACGGAGGAACCCGCCTCCACCACCGTGAGGTCCCCGGAGACCGAATTGAAGCGCAGGTCGCCGGCGAGCGCCTGCGCCTCCACGTTCCCCGAGACGGTGTCCGCGCGGACCGGGCCCGTGAGGCCCACCAGCGTGGTGTCCCCGAAGACGCCCTTCACCTCGGAGCGACCCTCCAGCCCCGAGACGACGGCCGCCGCACCGACCACCCCGACCTCCACGCGGGTGCTGGTCGGAACGGCGAGGGAGACCACCGCGTTGCGGCGCCAGCCCTTGCGGTCGAGCCATTTGAGGAAGCCCTTCCAGGGCAGGTCCTCGTAGGCCACGGTGAGCACGCCGTCCTGCTGGGTCACGATCAGGGGCGGCCCCTCGATCTCGGAGACCTCCAGGCGGGCGGAACCCTCGTCCGTGCCCACCACGTTCACTGTTCCATGGACGATGCGTACCTGGAGCTCGCTGACGGACTCGTCGAAGGTGAGCTTCCTGGGCTCCGCGACGGACCACTCGGACATGGTGCAGACCTCCTCGACCGAACGCGGCATATCGCGTCCTTCTCCATTCACGATATATCGCGGCTCCCGAAAGTCAAGACACTCGTCCCGGTGACGCGTGACCGGCCGAGGAGGGAGGATTGATCTAGTTTGTGAGCATGTCGACAGAAGAGTCCGCGCCCCTCTCCGGTGCCCTGCTCCTGTGCCGCGCCGATCCGGACTCCGTCGCCGCCGTCGCCCCGCTGCTGGGCGAACGCATGCCACTCGTCCCGGCCGGCGAGCGGTGGAGTGTGCTCGTCCCGGCGGGCGGGCCCTGGCGGCACGGCGACGAGCCGGTCGACCGCGTGGTCACCGGCTGGGCCGCGGCGCTCGCCGTCGGCGCCGACTGGCCCGTACTGGCCCTGTGGTGGGACGCCGACCGGGCCGGCTACACCCTGGCGTCGGGCTTCCGCCGCCCCGTCGGCTACGTGTGGCTCGCGGACGGCACCCCGGCCGGCGAGGACGAGGCCATGCGCACGTTCGCCGCCCGGCTCGGGCTGGACCCCGTTCTGGATCTCCAGGCGCTGGACGGGCTGACCCGCCCGGACCGCGAGGCCGACTCGCTCGCCAGACTGCGCGGACTGCTGGCGGTGCTCACCCGCGCGGGGATCACCCTCCCCGCCGGACTCGGCCCCGGTGAAGGCGCGGACCGCCTCGGACCGGCCGCCGGCGCCCTGCCCGGCTCCCGGTGGACCGAGGCCCCCGGACGCCGCCCGACCGCCGACGAGAGCCGCCTCGCCGCCTGGATGCCCTGGGTGGGCGGCCCCGGGGCCCGCGCCCTGGCCCTGGCACAGATGGCGGCCGGTCTGCCCCTCACCGCCTGGGGCCTGCGGCGCCACAGCGGCGGCTGGACCACCGCGGGGGCCCTGCTGATCGCGCACGGGGCGCTCGGGACGGCGTACGGCCTCTCCAAGCGCTCCTGACGGCTCCCCGGGACGCCGTCAACCCGTACGGGCTGTGCCTGCCTACTCGTCCTCGTCCTCGTCGTCCAGCCGCGCCAGCCACGTGGCCAGCCGCTCCACCGGCACCTCGAAGTCCGGGTTCAGGTCGACGAAGGTCCGCAGCTGCTCGGCGAGCCACTCGAAGGTGACCTCCTCCTCGCCGCGCCGCTTCTCCAGCTCCTCGATGCCACGGTCGGTGAAGTACATGCCGTCAAGGATAAGTGCAGGCAAAGGGCCGGGCCGCACCCCCGACGAGGGGATGCGGCCCGGCCCGGACGCGCTGCGCGGCGGTGTGCGCCGCCGCCGGGGAGCTACGCCTCGAACACCTCACGCACCAGCTGCTCCTGCTCCGCCTGGTGCCGCTTGGCGGAGCCGACGGCGGGGGACGAGCCGTGCGGCCGCGAGATGCGGCGCAGGCGCTCGCCGTGCGGGACGTCGGCGCCGACGGCCAGGTCCAGGTGGTCGATCAGGTTGAGCGCGATGAACGGCCAGGCACCCTGGTTCGCCGGCTCCTCCTGGGCCCACAGGTACTTCTCGGCGTTCGGGTACTTGGCGATCTCCGCCTGGAGCTCGGCACCCGGCAGCGGGTACAGGCGCTCGATGCGGATGATGGCCGTGTCCGTGACGCCGCGCTTCTTCCGCTCGGCGTCGAGGTCGTAGTAGACCTTGCCGGCGGTGAAGACGACCTTCTTGACGGCGGCCGGGTCGACCGAGTCGTCGCCGATGACCGGGCGGAACTGGCCCGTCGTGAACTCCTCCGCCTTCGAGGCCGCGGCCTTCAGGCGCAGCATCGACTTCGGGGTGAAGACCACCAGCGGCTTGTGGTGCGGGTTGTGCACCTGCCACCGCAGGAGGTGGAAGTAGTTCGACGGCAGGGTCGGCATGGCGACCGTCATGTTGTTCTGCGCGCAGAGCTGGAGGAACCGCTCCGGGCGGGCCGAGGAGTGGTCCGGGCCCTGGCCCTCGTAGCCGTGCGGCAGCAGGAGGGTGACGCCGGAGGTCTGGTTCCACTTCTGCTCGGCCGACGAGATGAACTCGTCCACGACCGTCTGCGCGCCGTTGACGAAGTCGCCGAACTGCGCCTCCCACATCACCAGCGCGTCCGGGCGGGCCAGCGAGTAGCCGTACTCGAAGCCCATCACGGCGTACTCGGAGAGCAGGGAGTTGTAGACGTTGTACCGGGCCTGGTCCTCGGACAGGTACAGCAGCGGCGTGAACTCGTCGCCCGTCTCGCGGTCGATGACCACCGCGTGGCGCTGGCCGAAGGTGCCGCGCTGCGAGTCCTGGCCGGACAGCCGGACCGGGACGCCCTCCAGGAGGAGCGAGCCGACGGCGAGCGTCTCGCCCATGCCCCAGTCGATCGTGCCGTCCTCGACCATCGCCGCGCGGCGCTGCAGCTGCGGCAGCAGCCGCGGGTGCACGGTGATGTGGTCGGGGATGTTGACCTGGGACTCGGCGATCCGCTTGACCGTCTCGGCGGTGACCGCGGTGTTCACGGAGACCGGGAACTCGGCCTGCGGGTCCGAGGGCTCCGCGGCGGCCGGCTGGGAGACGGCCTCGCGGACCTCGGTGAAGACCTTCTCCAGCTGGCCCTGGTAGTCCTGGAGCGCCTGCTCTGCCTCTTCCAGGGTGATGTCGCCGCGACCGATGAGGGACTCGGTGTAGAGCTTGCGCACCGAGCGCTTCTTGTCGATCAGGTCGTACATCAGCGGCTGGGTGAAGGCCGGGTTGTCGGTCTCGTTGTGACCGCGGCGGCGGTAGCAGATGAGGTCGATCACCACGTCCTTGTTGAACGCCTGGCGGAACTCGAAGGCGAGCCGCGCCACGCGGACGCAGGCCTCCGGGTCGTCGCCGTTCACGTGGAAGATCGGGGCCTCGATCATGCGGGCCACGTCGGTGGCGTACATCGAGGAGCGCGAGGACTCCGGGGCGGCGGTGAAGCCGACCTGGTTGTTGATGACGACGTGGACCGTGCCGCCGGTGCGGTAGCCGCGCAGCTGCGACATGTTCAGGGTCTCGGCCACCACGCCCTGGCCCGCGAAGGCCGCGTCGCCGTGGATCGCCACCGGCAGGACGGTGAAGTCCGTGCCGCCCTTGTTGATGATGTCCTGCTTGGCGCGGGCGACGCCCTCCAGGACCGGGTCGACCGCCTCCAGGTGCGAGGGGTTGGCGACCAGCGAGACCTTGATCTGCTCGCCGTCGAGGCCCGTGAAGGTGCCCTCGGCGCCCAGGTGGTACTTCACGTCGCCGGAGCCGTGCATCGACTTCGGGTCGAGGTTGCCCTCGAACTCGCGGAAGATCTGCGCGTACGACTTGCCGACCACGTTGGCCAGGACGTTCAGCCGGCCGCGGTGGGCCATGCCGATGACGACCTCGTCCAGGCGGGACTCGGCCGCCGAGTCGATGACCGCGTCCAGCAGCGGGATGACGGACTCGCCGCCCTCCAGGGAGAAGCGCTTCTGGCCGACGTACTTGGTCTGCAGGAAGGTCTCGAACGCCTCCGCCGCGTTCAGACGGCGCAGGATGCGCAGCTGCTCCTCGCGCTCCGGCTTGGTGTGCGAGCGCTCGATGCGGTCCTGGATCCACTTGCGCTGCTTGGGGTCCTGGATGTGCATGAACTCGATGCCGGTGGTGCGGCAGTACGAGTCGCGCAGCACGCCGAGGATGTCGCGCAGCTTCATCAGGGACTTGCCGGCGAAGCCGCCGACCGCGAACTCGCGCTCCAGGTCCCACAGGGTGAGCCCGTGCTCGGTGATGTCCAGGTCGGGGTGCTTGCGCTGCTGGTACTCCAGCGGGTCGGTGTCGGCCATGACGTGGCCGCGGACCCGGTAGGAGTGGATCAGCTCGAAGACCCGGGCGGCCTTCGTGACGTCGTCGTCGTGCGAGGCGTCGATGTCCTTGAGCCAGCGGACCGGCTCGTAGGGGATGCGCAGCGCCTTGAAGATCTCGTCGTAGAAGCCGTTCTCACCGAGGAGCAGGTTGGCGACCTGGCGCAGGAACTCGCCGGAGGCGGCGCCCTGGATGACCCGGTGGTCGTAGGTCGACGTGAGCGTCATGACCTTCGAGATGCCGAGCTTGTTCAGGGTGTCCTGGGAGGTGCCCTGGAACTCCGCCGGGTAGTCCATGGAGCCGACGCCCATGATCACCGACTGGCCGGGCATCAGGCGCGGCACGGAGTGGACGGTGCCGAGGCCGCCGGGGTTGGTCAGCGAGACCGTGACGCCGGAGAAGTCGTCCATCGTCAGCTTGCCGTCGCGGGCGCGGCGGACGATGTCCTCGTAGGCCTGCCAGAACTCGAAGAAGTTCATGGTCTCGGCCTTCTTGATCGCCGCGACGACCAGCTGGCGGTCGCCGTTGGGCTTGACCAGGTCGATGGCGAGGCCGAGGTTGACGTGCGGCGGCTTGATGAGGGTCGGCTTGCCGTCCTTCTCGCCGAACGCGTAGTTCATCGCCGGCATGGCCTTGATGGCCTGCACCATCGCGTAGCCGATCAGGTGCGTGAAGGAGATCTTCCCGCCCCGGGCGCGCTTGAGGTGGTTGTTGATGACGATGCGGTTGTCGAAGAGCAGCTTCACCGGGACCGCGCGCACGGACGTGGCCGTGGGCAGCTCCAGCGAGGCGTTCATGTTCTTCGCGACCGCGGCGGCGGGGCCGCGTAGGGTCACCGTCTCCGGGCCCTCGGGCGCGGTGTCGGCGTCCTTGGCGGGCGCGGCGGCCTTGGCCTGCGGCTTGGCCGCGGCGGGCTTGGCCGGTGCGGCGGGCTTCGCGGCCGGGGCGGCCGGAGCCGCGGGGGCGGCAGCGGCGGGCTGCGCGGCCGGCTTCGCGGGGGCGGCCTGCTGGGGCGCCGCCTTCGGCTGGGCCGGGGCGGGCGCCTGCGCCTGCGGTGCGGGGGAGGCCTGGGGGGCGCTGCCGGAGTCCGTGGCCGCGGTGCCGGAGGCGGACTGGGCAGCGGCCGCTCCGGGCTTGTAGTCGGCGAAGAAGTCCCACCAGGCTCGGTCCACGGAGTTCGGATCCTGGAGGTACTGCTGATAGATCTCGTCGACGAGCCATTCGTTGGCACCGAAGGCGGCCGCGGGGTTCTTGCCCGCGTTGGCCGCTTGGTCGGTGTCGGTCGAGATGCTCGAGTTACTGGGGGACTGTGGCGACACGGCGAGAACCGCCCTCTTCCGCTTCACAAGATGGTGGACAGCGGGAATCAAGGCTACGCCTCCCCGGCCCGGAAGGTCAGACCGGGCCCGTTCATCGTCGCGTAAGTCACATCGCAGACTGCGTTTCGGCGCTGGAAATGGCGGGAAACAAGCGAGGTTCCGTTGCGTGTGGGAAGGGGAGACCGCGACCCGGCGCCGGGAAAACGCGGGCCTGTGCCTGATCACACGTGTCCGTCAGCGCGGACACCAGTGGATCTTGGCGCTCCGCTTCGAACCCTACGTCAACTCGGAGTCGTCGGCAGGCCCGGAAGAGTGATGAGAATCCGGCAGCCCCGCTCGGATTCGGCCACGCCGATCCGGCCGCCGTGCAGATCCACCGCCCAGCGGGCGATCGCCAGGCCGAGACCGGTGCCGCCGTCGCTGCCCGGACCGTGCGGCCGGGACACCGAACCCCGGTTGAACCGCTCGAACACCCGGCGCCACTCCGAGCGCGGAATGCCGGGCCCCTCGTCGAGGACCTCCAGCTCCAGCGACTCGGGGAACTCGCCGCGCCGCGCCCTGACCGTCACCCGGCCGTGGGGCGGACTGTGCTTCACGGCGTTGTCGATGAGGTTGGCGACGACCTGGTGGATGCGTTCGGGATCGGCGTGCACGGTGAGGTCGGACGGGAACACGTCGAGCGCCAGGTGCACGTCGGTGCGGGTGTGGCTGCCGGACCCGGAGGCGATGCCCGCGCGTGCGGAGGCGACCATGTTGGCCTCCTTCAGTACACCCGACAGGTACGGCCACACCTCGAAGCGCCGCTTGCGCAGCGGTACGACGCCGTTGTCCAGGCGGGAGAGGTCCAGCAGCGTCTCCACCAGCCGGCCGAGCCGCTCGGTCTGCGCGAGCGCCGTGCGCATCGTCTCCGGATCGGCCTCGGTGACCCCGTCGACGATGTTCTCCAGCACCGCCCGCAGGCCCGCGATGGGGGTGCGCAGCTCGTGCGAGACGTTCGCGACCAGCTCCTTGCGCTGGAGGTCCTGGGCCTCCAGGTCGTCGGCCATGCGGTTGATGGTGACGGCCAGGTCGCCCAGTTCGTCGCGGCGGTTCTCGCGCACCCGGCGGGTGTAGTCGCCGTGCGAGATGGACCGGGCCACGGCGTTCATCTCGTCCAGCGGCGCGGTCAGCGAGTGCGCCACGAACTGGGTGATCAGCAGTGTGGCGATCATCGAGAAGACGGTGATGAAGCGCAGCTCCGTCTTGGTGTGCACCGCGATCACCGACAGCCCGGTGGTGATCAGCACCGACGTGACGACCAGCGCGCCCAGCTTGGTCTTGATCGAGAACGGGCGTACGCCGCCCCAGGGGTCCCCGGTTCTCCGGGGGCCGGGGCTCCTCCGTGCGGCATCCCGCCCTCGGCTCATGGCGTCGGCGTCTCCAGCGCGTACCCCACGCCGTGCACCGTGCGGATGCGCTCGGCGCCGATCTTGCGGCGCAGTGCCTTGATGTGGCTGTCGACGGTCCGGGTGCCGGAGGCGTCCGCCCAGTCCCAGACCTCGGCGAGCAGCTGTTCGCGGGAGAGCACCGCGCGGGGCGTGTTCGCCAGGCAGACCAGCAGGTCGAACTCGGTCGGCGTGAGGTGCACGTCCTCGCTGCGCACCCGCACCCGGCGCTGCGCGTGGTCGATCTCCAGTTCGCCGAGGCGCAGGATGCCGCTGCGCGGCGTGGAGGCGGCCACCACCGCCCGCTCCACCCGGCGCAGCAGCACGTGCACGCGCGCGGCCAGCTCGCGCATGGAGAACGGCTTGGTCATGTAGTCGTCGGCGCCCACGCCGAGGCCGACCAGCATGTCCGTCTCGTCGTCCCGCGCGGTGAGCATCAGCACCGGCACCGGCCGCTGGGCCTGCACACGCCGGCAGACCTCCAGGCCGTCGAAGCCGGGCAGCATGATGTCGAGGATCAGCAGGTCGGGCTGCCAGGCCTCGGCCGTGTCGACCGCGGCCGGCCCGTCGCCCGCCGTTTGCACCAGGAACCCCTCGGCGCGCAGGCGGGTCGCGATGGCGTCGACGATCGTCTGGTCGTCCTCGACCACCAGCACCCGCCGCTGGGCGCCCTGCGTCGCCGTCGCCGTGCCGTTGTGGGAGGTCTGTGTCTGCTCCATCGCCCGCCCCTGAGGTGTGCTTACCGGAATCAGTGGGGTGATCCCTGTTCTGCGCATGACTGCGATTGACGCTTGAATGAGCGCGTCAGGGCAGCAGCGTACGGGGATCGGCCGCGCCTTTGCTATCCAGGCCCGACGGCGAGGTGGACGACGTCCGGAACGCCCCGGGCAACGGGGATCTCTTCGGTACGCACCTGCTGGAACCCGGCATTACGCAAGGTTTCTTCGAATTCCGGAGAGGGCTGGGCGGACCATACGGCGAGCACCCCGCCGGGCCTCAACACCCGTGCGCAGCCCGCCAGTCCGGCCGGTGCGTACAGCCCGTCGTTGTCCTCGGTGACGGTCCAGCCGGGGCCGTTGTCGATGTCCAGGCAGAGCGCGTCGTACGTGTCGGAAGTCTCATTGACGTAACGGACCAGATCCGATTCGACGACCTCCGTGCGGGGGTCGGCCATCGCCTCGGCGGAGAGTTCCGCCAGGGGGCCGCCCCGGTGCCAGTCGATGACGGCCCGCTCGCGTTCGACGACCGCGATCCTGCCCCAGCGCGGGTCGGCGGCCGCGTGGGCGAGCGAGAAGCCGACGCCGAGACCGCCGATGAGCAGGTGCGGTGCGGACCGCCCGCCGGAGGCGGCGAGCGCCTCGGCCGCGGCGTCGACCAGCCGCCGCTCCGAGCGTCCGTCGGAGGTGTCCATCAGGAAGCAGCCGTTCGCGATGATCTGCAGCAGCGCCCCGTGCCGGCGCAGGACGACCTCGCCGTGCGGGCCCTCGCGGCGGTCCAGCACTTCGGGGACGTCGTGGGAGGAAGTGATGGGCATCGGCCCATCCTGGCAAAGGAATGCCGGGCGGCTCGTCGGTGCTCTCCCGGAAGGCGGGGCCGTCGTGGCTTGATCGCTCAGAGCGAACAGGCTTTGGGGAACAATCGGGGACTCCCTTTCATTGAGTCGGTGTAACTCAACTTGACTGCCGAAGGGGAGATCATGGCTGCTGAGTCCGACGCCTTCACACCGCTCACCCTGCCCGTGCTGCCGCTCGACGACGAAGTGGTGCTGCCCGGGATGGTCGTCCCCCTGGACCTGAGCGACGCCGAGGTACGGGCCGCGGTGGAGGCCGCCCAGGCCGCCGCCAGGTCCGAGCCCGGCAAGCCCCGGGTGCTCCTCGTCCCACGCGTCGACGGCACCTACGCCAAGACCGGCGTCCTGGGCACCGTCGAGCAGGTCGGCCGCCTCGCCGACGGTGACCCGGGCGCCCTGATCCGAGGCCGGCACCGGGTGAGCATCGGCGCCGGCACCACCGGCCCCGGCGCCGCCCTGTGGGTCGAGGGCACCCGCGTCGACGAGGCCGTGCCCGACCCGCTGCCCGGCCAGGTCACCGAGCTGGTGAAGGAGTACAAGGCGCTGGCCACCGCCTGGCTGCGCAAGCGCGGCGCCTGGCAGGTGGTGGACCGCGTCCAGGCCATCGAGGACGTCTCCGCGCTCGCCGACAACTCCGGCTACTCGCCCTTCCTCAACACCGAGCAGAAGGTCGAACTGCTGGAGACCGCCGACCCGGTCGAGCGCCTGAGGCTCGCCACCCGGCAGCTGCGCGACCACCTCGCCGAGCAGGACGTCGCCGAGACGATCGCCAAGGACGTCCAGGAGGGCGTCGACAAGCAGCAGCGCGAGTTCCTGCTGCGCCGCCAGCTCGAAGCCGTGCGCAAGGAACTGCGCGAGCTCAACGGCGAACAGGAGGGCGAGGAGTCCGACGACTACCGGGCCCGCGTCGAGGCGGCCGATCTCCCCGAGAAGGTCCGTGAGGCCGCGCTCAAGGAGGTCGACAAGCTGGAGCGGTCCTCCGACCAGTCGCCGGAGGGCTCCTGGATCCGCACCTGGCTCGACACGGTCCTGGAGATGCCGTGGAGCGAGCGGACCGAGGACGCCTACGACATCCAGGGCGCCCAGGCCGTGCTCGACGCCGAGCACGCGGGCCTTCAGGACGTGAAGGAGCGGATCACCGAGTACCTGGCGGTGCGCAAGCGGCGCGGCGACCGGGGCCTCGGCGTCGTCGGCGGACGGCGGGGCGGCGCGGTCCTGGCCCTGGTCGGCCCGCCCGGCGTCGGCAAGACGTCGCTCGGCGAGTCCGTCGCCCACGCGATGGGCCGCAAGTTCGTCCGCGTCGCCCTCGGCGGCGTCCGCGACGAGGCCGAGATCCGCGGCCACCGGCGTACCTACGTCGGCGCGCTGCCCGGCCGGATCGTGCGGGCGATCAAGGAGGCCGGCTCGATGAACCCGGTCGTCCTCCTCGACGAGATCGACAAGGTGGGCTCCGACTTCCGGGGCGACCCGGCCGCCGCCCTGCTGGAAGTCCTCGACCCGGCGCAGAACCACACCTTCCGGGACCACTACCTGGAGGTCGAGCTGGACCTGTCCGACGTGGTCTTCCTCGCCACCGCCAATGTCCTGGAAGCCATCCCGGAGGCCCTGCTCGACCGCATGGAGCTGGTCCGCCTCGACGGCTACACCGAGGACGAGAAGATCGTCATCGCCCGCGACCACCTGCTCCCGCGCCAGCTGGAGCGGGCCGGACTCGACGGGGACGAGGTGAAGGTCGAGGAGGGCGCGCTGCGCAAGCTGGCCGGCGAGTACACCCGCGAGGCGGGCGTGCGCACCCTGGAGCGCTCCATCGCCCGGCTGCTGCGCAAGGTCGCCGCCCAGCACGAACTGGGCGAGCGGGAGCTGCCCTTCACGGTCACCGAGGACGACCTGCGCGCCCTGATCGGCCGGCCGCACCACGTGCCCGAGTCCGCCCAGGACCCGGCCGAGCGCCGCACCTCGGTGCCGGGCGTGGCCACCGGTCTGGCGGTCACCGGCGCGGGCGGTGACGTCCTGTACGTCGAGGCGTCGCTGGCCGACCCGGAGACGGGCGCGGCGGGCCTGACCCTGACCGGTCAGCTCGGCGACGTGATGAAGGAGTCGGCGCAGATCGCGCTGAGCTTCCTGCGCAGCAGGGGTGCCGAGCTGGAGCTGCCGGTGGCCGACCTGAAGGACCGGGGCGTGCACATCCACTTCCCGGCGGGCGCGGTCCCCAAGGACGGGCCGAGCGCGGGCATCACCATGACCACGGCGCTGGCCTCACTGCTCTCCGGGCGGCTGGTCCGCACGGACGTGGCGATGACCGGTGAGGTCTCGCTGACCGGCCGGGTGCTGCCGATCGGCGGGGTCAAGCAGAAGCTGCTCGCGGCGCACCGGGCGGGCGTCACCACGGTGATCATCCCCAAGCGCAACGAGCCCGACCTGGACGACGTCCCGGCGGAGGTGCTGGACAAGCTCGACGTCCACGCCGTCACCGACGTCCGGCAGGTCCTGGAACTGGCGCTCGCACCGGCGACGAACGGTGCCGAGCGGGAGGTTCCGGTCGCGGCGTGACGGGCCACGCGGCCGGATGAGTGAAGGGAAGGGGCCCGGACTCCACGCGGAGTCCGGGCCCTCGCCGTACGCGCCGGGAACGTCAGCCGTTCGCGAGCGCCCGGACCCGGTCCAGGGCTCCGTTGAACTTGTTGTGGTCCCCGACCGTCGGCCCGGACGAGGTGTACTGCCACATCGTGTAGTACGGCCAGCCCGCCGGCAGCGTCCCCACCGTCGAGGCGTACCGGGCGATCCACAGCGGGTTGTTCGCGGCGAAGCCGCCGTAGTTGCCGGTGCACTGGGTCCACCAGCTGGTGGCCGTGTAGATCACGGCGTCGCGGCCGGTGCGGGCCTTGTAGGTGTTCAGGAAGTCGCGGATCCAGGAGACCATCTGGCTCTGCGTCTTGCCGTAGCAGGTGGCCCCGTACGGGTTCCACTCGATGTCCAGCGCGCCCGGCAGCGTCTTGCCGTCGCGGGACCAGCCGCCGCCGTGGTCGACGAAGTAGTTGGCCTGGGCGGCGCCGCTCGTCGTGTCCGGCGTGGCGAAGTGGTACGCCCCGCGGATCATGCCGACGTTGTACGAGCCGTTGTACTGCTGGGCGAAGTACGGGTTGGTGTAGTACGTCCCCTCGGTGGCCTTGACGTAGGCCCACTTGACCCCGCTGTTCCACAGGGTCGACCAGGCGACGTTGCCCTGGTGGCTGGAGACGTCCACGCCCTCCGTCTGGACGGCGCGGCCGGGGACGGGCGTGCCGTGCTGTCCGTCGTGCTCCACGACGCCCATGCCCATGTGGGCGGACCCGCGCGGCGGGGTGTCGGCGGCCGACGAGGAGTGGGCGGGGACGGCGAACAGCAGGGAGAACGCGGCGAGCAGAGTCCCGGTGACGGCGAAGCGCCGCCCGCGGGCCGATCCCGATCTGTGCACGAGCATGACGTGCCTCCGATGGCTCGGTGGTGCTCGGTGGGGGATGCGCGGGTGGGGAGAGACCGTGCGGGGCGTACGCGCCGAGGTGGCGTGCGCATGCCATCCGCTTGTCCCGGAGGGAACGCTACGCACGTAGAACGCCGGGTGGAAGAGGGACCGGGAGCCGCCGTTGGTCTAAGCCTGCGAAATACTTGCCGAGCTGCGGCGATGGCGCCTTGTGGCGGAAACTTTCAGGACCGGGAAAATCGAGGCAGGGGCTGACGTGCACGAGGACGGGAACGGCGACGGTCGCGGAGTCGAATCCGCGGTGTCCGGCAGTGGTGTGAACCAACCGGAGTTCCTGGCGCTGGAGCGGGAGTTGACCGTCCTGCTGCGACGGGCCCGGGCCAACCAGGGCGAGATGGCCCGCGAGGTCCACCCGGACCTGGAGTCGTCCGCGTACGGCCTCCTCGTGCGGCTCGGCGAGTGCGGGGGGCAGCGGGCCACGGAACTCGCCGCCTACATCGGCGTCGGCAAGGCGACCATGTCCCGCCAGCTGCGGGCCCTGGAGGAACTCGGCCTCGTCGCCCGCGAACCCGACCCCGCGGACGGCCGCGCCTGGCTGGTCACCCTCACTCCGGAGGGCCAGGCCCGCGTCGGCCGGGTGCGCGAGGCGCGCCGCGCCCGGTACGCCCGGCGGCTCGCCGGCTGGGACCCGCGCGAGGTGACCGAACTGGCCCGGCTGCTGCGCGAACTGAACCGGGGCATGGAGCGGTAGCGCCGCCGGGCACCGCCGACCGGGAGCAAACGGCGCCGCCTGCCGGCACGTTCACAGCTCCGCGTACACCACCGTCGCGTCGTCGTGCGTCTTGCTGCGGCCCAGGAACGACCGGGTGCCCGCCGCGTCGGCGCGCTCCAGCTCCCGCACCCGGTCCACCAGTGCCCGCGCGCCCTGCTTGCGCACCAGCGCCAGGCAGTCCGCCCAGTCGCCCTCCCGGAACTTCTCCACCCACCGCCCGGCCCCGTCCGTCAGCGCCGCCAGCGTCCGCACCTCGCCCCGCGGCAGCACCCCCGTCACCGCCCGCGCCGCCACCGACGGGTCGGCCGCGGCCGTGAAGAAGCCGCCCTCCTTGTTGCGGTAGTGGGCGTCCACCAGCGCGTCCGTGGCGAGGGCCGAGCGGGGCAGCCGGGCCAGCCGGTCGTCCAGGACGGCCGTGACCGCACCGTCGGGCGCCTCCACCAGCAGGGCGGAGTCGGACAGGACCAGGTACTCGACCGACGCGGGGGACCAGCGGGCGACGACCGCGGTTGCCTGCGGCGTGCGGGGGTGAGAAAGTTCACAGGTTTCCGCGTGTGCCGCCGAGGTACGCGCGATGGCGCGGGCCAAGGCGTCGTCGAGGGGAACATCCGGCATTGAAACGGTCAGTTCGGTCAGCGCACCACCGAGGCGCGCGGTGAACCAGGGCACGGAATGCAGACACCCCGTCTCGCCTCGCGGCGGTGTCACGCCGTCCAGCACGACGAGCGAACCGCCCTGTCCCGAGGCCGGTAGTCCGACGCTCGCGAAGTCCTCGTTGGGGTGGTCGGCGAGTCCGGGTTCCGAGACGAGTTCCGTACGCATCCGGCCAGTCTGCACGACCCCTTCACAGGCTCCGCAAAAGCCCGGCACCCTCCCCGGCTTCTCCCGGAATCGGCGCGGTGGCGCAGGTGAGGCGCCGCTTTTGGGGTGGAATTCGGCACTCCGGCAACGCGTGGCGGCACATAGTGCCACCGCCCGTCCCAGACGTCCAACCGGCGCGCCGCGCGGGCGAGTCGCACGAGCCAGGGGAACTTGCCCACCAACTCCCGTCCGGGGTTCACTCCTTCGGGTGGCGGGTCGGACGATGCGCGCCCACCACCCACCGGCACTGGGAGGGTCGGGGACCGGTGGCGGGCCTGCCCTGCTCACGCGGTGCCCCCCTCCGACGCGCAGCCGGCGGCCGGGGAGCTGCCCGGAGCGTGGTGGAGGGTGCACGCGCCGGCCGGCCAGTTGACGGAGCGCCACCCGCGCCCACGGGTACACGAGTCAGGAATGCGAGCACCGGTGCAGAAGACGCGGCCTCGTCGCACAGACAAGCAGACGGCCCCCGCGGGGAGCGCGGAGCGTACCCCCGGCACCTCCACCCCGGCGCCGCCGGCGGCCCCCGTCGGCAAGGGCCGCCCCACCCACGTACGCAACCGGCTCATCGTCGCCGTGGCGGTCGTGGCCGCCGCCGTCGCCGGAGCCGGAGCACCGTCGGTCGTGGCCGCCTCCGGGCAGCTGCACGACTCCCAGGAACTGGTCACGCTCGCCGAGCGGACCCAGGGCGCGCTGACCCTCGCCCACTCCCTCGCCGACGAACGCGACGAGGTGACCCCCTACATCGCCGCGGGCCGCCCCAAGTCCAAGGCGCCCTCCGAGCAGCGCGGCGCCCGCGTCGACCGGCAGGTCGAGGAGCTGCGCGCCGACACCGACACGCCCGCCTCCCTGCGCGAGGACCTGGACGCCATCGCCGCCCTGCGCCGGGCCGCCCTCACCGGCAAGAGCACCGCCCTCGAAGCGCACGAGGCGTACTCGGAGGCGATCACCGAACTCCACGCGCTGGCCGAGGAACTGGCCGAGCAGATGCCGCCCCGCGCCGGGGCCGGAGCGTATGCCCTCGCCGAGCTGGACACCGCCGTCCAGCAGGCCTCCGCCACCCGCGGACTGCTGCTCGCCGCCCTGAACGTGCCGAGCACCACCGAGACCGTCATCGACCCGATCACGGGCCTGCCGACGGAGACGTCCACCTCCTCGGACGCCGACGCCGAGCAGCGCGACGCGCTCGCCGCCGCCGCCCAGCAGGCCCGGGTGCGCTCCGACGCCGCCCTCGCCGACTTCCGCGAGGGCGCGCCCAAGGAGGCGCGGGACCGCTTCGACGCCACCGTCGCCGGGCCCGAGGTCAACTCCGCCGACAAGTACCTCGCCGCCCTCACCGACGAGCCGACGCTCTCCGACGACGACCTGGAGACCAGCACCAAGCGGCTCGACGCCGCGCTCTCCGCCCGCGTCGACGCGATGCGCGGCGCCGAGTCCGCCCTCTACGAGAAGCGCGTCACGGACCTGGAGAAGCTGCGCGACGACGACGTCACCGCGCTGGAGATCCGGATCGCCGCCCTCGCCGCCCTGCTCCTGGTCGCCGTGGGCATCGCCACCGCCATGGCCCGCACCCTCACCCGCCCGCTGTCGGTGCTGCGCCGCGGCTCGGCCCGGCTGGCGGGCGCCGAGGACCCGACGGCCGAGGAGGCCGTGGCCTTCACCGGGCGCAACGACGAGTTCGCCCAGGTCGTCCGCTCCGTCAACGCCCTGCACGCGCACGCCGTCACGCTCGCCGAGCGCGTCAACACCCTGGAGTCGGACCGCAAGCACCTCGTCGGCCAGCGGCAGAAGATGGCCGACGCCCGTGAGGAACTGCGTGCCGAACTCGACCGCTCCGCCGCCCAGCTGGACGTGGTCCGCAAGAGCATCGGCTCCACCTTCGTGAACCTGGCGCTGCGCACCCTCGGCCTGGTCGAGCGGCAACTCGCGGTCATCGAAAGCCTGGAGGAGCGCGAGCAGGACCCGGACCGCCTGGCCACCCTGTTCAAGCTCGACCACTTCGCCACCGTCATGCGCCGGCACAGCGAGAACCTCCTGGTCCTCGCCGGCACCGAGCACGTCCAGCACAGCGCCTCGCCGGTACCGCTGGTCGACGTGGTCCGGGCCGCGGTCAGCGAGATCGAGCGGTACGAGCGGGTCCGCATCGCCGCGCTGCCGCCGCACGCGCACGTTGCCGGTTTCGCCGCCGACGACCTCTCCCACCTGCTGGCCGAGCTGCTGGAGAACGCCACCTCCTTCTCGCCGCCGGACCTGCCCGTGGAGGTCTCCGGCTGGCTGCTGGAGAACGGCGAGGTGATGCTCTCCGTCCAGGACGAGGGCATCGGCATGGCCACCGAACGCCTGCAGCGCCTCAACGCCCGCCTCACCGACTTCGACCCGGACGCGCCCTACGACCAGGAGGGCGACGACGGTCTCGGGCTCGGCCTGTACGTGGTGGCCCGGCTCGCCCACCGGCACGGGGCACGGGTGCGGCTGCGGGAGCAGAAGCAGGGCGGTGTCGCGGCCGTCGTGGTGCTCCCGGGTCCGCTGCTCGCGGCGGCCCCGCCGGCGGCGCCGGCACCGAGCGTGCCGATGACCGACACGGGGTCCTTCTCGCTGCCGGGCGCCGACGCGGAGGCCAACTCCAACGTCCTGCACGGCCGTGCGGAGAAGGGCACGCACAAGGACGCGGACCCGCTGGTCGCCTCGGCGGAGCAGGCCGTACGGCGTGCGGAGGCCGACGCGACGGACGCGTCCGAGGACGCCGGGGAGCCGCAGGGCACGGCGCCCGAGGGCACGGAGCCGCACGGCACGGACCCGGCGGCGGACCCGGAAACGCCCCCGGCCGCCACCGAACCGGAGACGGCCCCGGAACCGGAGACCGCGCCCGCCCCGGGCCACGATCTCCCCGACGACTCCACGATGGCCCTGCTGATCCCGGCCCAGACGGGACGGCAGGCCCGGACGCCGGAGCCCGAGCCGGAACCGGAGCCCATGCGCGCCCCGGAGCCCATGCGCGCCCCGGAACCGGAGCCCGCATCCGACCCGTACGCCATCGGCCCCGAGGCCCACGACCGCACGCCGGACGAGGGCACGCCGCGGACCGGCGAGGACGCCGACGGCGAACCGGACGAACCAGTCACCGACAAGGGCCTGCCCAAGCGGACCCCGAAACTCACCACCCCCGCCGCGGCACCGAAACCGCGCAACTCGGGTTCCGTGGACGCCGACGCACTCCGCCGTCGCCTGGGAGGCTTCCGCCGCGGTGCGGAGGCCGGCCGGCGCGACGTCGAGGCGGAGATCGCCGACCGGACGGAGCAGCACGAGGCGCCGTCCGCCGCGGCGGGGACAACCGAAGAAGCCACGGGGGGCACTGTCGAGGAGGCAAGCAGTTGACCGCGCCCAGTACCTTCGGACTGAGCAGTGAAGCCCGCAATCTCCACTGGCTGCTGACCAACCTCGTCGAGGAGGTCCCCGGCATCCAATCGGTCGCCGTGGTCTCCTCCGACGGCCTGCTGCTCCTCTCCTCCGACCAGGAGCGGAACGAGGCGGCCCGCGAGGCACAGGCCGTGCGCCGCACCGGACCGCGCGGCTCCGCCGCCGACCTCGCCACGGTCGTCTCCGGCGTCGGCAGCCTCACCGTCGGAGCCGCCCGGCTGATGGACTACGGCAACGTGAAGCACACGATGGTCGCCATGGACGAGGGCAGCCTCTTCGTGATGTCGATCAGCGACGGCTCGCTGCTGGGCGTACACGGCTCCGCGGACTGCGACATGAGCGTCGTCGCGTACCACATGGCGCTCTTCGTCGGCCGCGCCGGGCACGTGCTGACCCCCGAACTCCGCAGTGAGCTGCGGCAGTCCCTGGAGTCCGAGTCGACGGGGAGTCTCCGATGAGCGGCACCCCCAAGAACGGCCGGGGGAACCTCCCCGTGCGCGGCGCCGACCGCAAGCCCGCCCGCGTACGCCCCTACTCGCTCACCGGCGGCCGCACCCGCTTCGGCCACGTCCTGCTCGTGGAGACGTTCGTCGGCGCCACGGCCGGCACCGCCGCGCTGGAGGCCGCCGAGGAGCGCAGGGAACTGACGAACGGCAGCCTCACCTCCCGCGTGATGCCGGAGATGCGGGCCATCGTCGAACTGTGCCGCCGCATGCGTACGGTGGCCGAGATCGCCGCGCTGCTGAAGATGCCGCTCGGCGTGGTCCGCGTCCTCATCAGCGACCTGGCGGACCAGGGAAAGATCCGTGTGTACGGCACCGGAACCGGCCACGGAACGGGCCGTCCGGACCGCGCTCTGCTCGAAAGGGTGCTCAGTGGACTCCGTCGTCTCTGACGCCGCCGCCTCCGGCGTCTCCCCGCTCGTCGACCCGGACGAGCCCATGCAGCCCTGGCAGGCGGACCGCACCCGTGCGCCCATCGCCACGAAGATCGTGGTGGCCGGCGGATTCGGCGTCGGCAAGACCACCCTGGTCACCGCCGTCTCGGAGATCACGCCCCTGCAGACCGAGGCACTGATGACCGAGGCGAGCGAGGAGACCGACGACCTCACCGCCACGCCGGGCAAGCTGACCACCACCGTGGCCATGGACTTCGGCCGCATCACGCTCGACGACGACCTGGTGCTCTACCTGTTCGGCACGCCGGGCCAGCAGCGGTTCTGGTTCATGTGGGACGACCTGGTGCGCGGCGCGATCGGCGCCGTCGTCATGGCCGACACCCGCCGCCTCAAGGACTGCTTCCCGGCCCTGGACTACTTCGAGAGCTGCGGACTGCCGTACGTCGTGGCGGTGAACCACTTCGACGGCAGCGAGCTGTTCGAGGCGGAGGACGTGCGGGAGGCGTTGACGATCCCCGCGCACATACCTGTAATGATCATGGATGCGCGCCGCCGGATCTCGGCCATCGAGACCCTCTTGTCCCTCGTGGGCCACGCGCTCGACGAAACACCCGAGTAGACGACCCCGAGTAGGAGACGGAAACCGCATGCGGAAGATACTCGTCGTCGGAGCCGGCCAGTCCGGTCTCCAGCTCGCCCTCGGCCTGCAGTCGCACGGCTACGAGGTCACCCTGATGTCCAACCGGACCGCGGACGAGATCCGCACCGGCCGGGTCATGTCGACGCAGTGCATGTTCCACACGGCACTCCAGCACGAGCGCGACCTCCAGCTGAACTTCTGGGAGTCCCAGGCCCCGAAGATCGAAGGACTCGGCGTCTCGGTGGCGGCCCCCGGCTCCTTCGACCCGGGTCCCTCGCAGCGGGCGATCGACTGGCTGGGCCGCCTCGACGGTTTCGCCCAGTCGGTCGACCAGCGCGTGAAGATGGCCGGCTGGATGGAGACCTTCGCCCAGCGCGGCGGCCAGCTCGTCATCCACGGCGCCGCCGTCGGCGACCTGGACTACTTCTCCCGCGCCTACGACCTCGTCCTCGTCTCGGCGGGCAAGGGCGAACTGGTCCAGATGTTCGGCCGCGACGCCTCCCGCTCCCCGTACAGCGAGCCCCAGCGCGCCCTCGCCGTCGCCTACGTCCACGGGATGGGCCCGCGCCCCGAGCACCCGGAGACGGAGGCCGTCCGCTGCAACCTGGTCCCGGGCGTCGGCGAGATGTTCATCATGCCGACCTTCACCACCTCGGGCCGCGCCGACATCCTTTTCTGGGAGGGCATACCCGGCGGCCCGCTGGACGCCTTCAAGGACGTCAAGGACCCCTCGGAGCACCTCTCCCTGACCCTGGAACTCATGGAGAAGTTCCTCCCGTGGGAGTACGCGCGGGCCACCAAGGTCGAACTGACCGACGCCGGCGGCACCCTCGCCGGCCGCTACGCCCCGACCGTGCGCAACCCGATCGGCCGCCTGCCCGGCGGCGGCGCGGTCCTCGGCGTCGCCGACGTGGTCGTCGCCAACGACCCGATCACCGGCCAGGGCTCCAACTCCGCCTCGAAGTGCGCCGCCTCCTACCTCGCGTCGATCCTGGAGCACGGCGACAAGGAGTTCGACGAGGCCTGGATGCAGCAGACCTTCGACCGCTACTGGGAGACGGCCCAGCACGTCACCAAGTGGACGAACACCATGCTCGCCCCGCCGCCGGAACACGTCCTCAACCTGATCGGCGCCGCCGGCCAGCTCCAGCCCGTCGCCGACCGCTTCGCCAACGGCTTCAACGACCCGGCGGACTTCGAGAACTTCTTCTACGACCCGGCGAAGACCGAGGGTTACCTGATGGAGGTCTCGGGCGCCGCGGGCGCCTGAGCCTCCGCGTACCCCCGGTCCGACCCGTCCGTCGCCCCCGCGGGGAGCCTCGGCGGCGTGTACCGTCCGAGCGGCTCCCCGCCCGGGTCGGGCCGTACGGCGCCCAGCACGGGGTTGGCGGCGATCGGTGACACCTTGACCTCGGCGCCGGGACGCGGTGCCTGGACGACCATGCCGTCGCCGAGGTACATCGCCACGTGGGTGGCCTCGGGGAAGTACACGACCAGGTCACCGGGGCGCAGCTCGTCCAGCGGCACGCGCTCCAGCCGCGCCCACTGCTCCTGGCTGGTCCGGGGGATCGGCGTCCCGGCCCGCCGCCAGGCCACGGAGGTCAGCCCCGAGCAGTCGTAGGAGGCCGGGCCCTCCGCGCCCCACTGGTAGGGCTTGCCGAGCTGCTCCACCGCGAAGCGCACCGCCCTCTCGCCCCCGGCGGACGGCTTGTCGTCGTCGCCGAGCACGCCGGACGCCAGAAACCGCTCCTGCTCCTCGGCGATCCCGCTCTCCTCCAGCTCCGCCAGCGCGGCCAGCTCCTCGGGGGTGAGCGAGGCGAGCAGCTCCTCCACGGCGCGCAGCCGCTCGCGCACGTCGTCGCGCTGCTCCTCCTGGCTCTCGGCGAGCGCGACCTGCCGGTCCAGAGCCTGGCGGGAGCGCCGGGCCAGGTCCTCGGCCTTCTTCTCCGCGCCGGTCAGCCGGCCCACGGTCTCGACCCGCTTCCGGGCCAGCCGGCCGATCACATGGCCCTGGTCGAGCGCGTGCTGCGGGTCGCGGGCCAGCAGGAGGCGCAGGTATGGGGAGAGGTTGCTGCTGCTCTGGTACTGCTGCCGGGCCAGCCGCCCGGCCGCGCCACGGCTGTCGTGCAGGGACAGGCGGGTCCGCGCCAGCTCCGCGTCCAGCCGCCGCACCTCGGCGCGCTGCCTCTTCAGGCGCTCCTCGGTGCC
Organism: Streptomyces sp. NPDC058796; assembly: GCF_042745235.1. Taxonomy (NCBI): domain Bacteria; kingdom Bacillati; phylum Actinomycetota; class Actinomycetes; order Kitasatosporales; family Streptomycetaceae; genus Streptomyces; species Streptomyces sp. NPDC058796. The sequence continues at coordinate 24,415 of NZ_JBHYOP010000015.1, forward strand.
GTTGTAGGTCTCGGTGGCCTTCTCCGCCTCCCGGTACAGCCGCTGAAGGTCCGTCAGCAACCCGGCTACGGTACGGTCGTCGGCCGTGCCGGGCGCGGGGTCGGCCGCGGCGGGTCCGGGCGCGAACACGATCCCGGCCGCCACGGCGGCCGTGCACACCAGACGCAGAAGCATTCCTGACACGCCATCACCTCCGGTGCGGGGCGGTGGGTCCGCTCCGCACGGTGAGCATGTGGCGGGCCGGCGGGCTCCGCGCGCCGGGTGTGCGCGGTTCGGCGCAACGGGGTCACCCGTCGGCGTCGTCCGGCTTGCCGCCCGGCGTGGCGTCTGGCTCGGCGGCTGCCGGGCGGTCCGGCTTCGACCAGGGCCACTTCCGGCCGGAGGCCTTCTTGCCATTGGGGTCGTGGACGTACTTCCAGCGCGCGAACCGCAGCCCGCCCCGCGCGTCCCGGGGCTCCCTCCGGTACACGAGCACGGTGGGCGGCCCGCCGTCCGGGTCGGGTACGGGGACGCGGTAGGTCTTCGGCGGGTGCCCGGTCATCCCGACCAGCACGGGCAGTACCCGCCCGTCCATCGGGCCGCCCTCGAAGGGGGTGTCTTCGCTCTTCACGGCACCAGTCTCGGTGATCCGCCGGCCGGTGTCAGAGGTCCGCCGCGAGCGCCTCGACCAGCGCCGCCGTCTGCGGGTCCCGGCGGGCGGTGACCGTCAGGACGGCGAGGAACTGCTCCACCAGCCAGTCCCGCATCTCGGCGAGGGACGGCTGCTTGTCCTCGTCCAGCCACATCAGCGAGGCCGCCTCCACCGCCGTGATCCACATCCGGACGGTCATGTGGAGCCGCGGGCCGGGTTCGGCGACGTCCAGGTGGCTCATGATGTGCTCGGCGGCGGCCCGGCGTACGCCGTCCACGATGGAGGAGGTCCGGGAGGTCTCGGCGACGCTGCCGCCGCGCAGCAGGGCGCTGAAACCGGTGTCGTGCTCGTCGACGAAGGTGAGGTAGCGGTCCAGGGCGCGGGAGAGCCGGGCCAGCAGCGGGCCCTCGCGGGGCTCGTCGAAGCACAGCCGCAGCTCGTCGGCGGCCGACCGCAGCGCGGCCTCGTACAGCTGCTGCTTGCCGCCCGGGAAGTACCGGTACACCAGCGGCCGTGAGACCCCGGCCTGCTCGGCCACGTCGTCCAGGGAGACCTCCTCCGGCGGCCGGTGCGCGAAGAGGGCGAGCGCGGCCTCCAGCAACTGGACGCGGCGCTCCTCGACACTGAGCCGGCGGTAGGCGGGGGTGGGGGCCTGCGGGGTCATGACCCGCAGCGTAACCCGCGGACCCCGGCGGCCACCCGTACCGGCGGAACGGACCGGGCGGACTACGCCAGCAGCCCCGACGACCGCCACATCCGCCGCCCGACCCCGCGCAGCACCCCGATGTCGTCCAGGAAGTCGGTCAGGCGCTTCGCGCCGGTCTGCATGATGTCCCGGCGGTGGCCGCTGGCCTTGACCTGCGCCATGGCCTCGCGCTTGTCCAGGCCGACGTTGGTGTACACCTCGGGGTTGACGAAGGCGACGGAGAAGACGCGGGCGAACTCGCCGGAGGTGAGCCGGGTGAACTCCCGCGACCACTTCGGCGCGGTCACCATCTGACGGCGCAGCTCCTCACGGGCGTAGCGCACGTGCCGGGCCTCCTCCACGACGTGGATGCGGGTGACGCCCCGGACCAGCGGCTGGATCCGCTCGTCGGGGAAGGTCAGCCGCTGCATCCAGTCCAGGACCTCCTCGCCCAGCAGGGTCGCGGTGAAGGAGCCCGGCGTGGTGGAGATCGTCTTGAAGAGGCGGCCCAGGTGCTGGTGGACGGGGCTCACCGGGTACCACGGCGTGTCGCCCCGGGATATCAGCCGGGCGAACATCTTCGAGTGCCGGCACTCGTCCTCGATCTCGGTGAGCGCGTAACGGACGTGGGCGCTCGTCGCCGCCTTGTCGTAGATGTGCCGGACCAGCAGCTGCATGAGGATCAGCTCGAACCAGATGCCGAGCGAGGCGAGCGCGGCGGCCTCGTGCTGGGAGAGCAGGACGCGCTGCTCCTCACCCATCCGCTTCCACAGCGGAGTGTCGTACAACGACACCAGCTCCGGCGGCCAGAACCACTTGCCCTCCTCGAAGGGCGCGTCCCAGTCCAGTTCCTTGTCCGGGTCGAAGGAGTGCCTGGCGGAGGATTCGAGCAGCCGCTCGGCCACCTGTTCCCGGTCCTTGAGCAGGCCCAGCGCGTCGCGCAGGCCGTCGAGCGCGTCGGCTTCCGTCAGGGTCCTCATGGTGTCCACCTCGTCGTGTTACCCGCGGTCACTCTGACTCACTCCGACTTATGAGACTGCGCGTCAGCAAGCGCGTCAATCCCTTGGGCGGGACTTGTTGACCGGGGGTAAAGGTGGCGCGGTCGTCAACCGTCCGGCGCGGCATCACTCGGTGGAGCGCTCGGCGGGGCGTTCGCCCTGGGTACGCTGACCACGTCAGTCGGACCCCGGCACATGGGAGCGATCATGAGCGCCGCACGCGACTACGGGCTGGACGACGATTACCAGTGGCCCCGTCCGCCGGAGGGCGGCTGGACGGCGGACGACCTCGACGAGCTTCCCAACCTGCCTCCGCACACGGAGCTGATCGACGGGAGTCTTGTCTTCGTGAGTCCGCAGACCAACTCCCACTCACGTGTCGTCCGGCTGTTGGACAACGCGCTGTTGGCGCAGGCGCCGGAGGAGCTGGATGTCATCCGGGAGATGACCGTCAAGCTCAACAAGCGCAACCGCCCGGAGCCCGACGTTCTCGTGTTCCGTGCGGATGCCGACACTGGTCCGAAGCAGACCTGGTACCTGCCGGAAGACGTGGTGGTCGCTGTCGAGGTCGTGTCGGAGGAATCGGAGGACCGGGACCGAGAGGTGAAGCCGCGGAAGTACGCGCAGGCGGGTATTCCTTACTACTGGCGCGTGGAAGAGAATGAAGGGCTTCCGGTTGTCTATGTGTACGAGATCGATCCGGCCACCCAGGCGTACTGTCTGACCGGCATCTTTCACAACCGCCTCAAACTCACCGTCCCCTTCCCCATCGACATCGACCTCACCGCGGTCGACCGCCGCCGCTAGACCGAGCACCCCAGCCCGGCGGGCACCTCACCCGCGACCGGCACCGACGCCCCCGCCGGGAACGACGTCCGCAAGGTGAACGCGTACGGCGTCGGCCCCTGCGCCCGCAGGTGGAGCAGCCGCTCCTCCGCCTCCGCGACCGTCGGCCGGTGTCCCGCCGGGACCCACCACAGGGCCGTCATCGCCTCGGAGACCCGTTCGAACCACTCCCGGCGCCGCGCCAACATCTCCCGGTGCCGCCCCTGGTACATGAAAGCCGTCAGCGCGTTCGCGTCCCGCCACACCGACATGTTGATGATCAGCCAGGAGTCCTCGAAGACCGCGATGCCGGTCGCGTCCCCCTCCTCGCTCTGCAGCCGCCACACGAACCCGTCCGCCGCGTCCGCGTCGGCGTTCACCGGGTCGAGCGAGTCGGCGAAGTCCTTCAACAGGGGGGTGCCGAGGGGGGGCCTTGAGGCGGGCGATGTTGACCTGGGCGAGTTCGTGCGCGACGGCTTCAGTCATGTACCGAACGTTAGGTCGGTGCGCCGGGGCGGCGGTACCCCCCGTCTCATCCATCGAGCACCGCCTTCATCACCTCCCGGGCGATCGGCGCCGCCAGCCCGCCCCCGCTGATGTCCTCCCGGTCCGCCGCCGAGCCCTCCACCACCACCGCGACCGCCACCTTCGGCTCCAGGTCCCGCTCGCCCTGCGCCCAGGAGACGAACCAGGCGTACGGCGTGCCCGAGTTGCCGACGCCGTGCTGGGCGGTGCCCGTCTTGCCGCCGACGACGGCACCGGGGATGGCCGCGTTCGCGCCGGTGCCGTTCTCCACCACGCCCCGCATCAGCTCCTTGAGCCGCGCCGCGGTGGACGGCCGCATCGCCTCCCGGGAAGGCCGTGAACCGGCCGTCGCGACCAGGCTGCCGCCCGCCCTCAGGGTCCGCTCCACCAGGTACGGCGAGCGCACCTGGCCGCCGCCCGCCACCGCCGCCGCCACCATCGCCATCTGCAGCGGGGTCGCCCGCGTGTTGTACTGCCCGATCGAGGAGAGCCCGAGCTGCGCCCGGTCCACCGAGGTGTCGAAGGTGGACCGCGAGACCGCGAACGGGATGCGCAGCCCGTCGTCGTTGAAGCCGAACGCCTTGGCAGTGGCCGCCATGTCGCGCACCCCGACGTCCACGCCGAGCTTGGCGAACACCGTGTTGCAGGACCACTCGAACGCCTCCCGCAGCGTGGCGTCCCGGCAGCCGTCGGTCTCGTTGGTCAGCCGGGTCCGGGTGCCGGGAAGGGTGTACGGATCGGGCGAGCGGGTCGGTGTGTCGAGGTCCCGTACGACGCCGGCGTCCAGGGCCGCGGCGGCGGTGACCACCTTGAACGTCGAACCCGGGGGATAGGTGCGGCGAACCGCCCGGTTGAGCATCGGCTGGTCCGGGTCGCCGTTCAGCCGGGCCCAGGTCCGGGTGGCGTCCGCGCTGTTGCCGGACAGCAGCTGGGGGTCGTAGGAGGGGGTGGAGGCCAGGGCCAGGACGCGGCCCGTGGACGGTTCGACCGCGGCCACCGCGCCCTTGCGTCCGCCGAGCCCTTCGAAGGCCGCCCGCTGTGCCGCCTCGTGGATCGTGGTCACGACGTCGCCGCCCGGGTTGTGCGCCCCCGTGACGTCGTTCCAGTAGGGGAGCGGCGCGAGCAGCGGGTCGGCGCCGGAGAGCAGGCCGTCCTCGGCGCGCTCCAGCAGGGTCGTCCCGTACGCCTGCGAGGCGAAACCGGTGATCGGCGCGTACAACGGACCGTCCGCGTAGGTCCGTTCGAAGCGCAGGTGCTCGCCGGTGTCCCGGGAGCCGGTGACCCGCTCGCCGCCCACCAGGATGTCGCCGCGCGGCTGCTGGTAGCGGGCGATGTCGGGGCGGCGGTTGGCCGGGTTGTCGTCGTACTCCGGGCCCTGGACGATCTGCACCCGGGCCGCGTTCACCAGCAGGGCGACCAGCAGCAGGGCGCAGAAGACGGCGGCGTGCCGGATGTGCCGGGTCACGGGCCCGCCTGGCGCCGTGCCGCGTGGCTCACCCGGATCAGCAGCGCCACGATCGCCCAGTTGGTGACGACCGACGAGCCGCCCTGTGCCAGGAAGGGCATCGCCATGCCGGTCAGCGGGATCAGCCCGGTCACCCCGCCCGCGATGACGAACACCTGGAGCGCCACGATCGAGGAGAGGCCGACCGCGAGCAGCCGGCCGAAGGGGTCCCGTGCGGCCAGCCCCGCCCGGTAGCCGCGCTCCACGAGCAGCGCGTACAGCAGGAAGATCGCGGTCAGGCCGAGGAAGCCCAGTTCCTCCCCGGCGGTCGCCAGGATGAAGTCCGACTTGACGGCGAAGCCGATGAGGATCGAGTGCCCGAGCCCGAGGCCGGTGCCGGTCACCCCGCCCGCCGCGAAGGCGAAGAGGGACTGGGCCAGCTGGCCCGGCCCGTCGCCCGCCTCGATGGACGCGAAGGGGTGCAGCCAGTCCTCCACCCTGCTGTGCACGTGCGGCTCCAGCCAGCCCACGGCGACCGCGCCCAGCGAGGCCAGCAGCAGGCCGACGGCGATCCAGCCGGTACGGCCGGTGGCGACGTAGAGGAGGACCACGAACAGGCCGAAGAAGAGCAGCGAGGTGCCGAGGTCGCGCTCCAGGACCAGGACGCCGACGCTGACCAGCCACACCGCGACGATCGGGCCGAGCACGCGTCCGGTCGGCAGTTGCAGCCGCCACACCCTGCGGCCCGCGTACGCCAGGGCGCTGCGGTTGGCGGCCAGGTAGGCGGCGAAGAAGACGGCGAGGAGCACCTTCGCGAACTCGCCGGGCTGGATGGAGAAGCCCTCGATCCGGATCCAGATCCGGGCACCGTTCACCGCCGGGAAGAAGATCGGGACGATGAGCAGGGCGAGCGCGGCGGCGACGCAGACGTAGGCGTAGCGCTGCAGGACGCGGTGGTCGCGCAGCAGCAGGACGACCACGATGAACAGCGCGACGCCCAGCGTCGACCACACCAGCTGGGTGGGGGCCGCCCGGTCGCCCGGCGTCTCCAGGTCGAGCCGGTAGATCAGCACCAGGCCGAGGCCGTTGAGCAGCACGCCGATGGGCAGCAGCAGCGGATCGGCGTACGGGGCGCGCAGTCGTACCGCCAGATGGGCGAGGAGGGCGAGCACGCCGAGCCCGGCGCCGTAACCGGCGGCGCCGGGCGGGAGGGTGCCGTGCTGGGCGAGACCGACGTTGCAGTAGCCGAACACCGACAGCAGCACGGCCACCAGGATCAGCGCGAGTTCGATGCCGCGGCGCCGGGGGAGCCGGGCGACGGGAGCGGGCGTGTCCGCCTGGGCCACGGTGATTCCGGTTCCGGTTCCGGCCTTCGTCATGTCCGGAACTTACCCAAATGGTGTGGTGTGGCGGTCGTTCGCATCAGCACCAGCGCGGCGCGGGACCGATGTTGTCGATGTAGCGGGCCGCGCCCCACGCCCAGGTGCCGTCCGTGAGGAGGTACCAGAGGGGGTTGCCGTGCACCTTGTCGCCGGGGGTCTTGCAGTAGATGTGCACGGTCTCGCCCCGGTGGGCGTACCGGATGACCTCCCCGCCGCGGGTCGGCGAGGTGCGCAGGGCGAGCCTGTCGGCGGTGACCACGCCCCGGTACCGGCCCTGTTCGTGCCGGCCGTCACCGCCGTTTCCACCGGTGGGGCCGGCGGAGGAGCTGCCGGAACCGGAGTCGCCGCCCCATTCGTCGTTCGCGACGGCGGGCGTGACGGCGACGGCGGTGGCGAGCGCCCCGGCGGCGACCGCGGTGGCCAGGCCGCGGAAGAGGGACGAGCGCGGGGACGGTGCGTTCAGCAGGGACATGGGAGTACCTCCCGGGCAGCGGACGGGGCGTGACTGATCGCCACATTAGGAGCGACGGGTACGGTCCGCCCGTCGCACTGCGCCATCGGGGCACGGTCCCGTCCGTACGGGGCGCGTCAGGGCTTTCGGGGCAGGGTCAGTGTCGCCAGCGCCCCGCCGTCCGGAGGGTTCGCGAACTCCAGCCGGGCGCCCAGCACCTCCGCCTGCCCGAGGGCGATGGTCAGCCCGAGACCGTGCCCCTTGGTCCCGCTCTCCGTGCGGAACCGCTGCGGCCCGTGGACGAGGAGGTACTCCGGATAGCCGTCCCCGTGGTCCCGTACGGTGATCACCGGGCCGTCCACGGTCAGCACCACCGGCGCCCGCCCGTGCCGGTGCGCGTTCGCGACCAGGTTGCCCAGCACCCGCTCCAGCCGCCGCCGGTCGGTCTCCACCCGCGCGTCCCGTACGACCTCCACCCGCGTGCCGGTGCCGGAGCCCCGCACGACCCGCGCGGCCAGGTCGCCCAGCGCCTCCGGCTCCGTCTCCAGCCGCTCCCGCCCGCTCTCCAGCCGGGAGATCTCCAGCAGGTCCTCGGTGAGCGTGCGCAGGGCGGCCACCCGGTCCCGCACCAGCTCGGTCGGGCGGCCCGGCGGCAGCAGCTCGGCCGCCGCGTGCAGGCCGGTGAGCGGGGTGCGCAGCTCGTGCGCCACGTCCGCGGTGAACCGCTGCTCGGCGAGCAGCTTGCCCTGCAAGGACGCCGCCATGGAGTCCAGCGCGGCGGCGACCGAGGCCACCTCGTCCTGGGGGCGGGTCGGGTCCGACGCGCGGGGATCGCCGACCCGCGCGTCGAGGTCGCCCGCGCTGATCCGCCGGGCCACCCGCGCCGTCGCGTGCAGCCGTCTGGTCACCCGCGTCACGGCGAACGCGCCGACCAGCAGCGTCGCCCCGATCGCCAGCGCCGACGACCACACGATCGCGCCGTCCAGACCGTCGATGGTGCGCTCGCCCTGAGTGTGGTCGACCCGCACCGCCAGCGCCCGGCCGCCGGTGACCGGCCCCGCCGCCCACATCGTGGGGCGCCCGTCGTACTCGGCGACCATCGTGCCGCGCCGGCCCGACACCGCCAGCTCCCGCAGCGACCCGGGCAGCCCCGGCGGATCGACGCCGGCGCTCCGCCGCAGGGGGTCCCCGGCCTCGTACGCCTCGGTGGCCTCCCGCAGCCGGCTCAGGGCCGTGTCCCGGGCCTGCCCCACGGTCTGGTTGGTCACCGAGACGTGCACCAGGACGCCGAGCAGCGCGGCGAGCGCGCAGCACATCACGGTGATGAAGACGGCCGCCTTCACCGCGAGCGGTCCGGTCCACCGGGGGAGCGCGAGCCTCACCGGGCGCTCGCCGACGGGGACGCGGACGCCGACGGTCGCTGTGTACGCTTGCCGCCCTGGTCCGTGGGCAGCATCTCGTCGCTGGTCAGCAGCATGGCCCGCTGGTCGGGGTCCCACGTCCACTGGAGCCGGTACTCGTAGCCCGCGACCTCGGAGGGGGAACGGACGATCACCTTCCGTCCGGCCAGCGCCACCGCGCTCACCGCGTCCTCGTAGGACATGATCCGCACCAGCCGGTCCCCGTCGACGGTGTAGACGCGCACCGCGGTCAGCTTCTCGGGCAGCAGCCGGAAACCCAGGGCCATCTCGGGGCGCCCGTCGCCGGTCAGGTCGCGGTAGTACGGCCGCAGCACCGGACACCGGCCGCCCCCGGCGCCCTCGCCGCAGTCCGCCATCCGGTCGGCCGTCTCGCGGTACGGCGCCCCGGCGCCCTGGTACTCGCCGGGGTGCGCGGCGATCTCGGCCCGCACGACGGCCACCGGGTCCGCCCGGCGGACGTCGCCGCCGGGGACCGCGACGCCCTCGACCGCCTCGTGGTCGACCTCGCCGATGTCGTAGGCGGGACTCGACGCCGGCGTCAGGTCGGGCCACAGCCGGGCCGGGCTCTGCGCGGCCGGTGTCGCGCCCGCGCCGCGCAGCCCGCCCGAGTCGCCGCACGCGGCCAGCGCCCCGGTCGCCGTCACCGTCGCGAGCAGCGCGAGGGCGGCTGGGACGCGGACGGGACGCCCGCGGCGGCTCGGGACCACTGCACTCCTGGCGTTCGGTGATCATTCGTAGATCGTTCGTACGGGAGTCCATTCTGCGCGCGGCCCCGCGAGGCGGGCTACTCGGCCAGCTCCTCCAGCAGCCGCACGGTGTCCAGGCCGGCCCGCAGGTACTCGACGAACAGCTCGTTGTGCAGCGCCCACGGCGAGCGGCGGGCCCGGATCAGCCGTACCGCCTCGTCCGCGTCGGCGCCCCGCCGCATCAGCGTGTGCGCGACGACGAGACCGGAGCGGTTGTACCCGTGGAAGCAGCGGACGAGGACCGTGCGGCCGGCGTCCAGGGCCTCGCCCGCGGCCCGGGCCAGCCGGATCACCCCCGCCAGCTGGGTGCCGTCGAGGGGGCCGTCGGGGATCGGCCACACATGGTGCTCGACACCGGGATCCGGCCCGTGTCCGGGCAGCCGCAGCAGGGTCTGCACGAGATCGAACTCGTCCCGCACGACGACGGGCTCCACCCGCCCGGCCTGCCGCCGGCACTCGTGCCCGCCCATCCACAGCCCCGGCACGATCTCCGTCCACGGCCGGCCCGGAGCCGGTACGTCGGGTCCTTGCCCACGGGTACGCACGGCGCCTCCCCACACCCGTCCGAGCAGACCGGCCCGGGGACTGTCCGGCCCGGATCTTCCCAACCGCTGTCAAAGGTAGCCCGGTCCTTGCCCGGGCAGCACCCCGCCTGTTCCCATGGTCGTGGGGTGATGGTGCATGAACGGACTGCGCGTCATACCGACCTGGCGGCACGGTCAGGAACGGCTGTACGTCTGCCTCCCGGACGGCGGGAGCGTCGCCTGGTACGACCGCGAGACGGCCCGCGTCAACCTGCTGCGCGAGGACCGGGAGAGCGAGGTCCTCGCGGCGCTGGGCCCCTTCCTCACCGGCCCGGTCACGGTCGGCCCGCCACCGGTCCCGACCCCCGCCGAGCTGGCCCGCCTCACCCTCCACCCGGACGACGACCTCGCGCCCAACCGGCCCGGCGAGCAGCTCCTGGTCGCCCTGGAGCGCGAGCCCGGCCCGCCGCACCGGCTGCGCCCCGACCCGCGGCGCCGGGCGCTGGCGGCCGAGCAGGCGGCGGGAGCGGCCCTGGACCGCCTGGACGGCGCCGGCTGGCGCACCCTGCACTCCGTCCCGCTGCCCGGCGGCGACCGCATCCACCACCTGCTGATCGGCCCCGGCGGCCTCTTCGCCGTCCACACGCTGCCCGCCCGCCGGCAACGCGTCCACGTCACCGGCCCCCTGGTCGCGCTGGGCCGCCGCGAGCCCCTGCCCCTGCTGCGCCGGGTCCGCGCCGACGCCGACCGCGCCTGTCACGCCCTGACGGCCGAGGTCCACGCCGTCCTGGTCCTCGTCGACCCGGCGGACGTGACCGTCCAGGAGCCGCCGCGCTCGGTCCGCGTCCTCACCGACGGGGAGCTGCCGCACCTGGCCCGCCTGGGCGGAACGCTCAAACCGGCGGACGTGGAGGCCCTGCACGCCATGGCCCGGGACCGGGGTACCTGGACACCCGTCTGAGGACCCGCCCGGCGCACGCGGGGCACCCACAGGCCCCGCGTGGTCAGGGCAGTGCGGCCGCCCGCCGCCGGTCGAAGAGCGGCGCCATCAGGTCGCCGTGGTCCTGCACGCGTGGTCCCACGTCCTCGGTCCGGAAGACGAACTGCTCCGCCCGCCCGCACCCGGCCACCTCCTCCCAGGTCACCGGGGTGGAGACGGCGGGCACCGCGCGGGCCCGCACGGTGTACGGGGTGGCCGTGGTCTTGCGGGCGGCGTTCTGGCTCCAGTCGACGAACACCTTCCCCGGCCGCAGGCTCCGCGTCATCCGGTGCACCACGAGCCTCGGCAGGGCCCGCTCCGCCTCCACGGCCAGCGCCTTCGCGTACTCCGACACCCGCTCCGACGAGGACCCCCGCACCCCCGCCAGCAGGTGCAGCCCCTTCGCCCCGGAGGTCTTGGCGTACGTCTCGATCCCGTCCGCCGCCAGCCGCTCCCGCAGCCACAGCGCCACCTCGCAGCAGTGCACGACGGTCGCGGGCGGGCCGGGGTCGAGGTCGAAGACCAGCCGGTCGGCCTCGTCGGGGTCGCTCGCGGTCCACTGGTGGGTGTGGAACTCGGTCACCAGGTTCGCCGCCCACATCAGGCTCGCCAGGTCCTGCACCAGCACCATCCGGGCCGGTCCCTCCGAACGGGGGACCTCGGCCGTGGTGACCCACTCGGGCGTACCCGGTGGCACGTTCTTGGTGAAGAAGGCCTGGCCGTCCGGACCGTCCGGGTAACGCAGGAACGAGACCGGACGGTCCCGCAGGTGCGGCAGCAGCACCCCGGCGGTCGTCGCGTAGTAGTGCAGCAGCTCGCCCTTGGTGAGGCCGGTCTCGGGGTACAGCACCTTGTCCAGGTTGCTGAGTGCGACCCGCCGCCCCTCCACCTCGGTGATAGGCGCCATACCATGACAATCTCACGAAACACTGACAGATCGCCCGACGGTCACCCGGCAGTCGGCCGACAGGAAAGGTGCGGCACGTGCGATCCATCTGGAACGGCGCCATCTCCTTCGGCCTGGTCAGCATCCCGGTCAAGCTGATGAACGCGACCGAGAGCCACTCGGTCTCCTTCCGCCAGATCCACACGGAGGACGGCGGCCGCATCCGCTACCGCAAGGTCTGCGAGCTGGAGGACCGCGAGGTGAGCCAGGCCGAGATCGGCAAGGCCTACGAGGACGCCGACGGCTCGATGATCCCGATCACCGACGAGGACCTGTCCCACCTGCCGGTCCCGACCGCGAGGACGATCGAGATCGTGGCGTTCGTCCCGCAGGAGCGCATCGACCCGCTCCAGATGGGTTCCGCGTACTACCTCGCGGCGAACGGCGCGACCGCCGCCAAGCCGTACACGCTGCTGCGCGAGGCGCTGCGGCGCAGCGACCGGGTCGCCATCGCCAAGTTCGCGCTGCGGGGCCGGGAGCGCCTCGGCATGCTCCGGGTCGTCGGCGACGCCATCGCGATGCACGGGCTGCTGTGGCCGGACGAGGTGCGCACACCGGAGGGGGTCGTCCCCGACAGCGGCGTCACCGTCCGCGACCAGGAGCTGGACCTCGCCGACGCGCTGATGGACACGCTCGGCGGGATCGACCTGGACGACCTGCACGACGAGTACCGCGAGGCGCTGGAGGAGGTCATCGCCGCCAAGGCGGCCGGCGAGGCACCCCCGCGGGCCCCCGCGGAAGCGGCACCCGGCAAGGTGCTGGATCTGATGGCCGCGCTGGAGAGCAGCGTGCGGGCCGCCCGGGAGTCCCGGGGCGGGGAAGGCGCGGGGCGGGCCGAGGAGGCCGAGGTCAGGACCCTGCCGCAGCGTGAGCGGCCGGCCCGTCGGGCATCCGGGGAGACCGGCGGCAGGAAGTCGGCGTCCACGGCCGCGAAGAAGACGGCGTCCGGGAAGCCGCGGTCGCCGGCCGCCCGTGAGTCCACGGCGAAGTCCGCCCAGCCCGCGAAGAAGGCGGCGGGCCGGGCCTCCGCGAAGAAGGCGGCGGGCCGGGCCTCCGCGAAGAAGACGGCGGACAAGGCGGCCAACGGGAGCGCGGCCGGCAAGAGTACGGCCGGCAAGGGCACCGCCAGGAAGACCACGTCGTCCCGCAAGCACAGCGCCTGACGCCTCAGCGGACGCGGTCGCGGGTCCGCACCCGGAAGATCACCAGCCCCACCGCGCTGAACCCGGCGGCCCAGGCCAGTCCCAGCCCGAGGTGCCCCCACAGGGCGCCGTCCGCGAAGGCGCCGCCGGCCGCGAGCTGCATGGGGCCGAAGGACGGGAACCACTGCAGGATCGGCTCGTTGGCGAGCGGGTTGCCCAGCGGGTTCTGCAGGAACGTGTCCATCAGCCCGCCCATGATGATCAGGAAGAAGCCCTCCAGGTCGCGCTTGACCAGCACGCCGAGGAGCAGCCCCAGGGCGCCGTAGGCGAGCGCGATGACGGTGAACCCGGCGAGCACGGCGAACCACGCGCCCGCCGCCGGGCGCCAGAAGACCAGCACCGCCAGCGCGGTGTAGAGGGCGATACCCGTGGCGACCGCCGCGACCGCCAGGGTCTTGGCACCGATGAGGGTGGACTGCCGGTACCCGGCGAAGACGAGGCGCCGGTCGAAGGCGAGCGACTTGCGCACGGCGTCGAAGACGACGAACCCGGCGATCATCGTCACCGAGTTCAGCCCCGCCGTGATCAGGGTGAGGTGTCCGCCGTCGACGTGCAGCACCTCACCGGTGGCGTACAGCTTGAAGTCCAGCGGCTCGCCCCCGGCCATCGCGTTCATGACCAGGTACCAGACGGGCACGAACACCACCAGCAGCAGGCCGGCGAGCCGGTTGCGGGTCTGGTCGCGCACCGAGAAGCGCAGGGCGGTCGGGAACTGCCCGTACAGCGGTCCCGGACGGGTGGTCAGGTCAGGCGTCGACACGGCGGTGTTCCCTTCCGGCCGCCGCACGCGCGGTGAGGCGGCCCTCGGCGAGGTCGGCCAGCAGGTCGAACCGGTCCTGCTCGAAGACGAGGTGGGTGATGACCACGACGGCCCTGCCGTGGGTGCGCAGACCCTCCACGAGGTCCCAGAAGCGCAGGTACGTCTCCCAGTCGAAGCCCTGGTAGGGCTCGTCGAGCAGCAGTACGTCGGGGTCGTGCAGCAGGGCCAGGGCGAGGTTGAGCTTCTGCCGGGTCCCGCCGGACAGCTCGCCCGCGGGGGTCCGCTCGTAGCGCTCGAAACCCAGGGCACGGACGAGGTCCCGGCCGCGGTCCAGGCCGGGGAGGCGGTGGGCGGCGGCGAAGTAGCGCAGGTGCTGCTCGACCGTCAGGCTGCCGTTCAGCACCGGGTCCTGGGGGCAGTAGCCGAGCGTCCCGGTCAGCCGGACCTCGCCGCGGTCCAGGGGCAGGGTGCCGGCGAGCGCCTTCAGGAGGGTGGACTTCCCGGCGCCGTTCTCGCCGACGACCGCGACGAGCTGGCCGGGGGCGACGGTGAGGTCGGCGCCGCGCAGGACCCGGTGGCTGCCGTACGCCTTGTGCAGGTCACGGGCGTGCAGGACGGGGGAGGAGGCGGGGTCGGGCGCGGCGGGTGTGGACGGCGGCCGTCGTGCTGACGGTGCCTGCGGCGTGGACGGTGTGCGCGGTGTGGGTGGCGGGTCGGTCGGCATGTGCGGTCACCGTTGCCTTCCTAGGCTTCTCGGGGTCCCACCGGGGGAGGTGGCGCGTTCAGCCCGCCCGTGTAGATGCCGAGGACCTCGGGCGCCCAGCGGGCCATGCCGTCGGCCGACAGCGGGTCGGTGCCCAGCACCTCGCCGATGCGGTCGCGCAGCAGGAACACGGCCAGGTCGTTGGCGAGCAGCAGGGCCGCGCGGGCCGCCGGGTCCCGGCCCGGTACGGCCAGCCCGGCGGCCGCCAGGTCCTTCAGGGCGGCGCGGCTCAGCTCGTACAGGCGGCCGAACAGCTGTCGCCCGGCCTCCGAGTCGGCCAGCAGCAGGCGGCGGAGGTAGCCGGGCAGCGGCGAGCCCGCCGGGAAGTGGCGGGTGAACGCCGCGCTCAGGGAGGCGGCCCCGGCGCCGGAGTCGAGCGGCGCGTCGCTCCCCTCGCCGGTCAGCTCGCCCAGCATCGCCTCGAAGGCGGCCGCGACGTACTGGTCGACCTCTTGGCGCAGCCCGTCCTTCGAGCCGAAGTGGTGCACCACGAGCCCGGGCGACACGCCGGCCGCCGTGGCGATCTGCCGCACGGTCACCGAGTCCGGCCCGCGGGCGGCGAACAGGCCGAGGGCTTCGTCGCGGATGAGGGCCCGGGTGGTCCGGTCCTCCGGGGTTGAACGCATGTACAACATGCTAAACGAGCGTTCAGTCGTACGTCCAGGGGGAGAGGGACGCCCGAGGAACGGCGGACGGGTCGGGCTCGTAGGCCGCCGGGTTGGTGGCGGCGGACGCCGTCGGCGCGGGGGTGGCGGCGCTGGGCAGCACGGGACTCTCCTCCAGGCGCCGCCCGATCGTGTCGGCCGGTCCGCCACCGGGCGTGCCGGGGCCGGTGGACAGCTGGGACCACGCGGTCAGGGCGAGGGCCACCGCGGCGGCCGTGCCGATCACCCGGCCGATCCGCCGGACTCGGGCGCGGCCGTCCAGCTCGCGCCAGGACGGTCCGGGCCACGGGTCCTCCGGGCGCCACAGCTCACCGACCGCGGCGGGGGGCGGCGCGGGTCGCCATCCCGGCGTCCGTTCGCGCGCCGCGGGTTCCCGGAAGGCGGAGGCGCGGATGGCGCGCTCGTCGTCCTCGAGGAACTTCCGCCAGACGTCCTCGGACACGGGCGGCACACCGCCCGGCTCGTGCGGCTCGTTCGGTGTCGCGCCGCCGCTAGGCCCGGAAGCGGTCATGATCCCGCTCTTCCTTCCGTCTTCGCCCCGCGCAGCGGCGCCCGCTGACCGTCCACCGCCAACCCCGTGAACGCGCGGGGGCTCCGGGCCGTTCCCGGTGCCACCGCGGGTGTCCCTCGTGTCATCGCCGTCCTCCGGGTCCGGGGATCCGTTCCCACCCTTGCACAGGGGAAAGATGTACTGGAGGTGGCCGCCGTTCCCCGGGTGCCGGCAGAGGGTGCGCGGACGTGCTGCCCTGGTGTGCCGATCAGGTGAGTGAGCAGGGACTTCGGCACGGAGGAAGGGCATGTGCCGGAGCGTGAGACGTCCGCCGAGGGCCTGGCCGGCGTCGACCGATGGGGCTCTTCACCAGAGGCGACACCAAGCTGGTCGCGCTCGCCGACCGTTACCCGCCGGGCGGGACGGCGGACGTCACCGCCGCCCGCGACGCCCGGCACCGGCCCGGCGGCGGGCCGCTCGGGTCACCCGGCCGCCGGTGACGGTGTGGGCGTCGGGGAGGCGGTGTTCACGTCCAGGTCGGGGCGCGGCTTGAGCACCAGCACCCGCTCGCCCGGCTGCGGCGGGGGCGGCGTGACCTTCTCCCTCGGCAGCTTCGCCGGCCCGGTCTGCTGGAAGGTGACCTTGTCGTACTCGACGAGTCCGGTCTTCTCCAGCACTGTGATGTGGTCCAGCACGGTGTCGTTGGCCAGGTCGGCCAGCTGCCGCACGAGCGTGTTCTTCGTGGTGGCCCGGATCTTGGCGATGGCCGGGAAGATCTGACCGTGCGTCACCCGCATGATGTTCACGGCCGACGAGTCGAACTCCTTGCCGCTCTTGGCGTCCACCGTCGCCACGAAGCCCTCCTGCTGCGGGGAGGCCCGGTTGGGCAGCGTGATGCCCAGTTCCGGGGAGATCTCCCGGCACATCGCGTCCAGCCCGGCGTGCCCGACGACCAGGTGCTCACCGGCCGTCTTCATCTCCTTCGTCGTGCCGCGCTCCATCACCATCTCGCCCAGCGGGTACTCCCACAGCCCGGCGGCCCGGACCTTCACCACGAAGTCCCGGTCGGCCTCGGTGACCGGCCCGAACTTCGTACTGGCGATGACCCGGTCCTGGTTTCCGTCGGCCTTGTCCAGACCGAGCACGGCCGGGAAGGCCAGCGCGGTGAGGGTCAGGGTCATCACACCGAACAGGACGACGGCTCCGATCCTGTTGCGGGACAGCCGCATGATGCCTCCAGGGCGACGCGAGAGTCTCGTCCACGTCCGTGGACGGGGACGGGTACGCCAGGAGGTACGGAAACGGCGCGCGGATCCTTCACCGTCGCCGCGAGGAAATCGCGCTGGGGGGCCGTTCACCCGATGTCGGCCCCGTACACGCGCTCCACCGCGATGGTGAGCAGCACCCGCCGGTCGGACACCATAGTCATCCGGTACTCGTCCCAGTCCGGGTGCTCGCCGGCGGCGGCGCGGTAGTACTCCACCAGAGCCTCGACCTCCGGGCCGTGCGGGTCGGTGCCCGGGCCGGTGAGGGTCGCTACGCCCTCGGCGGTGGCCCAGGACCTGCCGTCCGGGGCGGTCACCTCCAGGGCGGCCCGCGGGTCCCGGCGCAGGTTCGCCGTCTTGGCCAGGCCGTCACGGGTCGAGACGCGGATGACGTCAGCCTCCGGGTCGTAGGCGGGCATGACGGGGGAGAGCTGCGGGCGGCCGTCCGCCTTGATCGTCGCGAGCACGCCGAGCCGGCTCTCGGCCAGCAGGGCGCGGGGATCGAAACGCGGTGTGGTGGTCATGGGCCGATCATCGCCCCCGGCCCCGCCCGCTGTCCCCCGAACCGTCCGCCGCTCAGGCGACCGAGGGCCCGCCGAGGTAGTCGCCGTCCCGGTCGTAGGGCCAGGCGTTGGCGACGCAGCCCTTGAGCCCCTTGATCTGCTGCATCATCGCCGGGGCGGGCAGGCCGGGGCCCGGGCAGGTCTCGTGGCCGTGGCCGATGCGGTGACCGACCTCGTGGTTGATGATCAGCGCCCGGTAGTCGCCGATCGGTCCGTCGAACTGGGGCGAGCCCAGCACCCAGCGTTTGAGGTTCACCACGACGTCCGTGCCGACCGCGCAGTTCACCTCGCCCCGGGTGTTGAGGCCGTAGGCGCCGCAGATCTCGTCGACGGTGCCCGGCGTGGCGATCTTCACCACGAAGTCGTACGAGCCGGAGCTGACCAGCCGGAAGGAGTTGATCCCGTCCCTGGTCCAGCCGCGGCGGTCGGCGAGCACGTCGGATATCTCGGCGGCGGCGGCGCTCGCCCCGATGTCGATGCCCTCTTCCACCAGGACCTTGTAACGGCGCAGGCGGCTGCCGTCACCCACGGTCGAGCCGTCGGCCTCGGCGGTGACGAAGGTGCCGGGGCCGGTCGCGGGAACGGCGATGACGGAGGGGGAGGGCGACGGTGAGGGGGACGCCTTGACGGACGGCGACGCGGAGGGGCTCGGGCTCGTCCCGGACGGCGTCCCGGACGGGGCGTCGGGGGCGTCGGGGGCGTCCGTGCCCCCGGCGGCGTCCAGGGCGTCGGCGACGTCGGCCGCCTGGTCGTCGGTCACCGTGGGCCGGGTGTGCTCCCAGTGCGCGACGGCGGCGCCCGCCGCGAGCAGGACGGCACCGGAGGTCAGGCCGCCCAGGACCAGGCGGGTGGACCGGCGGAGGCTCTTCCTGCGGGCGCGGGAGGCGCGCCGGTCACCGCCCGGCGTCGTTCTTCGGCGGGTCTGGCGGGCGGTGGATCGGCCCACGACGTGCGTCCTCTCTGCTGGTCGGCGGGGCGCGCACAGCGGACTCCGCTGTGCTTTTGTCGCCACGACGATCAAAGCGGAAGGACGTGCCGAAACGTCATCGGCTCCGAAGTGGGGCTTCTCGCACGCCTGTTCGGTTCAGGGGTGCAACCTTCGGACGGTCCGGACGGTCCGCGAGCGGCGGACAGGAGAACGGGCGACCGGCTGTGTCCGTTCGGGCACGCACACGTGCGCCGGGGCCGCCCGGCGTGAGCCGGTCGGCCCCGGCGCGGTGCGTCCACCGCCGGTCCGTCAGCCGACGGTGCCGCGCTCCCAGCGGTAGAAGCAGCGCGCCATCGCGTCCTTCGGGCCGCGCCAGGTGGCCGGGTCGTAGGCCGAGACGTACGGCTCCAGCCGCTCGCTGACCTTGCGGAACTCCGGATGACCGGTCAGCCGGCCGATCGCCGGGGCCGGGTCCTCGTCGCTTTCGATGAGGTGCATGTACACGCCGTCACCGAACTCGAAGAGACTGCGCCGGTTGACGCCCACCAGGTGGGGCAGCTCGCCGCTGTCCGACTCGGCGAACACCTTCGCGATGTCCGGTGCCGCCCCCGGGACCATCCGGGCGACGATCAGGGTGTGGTGCATGGGGAGATGCCCTCCGTGGGTGTCAGTCGGCGAGTACCGCGGCGGTCCGCCGCTCGCCCGCGGCCTGCTCGATGCGGTCCCGGATCAGCGCCATCTGCGTCCGCGAGTTGCGGTTGATGTTGTCCGTCATCCAGGCGTCGTCCACCGGGGCGTCCGGCTTCATCGCGAAGTCCTGGATCCAGCGCATCCGCGTGCCGTCCGCGGTCTCCGCGTACTCCCAGACGATGTTCATGTACTGGAAGGGACCGGTCTCGACCCGGTGGGCGCGCACGGTGCGCGTCGTCGGGTCCGCGACCCGCTCGGAGACCCAGCTCCACACCTTGCCGTCCGCGTCCGGGTGCATGGTGAGCCGGAAGGTCACCCGGTCGCCGTCGCGTTCGAGCACATCCACGGAGGCGTACTCGCTGAACAGCCGCGGCCAGTTGTCGATGTCGTTGGTCATGTCCCAGACCAGCTCCATCGGCGCGGCGATGGAGATCTCGTTGTCGGTGTGGCCTGCCATCTCACACTCCCGTCTTCAGGGCGCCGTTGACCAGCGCGAGGAAATCCGCGGGCGTCTTGCAGCGCTCGGCCTGCTCCGGCAGGCCCAGCCCGTACCGCTTCTCCAGCTCGGCCACGATGCCCAGCAGGCCCAGGGAGTCCAGGCCGAAGGTGTCGAAGCCGTCGTCGGCCTGCTGCCGGAGGGTGACCGGATCGACGTGCACGCCGGCGGTGCGCTTCATCAGCGCCGACAGCTCCTCGACGGTCACCTGGTAGTCCAGTTGGTCGGTCATGCGGGTCCTCCTTCACTCGGGGTGGCACCCGCCCTCGGGCGGGCGCTCACTCGGATGGCGTCGGTCGGTCGGGTCTCAGGCGGTGAGCGGTGCGGAGCCGCCCCGCCGCAGGACGAGCGCCGCGTTCGAGCCCATGAGCCCGCGGCCCAGGACCAGTGCCGTACGCGGCTCGGCGGGCCGGGCCCGGCCGGTGACCAGGTCCAGGTCGTGGCAGACGTCGGACACGTGCGGGGTCGGCGGGATCAGCCCGTGCTCCATCGCGAGCACCGCCGTCGCCACGTCCAGCACCGGGGCCGCGCAGTACGCCCGTCCGGTGCCGGTCTTGGGCGCGGTGACCGGCACCCGCCGCGCGTGCGCACCGAGCGCGTCGGCGAGCGCCAGAGCCTCGGCCCGGTCCGCCTCCGGCACCCCGAGGGCGTCGGCGAACACCACGTCCACCTCCTCGGGCCGGCACCCGGCCTCGGCCAGCGCGCCCTGGACGGCACGCGCCAGCCCCTCGCGGGACTCGGCCCACCGGGACGGCCCGGTGAAGGTCGCCGCGTGCCCGGCGATCGTCGCCCGCACGTCCGCCCCGCGCCGCAGAGCCGCCCGCTCCTCCTCGACCAGGAGCACGGCACCGCCCTCGGCCGGCGCGAACCCGCAGGCCGCCTCGGTGAACGGGCGGTAGGCGCGGTCGGGGTCACCGGCCGCGCTCAGCTCGGGGTAGCCCAGCTGGCAGACGACGGAGTACGGGGCGAGCGGAGCCTCCGTCGCGCCGCACACCACCGTGTCGGTGCCGCCCCGCACGGCCAGCGCCGCGTGCGCCAGGGCGTCCAGGCCGCCCGCCTCGTCGGCGGCGACGACCCCGCACGGACCCTTGAAGTCGTTGCGGATGGAGATCTGGCCGGTGCTGGCCGCGTAGAACCAGGCGATCGACTGGTACGGGCCGACGTACCGCGAGCCCTGCCCCCACAGGTTCTGCAGCTCCCGCTGCCCGAACTCGCCACCGCCCGAACCGGCCGCGGTGACCACCCCGACCGAGTACGGCGACTCGACGTCGGCCCGGCCGAACCGGGCGTCCTCCAGCGCCAGGTCGGTGGCGGTCAGCGCGAAGTGCGTGAACCGGTCGGTCTGGACGAGGTACCGCCCCTCGACGGTCTCGGTCGCGTCGAAGCCGCGCACCTCGCCCGCCACCTTCAACGGCAGGTGCTCGCACCCCTCGCGGGTGACGGGCCCGAGGACGCTGGCGCCGTCGGCGACGGCCTTCCAGTGCGCCTCGGCACCGATGCCGTGCGGGGACACCACGCCGAGGCCGGTGACGACGGCACGCCTGCTTCCGTCCTGCGCACGGCGCCTGGTCCGTTGTGCTCCGCTCATCGCAGCCCTCCTTCACAGCCGCTCAGCACGACCGCGGACTGGAAGCCGCCGAAGCCGCTGCCCACCGACAGCACGTGCCGCAGCGTCCGCTCCCGTGCCTCGCGCGGCACGTAGTCCAGGTCGCACTCGGGGTCGGGGGTCGTGTAGTTGGCCGTGGGCGGCACCACCTGGTGGTGCATCGCGAGCACGCACGCGGCCAGCTCTATGGAGCCGATCGCGCCGAGCGAGTGGCCCACCATGGACTTGATCGAACTCATCGGCGTCGCGTAGGCGTGCTCGCCCAGCGAGCGTTTGACGGCCGCGGTCTCGTGCCGGTCGTTCTGCTGGGTGCCGGAGCCGTGCGCGTTGACGTAGTCGATGGCGGAGCCGTCCAGCCCGGCCATGTCCAGCGCCGTGTCGATGGCCCGTGCCATCTCCAGGCCCTCCTTGGTGAGCCCGGTCATGTGGTAGGCGTTGCCGAAGGTGGCGTAGCCGGAGATCTCGCAGTACACGTGGGCACCGCGGGCCCGTGCGTGCTCGAGATCCTCGAGTACGAGCACCGCGGCGCCCTCGCCCATGACGAAGCCGTTGCGGTCGGCGTCGAAGGGCCGGGAGGCGTGCTCGGGGTCGTCGTTGCTGGGTGAGGTCGCCTTGATGGCGTCGAAGCAGGCCATGGTGATCGGCGATATCGGCGAGTCCGCCGCGCCCGCCAGACACACGTCGACGCGGCCCTCCGCGACGGCGTGGTAGGCGTACCCCACCGCGTCCAGGCCGGAGGTGCACCCGGTGGACACGGTCTGCACCGGCCCGCGCACGCCGAACTCCTCGGCGACCGCGGAGGAGAGGGTGGCCGGGGTGAAGGCCCGCTCCAGGTGCGGCTCGGCCCGCCGGTCGTCCACGTCCCAGCGCGAGCCGCGCTCGCTGACCAGCACGTAGTCGTGCTCCAGCCGGGTGGTGCCGCCGACCGCCGTGCCCAGCGTGGCACCGGCCCGCCAGGGGTCCTCCCGGGCCATGTCGAGACCCGCGTCGCCCACCGCCTCGGCGGCGGCGACCAGCGCGAACTGCACGTACCGGTCGCTGCGCTGGACCGTCGCCAGGTCCAGCCCGTGCTCCAGCGGCTCGAAGTCGCACTCGGCGGCGATCTGCGAACGCAGCCCGGCCGGGTCGAACAGGGAGATGCGGCGCGTCGCCGTACGGCCGTCCGACAGCAGCCCCCAGAACTGGGGCACGCCTATCCCGCCGGGGGCGACGACGCCTATGCCCGTGACGGCGACCCGACGCCGGGTCATGACACCGCCTCGGCCGTGGCGGCGGGCCGCTCGTGCCCGGCGCAGCCCGCGTGCTCCGGGAGCGGCAGCGGGTTGCCCGCCGCGTCCTCGGTGTCCACGTGCCCGATCTCCGGCCGCGGGGCCAGCGGACCCAGGTGGAAGACGAGCCGGGCCTCGGTGTCCCCCGTGTTGCGGAAGCGGTGGCGCATGTCCTGCGGGATCAGCAGACCCTGCCCGGTGCCGAGGGCGTGCGGCACACCGTCCAGGTCCACCTCCAGCGCACCGTCCGTGACGTACACGAACTCCTCGGAGTACGGGTGGTAGTGCTCGGCGATGCGCTCGCCCGGCTGCACGATGGCCACACCCATGAAGCCGCTGGTGGACCCGGCGGTGGTGGGCGTGAGGAGGGCGCGGAGGTCTCCGCCGCGGCGGCGGTTCGGCGCGATGTCGCCGAGGGAGACGATGCGTACCTGCTGGTCTGTCATGTCGTTCACTCCGGGTGAGGGGAGGCGGTGGGAAGGTCGGGGCGACCCGTGCGCGGGCCGTGGCAGCCGTGCCGGCCCTGGCAGTGGTGGCAGGGGCGGGCGCGTCGTCGGGCCCGGGCCGGCTGCCGGGGGTGGGTCGCGGGTCGGGTCGCGGGTCGGGTCGTGGTCGGGTCGTGGGGGCGGTCGCGGAGGTCCGGTTCGCGGGGGTCGGTCGCGGAAGCCGGTCACATCGGTCGCGGGGCCGGTGCCGTCGGCCCGGTGGGTGGTCGGGCGAGGAGCTTCCCGGCGGCGCGCCATTCAGGTGGCGGGCGAGCGCCGGTCGGTCAGGGGCGTCATGCGGGCCCGCGCGAGCAGCAGCGACAGCGTCCGGCCCTCCGTCAGGGGGCCGTCGATGCCGACGGCGGCGGTGTCGAGGAGCCGCTCCGCCACGGCGGCCCCGGCGTCCCCGAGGCCTCCCGGTGTGTCGGCGGACCCGTGCAGCCCCAGGACGAACGCCGGCGCGTCCTCCGGCTCGCCGTCCACGTCGACGAGCCGTACGACGAGGTCGTCGCGGTGGAAGACGGTGGCGGCGAGGACCGGGCTGTCCGGGGCGTGGGCGGCGACCGCGTCCTGGCGGGCGAGCAGCCGGGCCAGTTCCGGACCGGCGCCGGCCCGCACCGGGTAGAGCAGCGCCAGCCGCCCCGTGCGCGCGCCGGAGCCCTCGCGGTACGCCACGTGGTGGACGGCCGGCATGGCGGCCCGGGTGAAGAACCGCCGGGCGGCCCGGGGGTCGCGCAGGTCCCGCTCCTGCTGCAGATACGGGTTGAGGGCCTCCTCGACGGCCCGTACCGCGGGCTGCCGGGCGACGTGGCGCAGCGCGGTCTGCAGGTCGCCCCGCACCTCCACGGCCCGCACGACCCGGGTGCCGTGCAGGAAGACCGAGGTGCGCAGCAGCCGGCCGGATTCGTCGACGCGGGCCTCGGGCGCGGTGTAGCCCGCGAGCAGCCGGGCGACCTCCTCCTCGCTGCCCTGCTTCACGGTGAAGGTCAGGGCGTGCCGTACGACGTTGCCGCCGATCCGGGGAGCGGCCCGCAGCGCCGCGCCGTCCGCGGCGGACGGGGGCTGTTCGGCGGCGGTTTCCCGCAGGACGCTGTAACGCAGGGACTGGGTGTCCCTGACGTAGTCCTGCAAGGGCTCCACCGTGTCGAGGTGCTCCTCGCTGTTCACCCAGGCCAGGAAGGGTTCCGCGCTCTCCCACTCACTCGTGAGGAGCCACTGGGTGGGATTGTCCACCGACTGGCACAACTGGTCGCTGACGTGTCCCGGAACGGCGGCGACCCGGTCGCGGATGCCGTCGTAGGCGTCCAGGAACTCCTGCTGCTTTCCGTCGTGGATGTCCAGCATCAGGACGACCCGCACGCGGGATCCGTCGAACGCGGATACCGTCACGCCGCCCGTGTCCGCGGACACGGTGCCCGATGCTGCCGTGACTCCTGTGGTCTGGGCATCCGCCGACGCGGTATCCGTCGCTACGACGGGAGAGACCGTCATCCGGCCCACCTCTTCTCCGGGGAACTTCCTCGTGGACTGGGGCGCGATCGTCGCGGTGTGCGCGATTGCTCCGGCGTGGTGCGGCGGTCGCGGTAAGCACGATCGTGAGCCGTGCACGCGGTGACCGCGAACCAGGAGGGTTAAGCGGGTGAAGCCTGCGCCGCCGCGGGCCTCACCGGGCCGCAGGGGGCATGCATGTAGACCCGGCGCGCACCTGTCGCCGGACGAGTCCAGCGACGACGGTCCGACGCACGGAGCCCGAACGCGCGCTCCGCGAAGGACGACATCCGTCACAACGGAGGACGATCAATGAACGAAAGAGCCGAGCGGCCCGGTGGGGCCGTCCCCGGGGGCGTGGTCCACCGCGTCCCGGTACTCATCGTCGGCGGGTCCCTGGTGGGCCTGTCGACCTCGGTCTTCCTGGGGCGGCTGGGCATCCGGCACACCCTGGTGGAACGCCACGCCGGCACGTCCATTCACCCCCGCGGGCGCGGGAACAACGTCCGCACCATGGAGATCTTCCGCGTGGCCGGCACCGAACCGGACATCAGGAAGGCCGCCGCCACCCTGGCCGAGAACCACGGCATCCTCCAGACGCCCACCCTGGTCGGCGACGCGGGTGAGTGGTTGTTCAAGGAAATGGACGCGGGCGGTGGACTGGCCCGCTTCAGCCCGAGCTCATGGTGCCTGTGCTCCCAGAACGACCTGGAGCCCGAACTCCTCACCCACGCCACCAACCTCGGCGGCGACCTGCGCTTCGGCACCGAACTGCTCTCCTTCGAGGCCGACGCCGACGGCGTCACCGCCATCGTGAAGAGCCGGGAGACCGGCGAGCACACCACCATCCGCGCCGACTACCTGGTCGCCGCCGACGGCCCCCGCAGCCCCGTCCGCGAGCAGCTCGGCATCGGCCAGAGCGGTCCCGGCGACCTCTTCCACAACGTCAGTCTCACCTTCCGCTCCCGCCGCCTCGCCGACGTCGTGGGCGACCGCCACTTCATCGTCTGCTACCTCACCAGCGAGGACGCCGACGGCGCGCTCCTGCCCGTCGACAACCGCGAGAACTGGGTCTTCCACGCCCCCTGGCACCCCGAACAGGGCGAAACGGTCGAGGACTTCACCGAGGAGCGCTGCGCCGACCACATCCGCCGCGCGATCGGCGACCCGGACCTCGACATCGAGATCACCGGGAAGGCTCCCTGGCACGCCGCCCAGCGCGTCGCCCGCAGCTACCGCTCCGGCCGCGTCTTCCTGGCCGGCGACTCGGCCCACGAGATGTCCCCCACTGGCGCCTTCGGCTCCAACACCGGCATCCAGGACGCCCACAACCTGGCCTGGAAACTGGCCGCGGTCCTGGAGGGCTGGGCGGGAGACGGCCTCCTGGACACCTACGACACCGAACGCCGCCCGGTGGCGGAGGCCACCAGCGCCCGAGCCGCGGGCCGCTCGGTGGAACACAGCCATCCGGGCTTCGCGCCGCCGCCGGGGATGGGAGGCGGCCCTGGGCACGGGTCTGCCGGCGGACCTGCCGGTGGACCTGCGGGAGGGCCGGGGCAGGGACCTGCGGGCGGACCTGCGGGAGGGCCGGGGCAGGGACCTGCGGGCGGACCTGCGGGAGGGCCGGGGCAGGGACCTGCGGGCGGACCCGGTGGACCCGGCGGACCCGGCGGCCCGGGCGGTCCCGGCGGTGGCCCGCAGCGCGGCATCCTCAACGTCGCCCTCGGCTACCGCTACCCCCAGGGCGCGGTGGTCGGCGCCGACCCGGCGACCCCCGTCGTCCCCGAGGGCCTGGACCTCACCGGCGCCCCCGGCAGCCGCGCCCCCCACCTCTGGCTCCACCGCCCCGGAGACGGTGACGCCGCCCGCGTCTCCACCCTCGACCTCTACGAGGACTCCCTCGTCCTCCTCAGCGACGCCTCCCAGCCCACCGGCTGGCACGAGGCGGCCACCCGTCTGGCGGCCGACCTGCGCGTCCCGCTGAAGTCCTACCGCGTGGGCGCCGGCCCGGACGCCGACCTGACCCCCGCGGACGACGAGGACACCGACTGGGCCAGGTCCCACGGCGTCACCCGCGGCGGCGCGGTCCTCGTCCGCCCCGACGGCTTCGTCGCCTGGCGCTCCCCGGGCCCGGCCCCGGACCCGGAGGCGATGCTGCGTCAGGTCGTACGGGCGGTACTGGCCCTGGCGTGAGTCGACCGGCGTACGGCCGGCGTGCCTCCCCTCCCGGGCGGACGGGGAGGCACGCCGGCGAAACCGGCACAGGGAGTGGCGTATCGAAAGAAAGGTTGCCTCTTCATTGCTATCTCACAGGTGATCATGCTCACCTGCCTTGAAATTGAAGGACCTGCTCACAGGTCGATACGTTTGCGCAACCAGGGACGGGAGCAGTCGGCATCGCCAGGCCATGCCGGGCGACGAGGCCGTGCAGGCCGGGGTGATCGCGACGATCGGTGGCTCCGTGACGGGACGTCGCATCGCCCCGGAAGGAGGTACGCGTCATGACACTGCTCTTCCAACTCTCCTTCGTTGTGGCGACGTTGGCCGCGATGGCGGTGGCCGCCCGCCTCGTGCGGCAGGCGTTCCGCACCGATACGGCCGGGCGACCGGCGGTCGTGGAGAACGAAGCCCTGTCGGCCGGCGCGCTGTTCGGCGGCTCGATGGTGGTGACTGCCCTGGCGGCCGGGCACTGGCAGGCGGTCGACTGGTCCGATCTCGTCCTGTTCGCCGCGGTGTTCGGCATCGCGACGGCGGCACTGATCGAGCGGGTCAGGGAGCACCCGGCGGCCTCCCGCGTCGCCTACGTCCTGCCCGTGGGCTACGGCGTACTCGCAGGACTGACCGTCAACGGTCTGTGACCGTCAGGGGACCGCGGACGTGCTCACGCCCGGTTCATCGGCGCGGGCGAGGGCGAGCCAGGCTGTGCGCCGGTGCCGAAGGGGTTGTCGATGACATACCGCCACCGGCCGTCCGAACCCTGCCTGGCGATGTCGGTGGCAGTGCCCTCGACGTGCACCGCCTGTCCCTCCCGGCCGGTCCCGTCGATGACCCAGTCGACGATCAGCAGCGCCACGTCCCCGCTCCGGTACACGTGCCGCGGCCGGACCGAGATGAGAACCCCCAGTTCCTGCAGACGGCCGTTCGCGGCACGCAGATCCGGGCCGGTCACCGGCGTCCCCGGCTGCGGGACCAGCACCGCGGAGTCCTCGTAAACCTCCGCCAACGCGACGGCGTCCCCGCTGTTGAACCGCTCCGCGAACACCGCGGGCACCTCTTCGGGCCGATCGGCCAGGCTTCGCATGATCGACAGACGTCCTTCCGGGCCGGGAGAATCGAACTGCCCCACACGCTAGGAGGCGATCTCGTGACTCACCGAACGGTTGGTCACCCGGCAGGGCTCCCCGACGACCCGCGCGCGGACGTCACCGCACCCACTCCCGAGTGCCCGGTGGAGATCACGCTGGCGGCCCTGCAAGGCCGCTGGACCACGCTGGTGGTCCGTGAACTGCTGCGCGGCGACCGCTCCTACAGCGAGTTGCGCGCGGCCCTGCCCACGGTGTCGGACAAGGTGCTGTCCGACCGGTTGTCACAGCTTCGCGAGTCCGGAGTCGTCGCACGCGACCGCCGCCCGGGCTGGCCGCCGCGCGTGCGCTACACCCTCACCCCGAGCGGCCACCGCCTCGGGCCTGTCCTGCAGGCCCTGTGGGACTGGGGAGCGCACGCCTCGACATGAGCCGGCAAGACCGGAACGCAAAAACCCCGCCCTCAGCGTCTCCGCTGGTGACGGGGTCCAGGTCACACTTACACAGTGTGCCCCCGGCAGGATTCGAACCTGCGCACACGGCTCCGGAGCACATTCGTGATCAGGCTTGCGATTGCTCTCTGACCAGCACTTTTCGTAACGTCGGGCAGTGGTCAACGGCTTCCTGTATCGCAGATAGTGCGTAACGCCGTCCAACGCCCGTCACGGTGTGAGGGCGCGTCACACCAAAACCCCTAGGCGGGAGCGCGTGTGACGCGCCTTCACAGTCGCTCGTCACACCGCCGCACGGCGATCCGCACGCCGAGCGGACCGCCGTGTTAGAGCCTGCCTGACACCTTCTGACAGTCAGGGGCCGTGACACCGGAATCTCTAGGCGGGCAGGGGTGTCACGCTTCCTGACAGCGGGGACTGACGCAGTCTGACAGCCGGCATCCGGCGGACCGTGACACCCCGGTCGAGCGGTTGCACGGCTTCATCTACGGGGCGCCGTTTCGTTCCGCTTCGCCGGGGAGGCGCCCGGGGAGGCGACGGGGAGGCAGGGAGTTCTCCCTGTGTGCCTCCCTGGGGCGCCTCCCCGTATCTGACCTGCGTAGATCAGAGATCAGGGAGGCAGGGAGGCGTGCAGGTCAGACAGCGAAACCCCCCTTCCGGAGGCTTCCGGAAGGGGGTATGCCTGCCTCCCTGAGGAGTCAACATAGCGATTCCGCTTACCGGCGCGAGCGTTGTACGCGATGACGATTCGGCGCTCCCGTTTTCCTCCCCTCTGGGAAGTCCGCTACATCCGCTACGCCGCTACACGGCAGCTCAGACCCATGATCTCTGTAGCGGGCATGTCGGGTGTAGCGGACGCGGCCCGCTACACCCGAGCGTCTCGGCTACCGGCCGTGGTCGCGCTCGCAGTCGTTCGGCTGGAGGGGCAATGAGGACCGCCCTACGGGCGGGCGACCTTCGGGGCGCCTCAGCGCCGTGGGAGCTCCCCGCCGTGGGCGCCTGCGAGTCTCGCAGGGTCGGGCAAGACTCTTCAGGGGGGCGGCCCTATCCCCTGAGGGCCGCTACTTCCGCTACCGCCGCTACCGCGCAGGTCAGACCCGTGATCGAGGTAGCGGGAACGGGTAGCGGTAGCGGATACCCCCCGCCTGGATTGCTGTGTCTGTCCGAGGTGGGGATTTCTGCGTCACCTGCGTCATTGCGTCACCCAGGCCGTCTGACCTGCAGTTTCCGGGTGACGCAGAGCGTTGCGAGTGCGTCACTGGTGACGCAGGCGTGCGTCATCGGTGACGCGGGTGACGCAGAGGGTGCCGTCTGCGTCACCCCCATACGTGCAGGTCAGAGAGTATTCGGTGACGCAGTGACGCAGGTGACGCAGGATTTCTTACTTAGGAAAAAGAGAGGGTGAGATCTGTCTGTTAGTGCGTCCGAAGAGCAAGAGGAGCACCAGCGCGCCGGGTGCTCCTCTTGCTCTTCGCCCCCTGGAGTGCTGCTCGAACCTCAGGCAATCCAGGGGGGCGGCACTCCCCGCTGAAGAAGTGGCCTCAGGCAATCCAGGCGGGGGGTATCCGCTACCGCTACCCGTTCCCGCTACCTCGATCACGGGTCTGACCTGCGCGGTAGCGGCGGTAGCGGAAGTAGCGGCCCTCAGGGGATAGGGCCGCCCCCCTGAAGAGTCTTGCCCGACCCTGCGAGACTCGCAGGCGCCCACGGCGGGGAGCTCCCACGGCGCTGAGGTGCCCCGAAGGTCGCCCGCCCGTAGGGCGGTCCTCATTGCCCCTCCAGCCGAACGACTGCGAGCGCGACCACGGCCGGTAGCCGAGACGCTCGGGTGTAGCGGGCCGCGTCCGCTACACCCGACATGCCCGCTACAGAGATCATGGGTCTGAGCTGCCGTGTAGCGGCGTAGCGGATGTAGCGGACTTCCCAGAGGGGAGGAAAACGGGGTCCGTACAAGACGGAGCGTGACCTACTGAGGTAGGAAGCCAGGGGTGGTCTGCCCAAGGTCGCGAAGGTGTCCGAGGTACTCCTGGGCGGCAGGCTCAGAGGCGTAGCGGCGCCTCATCTCGGCTGCGAGTTCGCGGCTCGTCATGATGAGTGAGGGGACCGAACGGCGTTCCCCCTGGAGAGCACGTTCGCCCATGATGAGTGCCTGGTCCAGGTCGCCTTCCCGCGCGGCCGTGACACCCAAGGTCACCCGCGCTTCCGCGTTGCGCATGGGGGAACGCTCCGTACCGTCGAAGTCCGTGCCGGTCCGGAGAACTTCCTCCGCCAGGGTCCGGGCCAGCCTGTCTTCGCCCACCAGGCGGTAGCAGTCCATCGAGTAGAAGTCGAACTTCGCCGGGTCCACCACAAAGTGGTTGTCGAGGTTCTCGGGATGCGGCATCCCTTCCAGCAGGTTGCGCCCCCGATCCAGCGCGACTTCTACGCGTCGTCGGTCGCCGAGACGTGCCCACGCTTTGGCCTCTTGCCCTGCGAGCTGCACGGCAACGCCGTGGTCTGGTGCTGCCAGGGTCCCCGCCTCGGCCGCAGCGATTACGCCGCGATAGTCGCCGGTCGTGAGGGCGAACCAGGCGCGCATCTCGTGCGCCCACCCGGCGATTTCCCCATGCTCTGCTTCTGTGGCCAGGGACAGAGCGGCCCGGCGAGTGGACTCAGCAGCGTGACGGTTGCCCGTGTCGTATTCGACGCAGCCGACGAGGAGCGCGAGCCAGCCGGACAGAGCCAGTACCTCACGATGCTGCGCCAAGGTGAGGCTCTTCGAGTGCAGCTCGACCACGCGGCGCAGCCACTGACGCCCCTCGATCAGCAGTTGCTCGCTGGCCATAAACGGGTACTCCGAGCACAACCGGTCCGTGGTGATCCGTAGGGCGTCCAGAGTGGCCGCGTCTACGTCGGAGCGGTTGAGTCGGCTCACGATTTCGAGCGTCTCCATGCCGCTCGCCGCGAGGATCTCCTTGTCGCCATCACGGCGTGCCGGCGCGGGGAACAAGGCGCGCGTGACCGTGCCGAACACGGCGGCGATGAGCGGCTGATAGAAGTCGTTCGGCGCCTGGCCGGACTCCCAGCGTTTCCACTGTCGGACCATGCTCTCTTCGGCGGGTAGCTCCGTCGGAGCGTGGGCCCGCAGCGCCCTTACGGCATCGCGCTGCGACCAGTCGCGGGCCAAGCGTTCAGCAGCGATGCGCCGTGCCCATGCGGGCCTGTCGTCGGTCATGCGCCCTCCTCCGAGTACCTGATCCGAGTCTCGCGCGTGACGAGGGGGGACAGGGAAGGGGACAGCCAGGTGACACCTGCCGTGTCCCCCTGGCTCGCCTCCTGCCCCCAATCTGTCACCTACTGCACACGCTGCGTTCGCAGCATGCTGGTTCCAGATCACGCACCGCCCGGCATCGAACGCGCTTCGAGCGCTTCGAGCCGTTCAGTCAGCGCCTGGAGTTGGGAGCGGATTTCCTTGAGTTCGTCGCGAACGTCGCCGGTCGGCGTGGTCCCGTCGCCGACAAAGTTGCCGAGGTTGCCGGCCGAGACAATGAGTCCTTCAGCCCTGAGTGCGGCCAGCCCGTTCTGGACCGTTTGGCTCGCGAACCCGAAGCGTTCCACAAGCTCCCGTTGGGACGGGAGCTTGTCGCCGGGCTTCATTCGCTTCAGCTCTTCCCGCAGCGCATCTGCGACCTGCGTCGCTTTCGACTTGGGCACCCCTGTGGCAGTCATGCTCTGAGAGTACCCACCACAGCGAACTAGAGCGCGTCACAGCACAAGGGTTGCGGACTACAGCAGACTAGTGCACGCTAGTTCATGGCAGTTAACCCCCTCCGCGAGGGGGCCAACTGTGCAAAAAGGCCCTGGTCAAATCCAGGGCCCGAAGCAGGGGACGGCTCCCTACCGCCAAGCAAGCAGCCGTCCCCCGACCCTCGAAGGGGTACTTCCATGATGCCTGAGATGACCGTGACGGTCGCAGGAGCGGCCCCCAAGCAGCCGCAGGAGCTGCGGTCGGCGGACACGCCGTTAGGGCGAGCGCGGGTGGCCCGGGGCTGGTCGCAGGACAAGGCCGTGCGTGCCCTGGTCCTGCTGGCCGACAACTGGGGTTGGCAGGTGGCCTCCGAGCCGTCGCTGAAGGTGCAGCTCTCCCGCTGGGAGCACGGCGGGAGCCGCCCGAACGAGACCTACCGCGTGCTGCTGTGCTCGCTGTACCGGTCCACCCCGAAGGAACTCGGTTTCGACCGGGCCCCGCAGACCGCGAAGGGCATGCGGGACCGGATCAGCACGCTCGAATCCCTGGTCGAGAGCCTGACGGCGACGCTGGTCGCGCAGGGGGTGCAGGCGTGATGGCGACCGCACTCACTCACAGCCAGGAAACCGTGATCGACGTGACCAGCCTGACGGGCGCTGAGCGAGCCGTGGCGCTGTACGCGTCGGACATGCCGAACACGCGGCGCCACCACACCGGTGAGCAGGTCCACAACTGGATCGTGCAAGGCGTCGAGCGGCTCGGGATGACGGAGCTGCGCACCCGTGCGGAGCGCTACCACGGGTGG
Source organism: Streptomyces sp. NPDC058796 (assembly GCF_042745235.1). Lineage (NCBI taxonomy): Bacteria > Bacillati > Actinomycetota > Actinomycetes > Kitasatosporales > Streptomycetaceae > Streptomyces > Streptomyces sp. NPDC058796. The sequence continues at coordinate 56,927 of NZ_JBHYOP010000015.1, forward strand.
CGCCTGCTGAACGTCAACGGGCTGGTCACGGCGCAGATCCAGGAGCGCCACGAACAGCGTTTCCCGAAGGCCCGCCGCCTCCTGGTGGCCGATCAGGCGGGATCCGGGAGCGTCTGCTGCTTCGACGGGATGAGCGATGAGGCGCGAGCCCGCAACGGCGCCGCCACCGTCGACGGCGACTGCCCCTGCCACGGCACGGGCGGGATCGCCGTGTGGGGCGCCGACCCGGACGCGTCGTGCGAGATCCTGTGCCCGGTCCACCGCCGTGCGCAGATCGACGCCTTCCACCGAGCCCGTCGGGCGGGTGCCTGATGACCGCCCTGGGCCCCCTCAACGCGCTGTACGCCCGTGTGACGGTCCCGGCCGCTCCCGCCGTGCCTCTGGCACGGCGGGAGCGCCGCCGCCCCTCGGACGCCTTCCCGACCCTCCCGGCGGCCGGTCTGGAGTGGTCGCCGGACGAGGTGGCCGCCGCCCTGTTCGAGGCAGGCGCCGACGAGACGGCCGTGCCCGTGCCCACCACGGATGCCCTGTACGCCGTGTTCCGGGAATCCGTCGGGGAGTTGGGCCCGGCCGGGGTGGCCGAGGTGGCCGACACCTTCAACAGCCTGGACCAGGCCGAGTTCTCCGAGGTCGGCGTCTGCCGGACGTTCGCGTATCGGCTCGCCCTGTCGTTCTGGTACGAGGGCGCCCGCTCTCGCCCCATGACGGTCGGGGAAGCAGCCGTTGCCCTGTACCTGTCCGACGCCTACCGACACCACCAGGTCGACGCCTACACGCTGCGCCGCGCGCCCCTGCTGGTCTCCCGCGCGGTCCGGCAGGGCGCCGCTCTCGTGCCGGTTGAGACGCTGATCCGTCTCGGAGCCGCGATGGTCCGGGAGTTCGCGGCTCCCGTGACGCCGGTCGTCACGCAGGTCAGCCCCGCCGCCACGGCCGGGGAGCGTGACGGCGTGACGGCCGTGACGCCCGGCCGTGACTGGCTCTACCGGCAGGCCCTGCCCGACTGGCACCGCCGCCGGTTCTGCTTCGACCTGATGCGCGCCGACACCCGCCAGCCCTCCCCGCTCATCGTCCGCACCGACGGCGGCACCTACGCGGTCGGGGCCACCCCGCCGGCAGGGCCGGACGGCACATGGCGCCGCGCGCTGCGGGAGCAGTGGTGAGCATGCCGAACAAGCCCAAGGGACCCGTACGGCGGGCCCGCAAGAGGTACGCGGCGCACGTCTTCCGGTACCGGTGCGCGTACTGCCGCCACCCCTTCGCCTCGCTCGATACCGCGACGCTCGACCACATCGTGCCCCGGTCCCTGTGGCACACATGGTCGGCGACCGCGCTCGCGCTCGCCTGCCTCGACTGCAACCACCGCAAGGCCGATCGGTTCCCCCTGTCGATCGCACTCCTGCTGGCCGCCCGGTACCCCGTTCACGCCTCCGCCACCGTGTTCACGCCCGACCGTTCGAGCGTTCACGGCGAGCCGATCACGTTCACAGCGACCGGGCCGACTGTTCACGGAGGACCGGGGGCGTTCACCGATCGAGCACCGGTGTTCACGCCCCTGTTCACGCTCGCCCTCTGGCGACTGCTGGCCCGGCTCGCCCACGCCAACCAGTCGAGCGCGACCGCCGCGCAACGGTCCACCCCTCACCTGCCCGAATCGACCCCGCGCCACCCGGCCCCGGAAAGGACAGCCGCATGAAGGCCCGCACGGTGGACGACAAGATGACCGTTCAGGAAGTTCTTGCCGATCTGAAGGTTGCTCCGTCGACCTTCTACCGGTGGCGCCAGCTCGGGAAGGGGCCCCGCTCGATCAAGCTCCCGAACGGCGACGTTCGTATCCGACGGTCGGAGTACGAGCGTTGGCTGACGGAGCGGGAGGACGCTGCGTGAGCAGGAATGACGACGCGTCGGCCCGCCGCCCACACGGGGAGGCGCGGCCGGGGTACTCCCTTGACATCCGACTGTGGAAGGTCACAAAGGTCAACCGGAAAGCCCGCCCCTATCAGCTCCGGTGGGTCGTAGGCGGAAGGGTGAGCAGCGCGACGTTCGCCACGTCCGCGCTTGCCGAGAGCCGACGCTCAGAACTGCGACAGGCCATGCGGCGGGGTGAGGCTTTCGAGATCGAGAGCGGTCAACCCGAGTCCGAAGTCCGCGCGGCGGCGGAAGCAGCCGCCGCGGCTGAGATGAGGGCCCCGCGCCGGTGGTTCGAGTTCTGCCGGAAGTACTTCGCCGGGCGGTGGCGTACGAGCGCAGCCAAGACGCGTGAGGGCATGGCGGACGGCCTTGCGGCTGTGAGCCTCGCGATGGTCAAGCGCGGCGACGGCGCTCCCACGGATGAACAACTGCGGTTGGCCTTCCGGTGGGGGATCGTGCCCGCGAACGCAGGTGGGGATGTGCCGGCAGACCTCAAAATCGCATACGGCTGGCTCACGACGGCGGACCGCCCGATCGGCGACCTGGCCGACCCCGAGGTATTCGAAGACGTGCTGTACCGCCTGAGCTACAAGCTCGACGGCACCCCGGCTGCAGGCGACACGTACCGGCGCCGCCGCCGTGCCCTGAACACCGCGCTTGAACACGCGGTGGCCGTGGGAGAACTCGACGACAATCCGCTTCAGCGCGCCCGTGGGAAGCATGTCGGCTCCAACGGCGTGGTTGACCGACGCGTCCTCGTGAACGCTGTACAGGCCCGCCAGTTGCTCGCGGCGGTTTCCTACGTCGGGTCCTGGGATCGTTGCCGAGGGCGGCGCCTGGTGGCCTTCTACGCGGTCCTTTACTACGCGGGGCTGCGTCCGGCTGAGGCGGTCGGGCTGAGGCTGTCGGACTGCCATCTGCCAGAGACGGGGTGGGGCACGCTGACGCTCCGGGAGACGCGCCCCGTCTCTGGGAAGCAGTGGACCGACTCCGGAGAGCGGCACGACCGCCGGGGGCTGAAGGCACGGGAAGCGACCAGCGACCGCCCGGTACCCATCCCGCCCGTCCTGGTCGCCATCCTCCGGGCCCACCTGGAAGCCTTCGGCTCCGCCAAGGAGGGACGCGTGTTCGGCAACGAGCGCGGGGGAGTGGTCGGCTCGTCCACCTATTGGCGGGTGTGGGAGGAGGCGCGACTCTATGCGCTACCGCCCGACCGGGTTGGCTCCCCGTTGGCCGGCCGCCCGTACGACCTGCGGCATGCGTGTATCACGCGGTGGCTGAATGCCGGGGTCCCGATTGCTGAGGTGGCCCGGCGGGTCGGCAACTCGCCCGAGGTTATTCATCGTCGATATCTCGGTTGCGTCGACGGTCACGAAGAGGCTGCCAATAGGAAGATTGAAAAAGCGCTTGAAGATGAAGGGGATAACGCCTAGTTCACGGCTGATGGGGCAGCGCCGCGCTGCCCCATCAGGCTATATGGACCGCCTGATCGCCGCTTTGGCGAGCAGTGAGTACCCCAGGTAAAAGTGACTCAATTGCGCAACCACTTGCATGTATCGCAACGTGTTCCATGCGTGCTTAACTTCGTCACTGGAGAGCTGGTCCAGCTCTTCCGCGCCGTCTCCCCAATGAATTAGGTCGCCGTATAGGAAGAGCTTCGTCAGCTCTTCTGGTTTGACATCGGCGTTCGGGATGCCAGCCGTGTGCCAGCCTCGCGCCTCGCACACGGCGCGGTCCGCCATGTAGGTGAGCAGGTACGCGCGCAACTGCCCATGAGCGCGGTTCCATCGTCGCTGCATCTCGTCTCGGCGCTCACGGTCTGCATCCTGCGTGCTGTGAAGATGGCGTCCAATTATTTGGCGCACCTTCGTGTAACTTGCCCGCTCCGCATTGCTGTAGAGCTGTCGAAAGAGTACGGTCGTGCCCCTGATTGCTTCCCGAGGCGGGAAATTGGCCGTGAGTTTCTCTGTCTGAGTTCCGTCGTCCGCCTGCGTAACGTGCAACCTGATGCTGGAATCGCTGCTGAGGACCGTTGATTCTGCCAACTCCTCGCAGCACCTGATGAACCGCTTAATAACCGTAAGTTCTTCCACGGAGAAGCTATTTAGTGCTGGGAACTTACGAGGATCAGGAAGGTCAAAGACGAGCCTAAGAAGCTGCCACCAGTATGAGTAGCCGTTTGGGTTCGCCGTCCTGTCGGCGTAGGGCGGTGGGAAACGGAGTGGCTGCGGCAGGGCCGTCGCACGAAACTCCTTGGCCGTGATCTCCACCCGTCAACCTCCTGCGCTGACTGGACGACGTACCGGGGTGTATCGCAGATGGTGCGTGAACAGTGAGAGACAACGAGAGAGAGCGGGAGTCAGTGAGACTGACTCCCGCTCTCTCGTGTCGGCATTCGCCCTGGCCAGACGACAGTTTCAAGTTTCTGACCGGCGAGTGCCCCCGGCAGGATTCGAACCTGCGCACACGGCTCCGGAGGCCGTTGCTCTATCCCCTGAGCTACGGGGGCGTGTCGGTCGCGTTCGGTGTTGCTCGCGGCGACGGGTAGAACACTACCAGCTCCCCCGGGGTGGTCATGAACGGGTTTTCGCGGGTCGTGCCGCCCCCTTGCCCGCCCCAGTCGCCCGCCCTGCCCGAAGGGCCGCGACCCGCGGTACCGGCGTCAGCCCCGGCGGGGTTGTCCCCCGCACGGGGTGGAAGTGGGGAAAACCCGGACGCGGTGGCCGGTCCGGACCTACTCTCGAGTTGTGCCTAGGGCGTCTGGCCGGGTTCTTGTTGTGGACGACAACAAGGTCATCCGGCAGCTGATCAGGGTCAATCTCGAGCTGGAGGGCTTCGAGGTCGTGACCGCGGCTGATGGTGTCGAGTGTCTTGATGTCGTCCATCAGGTGCGGCCCGACGCCGTCACGCTGGACGTCGTCATGCCTCGGATGGACGGGGTGCGGACCGCCGCCCGGCTGCGTGCCGATCCGCGTACGCGGGACCTTCCGATCGCCATCGTCAGTGCCTGTACGCAGTACGAGATCGACGCCGGGTTCGATGCGGGGGCCGACGCCTTTCTGTCCAAGCCGTTCGAGCCGGCCGAGCTCGTCGCGCTCGTGCGGCAGTTGGTCGAGCGCAAGGTCAGCGGGGGCGGTGCGGCGGCGTTGCGGGCCGTGCTGGGTGCGGCGGGGGAGAGTGAGTCGTCGGCGCAGGCCGAGCCGGCCGGGTGAGTTCCGAGCTCCACGATCAGAGTCGGAGTCGTCCATATGTCGGGACCGGCGCCAAACCTGTTCGCCTACCCACCCCCCTCCTCCCATACGCTTGACCCGTGACCCCCGCAGAGCTCTCCCGCACCGTGCTGCACGCGGTGCGTCGCGCTGTCGACGCGGGGGAGCTGGACGTGACCGTCCCGGAGCGGGCCGTGGTCGCCCCGCCGGGGCCCGGGGGGTGCGGGGACTACGCCACCAACATCGCCCTCCAGCTCGCCCGGCCGGCCGGGCAGCCGCCGTACCGGGTCGCCGAGGTGCTGCGGCCGTACCTCGTGGGAGTCGACGGCGTCGCCGATGTCGTCCTCACCGGGCCCGGGTTCCTCAACATCAGCCTCGGTGGTGGCGCCCCGGCCGCGCTCGTCGAGGAGATTCGCAGGGCCGGGGCACGGTACGGGTACGTCGACGGGCCCGACGGGCGGATCGTGCAGCTGCACTGCCCGTACGACCTCCGTGCCGTCGTCGTCGCCGAAGCCGTCGCCCGCATCCTGCGCTCCCAGGGCGCCCTGGTGCGCGCCACGGCGGAGGGCTTCGACCCCGAGTGGACGGCCGTCCTCGGGGTGCGCACCGACGGTGTCGGACCGGCGCCCGCGAGCCTGCCCGTCAACGTGCGCCCCGTGCCCGCCCCCGCCGATCCGCTGCCCCTCGGCCGCGACGCCGCCCGCTGGGCCCTGCTCCACCCCGCCGCCCACGACCGGCCCCGGATCGGTGACGAACACCTCGCCCAGCGGGAGAGCAACCCCCTCTTCCGGGTGCGGTACGCCCACGCCCGGACTCGCGCCCTCACCCGCAACGCCGCCGATCTCGGTTTCGAGGGCCGGCCCGGTCCCGTACCGGGCCAGGATCTCCTCGCCGCCCTCGGTGACCACCCCCGCGTGCTCGCCGCCGCGGCGGACCACCGCGCGCCCGACCGGCTCGCCCGGCACCTCGTCGCCGTCGCCGACGCCGCGCTTCCCTTCCTGACCACCGTGCTGCCGCGTGGCGGGGAGAAACCCTCGGCCGCCCACCGTGCCCGGCTCGCCCTCGCCGAAGCCGCCGGGACGGTGCTGGCCGGCGGCCTGACCCTGCTCGGTATCGACGCACCCGACCACCTCTGAAGAGAGCACAGAAGACGTCATGAGCCGTTCCGCACACCCCGCCGGGCCCCGCCACGCCGATGTCCTGCCCGAGGGCCACTACTCCGCCCCGCCCGCCGACCTCAACGCCCTCGACCCCAAGGTGTGGGCGCAGACCGTGGACCGGGACCAGGACGGTGCCGTCACCGTCGGCGGGATCAGCGTCACCCGGCTCGCCGAGGAGTACGGCACCCCCGCCTACGTCCTCGACGAGGCCGACTTCCGGGCCCGGGCGCGGGCCTGGCGCACCGCCTTCGGCACGGACGCCGACGTCTTCTACGCCGGCAAGGCGTTCCTCTCCCGCGCCGTCGTGCGGTGGCTGCACGAGGAGGGGCTCAACCTCGACGTGTGCTCGGGTGGCGAGCTCGCCACCGCGCTGTCCGCCGGGATGCCCGCCGACCGCATCGCCTTCCACGGCAACAACAAGTCGCCGGAGGAGATCGAGCGGGCCGTGCGCGCCGGGGTCGGGCGGATCGTGCTCGACTCGTTCCAGGAGATCGTGCGGGTCGCCCACATCGCCCAGTCCCTCGGGAAGCGGCAGCGGGTGCAGATCCGGATCACCGTCGGGGTCGAAGCGCACACGCACGAGTTCATCGCCACGGCCCACGAGGATCAGAAGTTCGGGATTCCGCTGGCGGGCGGGCAAGCCGCCGAAGCCGTGCGGCGGGCGCTTCAGCTGGACGGGCTCGAGGTCATCGGGATTCACTCGCACATCGGGTCGCAGATCTTCGACATGTCCGGGTTCGAGGTCGCCGCGCACCGGGTCGTCGGGCTGCTCAAGGACATCCGCGACGAGCACGGGATCGAGCTGCCCGAGATCGACCTCGGTGGCGGGCTCGGCATCGCGTACACCAGTGACGACGACCCCCGCGAGCCGCACGAGATCGCCAAGGCGCTCACCGAGATCGTGACCCGGGAGTGCGAGGGCGCGAAGCTGCGTACGCCTCGCATCTCCGTCGAGCCCGGGCGGGCCATCGTCGGGCCGACCGCCTTCACGCTCTACGAGGTCGGCACCGTCAAGCCGCTCGAAGGGCTGCGCACCTACGTCTCCGTCGACGGCGGCATGTCGGACAACATCCGCACCGCGCTGTATGACGCCGAGTACACCGTCGCCCTCGTCTCCCGCACCTCCGACGCCGAGCCGATGCTCACGCGGGTGGTGGGCAAGCACTGCGAGAGCGGGGACATCGTGGTCAAGGACGCCTTCCTGCCGGGGGACCTGGCGCCCGGGGACCTCATCGCCGTACCCGCGACCGGGGCGTACTGCCGTTCCATGGCCAGCAACTACAACCACGTGCTGCGTCCGCCCGTCGTAGCCGTGCGGGAGGGCGAGGCCCGGGTCATCGTGCGGCGGGAGACCGAGGAGGATCTGCTGCGCCTCGACGTCGGGTGAGGGTCCGCGCCCCGGCGCCGGACACGGCGCCGCGGCGGCGCCGCACCATGGACGATGGAGCGGGGCGGGCGACGCAAGATCTTTCGCCGCCGGCCCTGCGAAAAATGAAATAAACGTCTCATGATGCGGACGAATGGCAGGAAATCCCGTCCGGTGCGTGAGACTGGTCGAACCGTAGACGGTAAGAGGAAACGAGGTCGGATGATGCGTACGCGTCCGCTGAAGGTGGCGCTGCTGGGCTGTGGAGTGGTCGGCTCAGAGGTGGCGCGCATCATGACGACGCACGCCGACGACCTCGCCGCCCGGATCGGGGCCCCGGTGGAGCTGGCGGGCGTGGCCGTACGGCGGCCCGACAAGGTGCGCGAGGGGATCGACCCGGCCCTCGTCACCACCGACGCCACCGCCCTGGTCAAACGCGGGGACATCGACGTCGTCGTCGAGGTCATCGGCGGCATCGAGCCCGCCCGGACGCTCATCACCACCGCCATCGAGCACGGCGCGTCCGTGGTGTCCGCCAACAAGGCGCTCATCGCCCAGGACGGCGCCTCGCTGCACGCCGCGGCCGACGAGCACGGCAAGGACCTCTACTACGAGGCCGCCGTCGCCGGTGCCATCCCGCTGATCCGCCCGCTGCGCGAGTCGCTGGCCGGGGACAAGGTCAACCGGGTGCTCGGCATCGTCAACGGGACGACCAACTTCATCCTCGACGCCATGGACACCACCGGCGCCGGGTACCAGGAGGCGCTCGACGAGGCCACCGCCCTCGGGTACGCCGAGGCCGACCCGACCGCCGACGTCGAGGGCTTCGACGCCGCCGCCAAGGCCGCCATCCTCGCCGGGATCGCCTTCCACACGCGCGTGCGTCTCGACGACGTCTACCGCGAGGGCATGACCGAGGTCACCGCCGCCGACTTCGCCTCCGCCAAGGAGATGGGCTGCACCATCAAGCTGCTGGCCATCTGCGAGCGGGCGGCGGACGGAGGATCGGTCACCGCGCGTGTGCATCCCGCGATGATCCCGCTCAGCCACCCGCTGGCGAACGTGCGCGAGGCCTACAACGCCGTCTTCGTCGAGTCCGAGGCCGCCGGTCAGCTCATGTTCTACGGGCCCGGCGCCGGCGGTTCGCCGACCGCGTCCGCAGTCCTCGGCGACCTGGTGGCGGTCTGCCGCAACCGGATCGGCGGCGCAACCGGACCCGGCGAGTCCGCCTATGCCGCACTGCCCGTCTCGCCGATGGGCGACGTCGTCACGCGCTACCACATCAGCCTCGACGTCGCCGACAAACCGGGCGTGCTCGCCCAGGTCGCGACCGTGTTCGCGGAGCACGGTGTCTCCATCGACACCGTGCGGCAGTCCGGCAAGGACGGCGAGGCCTCCCTCGTCGTCGTCACCCACCGTGCGTCCGACGCCGCCCTCGGCGGTACGGTCGAGGCGCTGCGCAAGCTCGACACCGTGCGGGGTGTCGCCAGCATCATGCGGGTTGAAGGAGAGTAACCAGCAATGACCCACCAGTGGCGCGGAATCATCGAGGAGTACCGGGACCGGCTGCCCGTCTCCGACAGCACGCCCGTCGTGACGCTCCGCGAGGGCGGCACGCCGCTCGTGCCCGCGCAGGTGCTCTCCGAGCGCACGGGCTGCGAGGTCCACCTCAAGGTCGAGGGGGCGAACCCGACCGGGTCCTTCAAGGACCGCGGCATGACCATGGCCATCAGCAAGGCCAAGGAGGAGGGCGCGCAGGCCGTCATCTGCGCGTCCACCGGGAACACCTCCGCCTCCGCCGCCGCGTACGGCGTGCGCGCGGGCATGGTGTCCGCGGTGCTCGTGCCGCAGGGCAAGATCGCGCTCGGCAAGATGGGCCAGGCCCTCGTGCACGGCGCGAAGATCCTCCAGGTTGACGGCAACTTCGACGACTGCCTCACCCTTGCCCGCGCGCTCAGCGACAACTACCCGGTGGCGCTGGTCAATTCGGTCAATCCGGTGCGCATCGAGGGGCAGAAGACGGCCGCCTTCGAGATCGTGGACATGCTCGGCGACGCCCCCGACATCCACGTCCTGCCGGTCGGCAACGCGGGCAACATCACCGCGTACTGGAAGGGGTACAGGGAGTACGCCGCGGACGGGGTCAGCACGAAGACGCCGCGCATGTGGGGGTTCCAGGCCTCCGGCAGCGCCCCGATCGTGCGCGGCGAGGTCGTCAAGGACCCGTCGACCATCGCCACCGCCATCCGCATCGGCAACCCCGCGTCCTGGGACCTCGCGCTCGCCGCGCGGGACGAGTCGGGCGGCGCCATCGACGAGGTGACGGACCGTGAGATCCTGCGCGCCTACCGGCTGTTGGCCTCCCAGGAGGGCGTCTTCGTCGAGCCCGCCTCCGCCGCGTCGGTCGCCGGCCTGCTGAAGGCCGCCGAGCTCGGCAAGGTCGACCCGGGGCAGCGCATCGTGTGCACCGTCACCGGCAACGGGCTCAAGGACCCCGACTGGGCCGTCGCCGGCGCCCCGCAGCCCGTCACCGTCCCGGTCGACGCGGCGACGGCCGCCGAGCGGCTCGGCCTGATCTGAGCGCCCTCCCCGGGCCCGGCACGACCGCCGGGCCCGAGGTCGCGCCCATCTCACCGGCGTAAGAGGGCGTAAGCGACGCTCGGCCGGGAAAGTCCTTTACGGGGGGTGCACAGGGGGCTTACGACACGCATCGTGCGCCTCCTGTGCGCCCTATGTCGCCACAGAACCTTCCTTCGATAGGCTGTACCGAACCCGCCTGCCGCATATGCCGCGGCGCCGCGCTGTCTCCGCGGTCGGGAAGCGGTCGGGAAGCGGCTGGTCGTGGCCGGTCGCGACCGACCGGGACCGACCGCGGTCGGCACGGGCCGGTCGTTCGGCAGGAAGCGGCGAGCCCCAGCGTCCCGTACGTCATCGAATGTCATTCGACAGTCACGCAGCTCAAGGAGAGTCATCGAGAGATGGCCGGTCCAGCGTTCCGCGCCGCCGCCGTCAGGGTGCGCGTCCCCGCCACCAGCGCCAACCTCGGCCCGGGCTTCGACGCCCTCGGCCTCGCGCTGGGCTTGTACGACGACGTGGTCGTCCGGGTGGCCGACTCCGGGCTGCACATCGACATCGCCGGTGAGGGCAGCGAGACCCTGCCGCGCGACGAGAAGCACCTCCTCGTCCGCTCCCTGCGCACCGCCTTCGACCTGCTGGGCGGACAGCCGCGCGGCCTGGAGATCGTCTGCGCCAACCGCATCCCGCACGGCCGCGGCCTCGGCTCCTCCTCCGCCGCCATCTGCGCGGGCATCGTCGCCGCGCGCGCGGTGACCATAGGCGGCGAGGCCCGCCTCGACGACGCCGCGCTGCTCGACCTCGCCACCGAGATCGAGGGCCACCCCGACAACGTCGCGGCCTGCCTGCTGGGCGGTTTCACCCTGTCCTGGATGGAGTCCGGCGCCGCCAGGGCGATCAGGATGCAGCCCGCCGATTCCATCGTTCCGGTGGTTTTCGTGCCCGGAAAGCCGGTACTGACGGAGACCGCCCGCGGTCTCCTCCCGCGCACCGTCCCGCACGTCGACGCCGCCGCCAACGCCGGCCGCGCCGCGCTGCTCGTCGAGGCCCTCACCAGGCGCCCCGAGCTGCTGCTGCCGGCCACCGAGGACCGTCTGCACCAGGAGTACCGCGCGCCGGCCATGCCGGAGAGCGCGGCGCTGGTGGAGCGGCTGCGCGCCGACGGCGTCCCCGCGGTGATCTCCGGCGCGGGGCCCACGGTGATGGCACTGGCCGACGCAGACACGGCCGACAAGGTCGAGGCGCTGGCCGGCACGGACTGGGCGGCCAACCGGCTCGGCCTGGACCAGCAGGGCGCGAGCGTCCTGCCCCTGGCGACCTCCAGCGACATCTAGACGCGTGGGTTGCCGGATTTCGAGAGGGGGAATGTTTGTTGGATCCGGTAGTGTTAACCTCAAGTCTGCACCCGACCCCACCATGGCGAGGTGCCTCGTGTCCCCGTCCGGGACAGACATTCTTCCGAGAGCCCCCCAAGCCGCATTGTGCAGTGGACGTCGTACGTGGTCAGTACGGCCGACGCGGACACTGAGCGGCCCGCCGGGCACGTTTCGGAACAGGTGCGACCACGCCGCGTGACACAGACACCGGGTGCCACGGCCAGGGGGCGCGCCATCACCAGATATCTCTTCCGCCGTTCAGGCGGACCACCGCCCCGGCACGGTTCGCACAGCAAGGACCGAAGCCGGACAGCACAACCGGTCGCCGAGCCAGACAGGCCGACGTCCGCTCCAGGGAAGGACCCTTCGTGAGCGACACCACCGATCTGATGGGCGCACGTGTCGAGGAGACCGCTGCCGCGCCCGCCACGGACGCCTCCGCGCCTGCCACCGGTGCCGGCTCCCGGCGGCGCCGCGGTACCGGCCTCGAGGGCATGGTGCTGGCCGAGCTGCAGCAGGTCGCATCCGGCCTCGGCATCAGGGGCACCGCGCGGATGCGCAAGAGCCAGCTGATCGAGGTCATCAAGGAGGCGCAGGCCGCCGGGGGAGCCCCCGCCAAGGCCGCGCCCGCCGCCGCGGACACCGCCGGCGAGACCAAGCCCAAGCGCCGCACCACCTCCCGCACCCGTACGAATGACGAGGCCCCCGCCGAGAAGGCGGAGAAGGCCGAGAAGTCCGGCAAGGCGGAGAAGGCCGGGAAGAAGGCGGACAAGACGGCCGCCGACAAGGCCGCCGCCCAGCAGCAGATCGAGATCCCCGGTCAGCCGTCCCCCAAGGTCTCGCCCTCGGGCGACCAGGCCGGTGCCGCCGGTGACGAGGCCCCCGCCGAGCGCCGGCGCCGCCGGGCCACCGCCGACGCGGGCAGCCCGTCCGCGGCCGCCGAGACCGTGGCCGTGGAGACCCGCAGCGAGCCGAAGGCCGAGTCGTCGGCCCAGCAGCAGGGTCAGGGCCACCAGCAGGGACAGGGCGACTCCCGCTCCGACGGCGAGGGCGGCGAGGGCCGCCGTCGCGACCGCCGGGAGCGCGGCCGGGACCGTGACCGCGACGGCGGCCGCGACCGCCGGGGCAAGGGCGACGACCAGAACCAGGGCGGCGGCCGCCAGGACCGCCAGCAGGGCGGCGGCCGCCAGGACCGCCAGCAGGACGACGGCTACGACGACGACGGCGGCGGCCGCCGCGGCCGCCGCGGCCGCTACCGCGACCGCCGGGGCCGTCGTGGGCGCGACGAGGTGCAGGAGCCGCAGATCAACGAGGACGACGTCCTGATCCCCGTCGCGGGCATCCTGGACATCCTCGACAACTACGCGTTCATCCGCACCTCCGGCTACCTGCCGGGCCCGAACGACGTGTACGTCTCCCTCGCCCAGGTCCGCAAGAACGGCCTGCGCAAGGGCGACCACATCACCGGTGCCGTGCGCCAGCCCAAGGAAGGCGAGCGCCGCGAGAAGTTCAACGCCCTCGTCCGCCTCGACTCCGTCAACGGCATGGCCCCCGAACACGGCCGCGGCCGCCCGGAGTTCAACAAGCTGACGCCGCTGTACCCGCAGGACCGCCTCCGCCTGGAGACGGACCCGGGCGTCCTCACCACCCGCATCATCGACCTCGTCGCACCGATCGGTAAGGGCCAGCGCGGCCTGATCGTGGCCCCGCCGAAGACCGGCAAGACCATGATCATGCAGGCGATCGCCAACGCGATCACGCACAACAACCCCGAGTGCCACCTGATGGTCGTCCTCGTCGACGAGCGTCCGGAAGAGGTCACCGACATGCAGCGGTCGGTGAAGGGCGAGGTCATCTCCTCGACCTTCGACCGTCCGGCCGAGGACCACACCACGGTCGCCGAGCTCGCCATCGAGCGCGCCAAGCGCCTGGTGGAGCTGGGACACGACGTGGTCGTCCTGCTCGACTCGATCACCCGTCTGGGCCGCGCGTACAACCTCGCCGCCCCGGCCTCCGGCCGCATCCTGTCCGGTGGTGTCGACTCGACCGCCCTGTACCCGCCGAAGCGCTTCTTCGGTGCGGCCCGCAACATCGAGGACGGCGGCTCGCTGACCATCCTCGCCACCGCCCTGGTGGACACCGGGTCCCGCATGGACGAGGTCATCTTCGAGGAGTTCAAGGGCACCGGCAACGCCGAGCTCAAGCTCGACCGGAAGCTCGCCGACAAGCGCATCTTCCCGGCGGTGGACGTCGACGCGTCCGGCACCCGCAAGGAGGAGATCCTGCTCGGCAGCGAGGAGCTGGCCGTCACCTGGAAGCTGCGCCGGGTGCTGCACGCCCTCGACCAGCAGCAGGCGATCGAGCTGCTCCTCGACAAGATGAAGCAGACCAAGTCGAACGTCGAGTTCCTGATGCAGATCCAGAAGACGACGCCGACCCCGGGCAACGGCGACTGAGTCGCCGCCGGGCACTCCGTCGAAGGCCATCGGAAGGGCCGCCTCCCTCGCGGGGGGCGGCCCTTCCGTGTTGCGACCTTCGCCACAGGCCGCCGTCGCACGGCGGTCCGTGAACCCTCTCCCGGGTGGCCACGGACACGCAGGTCAGCGCCGGGGCCGGGAGGGCGGTGAGTACGTTCCGTGACCGAGTGCCCACCCGGTCGCCACAGACCGTTGTGCAACCCTGTCCCGAGTTCCGCCGTCTCAGACACGGGGGGACGATGGTGAGGTACCGGTACAAACCCGCCGGAGCCGACCGACCGACCCTGAGCGCAGGGGGTAACCGACCGCACGACCACCGAGGAGCCCATGTCAGCCGAGAGCACGCCGGATCCCGCGATACCCGGCCCCGGGCAGTCCCGCACCACCCGACCCGGCCGCCGGGGCAAGGGCCGCCGCCGCAAGCCCCCGGGCAGGCGGCGCAAGGCCCTGCTCATCGCCGCCTGGAGCGCGGCGGGCATCGTGGTCCTGGGCGGCACCGGCGCCGGAGTCGTGCTCTTCAAGCTCAACGGCAACCTCCAGAGCGTCGACATCGACCAGGTGCTCGGCACCGACCGGCCGCAGAAGGCCGACGACGGATCGCAGAACATCCTCGTGCTCGGCTCGGACACCCGCGCCGGCGGGAACGAGAAGCTCGGCGGCGGCGCCGACGACGGCACCGCCCGCTCCGACACCGCGATGATCGTGCACGTCCACAAGGGCCACGAGAAGGCCAGCGTGGTCTCCATCCCGCGCGACACCCTCATCGACCGCCCCGAGTGCACCGACACCGACGGCGACGAGCACCCCGCGGCGAACGCCGTGATGTTCAACTCCGCCTACTCCACGGGCGGCGCCGCCTGCGCCGTGAAGACCGTCGAGTCGGTCAGCGGGCTGCGCATGGACCACTACCTTGAGGTCGACTTCAAGGGCTTCCAGCAGCTCATCGACGACCTGGGCGGCGTCGACGTCACCACCACCGAGGCCATCAAGGACCCCGACAGCCACCTCGACCTGCCCGCCGGCACCCACACGCTCGACGGCGAACAGGCCCTCGGCCTGGTCCGCACCCGGCACGGCGTCGGTGACGGCTCCGACCTCGGCCGCATCCAGCTCCAGCAGGCCTTCGTCAAGGCACTGGTCGACCAGGTCAAGGACATCGGCCTGCTCGGCAACCCCAAGAAGCTGTACGACATCGCCGACACCGCCACCAAGACCGTGACCACCGACTCCGACCTCGGCTCGGTGAACTCCCTGATGTCCTTCGCGACCGGTCTGAAGGGCATCACCCCCGACAGCATGCACATGGTCACCATGCCGGTCGTCTACGACCCCGCGGACCCGAACCGGGTCCTGCTGGAGAAGGCCAAGGCCGATCAGGTGTGGACGGCCCTCAAGAACGACAAGCCGATCCCGAAGTCGGCCACGGAGGGCACGGCCACCGGTGAGGCCAAGGGTGTCGTGAACGCGGCGGAATAGATGACGGCGGCCCCCGGTTTTGGGAGAAGACACCAGTCCTGGCAGACTGGTACGTCGGCCCCGGTTCACGCTCCCGCATCCCGCGGCGGCGACCCGGTGCCCTCCCGAACCTAGGAGACACCTTGAAGCGCGACATCCACCCCGAGTACGTCGAGACGCAGGTCAGCTGCACCTGTGGCGCGTCGTTCACCACCCGCAGCACCATCGACAGCGGCACCATCCGCGCCGAGGTCTGCTCCGAGTGCCACCCGTTCTACACGGGCAAGCAGAAGATCCTCGACACCGGTGGCCGCGTGGCCCGCTTCGAGGCCCGCTTCGGCAAGGCTGCCGCCGGCTCCAAGAAGTAGCGAGCCACCGATCGCCGGTCCACGGCCGCGCCCCCAGCCGGGGGAGCGCCGGGACCGGCGTTTTTGGTCGCCCGTCTTCCCCTTCCAAGCAGTAAGCAGGAGCCCAAGATGTTCGAGGCCGTCGAGGAACTCGTCGCCGAGCACGCCGACCTGGAGAAGAAGCTCGCCGACCCGTCGGTCCACTCCGACCAGGCCAACGCGCGCAAGCTGAACAAGCGCTACGCCGAGCTGACCCCGATCGTCGCCACGTTCCGCTCCTGGAAGCAGACGGGCGACGACATCGAGACCGCGCGCGAGCTGGCCGCCGACGACCCCGACTTCGCCGCCGAGGTCAAGGAGCTGGACAAGCAGCGCGACGAGCTCACCGAGAAGCTCCGCCTGCTCCTCGTCCCGCGCGACCCCAGCGACGACAAGGACGTCATCCTCGAGATCAAGGCAGGCGCGGGCGGCGACGAGTCCGCCCTGTTCGCCGGCGACCTGCTGCGCATGTACCTGCGCTACGCCGAGCGCGTCGGCTGGAAGACCGAGATCATCGACTCCACCGAGTCCGAGCTGGGCGGCTACAAGGACGTCCAGGTCGCCGTGAAGACCAAGGGCGGCCAGGGCGCCACCGAGCCAGGGCAGGGCGTCTGGGCGCGGCTGAAGTACGAGGGCGGAGTGCACCGCGTGCAGCGCGTGCCGGCCACCGAGTCGCAGGGCCGCATCCACACCTCCGCGGCGGGTGTCCTCGTGACCCCCGAGGCCGAGGAGATCGACGTCGAGATCAACCCGAACGACCTGCGCATCGACGTGTACCGGTCCTCCGGCCCCGGCGGCCAGTCCGTCAACACCACCGACTCCGCGGTGCGCATCACGCACATCCCGACCGGAGTCGTCGCCTCCTGTCAGAACGAGAAGAGCCAGCTGCAGAACAAGGAGCAGGCGATGCGTATCCTGCGCTCCAGGCTGCTCGCGGCGGCGCAGGAAGAGGCGGAGAAGGAGGCCGCGGACGCCCGGCGCAGCCAGGTCCGCACCGTCGACCGCTCCGAGAAGATCCGTACGTACAACTTCCCGGAGAACCGCATCTCGGACCACCGCGTCGGCTTCAAGGCGTACAACCTGGACCAGGTCCTGGACGGCGACCTCGACTCGGTCATCCAGGCCTGCGTCGACGCGGACTCGGCGGCCAAGCTCGCCGCCGCGTAGGCACCGCCGCACCACCCGCACCGGACAACAGCTCAGCCCCGGAGGACCAGCGTGAACCTGCTGCTCATGGAGGTGGCCCAGGCCACCCAGCGGCTGGCCGACGCCGGCGTGCCCTCGCCGCGCACCGACGCGGAGGAGCTCGCCGCGTACCTGCACGGCGTCAAGCGGGGCGAGCTGCACACCGTGCCGGACGCGGACTTCGACGCCCGGTACTGGGAGGTCGTCGCCCGCCGCGAGGCGCGCGAGCCGCTCCAGCACATCACCGGACGCGCCTACTTCCGCTACCTGGAGCTCCAGGTCGGCCCCGGCGTCTTCGTGCCCCGCCCCGAGACGGAATCCGTCGTCGGCTGGGCCATAGACGCCGTACGCGCCATGGACGTCGTCGAGCCCTGCATCGTCGACCTGTGCACCGGCTCGGGCGCCATCGCGCTCGCCCTCGCGCAGGAGGTGCCGCGCTCACGCGTGTACGCCGTGGAGCTGTCCGAGGACGCCCTCAAGTGGACCCGGAAGAACATGGAGGGGTCCAGGGTGGAACTGCGCCAGGGCGACGCCCTGACGGCCTTCCCTGACCTCGACGGCCAGGTCGACCTGGTCGTCTCCAACCCGCCGTACATCCCGCTCACCGAATGGGAGTACGTCGCCCCCGAGGCCCGCGACCACGATCCCGAGCTGGCTCTGTTCTCCGGCGAGGACGGCCTCGACCTGATCCGGGGCCTGGAACGCACCGCGCACCGGCTGCTGCGCCCCGGCGGGGTCGTCGTCGTCGAGCACGCCGACACCCAGGGCGGCCAGGTGCCGTGGATCTTCACCGAGGAGCGGGGCTGGGCCGACGCGGCCGACCATCCCGACCTCAACAACCGCCCCCGCTTCGCGACGGCCCGCAAGGCGCTGCCGTGAGCACCGAACCGACTTCAACCCCGCAGTACGTGTACGAGGAGGCCCGCTAGATGGCACGGCGATACGACACCAACGACGCGACCGACCGTGTGACCGGTCTGCGCGAGGCCGCGTCCGCCGTCCGCCGTGGCGAGCTCGTGGTGCTGCCGACGGACACCGTGTACGGCATCGGCGCCGACGCCTTCACCCCGGAGGCCGTCGGCGACCTGCTGGAGGCCAAGGGCCGGGGCCGCAACATGCCCTCGCCCGTCCTCATCGGCTCGCCGAACACCCTGCACGGCCTGGTGACCGACTTCTCCGAGATGGCCTGGGAGCTGGTCGACGCCTTCTGGCCGGGCGCCCTGACCCTGGTCGCCAAGCACCAGCCGTCCCTCCAGTGGGACCTCGGCGAGACCCGTGGCACGGTCGCCGTCCGCATGCCGCTGCACCCGGTCGCCATCGAGCTGCTCACCGAGGTCGGCCCCATGGCCGTCTCCTCCGCCAACCTCACCGGCCACCCGGCACCCGAGGACTGCGACGCCGCCCAGCAGATGCTCGGCGACTCCGTCTCCGTCTACCTCGACGGCGGCCCCACCCCCGGCATCGTCCCGTCGTCCATCGTCGACGTCACCCGCGAGGTGCCCGTGCTGCTGCGCGCGGGCGCGCTGTCGGCCGAGGAGCTGCGGAAGGTAGTACCCGACCTCGAGGTGGCGAATTGACGGCCCCTGGGACGGGGCGTGGCATAGGCAACGGGGAACGCGCCGCGGAGATCACGACCACGTTCGTCGGTCTCCCGCGAGACAGCTTCCGCATCCTCCACGTCAGCACCGGAAACGTGTGCCGCTCGCCCATCACCGAGCGGCTGACCCGGCATTTCCTGACGGAGCGGCTCGGTGTGCTGGGCGGCGGCCTCATCGTGGAGAGCGCGGGCACCTGGGGCCACGAGGGCGCGCCCATGGAGGCGAACGCGGAGACGGTCCTCGCCGACTTCGGCGCGGACGCGGCCGGCTTCACCGGGCGCGAACTGCTCGACGAGCACGTGATCCGCGCCGACCTGGTCCTCACCGCGACCCGTGACCACCGCGCGCAGGTCATCTCCATGGGCCACTCGGCCGGACTGCGCACCTTCACCCTCAAGGAGTTCACCCGCCTGGTGAACGCCATCGACCCCGCGACGCTGCCGTCCCTGGACGACGGCGTGGTCGTCCGCGCACGTGCCCTGGTGCGCGCGGCGGCGGCTCTACGCGGGTGGCTGCTGGCCCCCACGGCGGAGGCGGACGAGGTGTACGACCCCTACGGAGCGCCGCTGCCCTTCTTCCGGTCGGTCGGGGACGAGATACACCAGGCGCTGGATCCGGTGGTGACGGCGTTGACGGGGGTCCGCGCGCGGGCGTAGGCGGAACCGTCGTGCGGTGATGCCGGGCGGCTTTCGCGTGCCGGGCCTACATTGGTCCTACGTCACCGTCGACGCACGCCCGGAGCGCACCATGTCGGTCACCCACGACATCCTCGAGGCCGATGACAGCACGCTCGGCGTCCTGCTGCGCCAGGACCCCGAGCTGGCCGAGATCCTGCTCGCCGAGGGCCGCCGCCAGTCGACGACCCTCCAGCTGATCGCCGCCGAGAACTTCACGTCCCCCGCGGTGCTGGCCGCCCTCGGCTCCCCGCTGGCCAACAAGTACGCCGAGGGCTACCCGGGCGCCCGGCACCACGGCGGCTGCGAGATCGTCGACGTCGCCGAGCGGCTCGCCGTGGAGCGCGCCCGGACCCTCTTCGGCGCCGAGCACGCCAACGTGCAGTCACACTCGGGCTCCTCCGCCGTGCTGGCCGCCTACGCCGCCCTGCTGCGCCCCGGGGACACCGTCCTCGCCCTCGGCCTGCCCTACGGCGGCCACCTCACCCACGGCTCCCCGGCGAACTTCTCCGGCCGCTGGTTCGACTTCGTCGGCTACGGCGTGGACGCCGAGACCGGGCTGATCGACTACGACCAGGTGCGCACCCTGGCCCGTGCGCACCGGCCCAAGGCGATCGTGTGCGGTTCCATCGCCTACCCCCGCAACCCCGACTACGCGGCCTTCCGCGACATCGCCGACGAGGTGGGCGCCTACCTCATCGCGGACGCCGCGCACCCGATCGGGCTGGTCGCGGGGGGAGCGGCGCCCAGTCCGGTGCCGTACGCCGACGTGGTGTGCGCCACCACGCACAAGGTGCTGCGGGGGCCGCGCGGCGGCATGGTCCTGTGCGGCGGCGAACTGGCGGAGCGGGTGGACCGGGCCGTGTTCCCGTTCACGCAGGGCGGCGCGCAGATGCACACCATCGCCGCCAAGGCGGTCGCCTTCGGCGAGGCGGCGACCCCGGCCTTCGCCGCGTACACCCGTCAGGTGATCGCCAACGCCCGCACCCTCGCCGCCCACCTGGCAGCCGAGGGCCTGACCGTCACCACCGGGGGCACCGACACCCACCTGCTCACCGCCGACCCGGCCCCGCTCGGCGTCGACGGCAGGACCGCGCGCGGCCGGCTCGCGGCGGCCGGGATCGTCCTGGACTGCTGCGCCCTGCCGCACGCGGACGCCCGCGGGCTGCGCCTGGGGACCGCGGCCGTCACCACACAGGGCATGGGGGAGCGGGAGATGCGGGCGGTGGCCACCCTGCTCGCCGAGGTGCTCAGGGGCGGCACGGACCCGGCGAAGGCGCGGGACGACGTGCGGGATCTGGCCGCGCAGTTCCCGCCGTATCCGGACTGAGGCGGGGTAGGCGAACGCACGTGCACAGCCACGCGTGCAACCATCGTCGCTACCCGGAAGTCCTCAACCATATGCGCGCATCGCTAGGGTGTGAGGCTGGGAATGGCCAGCGAGACCTGTGGGGAAGCCCGTGCGTGAATACCTGCTGACGCTCTGCATCACGGCCGCGGTGACGTACCTGCTGACCGGGCCGGTACGGAAGTTCGCGATCGTGGCGGGGGCGATGCCGGAGATCCGGGCACGTGACGTGCACCGGGAGCCCACTCCGCGCCTCGGCGGTATCGCCATGTTCTTCGGGCTGTGCGCCGGTCTGCTGGTCGCCGACCACCTCACCAACCTCAGTGAGGTCTTCGAGAAGTCCAACGAGCCGCGCGCCCTGCTCTCCGGCGCCGCCCTGATCTGGCTGATCGGCGTCCTGGACGACAAGTTCGAGATCGACGCCCTGATCAAGCTGGGCGGACAGATGATCGCCGCCGGTGTGATGGTGGTCCAGGGACTGACCATCCTGTGGATCCCGCTGCCGGGCGTCGGCACGGTGGCGCTCACCCAGTGGCAGGGCACGCTGCTGACGGTGGCGCTGGTCGTCATCACCATCAACGCGGTCAACTTCGTGGACGGCCTGGACGGGCTCGCGGCGGGCATGGTCTGCATCGCGGCGGCGGCCTTCTTCATGTACGCCTACCGCATCTGGTACTCGTACGGCATCGAGGCCGCGGCACCGGCCACGCTGTTCGCGGTGATCCTCATGGGCATGTGCCTCGGTTTCCTGCCGCACAACATGCACCCCGCCCGGATCTTCATGGGCGACTCCGGCTCGATGCTGATCGGGCTCGTCCTCGCGGCCGGCGCGATCTCGGTGACCGGGCAGGTCGACCCGGACGTGATGAAGCTGTTCTCCGGTTCCGAGCGCAACACCGTGCACCAGATGGTGCCCGTCTACATCCCGCTGCTGATGCCGCTGACCATCATCGCCATCCCGGCCGCCGACCTGATCCTCGCGATCGTGCGCCGCACCTGGCGCGGTCAGTCGCCGTTCGCCGCCGACCGGGGGCACCTGCACCACCGGCTGCTCGAGGTGGGGCACTCGCACAGCCGCGCGGTGCTGATCATGTACTTCTGGTCGGCGCTGATCGCCTTCGGCGCGCTCGCCTACTCGGTCAACTCGGCGTCGATGTGGATCGTGCTGGGCGTGGTCGCGCTGAGCGCGGTCGGGCTGGTGCTGCTCCTGCTGCCCCGCTTCACGCCGCGCGCCCCGCGCTGGGCCGAGCGCTTCGTGCCGCCCCGCTACCGCCGCCGCAGGGCCGTCTCCGTCGAGGCCGGGGCCGGGGCCGGGACGGAGCCCACGGCGGACGAGGAAGACGAGCGCGTGCCCGTGGCCGTGGGCGTCTCGGGCGCCAACGGGGCCACTGCCGTGGGCCACCGTTCGCGCGCGAGGTAAGAGGCGCAAGGTAAGAATCTGACTAGAGCATTGCCAACTGGTGGGGGAACGAACTGCCCCATTACCAGACAAGTGGGCGCAGTAATTGCACACACGCGCACCGTCACTCTCATGTGTGACAGCAAGCACACCCTCAGGTAAAGACCTCATCAAATAGTTTGTGATACGGTTCACGAGAACCCCCGGGTAAGGCTTAAGGACCGTAGTGCGACGGTCTCTTGAGCGTCAGGACACCGTTCGGCCCGGGACTACGCTCGTCCATGACGACACCCTGCCCCCTGTGAAAAAGCGGAGTTGCCGCCATGCCGTCCAATGACGTCCGGACCTTGCTTCAGGCTGCCGTGCCCACGGCTGCCGTCGGCGCAGTAGCCGCCGTCGTCAGCGCCGTGGTCGCCGGCGGCAAGGGAGCGGTCGGCGCCGTCGTCGCGACCGTGGTGGCGATGCTCTTCATGGGGATCGGGCTCTACGTCCTGCAGCGCACCGCCAAATCGCTTCCGCACCTTTTCCAGGCGATGGGCCTGATGCTCTACGCGGCACAGATCCTGCTGCTGTTCGTCTTCCTGGCCGCGTTCAAGAACACGACGCTGTTCAACCCCCGGTCCTTCGCGATCACTTTGGTCGTCGTCACGCTCACGTGGATCGCCGCGCAGACGCGGGCGCACATGAAGGCCAAGATTCTCTACGTCGAGCCCGAGTCGTCGAGCGAAAAGTCCGAAAAGACGGGCCGCTCGTCGTGACGGGTAGGGCCGGGATAAAGAGGCATGTGAAGTCCTGCTATCGTCCGGTGCCAACTGCGGCATCGCGGGCGCGGGCATCCCAGCTGACGCCTGCTCATTCGCGAGGCGAGATGCCCCACAGCCGCCCCCACATCCGTAACACCAGTCCCGTGCCGTACAGCGGCTCCGCGCCGCGCCGACACAACGAGGTTGCCGTACCCATGCGCCACGATGAAGGAGCCCGCGGTGAGTGCTGACCCGACGCAGGTGCTCGCCTTCGAGACCGACTGCCACCTGTTCGACGGGTGTGGCTTCCCGGCTCCCGGCCTGCACTCGTTCCTCTTCGAGCCGCTCTGGGGCAACGCAGACGGCAACGGCATGTACTTCAACAAGCCGATGCTGCTCGCGCTGCTCGGCTCGGTCATCATCGTGGGCTTCTTCTGGGCCGCCTTCAACAAGCCGAAGGTCGTCCCCGGCAAGCTCCAGATGGTCGCCGAGGCCGGCTACGACTTCATCCGCCGCGGTGTCGTCTACGAGACCATCGGCAAGAAGGAAGGCGAGAAGTACGTCCCGCTCGTCGTGACGCTCTTCTTCTTCGTCTGGATGATGAACCTCTGGTCGATCATCCCGGTCGCCCAGTTCCCGGTCACCTCGATCATCGCCTACCCGATGGTCCTGGCCCTGATCGTCTACGTCCTGTGGGTCTCGCTGACCTTCAAGCGCCACGGCTTCGTCGGCTTCTTCAAGAACGTCACGGGGTACGACAAGTCCCTCGGCGCCGTGCTGCCGCTGTCGATGACCATCGAGTTCTTCTCGAACCTGCTGGTCCGCCCCTTCACCCACGCCGTCCGGCTCTTCGCGAACATGTTCGCGGGCCACACGCTGCTGCTCCTCTTCACGATCGCCAGCTGGTACATGCTGAACGGCATCGGCATCGCCTACGCGGGCGTCTCGTTCGTGATGACGATCATCATGACGGCCTTCGAGCTCTTCATCCAGGCCGTGCAGGCGTACGTGTTCGTGCTGCTGACCTGCACCTACATCCAGGGCGCGCTCGCCGAGCACCACTGAGCCGTCCCGCATCACACCCCCAGCCGTCCGGTGGCCAACCCCCACCGGTCCGTAAAGAGAAGGAAGAACTGGCATGTCCCAGACCCTTGCTGCCGTCGAAGGTTCGCTCAGCTCCGTCGGTTACGGCCTGGCCGCCATTGGCCCCGGCGTCGGCGTCGGCATCATCTTCGGTAACGGCACCCAGGCCCTCGCCCGCCAGCCCGAGGCGGCCGGTCTGATCCGCGCCAACCAGATCCTGGGCTTCGCGTTCTGTGAGGCGCTCGCCCTCATCGGTCTCGTCATGCCGTTCGTCTACTAAGACGAGCACTGACGACCGACCCTTTCGACGAAAGGCACTGATGTGAACTCCGCCCTGGTTTTCCTGGCGGCTGAGGGTGAGAAGGAGAATCCCCTCATTCCGCCGTGGCCGGAAGTTGTCATCGGCCTCATCGCTTTCGTCATCGTCTTCGGCTTCCTCGCCAAGAAGCTGCTCCCGAACATCAACAAGGTTCTGGAAGAGCGTCGCGAGGCCATCGAGGGCGGTATCGAGAAGGCCGAGGCCGCGCAGACCGAGGCCCAGAGCGTCCTTGAGCAGTACAAGGCACAGCTCGCCGAGGCCCGGCACGAGGCCGCGCGCCTGCGTCAGGAGGCGCAGGAGCAGGGCGCCACGCTCATCGCCGAGATGCGCGCGGAAGGCCAGCGGCAGCGTGAGGAGATCATCGCCGCCGGTCACGCCCAGATCCAGGCCGACCGCAAGGCCGCCGCGTCCGCGCTGCGCCAGGACGTCGGCAAGCTGGCCACCGAGCTGGCCGGCAAGCTCGTCGGCGAGTCCCTCGAGGACCACGCCCGCCAGAGCCGCGTGATCGACCGCTTCCTGGACGAGCTGGACGACAAGGCGACGAAGGCAGAGGCGACCCGATGAACGGAGCGAGCCGCGAGGCCCTGGCTGCCGCACGCGAGCGTCTCGACGCGCTGACGGACTCGACGTCCGTGGACGCCGGCTCGCTCGCCGACGAGCTGGCCGCCGTCACCGCGCTGCTCCACCGCGAGGTGTCGCTGCGTCGGGTCCTGACCGACCCGGCGCAGGCCGGCGAGGCCAAGGCCGAACTCGCCCAGCGCCTCCTCGGCACCCAGGTCAGCGGCCCCGCCGCCGACGTGGTGGCCGGCATGGTGCGCTCCCGCTGGTCGCAGTCGCGCGACCTGGTGGACGCCCTGGAGGAGCTGGCGAACACCGCCGACCTCACCGCCGCCCAGAAGCGGGGCCGGCTCGACAACGTCGAGGACGAGCTGTTCCGGTTCGGCCGGATCGTCGCCTCGAACACCGAGCTGCGCGCCGCGCTGACCAACCGCTCGGCCACCACGGCGGCCAAGGGCGAGCTGCTGCGCGGCCTGCTCGGCGGCCGGGCGGAGCGGACCACCGAGCGACTGGTGACGCGCCTTGTCACCGCGCCGCGGGGACGTAGCCTGGAGTCGGGACTCGAGTCCCTGTCCAAGCTCGCCGCCGACCGGCGGGACCGGATGGTCGCCGTCGTCACCTCGGCGGTACCGCTGAGCGACACGCAGAAGCAGCGCCTCGGCGCGGCCCTCGCGAAGGTCTACGGCCGTCCGATGCACCTCAACCTCGACGTGGACCCCGAGGTCCTCGGCGGGATCCGGGTGCAGGTCGGTGACGAGGTCATCAACGGCTCCATCGCGGACCGCCTGGAAGACGCCGGCCGCCGGATGGCGAGCTGACGCTCCCGCGCCACAACAGCACAACAAGCAGTAGAGCAGTAGCAGTACGTACTTACGACGGCCCTGGTTGGGCCGTGCAGAGGATTCACCTCTCATTGGGGGGAGTCCCGACTCGTGGAATACCCCCCAAGTGAAACTTCGGGCCCAACAAGGAGAGCAGGGAACTCAGATGGCGGAGCTCACGATCCGGCCGGAGGAGATCCGGGACGCACTGGAGAACTTCGTCCAGTCGTACAAGCCGGACGCGGCCTCGCGCGAGGAGGTCGGTACGGTCACCCTTGCCGGCGACGGCATCGCGAAGGTCGAGGGCCTGCCCTCGGCCATGGCCAACGAACTGCTGAAGTTCGAGGACGGCACCCTCGGCCTCGCCCTCAACCTCGAGGAGCGCGAGATCGGTTGCGTCGTCCTCGGTGAGTTCAGCGGCATCGAGGAGGGCCAGCCGGTCACCCGCACCGGCGAGGTCCTGTCGGTCGCCGTGGGCGAGGGCTACCTCGGCCGCGTGGTCGACCCCCTCGGCAACCCGATCGACGGCCTCGGCGAAATCGAGACCGAGGGCCGCCGCGCCCTCGAACTGCAGGCCCCCACGGTCATGCAGCGCAAGTCGGTGCACGAGCCGATGGAGACGGGCTACAAGGCCGTCGACGCCATGACCCCGATCGGCCGCGGTCAGCGTCAGCTGATCATCGGCGACCGCCAGACCGGCAAGACCGCCCTGGCCGTCGACACGATCATCAACCAGCGTGACAACTGGCGCACCGGCGACCCGAAGAAGCAGGTCCGCTGCATCTACGTCGCCATCGGCCAGAAGGGCTCCACCATCGCGTCGGTCCGCCGCGCGCTGGAGGAGAACGGCGCGCTGGAGTACACGACCATCGTGGCCGCCCCGGCTTCCGACCCGGCCGGCTTCAAGTACCTGGCGCCGTACACCGGCTCGGCCATCGGCCAGCAGTGGATGTACGAGGGCAAGCACGTCCTGATCATCTTCGACGACCTGTCGAAGCAGGCCGACGCCTACCGCGCCGTGTCGCTGCTGCTGCGCCGCCCGCCGGGCCGCGAGGCCTACCCGGGTGACGTCTTCTACCTGCACTCCCGTCTGCTGGAGCGCTGCGCGAAGCTCTCCGACGAGATGGGCGCCGGTTCGATGACGGGTCTGCCGATCGTCGAGACCAAGGCCAACGACGTCTCGGCGTTCATCCCGACCAACGTCATCTCCATCACCGACGGCCAGTGCTTCCTGGAGTCCGACCTGTTCAACGCCGGTCAGCGTCCGGCCCTGAACGTCGGTATCTCGGTCTCCCGAGTCGGTGGCTCCGCCCAGCACAAGGCCATGAAGCAGGTCTCCGGCCGCCTCCGCGTGGACCTCGCCCAGTTCCGTGAGCTTGAGGCGTTCGCCGCCTTCGGTTCCGACCTGGACGCCGCGTCGAAGTCGCAGCTGGAGCGCGGTCAGCGCATGGTCGAGCTGCTGAAGCAGGACCAGTACCAGCCGATGGCCACCGAGGACCAGGTCGTCTCCGTCTGGGCCGGCACCACCGGCAAGATGGACGAGGTGCCGGTCGCCGACATCCGCCGCTTCGAGAAGGAGCTGCTCGAGTACCTGCACCGTCAGGAGCAGGGCCTCATGACCTCCATCCGCGAGGGCGGCAAGATGTCGGACGACACCCTGCAGGCCGTCGCCGAGGCGATCGCGTCGTTCAAGAAGCAGTTCGAGACCTCGGACGGCAAGCTGCTCGGCGAGGACGCCCCGTCCGCCGCCAAGTGACGTAAGGAAGGGACCTGACTCATGGGAGCCCAGCTCCGGGTCTACAAGCGTCGCATCCGATCCGTCACCGCGACCAAGAAGATCACCAAGGCGATGGAGATGATCGCCGCCTCGCGCGTCGTCAAGGCGCAGCGCAAGGTGGCGGCCTCCACGCCGTACGCGCAGGAGCTCACCCGCGCGGTCACGGCGGTCGGTACCGGGTCGAACACGAAGCACCCGCTCACCA
Organism: Streptomyces sp. NPDC058796; assembly: GCF_042745235.1. Lineage (NCBI taxonomy): Bacteria > Bacillati > Actinomycetota > Actinomycetes > Kitasatosporales > Streptomycetaceae > Streptomyces > Streptomyces sp. NPDC058796. The sequence continues at coordinate 84,548 of NZ_JBHYOP010000015.1, forward strand.
CGGAGGCGGAGAACCCGACCCGTGCCGCGGTCCTGCTCCTCACGAGCGACCGCGGTCTGGCCGGCGCCTTCAACTCCAACGCCATCAAGGCGGCGGAGCAGCTGACCGAGCGTCTCGAGCGCGAGGGCAGGCAGGTCGACACGTACATCGTCGGCCGGCGCGGTCTCGCCCACTACAACTTCCGTGAGCGCAAGGTCGCGGAGTCGTTCGCGGGCTTCACCGACGAGCCCTCGTACGCGGACGCCAAGAAGGTCGCGGCGCCGCTGATCGAGGCGATCGAGAAGGACACGGCCGAGGGCGGCGTGGACGAGCTCCACATCGTCTACACCGAGTTCGTCTCGATGATGACGCAGACGGCGGTCGACTCCCGGCTGCTGCCCCTGCGCCTCGAAGAGGTCGCGCAGGAGTCCACGGCGAAGGACGAGATCCTCCCGCTGTACGACTTCGAGCCGTCGGCGGAGGACGTCCTCGACGCCCTGCTGCCGCGCTACGTCGAGAGCCGCATCTACAACGCGCTGCTTCAGTCGGCCGCCTCCAAGCACGCCGCCACCCGACGCGCGATGAAGTCGGCCACCGACAACGCGGGCGAGCTGATCAACACGCTCTCCCGTCTTGCCAACGCGGCCCGCCAGGCCGAAATCACCCAGGAAATCAGCGAGATCGTCGGTGGCGCCAGTGCCCTGGCCGACGCGAACGCGGGGAGTGACAACTAATGACCACCACTGTTGAGACCGCGACGGCCACGGGCCGCGTCGCCCGGGTCATCGGCCCGGTCGTCGACGTGGAGTTCCCCGTCGACGCCATGCCGGAGATCTACAACGCCCTGCACGTCGAGGTCGCCGACCCGGCCAAGGAGGGCGAGCTCAAGACGCTGACCCTCGAGGTCGCGCAGCACCTCGGTGACGGCCTGGTCCGCACCATCTCCATGCAGCCCACCGACGGCCTGGTCCGCCAGGCCCCGGTGACCGACACCGGCACGTCGATCTCCGTCCCGGTCGGCGACTTCACCACCGGCAAGGTGTTCAACACCCTCGGTGAGGTGCTGAACGTCGACGAGGAGTACACCGGCGAGCGCTGGCCGATCCACCGCAAGGCGCCCAACTTCGACGAGCTCGAGTCGAAGACCGAGATGTTCGAGACCGGCGTCAAGGTCATCGACCTGCTGACCCCGTACGTCAAGGGCGGCAAGATCGGTCTGTTCGGCGGCGCCGGCGTCGGCAAGACGGTGCTCATCCAGGAGATGATCTACCGCGTCGCCAACAACCACGACGGTGTCTCCGTGTTCGCCGGTGTCGGTGAGCGCACCCGTGAGGGCAACGACCTCATCGACGAGATGAGCGAGTCCGGCGTCATCGACAAGACCGCGCTGGTCTTCGGTCAGATGGACGAGCCGCCGGGCACCCGTCTGCGCGTCGCGCTGGCCGGCCTGACCATGGCCGAGTACTTCCGCGACGTCCAGAAGCAGGACGTGCTGTTCTTCATCGACAACATCTTCCGCTTCACCCAGGCGGGCTCCGAGGTGTCGACCCTGCTCGGCCGCATGCCCTCCGCGGTGGGCTACCAGCCGAACCTGGCCGACGAGATGGGTCTCCTCCAGGAGCGCATCACCTCGACCCGTGGTCACTCGATCACCTCGATGCAGGCGATCTACGTCCCCGCGGACGACCTGACCGACCCGGCCCCGGCCACCACCTTCGCCCACCTCGACGCGACGACGGTGCTCTCCCGTCCGATCTCCGAGAAGGGCATCTACCCGGCCGTGGACCCGCTGGACTCGACGTCCCGCATCCTCGACCCGCGGTACATCGCGGCGGACCACTACCAGGCCGCGATGCGCGTGAAGAACATCCTGCAGAAGTACAAGGACCTGCAGGACATCATCGCGATCCTCGGTATCGACGAGCTCGGTGAGGAGGACAAGCTCGTCGTCCACCGTGCCCGTCGCGTGGAGCGCTTCCTGTCCCAGAACACCCACGTCGCCAAGCAGTTCACCGGCGTCGACGGGTCGGACGTCCCGCTGGACGAGTCGATCGCGGCCTTCAACGCGATCTGCGACGGCGAGTACGACCACTTCCCGGAGCAGGCGTTCTTCATGTGCGGTGGCATCGAGGACCTGAAGAAGAACGCGAAGGAGCTCGGCGTCTCCTGAGCCCCGTGCTCATCGTGAGCCCCAGAGCTCACACCGGAGGGGGCGGGCACGTCCCGTCCCCTCCGTCACGCCCCTTAGACTTGTAACCAACACCCGGCTGACCGGCCGGGTGGTGACCCGAGGAGCCACCTTGGCTGCTGAGCTGCACGTCGCGCTGGTCGCGGCCGACCGAGAGGTCTGGTCCGGCGAGGCCTCCCTGGTCGTCGCGCGCACCACGTCCGGCGACATCGGCGTCATGCCCGGTCACCAGCCGCTGCTCGGTGTGCTGGAGTCGGGCCCGGTGACCATCCGTACGAGTGACGGTGGGACGGTCGTCGCCGCGGTGCACGGCGGTTTCATCTCGTTCGCCGACAACAAGCTCTCCCTGCTGGCCGAGATCGCCGAGCTGTCGGACGAGATCGACGTCCAGCGCGCGGAGCGGGAGCTCGAGCGCGCGAAGGCGGAGGGCGACGCCCACGCCGAGCGTCGCGCGGACGTCCGTCTGCGCGCGGCGGCGGGACGCTGATCCACAGCACTGTGCGATAACGTCGTGCCATGACGTCACTCAGCCGCGGCTGGGACCGGAGCGATCCGGACCCGGCCGCGGCTGAGGCAGATCCGGGTGTTTTTTCCGTTCCGTTACCTAGGAGACGAGGAGGTCGGTGTCGATGGCCCTCGCTCTGACTGTGTGCGGAATCGTTGTGGCCCTGGTGGTGATCGGGCTCTTCGTCTTCGGGCTGCGCCGTCGGCTGATCCAGCGCTCGGGCGGCACCTTCGACTGCTCCCTGCGCTGGGACGCCCCCAAGGAGGGCGACGCCGGCGGCAAGGGCTGGGCCTACGGAGTGGCGCGCTACAACGGCGACCGGGTCGAGTGGTACCGCGTCTTCTCGTACTCTCCCCGCCCGCGCCGCGTACTGGAGCGCTCGGCCATCGAGGTGGCCGGCCGCCGGCTGCCCGAGGGGGAGGAGGAGCTGGCGTTGCTCTCGGACGCCGTGGTGCTCGCCTGTCTCCATCGCGGCACCCGGCTCGAACTGGCGATGAGCGAAGACGCGCTGACCGGATTCCTCGCGTGGCTGGAGGCAGCCCCGCCCGGACAGCGAGTGAACGTGGCGTAGCCACGTTCACTCGCTGGGTGGCGGTCCCCCCGGACGAAGTCTGGGGGAGCGTCAATGTCGCTTAGGTGACTCTTTCAGGTACTACTTCAGACCGCTGTCGATGGCGCTCACCAGCTCGCCGTTCGCGGTGTCACCGCTGAACTCCCAGAAGAAGGCACCGCCCAGGCCCTGCTGCTCGGCCCAGTCCATTTTGGACTTGACGGTGGCCGGGGTGTCGTAGGACCACCAGTTGCTGCCGCAGTGCGCGTAAGCGGTACCGGCGACGGTGCCGGTGGCCGGGCAGCTGTTCTTGAGGACCTTGTAGTCCTCGATGCCCGCCTCGTAGGTGCCGGCGGCCGGGCCGGTCGCCGTGCCGCCGGGCGCGGACTGGGTGACGCCGGTCCAGCCGCGGCCGTAGAAGCCGATGCCGAGGAGCAGCTTGTCGGCCGGCACGCCGACCGCCTTGAACTTCGCGATCGCCTCGGCGGAGTTGAAGCCCTGCTGCGGGATGCCGGCGTACGAGGTCAGCGGCGAGTGCGGAGCGGTCGGGCCGTTCTTCGCCCAGGCGCCGAAGAAGTCGTACGTCATCACGTTGTACCAGTCGATGTACTGCGCGGCGGCGCCGTAGTCGGCGGCCTCGATCTTGCCGCCGTCGGAGGCGTCGGCGGTGGTGGCCGCGGTGACCAGGTCGTCGCCGAACTCGGCCCGCATGGCCTTCATCATGGTGCTGAAGGCGTTCGGGGCGCTGGTCGTGTCACAGCTGAGACCGCAGGCGTTCGGGTACTCCCAGTCCAGGTCGATGCCGTCGAAGACGTCGGCCCAGCGCGGGTCCTCGACCAGGTCGTGGCAGGACTTCGCGAAGGCGGCCGGGTTCTTCACCGCGTCGGGGAAGCCGCCGGACCAGGTCCAGCCGCCGAAGGACCACAGCACCTTGATGTGCGGGTACTGCTCCTTCAGCTTGCGCAGCTGGTTGAAGTTGCCGCGCAGCGGCTGGTCCCAGGTGTCGGCGACGCCGTCCACGGACTGCTCGGCCGTGTAGGCCTTGTCGTAGTCGGCGTAGGCGTCACCGATGGTGCACTTGCCGCCCTGGACGTTGCCGAAGGCGTAGTTGATGTGCGTGATCTTCTCGGCCGAGCCGGAGGTGACCAGGTTCTTGATGTGGTAGTTGCGCCCGTAGACGCCCCAGTTGGTGAAGTAGCCGAGCTTGACCTCTTCGCCCGGCTGCGGCTGGGGGCCGCCGCCGTCGCCGGTGGTGGTGACCTTCACCGCGCCGCTCACCGGACCGGTCTGGTCGGCGGTGTCGCGGGCCTGCACGCTGTAGGAGTAGTCGGTGCCCTTGGTGAGGCCGGTGTCCGTGTAGGAGGTGCCCGTCACGGTGGCCACCTTGGCGCCGTCGCGCAGGACGTCGTAGTTCTTGACGCCCTTGTCGTCGGTCGCCGCCGACCAGGACAGCTTCACCGAGGTGTCGGTGATGTCCGAGGCGGTGGGTGTGCCGGGCGCGGAGGGGGCCTCGTCGCCGGGTACGGAGGTTCCGTCGCAGCTGCCGCCGTTGAGCTTGCAGTTGGCGGGGGAGCCGGGGCCGGTGCCGTTGAAGCCGAAGGAGACGGTCGCCCCGGGGGCGAGGGTGCCGTTCCAGCCGACGTTCTTGGCGGTCCAGTGGTCACCGGCGTTGGTGACGGTGGCGTCCCAGGCGGAGGTGACCTTGGTGCCGGAGGGGAAGTCCCACTCGACGGTCCAGGAGTTGATGGTGGTGGTACCGGTGTTCTTCACCGTCCACTTGCCGCCGAAGCCGGTGCCCCAGTCCGAGGTCTTGGCGAAGGTGGCCGTCGCGCTCGTGGCCGCCTGCGCCGGACTCGCGAGCCCGACCAGCCCGGCGAGGGGAAGCGCCAGGGTCGCTGCGAGTGCCGCGGCTTTGTGTCTGAAGCGCATGTGCGCCTCCTTATGTGGGGATGTTGTTGTGGGCATGACTGAGCCTCATGCCCGCAGTGCCGCGAGAATAGAAAGGTCTGGACCATAGGTCAATAGGTCTGGACCAATGTGGCGCGCTGTGGTTGAGACCGTGGTTGAGAGGGGAAACTAGATCCCCAACTCCTGCGCCAGCACCGCCGCTTGCACCCGGCTGCGCAGCCCCAGTTTCCCCAGCAGACGGCTGACGTGCGTCTTCACCGTCGCCTCGGCCATCTCCAGCCGCTCGGCGATCGCGGCGTTGGACAGCCCCTCACCGAGGCAGGACAGCACCTCGCGCTCGCGCCGCGTCAGCTCCGCCAGCGCCGCCGGTTCCGCGGCCGGCTCCCGCACCGGCTTCGCGGCGAACTCGGCGATCAGCCGTCGGGTGACGGCCGGGGCGACGATCCCCTCGCCGCCCGCCACCGTGCGCACGGCCGCGAGGAGGTCCTTGGCCTCGGTGTTCTTCAGCAGGAACCCGGCCGCCCCCGCCCGCAGCGCCCCGAAGACGTACTCGTCCAGGTCGAAGGTGGTCAGCACCAGCACGTCGGCGAGCTGCTCGCCGACCACCCGCCGCGTAGCCGACACCCCGTCCAGCCGCGGCATCTGAACGTCCATCAGCACCAGGTCCGGACGCAGCTCCCGGGCCAGCTCCACCGCCTGCTCCCCGTCGGCGGCCTCCCCGACCACCTCGATGTCCGGCGCGCTGCCGAGGATCAGCACCAGTCCGGCGCGTACGGCGGACTGGTCCTCGGCGACGAGGACGCGGATCATGCGTGATCTCCTTCGTTCAGGGGCAGGGCGGCGCGTACGGCCCAGATCTTGCCGCCCGTCGGCTCGGGGTCCGCGACCGGCCCGGCCTCGAAGGTGCCGTGCAGCAGCGCGGCCCGCTCCCGCATGCCGACCAGACCGGCGCCCGAGCCGGGGGCGCTCGGGGTGTCCCGGTCGCCGTAAGGGCTGCTCACCCGGATGTGCAGCGCCTCGTCGCGCCGGGCGAGCTCGACGCGCACCGTCCCCGGCGCCGCATGCTTGAGGGCGTTGGTGAGGGACTCCTGCACGATCCGGTACGCGGCCAGCTCGACCGGCGCCGGCAGCCCCTCGCCGGGTGCCGTCTCCAGGGTGACGTCGAGACCGTTGGCGCGGGCGCCGTCGACCAGCGCGTCGAGGCCGTCGAGGGTGGGGGCGGCGGCCGGCTCGGTGTCCCCACCGTCGTCCCGCAGGATGCCGATCAGCCGCCGCATCTCGGCCAGCCCCTCGACGCTGTTCTCGCGGATGACGCCAAGGGCCTGCCGGGTGGTCGCCGGGTCGTCGAGGGAGAGCGCGGCCGTGGAGTGGATGGCGATCGCGGAGAGGTGGTTGGCGACCATGTCGTGCAGCTCGCGGGCCATCCGGGCGCGCTCGGCGGTCACCGCCTGGACGCGGTCCGTCTCCGCCAGCAACGCGGTCTGCTCGGCGCGCAGCAGGGCGGCGTCGGCGGCCTCGCGGTGGTTGCGCACGATCAGCCCGGTGGAGGCGGGCGCGAACGACACCACGCCGACGGCGACACCGATGAGCAGTGCCTCGGGCACCCGCCACACCGCGAACGGCACCAGGGTCGCGGCCACCGTGAGCAGCCCGGTGATCCACGGGATGCGGCGGGCCGAGGCGGGCGGGCCGTACAGCACGGCGGCGTACATCAGGTCGGTGTACATGATCAGCGTGACCAGACTGCCCTGCGTGACGGTGTCCGTGACCAGGGCGGCCGTGCCGATCAGCAGGCCGGTGCGCGGTGCGGCCCGGCGCAGCACCTCGCAGCCCGCCATGACGGCGAGCGGGACCAGCAGCGGCCAGCGGCCGTCGAACAGCACGATCGGGTCGTCGGCGGGCCGCACGCCCAGGCCGATGCCCCACAGCAGCAGGCCGCCGAGCAGACCGGCCGACGCGGCGTACACGTCGAAGCGGCGCGGGCGGGGGAGTCGTACGGCCATGCCACCATCCAACACGGCCCGCGCGCCGCTCGCCTGGTCCCGCGGAACGGTCCCGCACTGCATCTTTCGATGTACCGCAGGTTCGCCCCCGGCGACGACGAACGCGGCGGCTCGCGACGGCAGCCTGGAAGGGTGAAGGAAGGGAGTGCGTCGTGGTCGTCGCGTTGATCATCGCCTGCGAGGTCGGCTTCTGGGTCCTGCTGGCCCTCGGGCTGGCCGCCCGCTACCTGCTGAAGTGGCGTCGCACCAGCGTGTTCCTGCTGCTGTGCGAGCCGGTGCTGGAACTGGTGCTGTTCGCCGCGACGGCATGGGACCTGAAGAACGGCGCCGAGCCGGGTTGGGAGCACGGCCTGGCGGCGCTGTACATCGGCTACACGGTCGCGTACGGCCACTACACGATCCGCTGGCTCGACGGCCACGCCGCCCACCGCCTGGCCGGCGGCCCGCCGCCGGCCAAGCCCCCGCGCTACGGCAGGGCGAGGGCGGCCCACGAGGGCCGGCTGTGGCTGCGCACCCTGCTGGGCGCGGCCGTGGCCTGCGCGCTGCTCCAGGGCGCGGTCTGGTACGTCGGCGACCAGGGCGACGTCTCGTCCCTGCGCGCCTTCCAGTGGGCGGCGGTCCGGGTCCTCGCCATCCACGGCCTGGTGGCCCTCGGGTACCTGATCTGGCCGAAGAAGGACCCGGGGGGCACGGCGCCGGCCGAGTCGGAGACGGTGAAGGAGAGGGAGGGCGCGCGCCGATGAAGGGCCTGGCGGAACGTTCGCTGTGGGAGGGCGGCGGCATCTTCGTGGCCGGCCTCGTCCTCTGGATGTTCGCGGGGGACGTGGACGTCCCCGTCGTCGAACTGACGAAGGCCGGCGTCGTGATGATGTGCGTCGGCGGCGCGCAGACCTTGTGGGGCCTATTCCGGTCGGCGCGCCGGCACACGGCAGGCTAGCGCTCCCCGCCCGGCACCCACAGCACGTCCCCGACCTCCTTGTTGGCCACCCGGGCCAGGATGAAGAGCAGGTCGGAGAGGCGGTTCAGGTAGGTCGCGGTGAGGGGGTTCATCGTCTCGCCGTGGGCCTCCAGGGCCGCCCACGTCGAGCGCTCGGCCCGGCGGACCACCGTGCACGCCTGGTGCAGCAGGGCCGCGCCGGGCGTGCCGCCGGGCAGGATGAAGGAGCGGAGCTTCTCCACCTCGGCGAGGAAGCGGTCGCAGTCCGCCTCCAGCTTGTCGACGTAGAACTGCTCGACCCGCAGTGGCGGGAACTCCGGGTTCTCCACCACCGGCGTCGACAGGTCCGCGCCCACGTCGAAGAGGTCGTTCTGGACGCGGACGAGGACCTTGACGACCTCCTCGTGCAGGGCGCCGAGGGCGATCGCCGTGCCGATCACCGCGTTCGCCTCGTTGGCGTCGGCGTACGCGGAGATACGCAGGTCGGTCTTGGGGACCCGGCTCATGTCACCGAGGGCGGTGGTGCCCTGGTCGCCGGTCCGGGTGTAGATGCGCGTCAGGTTGACCATGGGGTCAGCGTAGTTACGCCCCGGCGGTACGGAACACGCGTGTGCCCACCGTCACGGCCAGCGCGGTGAAGGCGACGGCGACCAGAGCCCCGTACAACATGTGGGCGCTCGCGTAGGAGCCGACGTACGCGTCCCGTACCGCGTCGACCAGATAGCGGAACGGCATCAGGTGCGAGAGCACGTCCAGCCAGGCAGGGCCCAGCGTCATCGGCAGCATCAGGCCGGACAGCAGCATCGACGGCATGGTGAGCGCGTTGATCGTCGGGCCGAACTCCTGCGGGGTGCGGACCTTCATCGCCAGCGCGTACGACAGCGACGCCAGCGAGACGGTGAGCAGAGCGACGAACGCGAAGCCGATCAGCACGCCGGGCAGGGGTGCGCGCAGGCCCATCACGAGCGCGGCCAGGACCAGCAGCACCGCCTGGAAGGCGAAGACGGTGGCGTCCCGCAGCACCCGGCCGAGCAGCAGCGCCAGGCGGCTGACGGGCGTTACCCGCATGCGCTCGACCACCCCCTGACCGTTCTCGATGATGATCGAGAAGCCCGCGAAGGAGGCGCCGAACAGACCCAGCTGGAGCAGCAGGCCGGGGACCAGCACCTGCCAGGAGCTGCCCCGCCCGCCGAGCGGCAGGTCGGTCAGCAGCGGGCCGAAGAAGAGCAGGTACAGCAGCGGCATCAGCACACCGAAGAGCAGCGCGAACCGGGAGCGCAGTGACTGGCGCAGGTAGCGGCCGTAGATGAGGCCGGTGTCGTGGAGCAGCATCGGAGGTCCTCGGGCGGTTATACGGCTACGGGGGCGGAGTCGGCCGGAGCGGCGCTGCGGCCGGTGACGGCCAGGAAGGTCTCCTGGAGGGAGGCGTCGAGCGAGCCGCCGTACCGGAGCTTCAGCGCGCTCGGCGTGCCGTCGGCCGCCACCACGCCCCGGTCCACGACCACCAGGCGGTCGGCGAGGGCGTCGGCCTCGTCGAGGTAGTGGGTGGTCAGGAAGACGGTGGTGCCGTGCTCGTCGCGCAGCCGGCGGACCAGATCCCACAGGTCGGCGCGGCTGCCCGGGTCCAGGCCGGTCGTCGGCTCGTCCAGGAACAGCACCTTCGGGCGGTGCGTGAGCGCCATCGCGATGTCCAGCCGGCGCCGCTGCCCGCCCGAGAGCGCGCCGCACTTGCGGTCCAGCAGCTCGGTGAGGCCCAGGTCGCGGGCGAGCTCGTCGGCGCGCTCGGCGGCCCGCGCCCTGGTCAGCCGGTACAGGCGGCCCTGGGTGACCAGCTCCTCCCGCACGGTGATCTGCGTGTCCACGCCGCCGGACTGCGCCACGTACCCGCACGCCGCGCGCACTCCACCCGGGTCGGTCGCCAGGTCGTGGCCGGCGACGGTGGCCGCGCCGCCGGTGGGGGCGAGCAGGGTCGTGAGCATCCGGAGGGTGGTGGTCTTGCCGGCGCCGTTGGGGCCCAAGAAGCCCAGGATCTCGCCCTCGTGGACGGTCAGGTCGATGCCGCGCACCGCCTCGACCGGGCCGTGTTTCGTCGAGAAGGTACGGGCCAGACCGGCCGTACTGATGATTGCCATGCGCCCCAGAAAAACAGAGCCGCTGAAATTTTGCAACGACCCCAAGTTTTAAGCAGCCTCAGCGAAGCTAGGATGCGTGGCATGGCCGAGGGACTCAGGGAACGGAAGAAGCGGCAGACCCGGCAGTACATCTCGGATGTCGCCACGGGACTGTTCCTGGAGCGCGGCTTCGAGGCCGTGACGGTGGCGGAGGTCGCGGACGCCGCGAACGTCTCCGTCAACACCGTCTACAACTACTTCCCGGCCAAGGAGGACCTGTTCCTCGACCGGTCCAAGGGCGTGATCGACCGGCTCTCCCGCTGGGTGCGCGGGCGGCGCGACGGGGAGTCGGCGGCCCGTGCCGTCCTGCGCGAGCTGCGCGAGGAGGTCGAGACGGTCTCGCCCCGGATCGGCCTGATGGACGGTTACGCGAAGTTCATGACGGTCATCCAGGACTCGCCCGCCCTCCGTTCGCGGATGTGGGCGATCGGCCAGGAAGTGCTCCTGAACCTGGAGCACACCCTGCGCGAGGAGACCGGCAGCGCGGACGACGACATGACACCCGCCCTGATGGCCGGTCAGATCAACTGGCTGCACGGCACGGTCATGGCGGCCATCGGCCAGCGCATGATCGCCGGCGGAAAGCCCTCCGGGGTCTCCCGCGAGGTGCTCCTGCTGCTGGACGAGATGGAGGAGCTGCTGAGCGAGAAGGTGCTCAACTACGCCGTACGAGGCGCGCGCTGACACCCGAATGGCACACGTTGGTGTGATGTCCGTCATCTGAGACGTGACGCGCGTTACTAACCGGTCACACAGCGCCTCACGCCCGCTAATCTCCGGCCGAGAGACGAGAATCAGCGCGTATCAGGGGAGTCGCACAGTGGCACGGAAGCTCGCCGTCATCGGAGCCGGTCTCATGGGATCGGGCATCGCCCAGGTCTCCGCCCAGGCGGGCTGGGACGTCGTCCTGCGCGACGTCACCGACGAGGCGCTGCGGCGCGGCACCGACGGCATCAAGGCCTCGTACGACAAGTTCGTCGCCAAGGGCAAGCTGGCCGCCGACGACGCCGAGGCCGCCCTCGCGCGCATCACCGCCACCACCGACCTGGACGCCGCCGCCGACGCGGACGTCGTCGTCGAGGCCGTCTTCGAGAAGCTGGAGGTCAAGCATGAGATCTTCCGCGCACTCGACAAGCTGGTGAAGGACGAGGCGATCCTCGCCTCCAACACCTCCGCCATTCCGATCACCAAGATCGCGGCCGTGACCGAGCGCCCCGAGCGGGTCGTCGGCACCCACTTCTTCTCGCCGGTCCCGATGATGCAGCTGTGCGAGCTGGTGCGCGGCTACAAGACCAGCGACGAAACGCTCGCCGCCGCCCGGGAGTTCGCCGAGTCCACCGGCAAGACCTGCATCGTCGTCAACCGCGACGTCGCCGGCTTCGTCACCACCCGCCTCATCTCCGCCCTCGTCGTCGAGGCCGCGAAGCTGTACGAGTCGGGCGTCGCCACCGCCGAGGACATCGACCTCGCCTGCAAGCTGGGCTTCGGACACGCCATGGGACCGCTGGCCACCGCCGACCTCACGGGCGTCGACATCCTGCTGCACGCCACCGGCAACATCTACACCGAGTCCCAGGACGAGAAGTTCGCCCCGCCGGAGCTGATGCGCCGGATGGTGGACGCCGGTGACATCGGCCGCAAGAGCGGGCAGGGCTTCTACAAGCACTGAGGCCGCATCAGCCCCGCCGAACATCACACGGCGGGGTGAATTCGGTATCGGTTCGCTTACAGGCGGCAACCTCCGATCGTTTCGGCCAGTCAGAGGTAGCAACACCTGATACCGCCGATGGTCGACAACGCTGGGCCGCACCACCGCACCGCACAACGACGAAGACGACGTAGACGAAGACCCACGCCGGGGAGCGCATATGCACATCAGGGGCGACCACGTCGAGCTGGTCGTCGGGGGCCGCCTCGACGTCCGCAGCGCGGCGGACGCCCGTACGGCCCTGCACTCGGCCGTCGACGACGGAGTCGGCGACCTGGTACTGGACCTGTCCGAACTGGACTCCTGGGACGCCACCGGGCTCGGCGTGATCATGGGAGCCCACCGGCGGGCCGGCCGCTGCGGCCGCCGACTGGTGCTGCGCGGTGTACCGCCGCAGATGCAGCGCCTGCTGGTGGCCACCCGGCTGCACCGGATCCTCGCCATCGAGGGCGGCATCGGCGTGGAGACCCTGCCCAGGGTGTGACCGCGACGGACCGTGTGACGTCATGGACCCGTGTGGCCCGGCGGACCGGGGGGACCCGGACACCGCCCGTCGAACCGAGCGGCAACCGCCCGACACGCGCAATCCTCACGAGACCGTGACGTCTCGGACGGGTCGGCACCCCGGACTGTCGTAGATACTGAGCGAAGGTTTAGGGTCTGGCTGCCCGCCCCTTTCGCAACCCACCGGCGGGCCCGGACCAGAAGCGACAGCGCGGTGTGCGGCAAGGCCGGGAGGGTGGTCCCGACCGGGGGACCGGCACACGACGCTTTTGGGGGGCTTGAACCTATGGACCCGAACAACCGGGGACCCGAGGAGCACGGCCACGACGGCGACACGCCGCGCCCGCGCCCGCCCAGGGACCCTCTCACGCCCGACTTCGGACAGCACGCGCCGGCGCTCGCCCGCACGGTGCAGCTCGTCTCCGGCGACCTCCTGCTCACCGTCAACCCCGTCGACGGCAGCGAGATCGAGGTCTGCCCGCCGGCCGAGCGGCCCGCCCGGCCCGAGAAGCTCACCGCGGCCGAACGCGCCGAGGTGGCACGGGCCGTCCGGCCGCCCGTCCCGCCGGGCCCGACCCGCACCGTGCTCGGACTGCTGGCCCGCGACGACGAACGCGAACGCCTGGTGCGGCTGCTCGCCCGCGGCCGCTCCGTCCGCCTCACCGGCCCGGCGGGCTCCGGCCGCAGCAGCCTCCTCGACGTCGTCGCCGAGGACTGCGCGGGGCTCGCACCCGATGGGGTCGTCCGGCTGAGCGGCTTCCACCGCACCGCCGGCGACCTCCTCCACGACCTCTTCTACGCCGTCCACCGGGCACCCCTGCACCGGCCGGACCGCGAGCAGCTGCTCGCCCGGCTCCGGGAGGTCGGCGCGGTCGTCGTCCTGGACGACGTCGAGTTCGGCGGCACCGCCCTCGACGAGCTGCTGGACGCCACCCCCGAGTGCGCCTGGCTCATCGGGGCCACCCCGGACGTGCCCGCCCCCTCCGCCGACTCGGCCGTCGAGGAGGTCTTCCTCACCGGCCTGGACCGCTCGGACGGCGTGGAGCTGCTGGAGCGCGCCGCCGGCCGCGCCCTCACCGAGGAGGAGGCCAACTGGGCCGGCGACCTCTGGTTCGAGTCCGAGGGCCTGCCGCTGCGCTTCGTCCAGGCCGGTGCCCTGCTGCGCCGGCGCGACCGGCAGCGGGCCGGTGCCGACGCCGTCGACGAGTTCGGTGTCTTCGCCGACGCCGGCCCCGCCGACGACACCCCCCGCGACGCCGCCGGGAGCGACGACGCACCCCTGCCGTCCCTCGGCGAGGCCGCCGCGCCCGCGCCGCTGCTCGCCTCCCGGCTCAGCGCCTCGGCCCGCGCCACCCTGGAGTTCGCCGTCGCCCTCGGCGGCGAGGTGCCGCACCAGGCGCACCTGCCCGCACTGGTCGGCGACACCCACGCGGACGCCGCCCTCGGCGAGCTTGCCGACTGCGGGCTGGTCTCGCCGGTCGGCTCCCGCTACCGGCTCGCCGCCGGGGTGCTCACCCAGCTGGAGAGCGCCGGGTACGCCGACGGCGCACCGGAGCGCGCACGGGCCGCCGCCCAGCACTACGCCTGGTGGGCCGGGCACCCCTCGGTGACCCCCGAGCGGGTCTGCGCCGAGGCCGACGCCGTACTGGCCGCCCTCGCCGTGCTGGTCCCGACGACGACCCGCCCCGCGGACGGCGAGGAGAGCCCCGCCGTCCAGCTGGCCCGCACCGCGGCGCCCGCGTTCGCCGCCGGGCTGCACTGGAGCGCCTGGGAGCGTTCGCTGCGCTCCGGCACCGAGGCCTCCCGGCTCGCCGGTGACGTCGCCGAGCAGGCGTACTTCCACCACGAACTCGGCGTCCTGGCGCTGTGCGAGGGGCAGCTCGACCGGGCCCGCGCCGAGCTGGAGGCCTCCATCGGGCTGCGCGGCGCCCTGTCCGACAAGCGCGGCGCCGTCGCCGGGCGCCGTGCCCTGGCCCTGGTCACCGACCGCTCCGGGGACACCCCCGGGCCGGGCGTCGGCGCGGGCGCGTTCGGCGGCTCCCAAGCCGCCGCCGGACTCGGCGCCGTCGGCGTGGGCCTCGGCCTCGGCCCGACTGCGGGGGAGGAGGTGCCCGACGCCCGCAACGAGGAGTCGGCGTCGCCGTCCGCGGGCGTCTCCGCACCCTTCCCGCCGCTCCAGCCGTCCCCGCAGTCCCCGACCCTGGTCACCAGCCGGGAACCCGACACGGAGCGGTCGCGGACGGTCGGCGGGGGCATCAAGGGATTCGCACGGCGCAACCTCGTGGCCGCCGGGGCCGGCGCGCTGCTGGTCGCCGTGCTCGGCACCGTGGTGACCCTCGGTGCCACCTCGGAGAACGACGCCGGTACTCCCTCCAACGAGGTCGGCGTCAACCCGTCGGCCAGCCAGGGCGTCGACGACGGCAGCCTGGGCGCGGACCGGCCGTCGGACGACGGTGCCGGCCCGGGGGGCGGCGGCCGGCCCACCGACCCGGGCCCGGACGGCACCGTCGGCACGTCGGACGACCCGACGCCGAGCGATTCGGCGCGGCCGTCGGACGGCGCGAGCGCCTCCGGCGAGCCCGGCGGCCAGAACTCCCCTGACCCGGGCGACTCGGACGAGCCGGGCGGCCCGACCTCGTCGTCCAAGCCGCCGACGTCCGACGACCCGGACCCGACCTCGCCGAAGCCCACCGACACGGAGCCGGACCCCGACCCGACCACGCCGACCGGCGAGCCCAGCGAGCCCACCACGCCCCCGCCGTCGACCTCGGACCCCGAGACGACTCCTCCGGAGACGTCCACCAGCGCCAGCGGCCCGAGCGAGACGACCACCACCGCCAGTTCCCCCGCCGGCACCCCCTCCACCGCCACGCAGAGCAGCACCGCGAGCACCGGCACGGGGGCGCCGAGCGGCACGGGCTCGGCGGAGGGCCTGATCATCTGAGGTCACGCGAAGGGGCCGGGTCCGCTTCACGGACCCGGCCCCTTCGCACGTCGTACCCGGCGCTCCCTCAGAACAGCCGGAGCTTGTCGTCCTCGATGCCCCGCATGGCGTCGTAGTCCAGCACCTGGCAGCCGATGCCGCGGTCCGTGGCGAGCACGCGTGCCTGGGGCTTGATCTCCTGGGCGGCGAAGACGCCGCGCACCGGGGCGAGGTGCGGATCGCGGTTCAACAGCTCCAGATAGCGCGTGAGTTGCTCCACGCCGTCGATCTCACCGCGCCGCTTGATCTCCACCGCGACGGTCCGGCCCTCGGCGTCCCTGCACAGGATGTCGACGGGGCCGATGGCGGTCATGTACTCGCGGCGGATGAGCGTGTAGCCCTCGCCCAGCGTCTCGATGCGGTCGGCGAGCAGCTCCTGGAGGTGCGCTTCCACGCCGTCCTTGATCAGGCCCGGGTCGACGCCCAGCTCGTGCGAGGAGTCGTGCAGGATCTCCTCCATCGTGATGATGAGCTTCTCGCCCGCCTTGTTGACGACGGTCCAGACGCCCTCTTCCTCGCCCGTGCCCTCCTTGAGGGTGCACGGAGGCGACATCCAGTTGAGGGGCTTGTAGGCCCGGTCGTCGGCGTGGATCGAGACGCTGCCGTCCGCCTTGACCAGGATCAGACGGGGAGCCGAGGGGAGATGGGCGGTGAGCCGCCCGGCGTAGTCGACCGAGCAGCGGGCAATGACGAGACGCATGGTCGGCAACGCTACTCGACGCGCCCGGTCCGACGCGATTCGCCCGTGCCGGGGAGCCCGCGCGGCCCGTCCCACTTATCCCATTGGCCCCGTCTTGCGCACTGGCCGATTGTGCGCCTACCGGTTGGTGCCCATCTGGGCATTCTCCTGGTGCGGTCACGATCGGTTGCTTACGGTATTGAACGGGAGGTCGCGATGTGTGTACGCAGCGTGTTCGGAATCGCGCACTCCCCTAACTGTCCGGCAACCCCTGCCAGTCGGGGGTGCGAGAGGAGAACCCATGTCGCTCGACGTCTCACCGGCCCTACTCGAACAGGCCGAGCGAGGCGAGGTCGACGAAGCAGCCTTCGTCGACTGCGTCCGGACTTCCCTGCCTTACGCATGGGAGATGGTCAGCTCCCTGGTGGCACAGCTGAAGGTCGACGGCGGTGCGTTCGCCGACAACCAGACGCCCCCGCCGGACGAGCAGGCGCGCGGCCAGCTGCTGCGTGCGCTGGCGAGTGACGCCATACGCGGTGCGCTGCAGCGGCACTTCGGTGTGCGGCTGGCCTTCCAGAACTGCCACCGGGTGGCGGTGTTCCCGTTGGACTCCTCCGTCGACGAGACGCTGACCCGTTTCACCTCGGTACGCAGCCAGGTGCTGAACCAGTCGCCCGAATTCCGCGACTGCTGACGACGACCGTCCGCTTGCCGCTCCGTACGCGGGAGGTGCAGTTCGTACCGGAGCGGCAGGCTCGCCGCCGGCTCCCTCAGCCGAGCTGGGGGAGCACCTCGGCTCCGAGCCGCCGTACGTTCTCCTCGGTCGCCGCGAGGTCTCCGGACCCCTCGACGAGCAGGGCGAAGCGGTTGATCCCGGTCCGTTCGCCGGTCGCCGCGAGCCGGTCGGCGCACAGGCGGGGCGTGCCCACCGGGTGCAGCCCGCAGAGCAGTTCGGTGTAGGCGTACGGATCGCGCATCCGCCGGGCGCGCCCGTCGACCGTGACGTGGGCGCCCAGTCCCTGGCGCAGCCAGCCCGGCATGGCCTTGAGCAGGGTCTCGGCCGCGTCCGTGCGCCGGTCGGCGATCTGGCAGACGCCGGCCGACACGTGGGCCGCGCCGCTGATCTCCGCCGACGGCCGCCCGGCGGCACGGGCGTGCCGCCGCCACAGGGCGACCATCTCGGCCTTCTCCTCGTCCCCGACGTGCATCCCGAGCAGCATCGGCAGCCCCCGCTCGGCCGCCGTGCGCACGCTCGCCGGGGAGGTGCAGGCGACGACGACCTCCGGGCCCGGCTCCTCCGACAGGGACTCCGAGGGGCGCGGGACGACGGGGACCTCGCGGAACCGGAAGCGGTCGCCCGAGGCGCCGACGGCCGGCTCGCGCAGCCAGCGCATCAGCAGATCGAGTGACTCCGGGAACCGCTTCTCGTACGCCTCCAGACCCGCGCCGAACACCTCCAGGTCGACCCACGGGCCGCCGCGGCCCACGCCCAGCGAGAACCGGCCGCCGCTCGTGATGTGCAGCAGCGCGGCCTGCTCGCCGAGGGCCACGGGGTGGGCGGTGGGCAGCACGCTGACCGCGGTGCCGACCCGGATGCGACGGGTGCGGCCCAGCAGCAGGGCGGCCAGGGTCACCGCCGACGGACACGTGCCGTACGGGACGAAGTGGTGTTCGGCCAGCCAGACCGCGTCGAGCCCCGCCTTCTCGGCGACCTCGGCCGAGCGGACCGCGCGGTGCAGCGCCTCTCCGTGACCCTGGCCCGGGAACTGGGCGCCCAACACGAAACTTCCAACGCGCATTGCTCTTCCTGCTTCCTCGGCTCCGACACGGAGCTCCCCCACAGGGCATAACCGTCTGACACGTGCCGAGGACACGGCCGGGCGGAGGGATTTGCGGATTGTCTGCAGAATCGGTCGTCGCGGAGGGACGGAAAACCCTGGTGGAGGTCCGTGCGGGCCGAGTTGTGGGGGATTGGTGCCGGACGAGTACCCCGGCCCGTCCCGCGTAGGCTGGATGCGGCCCGTACTCCCTGTATAGCTCCGTGAGGTGTCCTGTGTCCCCGCGTCGCAACCGACCCAAGGGAGCCGGTTCGCCCGGCCGCAGCGCCGAGGACGACGGCTCCGGCCGCTACGGCGGCTGGCAGTCGTCGGAGAGCTGGCAGGGCGAGGACTGGAGCGTACGGCACGTGGCGGGCGCGAGCGCGCAGGGGAAGTCGTACCGCTGCCCGGGGTGCGACCAGCTGATCCCGGACGGCGTCCCGCACGTGGTGGCCTGGCCGGCGCACTCGGGCGTGGACGAGCGCCGGCACTGGCACAAGTCCTGCTGGAACGCGAAGGACCGCCGCACCACGCGGGTGCAGCGGTCCCGTAACGCGCCGAGGTTCTGAAGGCGACTACACGTCCCGCTTCTGCAGCAGGGCGAAGGCGCCGGCGAACGCGACAGCCGTCACGCCGAGCATGATCCACAGCGGGTCCCAGCCGGACGGGCCGGAATCGCTGAGCGAGTTGGCGTAGAAGATGCTCATCTGGTTCGGGATCGAGTATTCGAACAGCGCCTGCTGCACGTCCTTCAGCGATTCCGAGAACATGAACAACGCGATCACCAGCGGGGCGAGCAGGGCCCCGATCATGATGGTGATGGCACCCGCGGAGTGGCGGATGATCGAGCCGATGGCCAGCGACAGCATGCCGAGCAGCGCCACGTAGAGCGAGACGCCGACGGTGCCTTTCAGCCACTCGCTCCCCGTGGGGTCGCCGGCCCCGTTGCCCTCCAGCATGGTCACGTGCATCAGGCCGACGAGCGTGGCGGACACCAGGGTCACCACGAACGCCACCAGGAAGAAGACGATCGCCTTGGCCGCGAGGACCCGGCCGCGGCTCGGGCACGCCGTCATCGTGGTGCGCACCATGCCGGTGCCGTACTCCGAGGCCGTGGTCAGCACGCCGAGGGTGATCAGGCAGATGCTGCCCAGCAGCAGGCCGAAGAAGCCGAGGGCGAGCGGGCTCTCGCCGTCCACGTCGGTGTCCGAGCTGGCCACCACCGCGCCGGTGAGCAGACCCAGGCCGACGACCAGCAGGACGAAGACGCCCAGCGTCCACATCGTCGAGCGCACCGACTTGATCTTCGTCCACTCGGAGGCGACCGCGTGCCCGAGGTGCGTGCGCACCACCGGGATCGGTGACGTGTACGTGGGGTAGGGCGTGCCGGGCGCCGCCTGCCAGTCGGGTGCGGCCTGCGGCATCGGGGGCTGGGGCGTGCTCATCGGGCGTCCTCGGGCTTGGTCGGGTCGGTGACGGGCGCGGGGGCGGGGGCGGCAGCCGGCGGCGCGGGGGCCGGAGCGGGTGCCTGCGGGGCCGGGGCGGGCTGCTGTGCCTGCGGGGCCTGCCGCGCGTACGGATTGGCGGGCTGTCCGCCGCCCGGCACCGCGCCGGGCGCGGCCGGGGCACCGTACGGTCCCGCCGGGGCCTGGCCCGGCGCGCCCTGCGGCGCCGCGAAGGGCTGACCGCCCTGCTGGGGCGGCGGCGGGGCGTACCAGCCGGGCTGACCCTGCCCGGGCACCGGCATCGGCGGCTGCGCGCCGGGCGGCAGCGGCTGCTGGAGCCCCGCCTTCTGGTCGTCGGTCGACCGGTAGTCGACGGCGCCCTGCGTCATCCGCATGTACGCCTCCTCCAGCGAGGCCTGGTGCGGAGACAGCTCCCACAGCCGTACGTCGGTGTCGTGCGCGATGTCGCTGATCCTGGGGAGCGCCAGCCCGGTCACCCGCAGCGCCCCGTCCTGCTCGGGCAGCACGTGCCCGCCCGCCTCGGTCAGCGCCGACGTCAGCTTCTCGCGCAGCTGCGGCTCACTGTCCGGTGTACGCACGCGCGCGAAGTCGGCGGAGTTGGCCGAGATGAAGTCCTTCACGCTCATGTCGGCCATCAGCTGGCCGCGCCCGATGACGATCAGGTGGTCGGCGGTCAGCGCCATCTCGCTCATCAGGTGCGAGGAGACGAAGACCGTACGGCCCTCGGCCGCGAGCGCCTTCATCAGGTTGCGCACCCAGTGGATGCCCTCGGGGTCGAGACCGTTGACCGGCTCGTCGAAGAGCAGCACCTGGGGGTCGCCGAGCAGGGCCGCGGCGATGCCGAGCCGCTGGCCCATGCCGAGCGAGAAGCCCTTGGAGCGCCGCTTGGCCACGTCCTGGAGGCCCACCACGCCGAGCACCTCGTCCACCCGCCGGGCCGGGATGCCCGACAGCTGGGCGAGACTCAGCAGGTGGTTGCGGGCGGACCGGCCGCCGTGCACCGCCTTGGCGTCGAGCAGCGCGCCCACCTGGCGGGGGGCGTTCGGCAGCCTGCGGTACGGGTGACCGCCGATGGTGACGTGTCCCGCGGTGGGGTTGTCCAGGCCGAGGATCATGCGCATCGTCGTCGACTTCCCCGAGCCGTTCGGCCCGAGGAAGCCGGTGACGGCACCTGGCCGCACCTGGAAGGACAGATTGTGCACTGCGGTCTTGTCGCCGTAGCGCTTGGTCAGGCCGACAGCCTCGATCATGCTCCGCACCCATCGGAAGGTTCAGGACAGCAGGGCGCACGCCCCCGTAAGGGTTAGGAGGATATCGAGGCGCTGACGGTTCCGTTCAAGCCCGGGTAAAATCCGATCCTTCGCGAAACCGGGCCGGACAGCGACTAGGCGTCCCGCTTCTTCAGCACCACGTACCCGCCCACGAGGGCCGCGATCACCCACAATGCCATGATGCCGAGGCCGCCCCACGGTCCGTAGGGCACGTCGTCGTCGAGCGGCGCGACCACCTGCATGATCTTGCTGCCGGCCTGGTCGGGCAGGAACCGGCCGACCTTCTCCGTCGCGGGGACGTTGCCCAGGATGTTGGAGATCAGGAAGAAGAACGGCATCAGGATGCCCAGCGACAGCATCGGCGAGCGCAGCATCGCGGCGACGCCCATCGAGAACATCGCGATCAGCGTCATGTAGAGCCCGCCGCCGATGACCGCGCGCAGTACGCCGGGATCACCGATCGACGCCTTCAGGTCGCCGAGCATCGCCTGCCCGAGGAAGAAGGTGGCGAAGCTGGTGATCATGCTGACGACCAGCGCGAGGGCGGTGGCCACCGCGATCTTGCTGAACAGGAAGGTGCCGCGCTTCGGCACGGCGGCCAGCGAGGTGCGGATCATGCCGGTGCTGTACTCGTTCGCCACCACCAGCACGCCGAACACGATCATCGCCAGCTGGCCGAGGCTCGTCCCGGCGAAGCTGATGAAGGTCGGGTCGAAGGTGAGCTGGTCCTCCCGGCCCATGCTGTCGAACTCGCTCTTCGACAGTGCCGAGATCAGCATGCCGAGGGCGATGGTGACGACCACGGCCAGGCCCAGCGTCCACACCGTGGACGCGACCGACCGGATCTTGGTCCACTCGGACCGGACGACCTGTGTCGCCGCCATGCTCATCCCTTCCTCCACTCGCTGCCCCACTGCTGCTGTCGCGGCTGCTGGTCCGGCGGCACCGGACCGGCCGGCTGCCCGTCGTGTGCGTGGTACTCCACCGACTCCGCCGTCAGCTGCATGAACGCCTCCTCCAGCGAGGCCCGCTGCGGGCTCAGCTCGTGCAGCACGATCTGGTGCCGTGCCGTCAGCTCGCCGACGGTCTCCGCCTTGTCGCCGTCCACCTCCAGCGCGTCGCCGGTCTCGACGACCGTGACGCCCTCGCCGTGCAGCACGTCGAGCAGCCGCTCGCGCTGCGGAGTGCGGATGCGGACGTAGCTGCGCGAGTTCTCCGCGATGAAGTCGGCCATCGAGGTGTCCGCCAGCAGCCTGCCCTGGCCGATGACCACCAGGTGATCCGCCGTCAGCGCCATCTCGCTCATCAGGTGGGAGGAGACGAAGACCGTACGGCCCTGGGAGGCCAGCGTCTTCATCAGATTGCGGATCCAGTGGATGCCCTCGGGGTCGAGCCCGTTGACCGGCTCGTCGAACATCAGGATCCGCGGGTCGCCCAGCAGTGCCGCGGCGATGCCCAGCCGCTGACCCATGCCGAGGGAGAACCCCTTGGTCTTCTTCTTGGCGACCGCCGTGAGCCCGACCGTGTCCAGGACCTCGCGGACCCGCCTGGCCGGAATGCCGTTGCTCTGCGCGAGGCACAGCAGGTGGTTGTAGGCGCTGCGCCCGCCGTGCCAGGCCTTGGCCTCCAGGAGCGCGCCGATGTACGTCAGCGGGTCCTTCAGCTGGTCGTAGTGCTTGCCGTCGATCCGGACGTCCCCGGCCGTCGGCCGGTCCAGGCCCAGCACCATCCGCATGGTGGTCGACTTGCCCGCACCGTTGGGGCCGAGGAAGCCCGTGATGATGCCCGGTCTGACGGTGAAGGAGAGATTGTTGACCGCCACCTTCTCGCCGTACCGCTTGGTCAGCCCCTCGAGCTCGATCATGGCGACCACGCTAGAACGGGGCGAAGCCTTCTGCCACCCCGGTGACAGAAGGCTTCGCCCGAGTTCCGAGCTCGTTCGGCCGGTGTACGCCCCGCGTCAGCGGGACTGCTGGGCCGGCACCCCGCGGGAGACCGGCTCCTCGTCGGCCGGCGTGCCGGCGGCGGCCACCGCGGCGCCCGTGAGGGTCGCCAGCATCTCGCGCACGTTGGTCAGCTGCGCGTTGATGGAGTCGCGGCGGTTGGTGAGGGCGGCCAGCTCGCGCTCCGATTCCGAACGGATCCGGTCGGCCTTGGCGTTGGCGTCGGCCACGATGTCCTCGGCCTGGCGCTGCGCCGTCTCGACGGTCTGGCGGGCGCGGCGCTCGGCGTCCGTGCGCAGCTTCTCCGCCTCCAGGCGCAGTTGCTCCGCGCGGTGCTCGATCTCCGCGAGCCGCTTCTCGGCCTTGGCCTGACGGGAGGCCAGGTCGCGCTCGGACTGCTCCCGGCGCTTGGCGAGGTTCGTCTCGAAGTCGGCGGCGGCCTGCGCGGCCTTGGCGCGGGTCTCCTCGAAGAGCGCGTCCGCCTCCTCGCGCTTGGACTGCGCGTCCTTCTGCGCCTCGGAACGCAGCTGCGCGGCGTCGCCCTTGGCCTGCTCGACGATCCGGACGCCTTCGTCCTCGGCCTTGGCCTTGCGCTCCGCGGCGTACGACTCCGCGTCGTTGCGCACCTGCTGGGCCGCCGACTCGGCGAGCTCGCGGTGCTGCTCGGCCGCGCGCCGGGCCTCCTCGCGCAGGTCCTTCGCCTCTTCCTCGGCGAGACGCAGGATCTTCTCGACCCGGGCACCGAGACCGGCGTACGACGGCTCGGCGTCGTTCACCTGTGCCTGGGCGTTCTGGGTCTCGAGGTGGAGCTCCTCGATGCGCTTTTCCAGAGCGGTGATGCGGGCGAGAGCGCTGTCACGGTCGGAGACGAGCTTGGAGATCCGTTCGTCCACCTGAGCGCGGTCGTACCCACGCCGCACAAGCTCGAAGCCGTAGGGGGAAGTGTCGCTCATGGGGTTCCTGTCGAAAGAGACCGGGTGAGGTGATAGGGGGAATCCTAGGTGCCGATGCGGTGTGTCATCGAGCGGATGCACGTTTGATACGGAGAATGACACCTCTTTCGGGTGGCTGACACGCGGACGGCTTGCCAAAGTCTTGGTCAAGGGTTTGTCCGGTCGTATGCCAAAGATCTCCAGCAGACACCGAAAACGCTCCCGACGCTAGCCGTCTGACGACTTGCCACCCGAACGTGGGGCACCCACCGTGGCACCGGCCTTGACCCCGTTGTCCTTGCCGCCGCCCGCGGGCGCCTCGAAGGACTCCAGCGCCTCCAGCACGTCCTGCACCCGGGAGATCTCCGCGTTGATGTCCTCGCGGCGCCGCACCAGGATCTCCAGCTCGCGCTTGCCCTCCTCGACCGTCTCCCGTGCCTCGCGGACCGCCTCGGCCTTCAGCTCCTCGGCCTCCCGGACCAGCGTCGCCTTCTTCTGCTCTGCCTCCTTGAGCAGCCCCTCGGCCTTCTTGACGGCGGCGATGCGCACCTTGCCGGCCTCCGAGTTGGCCTCCGACACCAGCTCCTTGGCCTTCGCCTCCGCCTTGGCGAGCTGTTCCTCGGCGGCCTTGATGAGCGCGTCGCAGCGGTCGCCGGCCGACTTCATCGTCTCGGCGGCCTCGCGGCGGGCGCGCTCGTGCAGCTCCTCGATCTCGGAGGTGAGGCGCTCGCGCAGCTCCTCCGCCCGCTCCCTTATGGCGGTCGCGTCCCGGCGGGCGCCGACCAGCAGCTCGTCCGCGTCCGTACGGGCCTTCTCCACCCGGGTGTTGCCCTCGACCGTCGCCTCCTGGACGATCCGGTCGGCCTCCGCGCGGGCCGCGCCGACCATCGTGTCGGCCTGCGACTCGGCATCCGCGGTGGCCTTCTGGGCCTGCTGCTGGGCCTCGGCGAGCAGCTTGTCGGCCTCGGCGGTGGTCTCGGTGATGAGCGTGTCCACCTGCTCGGCCGCCTCCGAACGCCGCTTGTTGGCGTCCTTGCGGGCCTCGTCGAGGGTGCGCTCGGCCTCCTCGCGGGCGGCCGCGGTCACCCGCTCGGCCTCCTCCGCCGCCTGAGCCCGCACCTGTTCCGCCTCGGTGCGGACGCGCTCGGCGTGCTGCCGCGCGGAGCCGACCGTCTCCGCGGCCTCGGCGCGCAGCCGCTCGGCCTCGCCGGTGGCGTCCGAGAGCAGCTGCTCGGCCCGGGCGCCCGCCTCGGTCCGGACCCGGTCGGCCTCGGCGACCGACTCGGTCCGCAGCCGCTCGGCCTCCTCGGCCGCCGCCGCCTGAACCCGCTCGGCCTCGTTCGCCGCCTCGGCGCGGACGCGTTCCGCCTCCGTGACCGTCTCCGTGCGGAGCCGGTCGGTCTCGGCCAGCGTCTCCGTGGTCAGCCGCTCCGCCTCGGAGCGCGCCTCGGTGATCAGGGTGTCCGCCTGCGTCGCCGCGTCGGACCGGATGCGGTTGGCGTCCTCGCGGGCGTCCGCCCGGGTGCGGGAGGCGGACTGCTCGGCCTCGGCGATGGCGTCGGAGGCCTCGGTGCGCACCCGCTGGGCGTGCTCGGCGACGTCCGCGCGGATGCGCTCGGCCTCCGTGATGGCCTCGGACACCGTCCGCTCGGCCAGCGCCTTGGCGGCCTCCGTCTCCTCCTGGGCCTCGTGCCTCAGGCGTCCGGCGTCCTCGCTCGCCCGCTCCCGCTCCGCGTAGGCGTCGGCGCGGACCCGGTCCGCCTCCTCCTCGGCCTCGCGCCGGGTGCGCTCCGCCGCGTGCTCGGCGGCGCTGCGCAGCCCGGTGATCTCCTCCTGGGCCTGCTCGTGCAGCCCGGCGACCGACTCCCGTACCTGCGTCGCGTGCTGCTCGGCGGCCGACACCATCTCGGTGGCGCGCCGGTCGGCCTCCTCGACCAGCCGGGTCGCCTCGGCCTGCGCCTCGTCCACGCGCTTGCGCGCCGAGGCCAGCAGCTCCTCGCTCTGCTCACGGGCCCGCTCGCGCTCCTGGTCGGCCTCCTGCCGGGCGTCGCCGAGCAGTTCCTCGGCCTCGCGGCGGCGCCTCGCCGCCTCCTCCTGGGCGGCCGCCAGCGTCTCGGACGCCTCGGCGGCGATCCGCTCGGCGGCGCTCTGCGCCTCCGCCCGCACCCGGTCGGCGCTCTCCTGCGCCTCCGACTTCAGCCGCTCGGCCTCGCTGGAGGCCTCCGACCTGAGCCGTACGGCGACGGCCTCGCCCTCCGCGCGGGAGGCGGAGGCGTCCGCGGCGGCCTCGGTGCGCAGCCGCTCGGCCTCCGTCTCGGCCTGCTGCTGGAGCGTACGGACGCGCTCGGCGGCCTCGGTGCGCAGCCGCTCGCTCTCCTCCGCGGCCTCGCGGCGGATCCGCTCGCCCTCCTCGCGGGCCTCGGTCAGCGCCTGCTCGGCGGCCGTGCGCCGCTCCTCGGCCTCCGTCTGGAGCCGCGCCAGCTCCTCGGCGGCCTCCTCGCGGCGGGCCTCGACGGCCCGCTCGGTCTCCTCGCGCAGCTCGCGGGCGGCCCGCTCGGCCTCCGCCTGGAGCTGCTCGGCCCGCTCCTCGGCCTCCGCGCGGTGCCGCTCGGCCTCCGCGCGGGTGCGCTCCAGGGTCTCCTCGGCCTGCCGGCGCAGGGTCGTCGCCCGCTCGATGGCCTCGGCGCGGACCTTCTCGCCGTCCGCCGTCGCGGTCTGCCGCAGCTCGTCGGCGTCCGCCTTGGCCTTGGCGAGCAGTTCCTCGGCGGTCTTCGCCGCCTCCTCGATCTGCGCCACGGCCTCCTTGCGGGCCTCGGCGCGGATCTTCTCGCCCTCTTCGACCGCGTCGGCGCGCAGCTGCTCGGCCTCGCCGCGCAGCCGGCGCGCCTCCTCCTGGAGCTCGACCGTCTTGGCGCGGTACTCCTTGGTGTCGTCCTTCGCCGCGCCCTTGAGCTGCTCGGCGATGTCGTGCGCCTCGCCGCGCAGCCGGTCCGCCTCCGCCTCGGCCTCGGAGCGGATCCGCTCGGCCTCCTCGGCGGCGGCCTTCGTGGTGCGCTTGGCGTCCTCCGAGGCCTTGTTCAGCACGTCCTCGGCGGTCTTGGCCGCCTTGGACAGCTGGGTCGCCGACTCCTCGGCGGTGATCGTGCGGGCCTTCTCGGCGGCCTCGGCGACGATCTTCTCGGCCTCGGCGCGGGCGTCCGCGACCAGCTGTTCGGCCTCGGACTTCGTCGTCTCGGCGTCCTTGGTGGCCTCGCCGACCAGCCGGGCGACCTGCTCCTTGGCGGTGCGGGTGCGCTGCTCGTTGGTCTGCTCGGCGCTCGCGATGGCCTTGGCGGCGGCCTCCTTGGCCTCGGTGACCACCTTCTCGGCCTCGGTCTGCGCCTTGCGCAGCGCCTCCTCGGCCTCGGCCATCCGCTGCTCGGCGGTCCGGCTCAGCTCCTGGGCCCGGCGCCGCGCCTCCTCCGACTCGGTGGCCGTGGAGGTGCGCAGCTGCTCGGCGTGGTCGGTGGCCTCCTGGGCCTGCGTGGAGGCGGCGTTCAGCAGCCGCTCGGCGTCCGCGCGGGCCCGGCGCAGGATCTGCTCGGCCTCCGCGCGGGCGGTCTCGGCGTCGCTGCGCAGCCGCTGCCGGGCCTCGGTGGTCAGCCGCTCGGCCTCCGCGCGGGCCGCGGCCAGGGACTGCTCGGCCTCCGCGCGGGACTCGTCGAGCAGCCGGCGGGCCTGCTGCTCGGTGCGGGCGCGCAGCTGCTCCGCCCACGCCACGTTCTCGTTGACGTGCGACTCGACGGTCTGCCGGCGCTCGGCGAGCTCCTGGTCGAGCTGCTGGCGCCGGGTCACCGCCTCCTGGTGCAGCTCCGCCTGGAGCCGGGCGGCCTGCTCGGCGTGCTCCTGGAGGATGCGCTGGGTCTGCGCCCGGGCCTGGCTCAGCTCCCGCTCGGCGTCCGCGCGCAGCTGGTCGGCCTGCGTCTGCGCGTTGCGCAGCAACTGCTCGGCCTGGTACCCGATGTCGCCGCCGTCGAAGGCGGGCCGGGACATGATGGTGCGCCGCGCCTCGTGCAGCTTGGCGCGCAGCACCTCGACCTGGTAGCCGAGGTCCTCGGCGTGCTGGATCGCCTTTTCCCGCTCGGTCCTCAGCCGCTTCATCTCGGCCTCGAACCGAGAGAGGTGGTCGACGTCAGCCGCCGGCTCTCGCTCCTGGCTCTCGTAGCCCCGCACTGCGCGGTCCCATCCGTCCCCTGGTCGCAAAAACTTCCGAACGAGCTCCGTCCGTCCACCGGACGGGGCCCCCGGGGGAATGGTGTCAGATCAACGGCGGAGCACGAGCTTCTGCCCCGGCGTTCGCCCCCCGAAACACGGACCCCGGCGGTCCCGCCACCCCAGACGGCAGGACCGGGTCACCCCGGACTGAGCGGCGACCGCACCCAACCCTACCGGCCCTTATGTACGAGGGTCAGTGCTCAGGTGACTCAACGGCCGCCGAAGTGACCAGTTCTGTCAGTACGCCATGGCAGTCCTTGGGGTGCAGGAAGGTGATCCTGGACCCCATGGAACCGCGCCGGGGCTCGTCGTACAGAACGCGTACGCCCTTGCCCCGGATGTCCGCGGCGTCCGCGTCCACGTCCGCCGTGCCGAAGGCGATGTGGTGGACGCCCTCGCCGTTCTTCGCGAGCCACTTGCCCACCGCGGAGTCCTCGCGGGTCGGCTCCAGGAGCTGGAGGTACGAGGCGCCGCCGTCCGACGTATCGTTGATCTTGAGCATGGCCTCGCGCACGCCCTGCTCCTCGTTGACCTCGGTGTGGAACACCTCGAAGCCGTAGGTGGCACGGTAGAACTCGACGGTCGTGTCGAGGTCGCGGCAGGCGATTCCGATGTGGTCGATTCGCGTCAGCATGGATTCAGTGCAGCGCTCCGGAGGTGGTTACGCAACGTGCGCGCGATCACACCGACAGCCCGATGACGGGCGGCATACCGCTCAGTACATTCGAGTAAACCCTCGTTCACTCCTCGGCCTGTGCGGGCCGGAAAAGGGGATCGCAGCTCATGTCTTCCGCAACTTCTGGAACGAACGGCACGACCTCCGTCATCGTCGCGGGTGCCCGCACCCCGATGGGGCGGCTCCTCGGCTCGCTCAAGTCCTTCTCCGGCGCCGACCTCGGAGGCTTCGCCATCAAGGCCGCCCTCGACCGCGCGGGGATCGGCGGCGACCAGGTCCAGTACGTGATCATGGGGCAGGTGCTCCAGGCCGGCGCCGGTCAGATCCCGGCCCGCCAGGCCGCCGTCAAGGCCGGCATCCCCATGAACGTCCCGGCGCTCACGATCAACAAGGTCTGCCTGTCCGGCCTGGACGCGATCGCGCTCGCCGACCAGCTCATTCGCGCCGGTGAATTCGACGTGGTCGTCGCCGGCGGCCAGGAGTCCATGACCAACGCACCGCACCTGCTGCCGAAGTCCCGCGAGGGCTACAAGTACGGCGCGGTCCAGATGCTCGACGCCATGGCGCACGACGGTCTGACCGACTCCTTCGAGAACATCGCCATGGGCGAGTCCACCGAGAAGCACAACACCCGCCTCGGCATCGAGCGCGCCGCCCAGGACGAGATCGCCGCCCTCTCCCACCAGCGCGCCGCCGCCGCCCAGAAGAACGGGATCTACGAGGCCGAGATCGCCCCGGTCGAGATCCCGCAGCGCAAGGGCGACCCGGTGCTGTTCAGCAAGGACGAGGGCATCCGCGGCGACACCACCGCCGAGTCACTGGGCAAGCTGCGCCCGGCCTTCTCCAAGGACGGCACGATCACCGCGGGCTCCTCCTCGCAGATCTCCGACGGCGCCGCGGCCGTGGTCGTCATGAGCAGGGCCAAGGCGCAGGAGCTCGGCCTGGAGTGGATCGCGGAGATCGGCGCCCACGGCAACGTGGCCGGCCCGGACAACTCTTTGCAGTCGCAGCCGTCGAACGCCATCCAGCACGCCCTGAAGAAGGAAGGGCTGGATGTCTCCGACCTCGACCTGATCGAGATCAACGAGGCCTTCGCGGCCGTCGCCGTGCAGTCAATGAAGGACCTCGGCGTCTCCACCGAAAAGGTGAACGTCAACGGCGGCGCGATCGCGCTGGGCCACCCCATCGGCATGTCCGGCGCCCGCCTGGTGCTGCACCTGGCGCTGGAGCTGAAGCGGCGCGGCGGCGGGGTCGGCGCGGCGGCGCTGTGCGGCGGCGGCGGCCAGGGCGACGCGCTGATCGTGCGGGTGCCCAAGGCCTGACTTCGGGTCACCGGGTAAGGACCCGGGTGACGACTTCTCACTGAACGGAGCTGTGATGCAGGACGTCTCCTCGCTGGTGGCCCAGGCCAGGGAAGGCCGGCCGCGGGCCGTGGCCCGGCTGATCTCGCTGGTGGAGGGGGCGTCCCCGCAGCTCAGGGAGGTCATGGAGACGCTGGCGCCGCTCACGGGCAACGCCTACGTCGTCGGCCTGACCGGTTCCCCCGGCGTCGGCAAGTCGACGTCGACCTCGGCGCTGGTGACGGCGTACCGCAAGCAGGGCAGGCGGGTCGGCGTCCTGGCCGTCGACCCGTCCTCCCCCTTCTCCGGCGGCGCCCTGCTCGGCGACCGCGTGCGGATGTCGGAGCACGCCTCCGACCCGGGCGTCTACATCCGCTCGATGGCGACCCGCGGCCACCTCGGCGGCCTCGCCTGGGCGGCGCCGCAGGCGATCCGCGTCCTCGACGCGGCGGGCTGCGACGTGATCCTGGTCGAGACGGTGGGCGTCGGCCAGTCGGAGGTCGAGATCGCCTCCCAGGCCGACACCTCCGTCGTCCTCCTCGCCCCGGGCATGGGCGACGGCATCCAGGCCGCGAAGGCCGGCATCCTGGAGATCGGCGACGTCTACGTCGTCAACAAGGCCGACCGCGACGGCGCCGACGCCACCGCCCGCGAGCTGAACCACATGCTCGGCCTCGGCGAGGCCCGCGGTCCCGGCGACTGGCGCCCGCCCATCGTCAAGACGGTCGCCGCGCGCGGCGAGGGCGTCGACGAGGTCGTCGAGGCGCTGGAGAAGCACCGCGCGTGGATGGAGGAGCGGGACGTCCTGGCCGAACGCCGCCGCGCCCGCGCCGCCCGCGAGGTCGAGACCATCGCCGTCACCACCCTGCGCGAACGCATCGGCGACCTCCACGGCGACCGCCGCCTCGGCGCCCTCGCGGAGCGCATCGTCGCGGGCGAACTGGACCCGTACCGCGCGGCGGACGAACTGGTGGCGGGCCTGACCAACGGCTGACGCGGGCTTCCGGGCGCGGTGCCGGACGCCGCTCGCGCCCAGGACGCGGGCAGTGACCTGGCACCGTGCGTGCCCGCCGTCGGCCGGCGAAGGGGTGACGCGGCCGCACCCGGTGTCCGTCCGGGCCCGCGGCAGGAACGCCCGCCGGGTTGTCGGCGGTCCTGCCGCCAAGTGGCCGGGGAAGCGGCGGCGCGTCGGCTCGCGTCCGGTGTTCGCCCGGCCCCGGGGCGGAGGGTCCGCCGGTGGGCGGCCTCTTCGGTGCCGGGTGGTCGGGGAAAGGGAGAGTCGGCCCGCGCCTGGTGCCGGTCCGGTCCCCGGCGTCGGTCCCGGTGGCGGCTGGTGCCGGGCCGGGTGCGGGTTGCGGCCCAGGGGCGGGTGGTGGCCCGGAGTTGGGGCGCCTGGGTGCCGGTGCAGGGGGAGTGCGGCGCCTCGGCACGCGCTCGTGCGGGCCCGGTCCCGCGGCAGGGTGCCGGCCGGCGGGCGGCCATCTCGGTACGGGGCGGCCCGCGAAGGAGAGGCCCGTCCGCCGGCGGCGGGAGCGCCCGCCGGGCCGGGGAGTGCGGCGCCGGCATGTGATTGGTGTGCGTCCGGTTCCGCGGCAGGGGTGTCCGCCGGTGGCGGTCGGCTTGGTCCGGCGGTCGGGCAAGGGATGGCGCGCCCGCCCGCACCCAGCGTCCGTCGGGCTGCGCGGCGTGCGCGGCCGTCGGCGGCCGGTGCTGAAAACGGCGTGCGGCCGTCAGGTCGCGCTGCTACCTTGACGCGCGTGTTCCTCCTCTTGGCCTAGGGCCCGCCCCGCACGCGACCGCCGCATCCGGCCGTCGCGCGCTTCGGCGTCCCCTCGTTGCCTCCCCTCTGAGGAACCCCTCGCGTGTCCACGCCCACTCCGCGGCCCTCGTACGCCGCCGTGCTCCGTGTCCCCCATGCCCCCCGCACCTTCGCGGCCGCCCTCGTCGGCCGGCTGTCGTACGGCACGGTCTCCCTCGCCCTGATGCTCTCCCTGACCCGGTCCACCGGGTCGTACGCCGTGGCCGGCACGGTCATGGCCGTCTTCGGCGGCACGGGCGTCCTCGCCTCCCCCTACCGCGCGGCGCTCGTCGACCGGCACGGCCTGCGCCGGGCCCTGACCCCCATGGCCCTGCTCTACGGCGGCCTTCTCTGCGCGCTGGCGGAACTGTGCCGGCACCCCGGTGTGCCCGCGGCCGTGCTCGCCGTGGCCGCCGCGCTCGCGGGGGCCTGCACGCCGCCGCTCGGCTCCACGATGCGCGCGGTGTGGGCCGGACTGCTCCCGGACAGGCACCTGCTGCGGCGCGCGTACAGCCTGGACGGCGTCGCCGAAGAACTGCTCTTCGTCTCCGGCCCGCTCCTGGTCGGCGCCGTCGTGGCCGTCGCCCCGCCGGCCGCCGGCCTCGTCCTCAGTGCGTTCCTGGTGGTCGCGGGCACGCTCGCCTTCGTCGCCTCACCGGCGGCGGCCGTACTGCGGCCGGCGGGGGAGGAGAAGGGCGACCTCCCCGTGCCCGGGAGCGGCGGCTCCGGGCAGGGCCGGGCCCTGCTGCAGCCCGTCGTCGTCGCGGCGTGCGTCGGTGTCTCGGTGAGCGCCGTCGACCTCCTCGTCGTCGCCTACGCGGGGGTGCGCGACCTCGGGGACGGCGCCGTCGCCTGGGTGCTCGCGGCGCTGTCGGTGGGCAGCGCGGTCGGCGGTCTCGCCAACGGTGCCGTCGCCTGGAGTTCGCCCACCCGCGCCCGGCTCCCGTTCTTCGCGGCCGGTCTCGGCATCTGCCTCGCCGCCGCCGGTCTCGCGCCCGGCCTCGGCACGCTGATCGTGGCCGTCACGTGCGCGGGGCTGTTCGTGGCCCCGGCGCTGACCACGGCCTACCTGGTCGCCGACGAGAGCGCGGCCCCCGGGTTCCGGGTCCGGGCCGGTACCTGGTGCAACACGGCCGTGAACGCGGGGATGTCGGCCGGTGCCGCCGCCGTGGGCCTGCTGGTGGAGCGGCTGCCGCTGCCGGTGTGCTTCGCGTTGTCCGGCGCGGTCGCCGCGGCGGCGGCGCTGGTGCCGGGGCGCCGCCGCCGGGGGGCCGCCGGGCGGCCGGGCCCGGTCAGTCGTCGTCCGAGCCGGAGTCGTCGGCGTCGTCGGAGTCCGAGTGGTGCGAACGGTCGGCCGTGACCTTGCCGGTCCTCAGGTCGACGCGCCAGTCCTGCTCGCCCTTGCCGGATGCGGTCTCGACCTCCCAGGCGGCCTTGCCGTCACCGTGGTACCCGTCCTCGTCCAGCTCCACGGAGGTCACGGTCCCGCGGCCGGCGGCGGCCTCCGCGGCCTCGGCGGCGTCCACGGAGGCGCCCTTCAGCGCGGCCCGCACCTCGTCGGTGTCGTCCTCGTCGTCGGTCTCGGAGCCGAGCACCTTGCCGGAGCCCGGATCGATGCGGACGCTGTGCCAGGTGCCGTCGCCGCCGAGGACGTCGACCTCCCAGACCGCACGCTCGCGGCCGTCGCCGTCGTCGCCGTCCTCGTCGTCCAGCTCGGCGGAGACGGTGGTGCCCGGGGCCCCCTTCAGGGCGGCTGCGACGGCCTCGGCGGCCGTCACCTTCGCGGAGGACGCGCGGGCGGCGTCGTCGCGGTCGTCGTCCCCGTCGTCGTCCTGGTCACGGTCACGGGAGTCGCCGCGGTCGTCCGCGTCGTCGTCCGCGGCGCCCTTCGCGTCGTCGTCCCGGTCCCGGACGTCCGACTGGCGCGCCGTACCCGGGTCGTCGTCCCCCGCGGTCGCCAGCGCCGTCGCCGTACCGCCCCCGATCAGTGCGGCGGCGGTGACGACGGCGATCACGATGTTGCGCTTCATGCGGAATCCTCCCGAGTCATACAAGTTCGTCTGGTGTCGCTGTGCTTTCGACACCCTCACTGTCGGGGACGGACGCTGAGGCGGAGCTGAAGCCACCTGAAGGCTTCTTCAGCTACGTTTTGCGAGTCTTTACGCATGCGCCTGTTGATCGTGGAGGACGAGAAGCGCCTCGCCGTGTCGCTCGCCAAGGGCCTCACCGCCGAGGGCTACGCCGTGGACGTCGTCCACGACGGCCGGGAAGGCCTGCACCGGGCCGGTGAGGGCGTGTACGACCTCGTCATCCTCGACATCATGCTGCCCGGCCTCAACGGCTACCGGGTCTGCGCCGCCCTGCGCGCCGCCGGCCACGACGTGCCGATCCTGATGCTCACCGCCAAGGACGGTGAGTACGACGAGGCGGAGGGGCTGGACACGGGCGCCGACGACTACCTCACCAAGCCCTTCTCGTACGTCGTCCTCGTCGCCCGTGTGAAGGCCCTGCTGCGGCGCCGGGCACAGGGCGCCGGAGCCTCGCCCGTGCACGTCCACGGGGACCTGAAGGTCGACACCGCCGCCCGCCGGGTCTTCCTGGGCGAGCGCGAAGTGACCCTCACGGCGAAGGAGTTCGCCGTCCTGGAACAGCTGGTGGTGCGGGCCGGGCAGGTGGTGTCCAAGGCCGAAATCCTGGAGCACGTCTGGGACTTCGCCTACGACGGCGACCCCAACATCGTCGAGGTCTACGTCAGCGCCCTGCGGCGCAAGCTGCGCGCGGCCCTCATCCGGACCGTGCGCGGCGCCGGCTACCGGCTGGAGGTCGAGCGATGAAGCGCCTCTTCGGGTCGGTCCGGGCGCGGGCCACGCTCGCCGCCACCCTCGTGGTCGCCGTCGCCCTGGTCGCGGCCGGCACCGCCGTCCTGCTGTCCCTGCGGTCCAACCTGCTCGGCGAGGCGGGCACCCAGGCGGAACGCTCCGCCCGCGAGGTAGCCACCGAACTGGCCGTCGGGACGCCGTACGGCGAGCTGTCCCTGGACGTCGACGACCGCCCGTTGCAGATCGTCGACGAGGACGGCCGGCTCGTCGCCGCCAGCGAGGACCTGGAACGGATCAGCGGCACCGGCGTCGACGCGGTGAAGCCGCAGCCGGCCCCCACCGGCGACGACGCCGAGGACGGCGGCTCGGACGATGACGACGACTCCGCCGAGGCGCTCGAAGCCGGTGAGATCGGCGAGCGGACCACCGTCAGCGACGGCTCGGCGACGATCGACGGGGACACGGAGGACTACCGCTTCGCCGCCGTACCCGTCGAGACCGACGCGCAGGGGAGGCTCACCGTCTGGGCCGGCGCCCCGCTGTCCGCCGAGCACGGCGCCGTGAGCACCGCGCTGACCGTCATGCTGATCGGCTTCCCGCTGCTGCTCGTGGTCGTCGGGTGGGTGACCTGGCTGGTCACCCGGCGCGCGCTGCGGCCCGTGGAGGGCATCCGCCGGGAGATGGCCGCGATCACCGCCAGCGAGGACCTGGCGCGCCGCGTCCCGGTGCCGGGCACGCACGACGAGGTGGCCAGGCTCGCCTCGACCACCAACGAGACGCTGGCCGCCCTGGAGTCCTCGGTGGAGCGGCAACGGCGTTTCGTCGCCGACGCCTCGCACGAGCTGCGCAGCCCGATCGCCTCGCTGCGCACCCAGCTGGAGGTGGCCGCCGCCCACCCGGAGCTGCTGGACCTGGACGGCGCCGTGGAGGACACCGTACGGCTGCAACGGCTCGCCGCCGACCTGCTGCTGCTGGCCCGGCTGGACGCGGGGGAGCGGCCCGCCGACGCGCGCGTCGACCTCGCCGAGTTGGCGCGGGAGGAGACGGGGGGCAGGGCCGGGGTGCGGGTGCGGGCCGAGGACGACGTGACGGTCGCCGGGTCGCGCGGGCAGCTGGGCCGGGTGCTGGCCAACCTGCTGGACAACGCCCAGCGGCACGCCCGCTCGGCCGTGGAGGTGTCCGTGCGGCGGGACGGGGAGGCGGCGGTGGTCGCGGTGGCCGACGACGGGGAGGGCGTGCCGGCGGCCGACCGGGAGCGGGTCTTCGAGCGGTTCGTACGGCTCGACGCCGCCCGCAGCCGCGACGACGGCGGGGCCGGGCTGGGCCTGGCCATCGCCCGCGACGTCGCCGTACGGCACGGCGGCACGCTCACGGTCCACGACGCACCGGCAGGCGGTGCCCTGTTCGAGCTCCGCCTGCCGGCTGCCTAGACCGTTGCCATGGCTATGGACAGTGCTGTGATCAGGGGCGCCCGCGCTGCCCGCGCAGGTGCTCCGCGATCGGCTTGAGGGCCTTGTCCAGCTCCGTCAGGGCCTCGGGGGCCAGCAGGTCGATGAAGTGCCGGCGGACGGACGCCACGTGGTGCGGGGCGACCTTCCGCATCGTCTCCAGGCCGTGCTCGGTGAGGACGGCGTAGAGCCCGCGGCGGTCGGACTCGCAGTTCTCCCGCCGGACCAGGTTCGCGTTCTCCATGCGGGTGATCTGGTGGGAGAGGCGGCTCTTGGACTGCATCGTGGCGGTGGCCAGGTCGCTCATCCGCATGCGGTCGCCCTCCGACTCGGAGAGGTTCACCAGGATCTCGTAGTCGTTCATCGTCAGGCCGAACGGCTGCAGGTCCTTCTCGAGCTGGTGCGTCAACAGTCTGTTGACCTCCAGGTGGGTGCGCCAAGCACACTGCTCCGTATCGGTCAGCCAGCGGGTGGCCGTCTCGGTCTCCATGTATGAAGTCTACCTAAAATGTTGAAAGGCGAACTAGTGAGGGTGATCCGTGACGGTGACGGTGCGCACGCGTTCGACGTCACACTCCGCAGATTACCGCTCACAGCCCGAAGCGGCGCTGGAGGTCCCCCAGCTGTCCGGGAAGCCCCGGTACCCCGGACCGGCCTCCCGGACCCCCGGAAGCGCCGCCTGCGGGCACTCCCGCCTGCTGCGGGGCGACCCCCGTCGCCTGCTCCGGCATCAGCGTCTCGCTCGACTGCAGCAGCACCGTCCCCGCGCCGGCGAACTCGAACTGGTGCTCCTCCCCGGAGGCCCCGCCGAGCCCCGTCATCGCACGTAGACCGCCCAGCAGGCCGGTCATGTACCCGTGGTCGTAGTGATGGCACGGGGACGGGCAGTCCGCCCAGCCGACCAGGGCCTGCGGGTCGACCCGGATCGGCGGCTCCATGAACACCACCGGACCGTTCGACGCGGCCACGAACTTCCCGGTTCCGATCAGGGTCAGAAAACCCGGCACGATCGACTGCTTGAGAGCGAGACTTGGCTGAAAAGCAAGCAGGTTGCCCGAGCGAATGGTCAGGTTGCCGTCTTCGAGGTCATACGAGTTCACATCGAATGCCCGGTCGGCGAGGAGCATCTTGCCCGAGCCCTCCGCGACGACCCAGTCGCTCGCGTGCAGAGGCGAATGGAACGACGTACGCATCAGACGGTCCAGCCGCCCGTGCCCGACCCCGTTGAACTCGATCGCCCCGTAGTAGGCGATCATCTTCCCCTTCTGCAGGAACCACTGGCTCCCCTTGAGCTCCACGCAGAAGGTGTACGGGTTGACGTTGTCGTCCGCCGGCAGGGTCGCCGGGTCGTGGTGC
The DNA here is from genome assembly GCF_042745235.1 of Streptomyces sp. NPDC058796. Lineage (NCBI taxonomy): Bacteria > Bacillati > Actinomycetota > Actinomycetes > Kitasatosporales > Streptomycetaceae > Streptomyces > Streptomyces sp. NPDC058796. The sequence goes on from NZ_JBHYOP010000015.1 coordinate 121,783, forward strand.
ACCGCGCTCACAGCTTCTCCTCCGAGGCCTGGACGAACACCGTGCCACTGCCGCTCAGCTCCAGCTGGAACGCCTCGCCCGAGCCCCGTCCGACCATGTCCCGCCAGCCCAGTGCCGTGGACAGCTTGTTGCGCACGTCACCGTGGTGGGCGACGTATGCCTGCGGGTCGACGCGCACCGGCCGCTGCGGGGTGATCGGCACCTCGAAGACGCCGCCGTGCGCCATCACCGCCACCGAGCCGTGGCCCCGCAGCGTCGTCGTGAACAGCCCCTGCCCGCTCACCTGGCCGCGCACCATGCCCATCACCCCGCCCTGCGAGCCCAGGAACACGGTGTTCTGCTCCAGCGTGCCCTCGAAGGCGAGGAGCCGGTCCGCCTCCACGTACAGCGTGTCGCCGGAGAGTTCGATCACCTGCACGTGATGGCCGCCGTGCCCGAAGAGCACCGTGCCGCTGCCCTCGACGGTCATCAGCGGCGTGTCCTCGTTCGCCACCCGGCGCCCGATCATCGACATGACCCCGCCCTGACCGCCGCCCATGTTCGGGGTGAAGGACACGTCCCCCTGGTAGGCGAGCATCGCCCCGCGCTGACTGAACAGCCGCTGCCCGGGCGCCACGGTCGCCTGCACCATCTTCGAGTTGATCTCCCGGAAGCCCATGTCACACATCCCCCGCGATCGTGTTCCGCTCGCTCGGCTGCACGTACACCAGCCCGTCGCCCTCGAAGCGGATCTGGAAGGCCTCCCCGCCGCCCTCACCGAACAGCGTGCGGAAGGTCACACCCGACTGGAAGGACTGCCGCAGGTTCCCCTGGTGCGCGACGTACGCCCCCGGGTCGACGGTCAGCGGGTACTGGGCGCTGACCCGCAGCACCACCGCCGGCCCGTCCGACATGATCGCCACCTGTCCGCGCCCCTCCACGGTCGTGGTGAACAGACCGTTGCCCTGCGAGGCGCCGCGCGTCCCCGTGAAGCTGGTGCCGGTCCGCAGTCCGGCGTCGGCCGCCAGGAAGTTGCTCGACTCGACGTACAGCCTGTCGCCCTGGAGGCCGACGAGGTTGATCTCCGAGGCCCGGTCCGCGAACCAGCAGGTCCCGTGCCCCTTCACCTCCATCACCGTCATCTGCTCGCCGGTGAGCCGCCGGGTCACCATGCCCCGGATGCCCTCACCGCCGCCGCTCAGCTTCTTGAAGGCCATCTCCCCGTCGTACGCGACCATCGAGCCGTTCTTCGCCTTCACGGCGTCCCCGGTCATGTCGACGGCGAGTACCTTGCTTCCTTGAAGTCGGAACATCGCCACAAATGTGACGGTAGCCCGCCGGGCGGCCCCGCCGACAGGTCTCCGACCCCCTCGCCCGGGCGCGTCGGGGGTTTGCCACAATGGACGCGCGCTTGTGCGTTCGTTCACAAAGCACCGGCTCGCCGAGCGTGCCCGAGTACCGATTCCCCTCCCACCGAAGGTGACCCGTGGACCTCAAGACCGCCTCCGCCCTCCGCCGCCTCCGCCTGGTCTCCGGCCCCGAGGCGATCTCGTTCCTGCTGCTCCTGGTCTGCTCCGTGCTGAAGCGGACCACCGACTTCAACGCGGTGCCCGTGATGGGCGCGGTCCACGGCTTCCTCTTCATCCTGTACGTGATCTTCTGGGCGGACGCCTGGAACCGCGCCAAGTGGTCCTTCGGCGCCGCCGCCTTCTACTTCGTCATGTCGGTCCTGCCGACCGGCGGCTTCTTCGCCGAGCGCAGGCTCAAGCGCGAGGCCGAGAGCGCGGTCATCGCCTCCCGCGCCCGCCAGGAAGGGGTCGTGGGCGCATGATCGTCGCCTTCTCCGTGACGCCGCTCGGCGTCGGCGAGGACGTGGGGGAGTACGTCGCCGACGCCGTCCGGGTGGTCCGCGAGTCGGGCCTGCCCAACCGCACGGACGCGATGTTCACGTCCGTCGAGGGCGAGTGGGACGAGGTCATGGACGTCGTCCGCCGGGCCGTCGCCGCCGTCGAGGCCCGGGCGCCGCGCGTCTCCCTGGTGCTCAAGGCGGACATCCGGCCCGGCGTGACCGACGGCCTCACCGCGAAGGTGGAGACGGTCGAACGCCACCTCGGCCAGTAGCGGTGCGCCGCGGGCGGTGGTATCGAAAGGCGAGACGGGGCTGACCGGGATATGACCGGCCGGTAGGGTCTGATGCCGTGCCGAAGCCCCTCAGTCTCTCCTTCGACCCCATCGCCCGCGCCGACGAACTGTGGAAGCAGCGCTGGGGCGGTGTGCCGTCCATGGCCGCGATCACCTCGATCATGCGGGCGCACCAGATCCTGCTGGCCGAGGTGGACGCGGTGGTCAAGCCGTACGGGCTGACCTTCGCACGCTACGAGGCGCTGGTGCTGCTGACCTTCTCGAAGTCGGGGGAGCTGCCGATGTCCAAGATCGGCGAGCGCCTCATGGTGCACCCCACCTCCGTGACGAACACCGTCGACCGGCTGGTGAAGTCGGGCCTGGTCGACAAGCGCCCCAACCCCAACGACGGCCGCGGAACGCTCGCCACCATCACCGACAAGGGGCGCGAGGTGGTCGAGTCGGCCACCCGCGACCTCATGGCGATGGACTTCGGCCTGGGCGCGTACGACGCCGAGGAGTGCGGCGAGATCTTCGCGATGCTCCGTCCGCTGCGGGTCGCCGCCGGCGACTTCGAGGACGTCTGAGCGAGTCGCCGGGCCCGCCCGGAGATCGCGCGAAACGGACGGTTAGGCTCGTTCCCATGAAAAAGAGCGTGCTGACCCGCTACCGGGTCATGGCGTACGTCACCGGTGTGCTGCTGATCCTGCTCTGCCTCGGCATGATCGCCAAGTACCTGCTGGACATGGACGGCGCGGCCGACTTCACACGCGTCGTCAGCATCGCGCACGGCTGGCTGTACGTCGTCTACCTCGTCTTCGCCTTCGACCTGGGCGCCAAGGCGAAGTGGAAGGTCAGCAAGCAGCTGTGGGTGCTGCTGGCCGGGACCGTCCCGACCGCCGCGTTCTTCGTGGAGCGCCGGATCAGCCGGGAACTGGACGCCAAGGTCGCCGCGACCGAGGCGCCCGCCGCCGTCAAGGCGTAGCCGGGTCCTGTCAAGCCCTCCGACCGCCGTACGGGCACCCGTACGGCGGTACCCCATCGACATTTACTTGGACGTCCTAGTAAATTCGAGGGTATGGATGCTGACGCCATAGAGGAGGGCCGCCTTCGCTGGCAGGCCCGGTACGACGCGGCGCGCAAGCGCGACGCCGACTTCACCACGCTCTCCGGCGATCCCGTGGAGCCGGTGTACGGGCCCAGGCCCGGGGACGCCTACGAGGGCTTCGAGCGGATCGGCTGGCCGGGGGAGTACCCCTTCACCCGTGGCCTGCATCCGACCGGGTACCGGGGGCGTACGTGGACCATCCGGCAGTTCGCCGGGTTCGGCAACGCCGAGCAGACCAACGAGCGCTACAAGATGATCCTCCGCAACGGCGGCGGAGGGCTCTCGGTCGCCTTCGACATGCCGACCCTCATGGGCCGCGACTCCGACGACCCGCGCTCCCTCGGCGAGGTCGGGCACTGCGGCGTGGCCATCGACTCGGCGGCCGACATGGAGGTGCTGTTCAAGGACATCCCGCTCGGTGACGTGACGACCTCCATGACGATCAGCGGGCCCGCCGTGCCCGTGTTCTGCATGTACCTGGTCGCCGCCGAACGCCAGGGCGTGGACGCGTCCGTGCTCAACGGCACGCTCCAGACCGACATCTTCAAGGAGTACATCGCGCAGAAGGAGTGGCTCTTCCAGCCCGAGCCGCACCTGCGCCTGATCGGCGACCTGATGGAGTACTGCGCGGCCGGCATCCCCGCCTACAAGCCGCTCTCCGTCTCCGGCTACCACATCCGCGAGGCCGGGGCGACGGCCGCGCAGGAGCTGGCCTACACGCTGGCGGACGGCTTCGGGTACGTGGAGCTGGGGCTCAGCCGCGGACTGGACGTGGACGTCTTCGCGCCGGGGCTGTCCTTCTTCTTCGACGCGCACCTCGACTTCTTCGAGGAGATCGCCAAGTTCCGCGCGGCCCGCAGGATCTGGGCGCGGTGGATGCGGGACGTGTACGGCGCGAAGACCGACAAGGCGCAGTGGCTGCGCTTCCACACGCAGACCGCCGGTGTCTCGCTGACCGCGCAGCAGCCGTACAACAACGTGGTGCGTACGGCGGTGGAGGCGCTGGCGGCGGTGCTCGGCGGGACGAACTCCCTGCACACCAACGCGCTGGACGAGACCCTCGCGCTGCCCAGCGAGCAGGCCGCGGAGATCGCCCTGCGCACCCAGCAGGTGCTCATGGAGGAGACCGGCGTCGCCAACGTCGCCGATCCGCTGGGCGGCTCCTGGTTCATCGAGCAGCTGACGGACCGGATCGAGGCCGACGCGGAGAAGATCTTCGAGCAGATCAAGGAGCGGGGGCTGCGGGCCCACCCCGACGGACAGCACCCCGTCGGGCCGATCACCTCCGGCCTCCTGCGCGGCATCGAGGACGGCTGGTTCACCGGCGAGATCGCCGAGTCCGCCTTCCGGTACCAGCAGGCCCTGGAGAAGGACGACAAGAAGGTCGTCGGCGTCAACGTCCACACCGGTTCCGTCACCGGTGACCTGGAGATCCTGCGGGTCAGCCACGAGGTGGAGCGCGAGCAGGTGCGGGTGCTCGGGGAGCGCAGGGCGGCCCGGGACGACGCGGCCGTGCGCGCGGCGCTGGACGGGATGCTGGCCGCCGCCCGCTCCGGCGCGAACATGATCGAGCCGATGCTGGACGCGGTGCGCGCGGAGGCGACGCTGGGTGAGATCTGCGGCGTGCTGCGGGACGAGTGGGGGGTGTACACGGAGCCGGCGGGGTTCTAGGGGCCGACCTGACGGCGCGGGCGTCGTCCCAGGGGGCTCCGCCCCCTGGGCCCCGGGCCTATGCCCAACCGTCACCCGACTCGGTGGGCCGGGAGGCCAGACCCCACAGCAGCACCTGCGTGAAGCTCCGCACCCACTCGCCGTCCGCCGCCTCCGCACTGACCAGGGTGCGGTGCACCACCGCGCCCGCCACCACGTCGAAGATGAGGTCCGCCGTGCGGGCGGCCTCCGCCGGATCCGGCTCGGCGGGCAGTTCCCCCCTGGCGTGGGCCCGCGCCCGGCCCTCCAGCACCAGACGCTTCTGCCGCTCCACGATCGACGTACGGATACGCTCGCGCAGCGCCTCGTCGCGCGTGGACTCGGCGACCACCGCCATCAGACCGCTCTTGGCCTCCGGACGGGCCAGGATCGCCGCGAACTGGAGCACCACGCCCTCGATGTCGGCGGCCAGGGAGCCCCGGTCGGGCAGCCGCAGCTCGTCGAAGAGCTCGGCGACCGCGTCGACGACCAGTTCGTTCTTGCCCGCCCAGCGGCGGTACAGCGTCGTCTTGGCAACCCCGGCGCGCGTGGCGACGTCCTGCAGGGTGAGCTTCGACCAGCCCAGTTCCACCAGGGCCGCCCGCGTCGCGGCCAGGATCGCGGTGTCCGCCGCGGCGCTGCGCGGGCGCCCGGCGCGGCCGGCGGGGGTGCTGCTCTGCATTCCCCGACCTTAACCGGCGGGTAACGAACGGGCGTCCGTGAGGCAGATCACGGAAAGGGGCTGTTCCGGCGAGCCGTCCTGGTATTACGCTACGGGTCGTAGCGAAAGCACGGGCCTGCCCGTGCCCCAGCGACGACCACGGGCGTGGGGTGGGGACCCGGCGCCGGCACGACTGCCGACAACACACTTCCAGGCGGGCTTTGACCCCGCTTTTCACGCACACGCGCGGTACGGGGGAGGATAGACCCATGCAGCCACGGAACATGTCCATGAGCGGGGTCGTCGACCTCGCCGCGGTGAAGCAGGCCCAGGAGGCCAAGGCGAAGGCGGAGCAGGCGCGCGCCGAGGCGGCCCGGAACGGCGGGACGGGCGCCGTCTCCCCGGCCGACCTCGTCATCGACGTCGACGAGGCCCGTTTCGAGAGCGACGTCCTGCAGCGGTCCACCGAGGTCCCGGTCGTCATCGACTTCTGGGCCGAGTGGTGCGAGCCCTGCAAGCAGCTGAGCCCGGTGCTGGAGCGGCTCGCCGTCGAGTACAACGGGCGCTTCCTCCTCGCCAAGATCGACGTCGACGCCAACCAGATGCTGATGCAGCAGTTCGGCGTCCAGGGCATCCCGGCCGTCTTCGCGGTCGTGGCGGGGCAGGCGCTGCCGCTCTTCCAGGGCGCCGCGAGCGAGACGCAGATCCGCCAGACCCTCGACCAGCTGGTGCAGGTCGCGGAGCAGCGCTTCGGTCTGACCGGTCTCGCCGTCGACCCCGAGGCGGAGCCGGGTGCCGCCCAGGCCGCCGCCCCCGAGCGTCCCGCCGGTCCGCACGACGCGGCGCTCGAGGCCGCGGTGCGGGCGCTGGACGCCGGTGACCTGGGCGGGGCCGTCCAGGCGTACAAGAACGTGCTGGCCGAGGAGCCGGGCAACACGGAGGCCAAACTGGGCCTCGCCCAGGCCGAGTTGCTCCAGCGCGTGCAGAACGCCGACCCGCAGCGGGTCCGTCAGGACGCGGCCGACAAGCCGGGCGACGCCCAGGCTCAGATCGCCGCCGCCGACCTGGACCTGGTGGGAGGTCACGTGGAGGACGCCTTCGGGCGCCTCATCGACACGGTCCGCGTCACGGCCGGCGACGACCGGGACGCCGTACGGCTGCGGCTGCTGGAGCTGTTCGAGGTCGTCGGCGCCGACGATCCGCGGGTGGCCGCGGCGCGCAGGGCGCTGGCCCGCGCCCTGTTCTAGCGGGCGGTTCGACCGCCCGGCACCGCCCGGTCGCCCGCCGTTCGTCCGGGTGGTGCCCGTGTGAAAGAGCTGTCGCCGGTGCGTCACTGCGGCCGCGCTTTGCCAAATCTTGGTAATCGCGGCCGCTGTTACTGCCAGTAAGTCGACGGCGTCGGTCTGTCGGATTCTGTCCATCGATCAATAGTTTTGTTCCGACCGCAGGGCACACCCAGCGTCGCCGTTCGGGGGCGGTGTGTCGTGCTCCGGTTGTCGAGCCGTTACCAGCGAGTAACGAACCCCCTTGTGTCGACGCCGAGAATGCACCACGATCGGCGACGCTCGGTCCATTCCCGTACCCCGAAAGCCAGTCGGGTCGCGGGGGTTCCTGGGTCCCCACCGAGCAGAGTCGGCGGCAGTGGCGCCGGCTCTTGGGCAGGGGGGTCTTCGTCCACCCGGCGAAGCCTGCCCAGCAGGGTTGTGCGTGATGCGTGTCAGGCGCGACCAGTGGTTGTCGCTCGGGGGTGATCGCCGGTGATTCGGGCTCGTTCCATACGTGCCGCCGAGCGCGGGCGCTCTCCTTCCCGAGGACGTAGCACTTCTCCCATCCCTGCCAGGCCCAGCCGCCGCTTCGGGGGCTGGCCGAGGCCAGGAGATGTACGTCCGAGAAGGAGGAAATATGGAGTCCCAGGTGCGTGGCGGGACCAGATGGAAGCGGTTCGCTGTGGTGATGGTGCCCAGCGTTGCCGCCACGGCGGCGATAGGCGTCGCGATGGCGCAGGGTGCCCTCGCCGCGTCGTTCAGCGTGTCGGGGCAGTCGTTCAAGGTGACGGCCAAGCAGCTCAAGGGCGAAGGCTTCACCCAGTACGGCGCCCTCACCGAGGGGTACACGCTCACCGGTGACAAGGTGCACCACCCGGTGGCGGTCTCGTCGTTCAGCGAGGCGCACATCCAGAAGATGTGCCAGTCGGTCGTCACCCCGAACATCCCGGTGATCGGCTCTGTCACGCTCCGGCTGGAGGCCGGTGACAGCCCGGACGAGGACAAGCAGGTCTACGCCAAGAACCTGCAGCTCGACGTCGAGAAGCTCGAAGCCGACGCCACCTTCACCGGTATGGAGATCGGCGTGGCGGCCGGTGACCTGAGCAAGGGTCCCGGTATGCAGGGCGGCAAGGAGCAGGCCAACAGGTTCGGCTTCGCGCAGCAGTCCGACACCGCCGTGCTCACGGGCGTGAAGCAGACGGCGTGGGCGACCACTGCCGGAACCTTCAAGCTGAGCGGCCTGAGCATGTCGCTGCACAAGGGCACCAAGGCCGAGTGCTACTGAGCACTCACTGACGGGCGGGGCCGGAAGCGCCCCGTCCGTCCACTCTCCGGCTGCGCCGTCCGCGCGGCCGGACTTCTCCACCACAGCAAAGCCGTACAGGGAGCTGTTTTCCATGAGCGCCGAAACCCCTGCTGCCGTATCCGGCCAGTTCACCCGCCGGAGGCTGCAGTTCCGTGCCTGGCGAGGCGCGCGGCCGTTCTGGGCCGGCCTGTTCGTCGCGCTCGCCGGCTTCCCGATCATGTACTTCCCTTACGCGAATCTGCAGATCGGTCACCTGACGCTTGCCATGTCGACCACCGCCGGTGCCGGCTCCCTGATCATCGGCGTGCTGCTCGTGGTCCTTGGCATGAGTCTCTGGTTCCAGCGGCACATCAGGGTGTTCGCGGGCGTCGCCGCGATCCTTCTGGGGCTGGTCTCCATTCCGGTCTCCAACTTCGGCGGCTTCGTCATCGGGTTCCTCTTCTCGCTGGTCGGAGGAGCGATGGCGGTGTCCTGGGCACCGGGGACGCCTTCGGAGACCGAGTCGCCGGGGGAGGGCGAGGGGAGGGACGGAACGCCCGGGGGCGCACTGCCCGGCACTGCCGAGTCCGATGCCGCCCTCCCGCAGCCGAGGGCGGAGGCCGGTGCGCCGGACGAGCCGAACGACCTGTCAGGAACTAGCCCGGCCAACGGGGCGAACGGGAGGCACAGTGCCGGCTGACGAGGACATCCGCGCGACTGACGCGGAGGCGTCCCCCGCGAGAACCGGGCCGCGCCACGCGGCTCCCAGGAAGCCGCTGTTCAACAGGTTCCACATGCCTGCCGGCAAGGCGGTCGCCCTGGCCGCCATGCCCACGGCGGTCCTCATGGGACTGGGCTTCACGCCCACCCTCGCCGTCGCGGACGGCAACGACCAGGGCGCACCGCCGGCCAACAGCCTGACGGCGGAGGAGTACAAGGCCTGTGTGGAGGCCATGACGGGTGACGACGAGGAAGCGTCCGCGTCTCCCACGCCCTCACCTTCGTCGTCCGACCAGCCGGACGACGACAGGGGTGGCAGGGCCGAAGAGCCCGGCGCCCCGGAATCCGCAGGCGACGTTGCGGACAAGGGCACGGACACGGGCGAGGCCTCTTCGTCGGATTCAGGTTCCGACGACGCGGCCGGCCCCGCCCCGAGCCCCTCCGCGTCGCAGGAGAAGCCGGCGCGGAGCGGGGAGCCGTCGTCCTCGCCCTCCGCATCCCCCTCACCGTCCGCCTCCGAGTCCGGCGGGGGCCTGCTGGAAGGCCTCGGCGACGCCATCGAGGGCATCTTCACCGGCGGCGACCGGTCCGAGGAAGCCGAGAGCCCCTCGCCGACCCCCTCGGCGTCGACGAGCGGGAAGGCCGGCGAGGACGTGTCCGACCCGGCGAAGGAGACCACCGGCAAGGCCACCGGCCCGGCGAAGGAAGCGGTGAAGGACCCGGCCGGCGCTGCGTCGGAGGCGGCCGAGGACACCGAGGAGTCGGCGGCCGGGGCGGCCCGGGAAGACGCCGAGGGCAAGGCGGAGGAGGAGACCGGGGGCGCCACCGCCTCGCCGAGCCCGAGCCCCAGCACCTCCGAGAGCGCCCGCCCCGACCCGGAGGACTGCCCCGTCGCCACGGACGCGGAGGGCGGGGTCGACAACTCCGTTCCGCTGCCCGACGACCCCTGGCACCTCGAGGCAAGTTCGCTGCTCCTCAAGGGTGCCTCCTACGAGGGCATCGTCGAGGTGAAGACGGCGAGCGGCAAGACCAAGAGGGTACTGAAGTACGTCATATCGAACGGCACGGACATCGGCGACCTGCACCAGATCGTCAAGGATCAGCAGATCGGCAAGACCTACCACGTGCAGGCGGCCAAGGGATCGACGTCCACGATCCGCGACGGCGACACGGTGATGTACACGGAGAGCATCTCGGGCAACCTGCTCGGGCTGATCCCGATCACCTTCGACCCGGAGCACCCGCCGCCCCTGGACATCCCGCTCATCTACTTCACCGACGTGAAGGTGGTGCAGGCGGGTCAGTTCGGAGGGACCCTGCACATACCCGGGCTGCACCAGTACATCACCGGCTGAGACCGGTCAGGCCGAGCCGAGGGCGCCCCCTGCGACAGGGGGCGCCCTCGGCGTCGTACGGAAACCCGCGCGGTGTCAGCCGCGCCGCGTCTCGCCCAGGTGCAGCACCCGGACCATGTTGGTGGTGCCGGGCACGCCGGGGGGCGAACCGGCGGTGATCACGACGATGTCGCCGTCGCTGAACCGGCCGAGGCGGGCCGTCTCCTGGTCCACCAGGTCGACCATCTCGTCCGTGGTGTTGACGAACGGCACGACGTGCGGCTCCACGCCCCAGCTGAGCGCCAGCTGGTTGCGGGTGGACTCGTCGGTGGTGAAGGCCAGGATCGGCTGGGCCGCGCGGTAGCGGGAGAGCCGGCGGGCGGTGTCCCCGGACTGGGTGAAGGCCACCAGGCCCTTGCCGCCCAGGAAGTCGGCGATCTCGGCGGCGGCGCGGGCCACCGAACCGCCCTGCGTGCGGGGCTTCTTGCCCGGCACCAGCGGCTGCAGGCCCTTGGAGAGCAGCTCCTGCTCGGCGGCGGAGACGATCTTCGACATCGTCTTGACGGTCTCGATCGGGTACGCGCCCACCGAGGACTCGGCGGACAGCATCACCGCGTCGGCGCCGTCCAGGATCGCGTTGGCCACGTCGGAGGCCTCGGCGCGGGTCGGGCGGGAGTTGGTGATCATCGACTCCATCATCTGGGTCGCCACGATCACCGGCTTGGCGTTGCGGCGGCACAGCTCGATCAGCCGCTTCTGCACCATGGGGACCTTCTCGAGCGGGTACTCGACGGCCAGGTCGCCACGGGCGACCATCACGCCGTCGAATGCCATCACGACGTCCTCCATGTTCTCGACCGCCTGCGGCTTCTCCACCTTGGCGACGACGGGGACCCGGCGGCCCTCCTCGTCCATCACGCGGTGCACGTCGGCGACGTCCTTGGCGTCCCGCACGAAGGAGAGGGCGACCAGGTCGCAGCCCATCCGCAGCGCGAACCGCAGGTCCTCGACGTCCTTCTCGCTGAGCGCGGGGACGTTCACGGCCGCACCGGGCAGGTTGATGCCCTTGTGGTCGGAGATGACGCCGCCCTCGATGACGATCGTCTTCACCCGGGGGCCCTCGACCTCGGTGACCTTCAGCTCGACGTTGCCGTCGTTGATGAGCACCTGGTCGCCCTTGGTGACGTCACCGGGCAGGCCCTTGTACGTCGTGCCGCAGATCGTCCGGTCGCCCGGTACGTCCTCGGTGGTGATGGTGAACTCGTCACCGCGCACCAGCTCGACGGGACCCTCGGCGAAGGTCTCCAGGCGGATCTTCGGGCCCTGGAGGTCGGCGAGGACACCGATGGCCCTGCCGGTCTCCTTGGCGGCGGCCCGGACACGGTCGTAACGGCCCTGGTGCTCGGCGTGCGTGCCGTGGCTGAAGTTGAAGCGGGCCACGTTCATGCCGGCCTCGATCAGCGCTACGAGCTGCTCGTGGGAGTCGACCGCGGGGCCGAGAGTACAGACGATTTTCGAACGGCGCATGGGTGCCATCCTATCGGTTTGTTTCGGCGCGGAATATTCCGTCTGGCGGAAAATACAAAAGGGCGGGATGCCGCTCAGGTGAGATTCCCCGAACCATTTACCAGCGCGTAGGTTTGTGTCGCGATCTCCATTTCCTCGTCGGTCGGCACCACGGCCACCGCCACCCGCGCGTCCGCGGGCGAGATCAGCCGCGCCTCGTCGCCGCGTACGGCGTTCAGCTCGCCGTCCACCACCAGGCCCAGCCCCTCGAGGCCCGCCACCGCAGCCTCGCGCACCGGCGCCGCGTTCTCGCCCACCCCGGCCGTGAAGGCCACCGCGTCCACCCGTCCGAGAACGGCGTAATAGGCGCCGATGTACTTCTTCAGCCGGTGAATGTAGATGTCGAAGGCCAGCCTCGCCCGCTCGTCGCCCTCGTCCACCCGGCGGCGGATCTCCCGCATGTCGTTGTCGCCGCACAGGCCGAACAGGCCGCTCCTCTTGTTGAGGAAAGTGTCGATCTCGTCCGTGGACATTCCGCCAACGCGCTCCAAATGGAAGATGACCGCAGGGTCCAGGTCTCCCGACCGGGTACCCATCACCAGGCCCTCCAAGGGCGTCAGCCCCATGGAGGTGTCCACGCACCGGCCGCCCTCGACCGCCGAGGCCGAGGCGCCGTTGCCCAGGTGGAGCACGATGACGTTGACCTCCGACGGGTCCTTGCCCAGCAGCCGCGCGGTCTCGCGGGAGACGTACGCGTGCGAGGTGCCGTGGAAGCCGTAGCGGCGGATGCGGTACCGGTCGGCGATCTTCGGGTCGATCGCGTAGCGCGCCGCGGCCTGGGGCATCGTGGTGTGGAACGCGGTGTCGAAGACCGCCACCTGGGGCAGGTCGGGACGGAGCGCCTGCGCGGTGCGGATCCCGGTGAGGTTGGCCGGGTTGTGCAGCGGCGCGACGGGGACCAGCCGCTCGATCTCCGTGAGGACGCTCTCGTCGATGAGGGTGGGCTCGGTGAAGAACATGCCGCCGTGCACCACCCGGTGCCCGATCGCGGCCAGTTCCGGGGAGTCCAGGCCCAGACCGTCCCGGCCCAGCTCCGCGGCGACCGCCTTCAGGGCGGCCTCGTGGTCGGCGATCGGGCCGTGCTGCTCCCGGGTGTCGCCGTCGGTCACGCGGGTGTGCTTCAGCCGCGAGGTCTGCTCCCCGATGCGCTCGACCAGCCCGACCGCCAGGCGCTCACCGTCCCGCATGTCGATGAGCTGGTACTTCACCGACGAGGAGCCGGAGTTGAGGACGAGGACACGGGTGGAACTCACTGGGCGGAGACCTTCTCGCTCGGGGACTGCTGGGCCTGGATCGCCGTGATGGCGACGGTGTTGACGATGTCCTGGACGAGCGCGCCCCGGGACAGGTCGTTGACCGGCTTGCGCAGCCCCTGGAGGACCGGGCCGACGGCGATCGCGCCGGCCGAGCGCTGCACGGCCTTGTAGGTGTTGTTGCCGGTGTTCAGGTCGGGGAAGATCAGCACGCTGGCCTGCCCGGCGACCTCCGAGCCCGGCAGCTTGGTCGCGGCGACCGACGGCTCCACGGCCGCGTCGTACTGGATCGGCCCCTCGATGCGCAGGTCGGGCCGCCCGGAACGGACCAGCTCCGTCGCCTCGCGCACCTTGTCGACGTCGGCGCCGGAACCGGACGTGCCCGTCGAGTACGACAGCATCGCGATCCGCGGGTCCACCCCGAACCGCGCCGCCGTGGCCGCCGACTGCGTGGCGATGTCGGCGAGCTGCTCGGCGTCCGGGTCCGGGTTGACCGCGCAGTCGCCGTAGACCAGCACCTTGTCGGCCAGGCACATGAAGAACACGGACGACACGATCGACGCGTCCGGCTTGGTCTTGATGATCTCGAAGGCCGGACGGATCGTCGCCGCCGTCGAGTGCACCGACCCCGACACCATCCCGTCGGCGAACCCTTCCTGCACCATCAGCGTGCCGAAGTAGTTCACGTCGGAGACCACGTCGTACGCCAGCTCCACGGTCACGCCCTTGTGGGCGCGCAGGGCCGCGTACTTCTCGGCGAAGGAGTCCCGCAGCTCGGAGACGGCCGGGTCGATCAGCTCGGCGCCCTCCAGGTCGATGCCCAGGTCGGCGGCCTTCTTGCGGATCTGCTCGACGGGACCGAGCAGCGTCAGCTCGCACACGCCCCGGCGCAGCAGCACCTCCGCCGCGTGCAGCACCCGCTCCTCGGTGCCCTCGGGGAGGACGACCCGGCGCAGGTCGGAGCGGGCCTGCTCCAGCAGCTTGTGCTCGAACATCATCGGGGTGACGCGGTCGCTGCTCGGCGCGGAGACCCGGTCGCTGAGGTCGGCGGTGTCGACGTAGCGCTCGAAGAGGCCGAGGGCGGTCTCCGCCTTGCGCGGGCTGGCCGCGCCCAGCTTGCCCTCCAGGGAGAACAGCCGCTCGGCGGTGGGGAAGCTGTTGCCGGTCACCGAGAGCACCGGGGTGCCGGGGGCCAGGCGGGCGGCGAGGGTGAGGATGCCGTCGCCCGGCACCTCGTTCAGCGTGAGCAGCACCCCGGCTATCGGCGGGGTGCCGGCGCTGTGCGCGGCGAGGGTGCCGACCACCAGGTCGGCGCGGTCGCCGGGGGTGATGACCAGGCAGCCCGGGGTCAGGGCGGCGAGCAGGTTCGGCAGCATGGCGCCGCCGAAGACGAAGTCCAGCGCGTCCCGGGCGAGCCCCGAGTCGTCGCCCAGGATCACCTTGGCATCGAGGGCGTGCGCGATCTGCGAGACGGTCGGCGCGGACAGCGCGGGCTCGTCCGGCACCACCCAGCACGGCACCGGCAGCCGGCCGCCGAGCAGCCCGGCGATCTCGTCCCGGTCCTCGCGGGCGACCCGGTTGGTCACCATGGCCAGCACGTCGCAGCCCAGCGTGTCGTAGGCGCGGAAGGCGTTGACGGTCTCGGCGAGCACGGACTCGGCGGGCTGCCCCCGTCCGCCCACGACCGGGAGGACCGAGGCGCCGAACTCGTTGGCGAGCCGCGCGTTCAGCGACAGCTCGTCCGGGAGCTGCGTGGCGGCGAAGTCGGTGCCGAGGACGAGGACGACGTCGTAGTCCCGGGCGACCAGGTGGAAGCGGTCGACCAGCGCGGAGACCAGCTCGTCCGTGCCCTGCTCGGCCTGGAGCGCCGACGCCTCCTGGTAGTCCATGCCGTACACGGTCGAGGGGTCCTGCGAGAGCCGGTAGCGGGACCGCAGCAGCTCGAAGAGCCGGTCGGGTCCGTCGTGGACCAGGGGACGGAAGACGCCGACCCGGTCGACCTGCCGGGTCAGGAGCTCCATGACCCCCAGTTCGACGACCTGGCGGCCGTCGCCGCGGTCGATACCGGTCACGTACACGCTGCGCGTCACGCGTGCTCTCCGTTTCGTCTGGTGGCGGCTGTCCCGTGCACAAAAATCGCCCACCGGGGTGAGCGGAACCCTCTTGACAATACCTCCGGCTATGGATAAGGCGCCCGTCAACAAGCGTCGGTGCCCGTCAGTGCTCGCCGGGGCCCGGACCGTGAAACAATTGGATCGGCTCACCGGTGTCAACAGCGAGCAGGAGACACAGCACGATGCGTATCGGCGTACTCACCGCAGGCGGCGACTGCCCCGGCCTGAACGCAGTGATCCGGTCGGTCGTGCACCGAGCGGTCGACAACTACGGCGACGAGGTCATCGGCTTCGAGGACGGCTACGCCGGCCTGCTCGACGGCCGCTACCGCGCCCTGGACCTCAACGCGGTCAGCGGCATCCTGGCCCGCGGCGGCACCATCCTCGGCTCCTCCCGCCTGGAGCGCGACCGGCTCCGCGAGGCCTGCGAGAACGCCGGCGACATGATCCAGAGCTTCGGCATCGACGCGCTGATCCCGATCGGCGGCGAGGGCACCCTCACGGCCGCCCGGATGCTCTCCGACGCCGGCCTGCCGGTGGTCGGCGTGCCGAAGACCATCGACAACGACATCTCCTCCACCGACCGCACCTTCGGCTTCGACACGGCGGTCGGCGTCGCGACCGAGGCGATGGACCGCCTCAAGACCACCGCCGAGTCCCACCAGCGCGTGATGGTCGTCGAGGTCATGGGCCGCCACGCCGGCTGGATCGCCCTGGAGTCCGGCATGGCGGCCGGCGCCCACGGCATCTGCCTGCCCGAGCGCCCCTTCGACCCCGCCGACCTGGTCAAGATGGTCGAGGAGCGGTTCTCCCGCGGCAAGAAGTTCGCCGTGGTCTGCGTCGCCGAGGGCGCCCACCCCGTCGAGGGCTCCATGGACTACGGCAAGGGCGCCATCGACAAGTTCGGCCACGAGCGCTTCCAGGGCATCGGCACCGCGCTCGCCTACGAGCTGGAGCGCAGGCTCGGCAAGGAGGCCAAGCCGGTCATCCTCGGCCACGTCCAGCGCGGCGGCGTGCCCACCGCGTACGACCGGGTGCTCGCCACCCGCTTCGGCTGGCACGCGGTGGAGGCCGCGCACCAGGGCGAGTTCGGCCGGATGACCGCGCTGCGCGGCACGGACGTCGTCATGGTGCCGCTGGCGGAGGCGGTCACCGAGCTGAAGACGGTGCCGAAGGACCGGATGGACGAGGCCGAGTCGGTCTTCTAGGCACCCCTGGTCACGGGTGCTTCTCGACCGCCGCCCAGAAGTGCTCCACGATCCGGTCCAGGAAGTCACGGCCCGCAGCGCTGGAGTCGGGACCGCCGCCGCCCCAGCTGAGGGTGGCGGTCATGTGGCCCTGGTAGTCCTGGTGCAGCACCTGGAGGACGTTCTCCAGGACCCGCCGGTCCAGCGGCGCGATCTTGGCGACCGGGCGCACGTACCCCTGCCAGCGGGTGGTGACGGCACTGCTCAGCAGCTCGGCGAGCTTCTCCTCGCGCCCCGTGACGGTCACGAAGTCGGGCAGCGCAAGGTCCAGCACGTGGGCGAGCGCGGCCGACTGGCGGTCGGTGCCGCGCCAGGCGTCCGTCTCCTCCATCCGCAGGTAGGCCGCGAGCGCGACCCCGGCGGCACGGGCCACGTCCTCCGGCGCCAGACCGCGCGCGACGCGGTGCTCGCGCAGCGTCTGCGGCCTGCCTATCAGGTCGCCGGGCGAGCACCACAGCACCCCGGCGAGCGCGGTGAGCTCGGAACCGGCGGGGGAGGCGATGCCGCGCTCCCAGGCGATGACGTGGTCGGGGGTGACGTACGGCAGTCCGTACGACACCCGCATGCCGTGGGCGACGTGCTCGGGCCCCATGTTGAGGGCGGCACGCAGCCGGCGGGCGGCGAGGGCGTTGAAGGGGGGACCCGACTGGTTCGGGTGAGGTGAGGGTCGGCGCACGCGCCACACCGTAGGGGTACTGGCGCACCCTGACTACGGGCTGTTCAGCCAGCGATACGCATTGTACGAAACTACGGGCGCGCCCGCCCGGTCCCCGCGCTCACCCCTTGACCGCCCCGCCCAGCGCGAACCCCCCGCCCAGCCGCCGCGAGATCAGCACGTACAGCAGGATCACCGGCGTCGAGTAGACGATCGAGAACGCCGCGAGCTGCCCGTACGCCACCATGCCCCGGTTGCCGAAGAAGTCGTTGATGCTCACCGAGGCCGGCATCTGGTCCGGGGTGAGCAGCAGCATGAACGGGACGAAGAAGTTCCCCCACATCATCACGAACGAGAAGACGGTCACCACCGCCACACCCGGCCCCATCAGCGGCAGCACGATCCGCAGCAGCGACTGGAACGACGACGCCCCGTCCGTCCACGCCGCCTCCTCCAGCTCCCTGGGCACGCCGTCCATGAAGTTCTTCATCAGCCAGATGGCGAACGGGAGCTGGGAGGCGGCGAAGAAGAAGATCGTCCCGTGCATGGTGTCGATCAGGTTCACCCGCACGAACAGGGCGTAGACCGGCACCATGATCGCCGTGATGGGCAGGCTGGTCGCGAACAGGACGGTCAGCAGGAACGGCCGGTTCAGCCGCGACCGGAAACGGGAGAGCGGGTACGCCGCGAGCGCCGCGCACACCACCGTCAGCGCCGTCGCGCCGCCGCACAGGACGAGACTGTTCAGCAGCGGCGTGAAGGTGATCTCCGGGGTGAGGACGGCGTCGAAGTTGTCCAGCGTCACCCCGTCGGGGACCTTCACCCTGAGGCTCGCGTGCGGGTCCAGGGCGGACAGCACCACCCAGGCCAGCGGCAGCACGAAGGCGGCGGCGGCCACCAGCAGCCCGGCGTCGGCCGCCATCCGCCGCCTGCCCCGCCGGGCGGCCGAAACGGGCGTTCGGCGGGGCGCGAGCGTGGACGCCATGTCAGACCTCCGTCCGCAGCAGGCGCAGGTACACGACCGAGAACAGCGAGCCGATCAGCAACAGCAGCAGCGCCACCGCCGTGCCGTACCCGATCAGGCTGTTCTGGAAGGCCTGCTCGTACATGAACAGCGGCAGCGTCTGGCTCTTGCCGCTCGGCCCGCCCCGCGTCATCACCCAGATCAGCCCGAAGACCGACAGGGTCTGCAGCGTGTTGAGCATCAGGTTGGTGCCGATGGAACGCCGGATCATCGGCAGCGTGATGTGCCACATCCGGCGCCAGCCGCTCGCCCCGTCCACCTCGGCGGCCTCGGTGACCTCCTTGGGGATCTCGTTCAGGGCGGCCGAGTACACCAGCATGGAGAACGCCGTGCCCCGCCACACGTTGGCGAAGGACACCGCCAGGATCGGCAGCGTGAACAGCCAGTTCTGGGACGGCAGGTGGAGCCAGTCCAGGATGGCGTTGAGGGTGCCCTCGCGGCGGAAGAACGCGTACAGCAGGAAGCCCGCCACGACCTCCGGCAGCACCCATGCCGTGACGACGATGCCGCCGGTGAGCGTACGCACCGGCTTGGAGGCCCGCTGCATCAGCGAGGCCAGCGCCAGGCCCAGGGTGTTCTGCCCGATCAGCGACGACAGCACGGTGAACACCAGGGTCAGCCACACGGCGTTGAGGAACGCCTCGTCCTGGAACGCGCGCGTGAAGTTCTCGAAGCCGACGAAGGACGACTCGGCCTGCCCGGTGAGCTGAAGGTCGGTGAAGGCGATGACCACGCAGTACCCGATCGGGCCCGCGAGGAAGAGCAGCAGCAGGACGACGGCGGGGGAGACGGGCAGGGCCCGGAACAGGGACCGGCGCACGGTGCTGGGCCGCCCCCCGGAGGCGGCCGGGGACGCCGGTTCCTTCCGCACCCCCGGCCCCGCGTGCTGCGGCGCGGTCGCCGTCACTTGCTCACCACCTGGTTGTCGGTCGCCTCCCTGAGTGCCTCGTCGTATCCGCGCGCCGCCTCCTCGACCGACATGTCACCGGTCGTCACACCCTCCATGGCCTCCTGGACGGCGACGGACACCTTCGGGTACGCCGGGTAGGCGGGCCGGTAGTGGGTGACCTCGACGAGGTCGGTGAAGAACTCGGTGCCGGGCTGCGCCTCGACGTACGCGGGATCGCTCGCCACGTCCTCGCGGACCGCGATGCCGGAGTTGGCGACGTACCACTTCTGCGCGTTGGCCTTGGTCTGCATCGTCTTGATGAACTCGAAGGCCAGGTCGGGGTTGCTCGCCTTGGCCGGGATCGACCAGGCCCACCCGCCGGACATGCTCACCTTGCCTGGCGCCTGTCCGTGCTGCGTGGGCATGGCGGCGAGGCCCAGCTCCCGCGACCACTCCGGCCACTCGTGCCCGCTGCCCTCCAGCCAGTCCTGGGGCAGCCAGGAGCCGTCCAGCGCGATCCCGAGCTTGCCCTGCGGGAGCAGCTCACCGCGCACCTTGGTCCCGAAATTGGGGTCGAGCGCGTCGGAGACCTCCGGCCCCAGCTTCTCCTTGTACACCGTCTCGACGAACGCGAGGGAGTCCTCGAACCCCTGCCCCGCCGTGATCCACTTCTTGCTGTCCTTGTCGTACAGCGGGTCCGTGGTCCCGTCGTTCGTGCCGTACAGCAGCATCTGGAAGCCCTGCATGGTGGCGGCCTCGCCGGCGGGCTTGCCGGTGTAGACGTTGAGCGGCGTGACGCCGGGGACCTTCTCCTTGATGGCGCGGGCGGCGTCCAGGACCTCGTCCCAGGTCTTCGGCTGCCAGTCGGCGGGCAGCCCCGCCTTGGCGAACACGTCCTTGCTGAACCACAGCCCCCGGGTGTCCGTCCCGTCCGGGACGCCGTACGTCTTGCCGTCCTCGCCGGTGGCCGCCGCCTTCGCGGTGTCGACGAACTGGTCCCAGTCGTCCCACTTGGCCAGGTAGTCGTCGAGGGGCTTCAGGTACCCGCTGGTGATGTCGGAGTTGATGAGGAAGGTGTCCTCGTAGACCAGGTCCGGCGCGGTCTTGGGGGAGCGGAGCATCTGCTGGAGCTTGGTGTAGTACTCCGAGTCCGGCGCCTTGATCGGCACCAGCTCGACCTTCTTCCCCGGGTTGGCCTTCTCGAACTGCTCCTTGACGTCGGCGAGGTAGGTGTCCATCACCTTGATGGAGTTGTCCGTCGACTGCTTGAAGGAGACCTTCACCGTGTCCGGATCGTCGCCGGAGCCGCTGCCGCAGGCGGCGAGGGCGGTGGAGGCGAGCGCGGTGAGGGTGAACAGGGCGGTGAACCGGACGGACCGGACGGTGGGACGCACGGGCAAGACCTCCTACGGGCACGACGCTGTGGCCGGGACGGCTGCTCCGCGAACGTAAGAGGAATGGTCTAGTCAGGTCAATGAGTGTGCGGTGGACAAGTCGTGTTCACCGGCCCCGCTCGCTCTCCCGCACCCACCGGTACACCAACTCCGGCCGCCCCACCTGCCCGTACTGCGGGGCCCGTCCCGCCCGCCCCGCGTCCACCAGGTGCTCCAGGTAGCGGCGGGCCGTGATCCGCGAGATGCCCACCGTCTCCGCGACCCCGGCCGCCGTGAGGCCCTCGTCCGAGCCGCGCAGCGCGCCCGTCACCCGCTCCAGCGTCGGGCCGCTCAGCCCCTTCGGCAGCGCGGCCGGGCCGGGAGCCCGCAGTCTGGCCAGCGCCCGGTCCACCTCGTCCTGGCCGCTCGCCTCCCCGGCGGCACCCCGGAACTCCGCGTACCGCACCAGTCGGTCGCGCAGGGTGGCGAAGGTGAACGGCTTCAGCACGTACTGCACGACGCCCAGCGACACCCCTTCCCGTACGACCGTCAGGTCCCGCGCCGACGTCACCGCTATCACGTCGGTGTGGTGCCCGGCCGCCCGCAGCGAGCGGGCCAGCTGCAGCCCGTGTACGTCCGGCAGGTGCAGGTCGAGCAGGAGCAGGTCCACCGGTGTGCGGTCCAGCATCCGCCGCGCATCGGCTCCGGTGTGCGCCTTGCCGACGGCCGTGAACCCCGGCACCCGGCCCACGTACATCACGTGCGCGTCGGCGGCGACGGGGTCGTCCTCGACGACCAGGACCCGGATGGGCTGCTCGGCGGTGCCGCTCATACGGCACCCCCGGGCGCATGTCTGCCCGCCGGGGTGTCCGGCACCGGCGCGCGGCCCCCGGGGCCGTCCAGCGGCAGCCGCGCCTCGAAACGGGCGCCGCCGCCGTCCGCCTCCGTCACCGTCAGGGTGCCGCCGTGCCGCTGCACCGCCTGACTGACCAGCGCCAGCCCGAGGCCCCGGCCGCCCTCACCGGCCGGCTTGGTCGAGAAACCCCGCTGGAAGACCAGGTCGGCATGGGCGGGATCGACCCCGGCGCCCGTGTCCGACACCCACAGCACCAGCTCGGAACCGCCGCCGACCGCTTCCGTGTACGCCCCCACCGACACCCGCGACGGCACCCGGCCCTGCGCCGCGTCCACCGCGTTGTCGACCAGGTTGCCCAGGATCGTCACCAGGTCCCGGGCGGGCAGGGACGGTGGCAGCAGTCCGTCGTCCAGTCGGCTGTCGTGCGACACCACCAGCTCCACTCCCCGCTCGTTGGCCTGCGCCGTCTTGCCCAGCAGCAGTGCGGCCAGCACCGGTTCGCTCACCGCGGCCACCACCTGGTCGGTCAGCGCCTGCGCCAGTTCCAGTTCGGCCGTCGCGAAGTCCACGGCCTCCTCCGCGCGCCCCAGCTCGATCAGCGACACGACCGTGTGCAGCCGGTTCGCCGCCTCGTGCGCCTGCGAACGCAGCGCCTGCGTGAAGCCCCGCTCCGAGTTCAGCTCGCCCATCAGCGACTGCAGCTCGGTCACGTCCCGCAGCGTCACCACCGTGCCCCGCCGCTCGCCGCCGGAGACCGGCGAGGTGTTCACCACCAGCACCCGCCGGTCGGTCAGGTGCACCTCGTCCACCCGCGGCTCCGACGCCAGCAGCGCCCCCGTCAGCTGCGCCGGCAGCCCCAGGTCCGCGACGGAGGCGCCCACCACGTCACCGGTCACGCCCAGCAGCTCCCGTCCGCCGTCGTTGATCAGCGCGACACGGTACTGCCCGTCCAGCATCAGCAGACCTTCCCGCACCGCGTGCAGCGCCGCCTGATGGTAGTCGTGCATCCGGCTCAGCTCGTCCGCGTTCATCCCGTGCGTGTGCCGGCGCAGCCGCGCATTGATCACGTACGTGCCGACCGCGCCGAGGAGCAGCGCCCCCGCGGCCACCCCGAGCAGCGCCGTCAGCTGCTCCTGCGCCCGCTTGCTGATCTCTTCGACCTTGATCCCGGCGCTGACCAGTCCGACCACCCGGCCGTCGTCCAGCACCGGCGTCACCGCCCGCACCGACGGACCGAGCGTGCCCGTATAGGTCTCGGTGAAGGTCTGGCCCCGCTGCGCCCGCTCTATGTGCCCGCGGAAGGGATGGCCGATTTGCTTCGGGTCCGGGTGGGTCCAGCGGATGCCCTCCGGGTCCATGATCGTCACGAAGTCCACGTCGGTGTCCCGCATGACCCGCACCGCGTACGGCTGGAGCCGCGCCGTCGGATCGGGGGAACCGATGGCCTCCAGCACGGACGGCGAGTCGGCTATCGCCAGGGTCACCGCCCTGGCCTGCCGCCCGGCCGCGTCCTGCGCCTGCCCCCGGTCGCTGATGTAGGTGAACAGCGCGTACCCGGCCACGACGACCGCTATCAGCACGGCCTGCATGGCGAAGAGCTGACCTGCCAGGCTACGGGGTCTCGGGACGCGGAGGTGCATGCGGCAAGTCTCCCTCCTGGCTGGATTGTGAACTAAATGAACGCAAGGGTGACCGCGCTCACAGCACGGGAGATAGTCGCCGCATCCCCGAAACAACCGCCCGGACGTGAGCCGCACGCCGGTGATGCCGACGACGTCGTCAAGGAGGGCCGCCGTGACCAGCAACGCCGCTACGGCACCAGCCGCACCCAAAGCCAAGCGGGACCGCACGCACTACCTCTACATCGCGGTGATCATCGCGGTCGCCCTCGGTATCGCCGTCGGTCTGATCGCGCCCGACTTCGCGACGGAGCTGAAGCCGCTCGGCACCGGCTTCGTGAACCTGATCAAGATGATGATCTCGCCGATCATCTTCTGCACGATCGTGCTGGGCATCGGTTCCGTCCGCAAGGCCGCCAAGGTCGGCGCGGTCGGTGGTATCGCGCTGGGCTACTTCCTGGTCATGTCGCTGGTGGCGCTCGCCATCGGTCTGGTCGTCGGCAACATCCTCGACCCGGGCACCGGCCTCGCGGTGACCGACGCCGTCAAGGAGACCGGTCAGGCGCAGGTCGACGCGGAGGCCAAGGGCACCGTCGACTTCCTGATGGGCATCATCCCGACCACGATCGTGTCGGCGTTCACCTCCGGCGAGGTCCTGCAGACCCTGCTGATCGCCCTGCTGTGCGGCTTCGCCCTGCAGGCCATGGGCAACGCCGGGCAGCCGGTGCTGCGCGGCATCGAGCACATCCAGCGGCTGGTCTTCCGCGTCCTGGCCATGATCATGTGGGCCGCCCCGGTCGGCGCCTTCGGTGCCATCGCCGCCGTCACCGGCTCGGCCGGCGTCGACGCCCTCAAGAGCCTGGCCGTCCTGATGCTCGGCTTCTACGTGACCTGCGTCCTCTTCCTCTTCCTGGTGCTGGGCACGCTGCTGCGCGTCATCGCCGGCGTCAACGTCTTCTCGCTCTTCAAGTACCTGGGCCGCGAGTTCCTGCTGATCCTGTCCACCTCCTCCTCGGAGTCGGCGCTGCCGCGCCTCATCGCGAAGATGGAGCACCTGGGCGTCAGCAAGCCGGTGGTCGGCATCACCGTCCCGACCGGCTACTCCTTCAACCTCGACGGCACCATGATCTACATGACCATGGCCTCGCTGTTCATCGCCGACGCCATGGGCACGCCGATGTCGATCGGCGAGCAGATCCCGCTGCTGCTCTTCCTGCTGGTCGCCTCGAAGGGCGCGGCCGGTGTCTCCGGCGCCGGTCTGGCCACGCTGGCCGGCGGTCTCTCCTCGCACAAGCCCGCCCTGGTGGACGGCATCGGCCTGATCGTCGGCATCGACCGCTTCATGAGCGAGGCCCGCGCCCTGACCAACTTCGGCGGCAACGCCGTCGCCACCGTCCTGATCGGCACCTGGACCAAGGAGATCGACAAGGCCCGGGTGAACGAGGTGCTCGCCGGCCGGATCCCGTTCGACGAGAAGACTCTGCTGGACGATCACCACGGCGCCGACGACGACGCCGGTGACGCACCCGACCTGCCCGAACAGGGCGGCGAGAAGGAGCTGGCGCGGGCCTGACCGCGCCGCACACCCCGGGCGGCTGAGGGCTCCCCCCGTTGCTCAGCCGCCCGGTCCCCCCAAGAAGCCCCGCGCCCCCGGCGCGGGGCTTCTTGCCTTGACGCCCGCGTCAAGGCTTACGTTCGTCCGCATGCGAATCGGCGAGCTGGCCGCACGCGCCGGGACCACGACGCGGACGCTGCGGTACTACGAGTCGCGGGGCCTGCTGCCCGCGCGGCGGGGCGGGAACGGCTACCGGACCTACGACGAGGACGACCTGAGGCTGCTGCGGCAGATCAGGACGCTCCAGGACTTCGGGTTCGACCTGGAGGAGACCCGCCCGTTCGTGGAGTGCCTGCGCGCCGGGCACCCCGAGGGCGACTCCTGCCCGGCGTCCCTCGTGGTCTACCGGCGCAAGCTGGCGGAGCTGGACACGCTGATCGAAGAGCTGACGTCGGTGCGGGCGCAGGTGGGCGCGCAGCTCGCGCGGGCCGAGGCGGCGGTTCCGGGGGGTCCGGAGCCCAAGTGCGAACTGGGAGGACACGCATGACGACGATCACCGGGGTGCCGGAGGTGACGGACGCGGAGTTCGGCGAGGAGGTGCTGGCCGGCGAGCTGCCGGTGCTGGTGGAGTTCACCGCGGACTGGTGCCCGCCGTGCCGGCAGATGGCCCCGGTGCTCGCCGCCGTGGCCGCCGAGGAAGCCGGCCGGCTGAGGGTGGTGCAGCTGAACGTCGACCGGAACCCGGTGACCACCAACGCGTACAAGGTGCTGTCGATGCCGACGTTCATGGTCTTTCGCGGAGGCGAGCCGGTGAAGTCGATGGTGGGCTCCCGGCCCAAGCGGCGGCTTCTCGAGGAACTGGCCGACGTCGTCTGACCGGCCCGGCACACGAAAAATCCCCCGAGCAATTGCGCTCGGGGGATTTCTCTGCGTATATTCGTTGATTCGTGACTTCAGGAGAAAGAGGTCACGAAGAAGTTCAGTAGGCACAGTATATGCGGCCGGGAGTGGAATTGTCAAACACCGAATTTCCGGACGATGAATTGCGGCACGAGCAGGAATTCATCGACGGGCTGTACGCGCGTGTGGACGCGCTGCGCGGCGACGCCGAGGTGTCGGTCACCGAGGCGCTCGCGCAGGGCAACACCCCCCAGCAGGCCAGGCTGGAGCGGGACATCCTGGTCGCCGAGCGCTCCGGGCTGCTCGCCGCGCTCAACGCGGTGGACGGCTCCCTGTGCTTCGGCCGGATCGACCTCGCCTCCGGTACCGGCCACCACATCGGCCGCATCGGCCTGCGCGCCGACGACGCCGAACGCACCCCGGTCCTGATCGACTGGCGGGCCGACGTCGCCCGCCCCTTCTACCTGGCCACCGGCCACACCCCGATGGGTCTGCGGCGCCGTCGGCACATCGCGAGCGAGGGCCGCCGGGTCACCGCTCTGCACGACGAGTTCCTCGACGTCGGCGACGAGACGCGCACCGGCCACGAGGACCCGTCCGGCGACGCCGTGCTGCTGGCCGCGCTGAACTCGGCGCGCACCGGCCGCATGGGCGACATCGTGCAGACCATCCAGGCCGACCAGGACCGCATCATCCGCGCCCCGCACCGCGGCGTCCTGGTCGTCGAGGGCGGGCCCGGCACCGGCAAGACCGCCGTCGCCCTGCACCGCGCCGCCTACCTCCTCTACGAGCACCGCGAGCTGCTCGCCAAGCGCGCCGTCCTCATCGTCGGCCCGAACCCCGCATTCCTCGGCTACATCGGCGAGGTGCTGCCCTCCCTGGGCGAGACCGGGGTGCTCCTCGCCACCGTCGGCGAGCTGTTCCCCGGCGTGAAGGCCACCGCGACGGACACCCCCGAGGCGGCGGCGGTGAAGGGCCGCGCCGACATGGCCGACGTACTCGCCGAGGTGGTCCGCGACCGGCAGGCGCTGCCCGACCCGGTGATCACGATCGAGCACGACCGCGAGATCCTGATGCTGGACGACGGCCTCGTCGGCGTCGCCCGCGAGCGCACCCGCGCCGCGAAGCTGCCGCACAACGTCGCGCGTGAGCACTTCGAGGGGCACATCCTCAACACGCTGACCGAGCTGTACGCCGAGCGCATCGGCACCGACCCCTTCGACGGCTCCAGCCTGCTCGACGCGAGCGACGTCACCCAGATCCGCGACGAGATCGCCGAGAACCCCGAGGTCTGGTCGGCCATCGACCAGCTGTGGCCCCGCCTCACCCCGCACCGCCTGGTCGCCGACTTCCTCGCCGCCCCCGAGCCCTTCCTCCCCGCCGAGGACGCCGCCGCCGTCCGCCGCCCGGTCACCCGGCACTGGACCGTCGCCGACGTACCGCTGCTGGACGAGGCGGCCGAACTGCTCGGCGTGGACGACCGCAGCGCCCGCACCCGCGCCGAACGCGAGCGGGCGGCGCAGATCGCCTACGCGCAGGGCGTGCTGGACGTGTCGTACGCGTCCCGGACCTACGAGTTCGAGGACAGGGACGAGGAGGACGCCGAGGTCCTGCTCGCCCACGACATCATCGACGCCGAGCGGTTCGCCGAACGTCAGGAGGCGGAGGACCACCGCAGCGCCGCCGAGCGTGCCGCCGCCGACCGCACCTGGGCCTTCGGGCACATCATCGTGGACGAGGCACAGGAGCTGTCCCCGATGGCCTGGCGGCTGCTGATGCGCCGCTGCCCGACCCGCTCGATGACCCTGGTCGGCGACCCGGCGCAGACCGCCGAGGCGGCCGGCGTCGGCTCCTGGTCGAGGATCCTCGCCCCCTACGTCGAGGACCGCTGGGAGCACACCCGCCTGGGCGTCAACTACCGCACCCCGGCCGAGATCATGGACGTGGCCGCGGCGGTGGTCCGGGCCGAGGACCCGGCCTTCGCACCCCCCAGTTCGGTCCGGTCCACCGGCGTACGCCCCTGGATCCGTGCCACCGGCGACCTCCCGGCCGCCGTCGCCGACGCCGTCCGCGAGCTGACCCCCGAGGAGGGCCGCCTCGCCGTCATCGCCCCGCGCGAGCTGCACCGCGCCCTCGCCGCCCGGCTGGACGGCGTCACGGCGGGCGCCGAGCCCGACCTGACCCACACGGTCGTCCTGCTCGACCCCCGGCAGTCCAAGGGCCTGGAGTTCGACTCCGTCCTGGTCGTCGAGCCCGGCCGCTACGGCACCAGCGACCTGTACGTCGCCCTCACCCGGGCCACCCAGCGACTCGGCGTCCTGCACACCGAGCCGCTGCCGAAGGGGCTGGTGGACGCGTAGGCCACCGGACCCTCTAGGCCGGACGCAGCCACACCGTCGCGAGGGGCGGCAGGGTCAGGCGGACGCTCGCCGCCCGGCCGTGCCACCCCCGCGCCTCCGGTTTGACCGGGTCGGGGCTGCCCACGCCACCGCCGCCGTACCGCACGGCGTCCGTGTTGAGCACCTCGTGCCAGGCGGGCACGTCGTCCGGGACGCCGAGGCGGTAGTCGTGCCGCACGACCGGGGCGAAGTTCGACACCGCGAGGAGCGGGGTGCCGTCGGCGTCCAGGCGCAGGAACGCGAGGACGTTGTCCTCGGCGGCGTCCCCGACCACCCACGCGAAGCCGTCGGGGTGGGTGTCGAGCCGCCACAGGGCGGGCGTGGCCCGGTAGGCGGTGTTCAGGTCGCGGACCAGGTCCCGTACGCCCCGGTGGTCCGCCGCCGCCCCGTACTCCGGGTCGAGCAGCCACCAGTCGGGCCCGTGCGCCTCGGACCACTCCGCGCCCTGCGCGAACTCCTGCCCCATGAAGAGCAGCTGCTTGCCGGGATGGGCCCACATGAAGCCCAGGTACGCCCGCACATTGGCCCGCTGCTGCCACCAGTCGCCCGGCATCTTCGACACCAGCGACCTCTTCCCGTGCACCACCTCGTCGTGCGATATCGGCAGCACGTAGTTCTCGCTGTAGGCGTACACCATGGAGAAGGTCATCTCGCCGTGGTGGTATTTGCGGTGCACCGGTTCGTGGCTCAGGTACTGGAGCGAGTCGTGCATCCAGCCCATGTTCCACTTCAGCCCGAACCCGAGCCCGCCGAACCCGCTCGGCCCCTTGTGGTGGGTGGCTCGGGTGACCCCGTCCCAGGCCGTCGACTCCTCCGCGATCGTCACGACGCCCGGCACCCGCCGGTACACCGTCGCGTTCATCTCCTGGAGGAACGCCACCGCGTCCAGGTTCTCCCGGCCGCCGTGCTCGTTCGGCGTCCACTGGCCCGGCTCGCGCGAGTAGTCCAGGTAGAGCATCGAGGCGACCGCGTCGACCCGCAGCCCGTCGATGTGGAACTCCTCGCACCAGTACACGGCGTTGGCGACCAGGAAGTTGCGCACCTCCCGCCGCCCGAAGTCGAACTCCAGCGTCCCCCAGTCCGGGTGCGCCGCCCGCAGCGGATCGGCGTGCTCGTAAAGGGGACGCCCGTCGAACTCGGCCAGCGCCCAGTCGTCCCGCGGGAAGTGCGCGGGCACCCAGTCCATGAGGACACCGATGCCCGCCTGGTGGAGCCGGTCCACCAGGTACTTGAAGTCGTCCGGGTCGCCGAGCCGGGCCGTGGGCGCGTAGAAGCCGGTGACCTGGTAGCCCCAGGAGCCGCCGAAGGGGTGCTCGGCGACGGGCATCAGCTCGACGTGCGTGAAGCCCAGGTCGCCGACGTACGCGGGGAGCTGTTCGGCCAGCTCCCGGTAGGTCAGCCCCGGTCGCCACGACGGCAGGTGGACCTCGTACACCGACATCGGCGCCTCGTGCGCGGGCGCCTGGGCGCGGCGCGCCAGCCACTCGGCGTCGCCCCAGGTGTAGTCCGAGGCGTGCACGACCGAGGAGGTGGCCGGCGGCACCTCGGTGCGGCGGGCCAGCGGGTCGGCGCGGAAGGTGCGCGAGCCGTCCGGCCGGGTGATCTCGAACTTGTACAGCTCACCCGGGCCGATGCCGGGCAGGAACAGCTCCCACACGCCGGTGGCGCCCAGCGAGCGCATCGGGTGGCCGGTGCCGTCCCAGAAGTTGAAGCCGCCGGCCACCCGCACCCCGCGCGCGTTCGGCGCCCACACCGCGAAGCGGGTGCCCGCCACGCCCTCGTGGACCGTCGGGTGCGCGCCCAGCGCCTGCCACAGCTGCTCGTGCCGGCCCTCGCCGATCAGATGCAGGTCCAGGTCGCCCAGCGTGGGCAGGAAGCGGTACGGGTCCTCCGCCTCCCAGACCCTGCCCTCGTACGTCACCAGCAGCCGGTAGGCCGGTACGTCGCCCAGCGGCAGCAGGCCCGAGAAGAACCCCGCCCCGTCGTCGTGCAGTTCGGTCCGCAGCTCCCCGCAGAGCACGCTCACCGCCAGGGCGTACGGCCTGAAGGCCCGGAAGGCGACCCCGCCGGGCACCGCGTGGGCGCCCAGCACGGAGTGCGGGTCGTGGTGCGTGCCGGCGAGCAGCCGCTCCCGGTCGGCGGCGTCCAGGGCGGGGGAGACGGGGGTCTCGGCCGGACGGACGACGGCGGGCACGGCCTTCTTGCCGGATGCCTTCTTGCCGGGTGCCCTACCGTCGGATGCCTTCTTGGCGACGGTCTTCTTGGCTGCGGTCTTCCTGGCGACGGTCTTCTTCGCCGCGGTCTTCTTGGCCGCGGCCTTCTTCGCTGTCGCCTTCTTGCCGGTCGTCTCCTTCTCGGCCGCCTTCTTGGCGGCCGCCTTCTCCGGTTCGGGACCGCTGGACGAGGAGCGGGGGGTCACGGGCGGGGCCTCCTGGGCGCAGTCGCAGTGGGATCAAGAGGGGGGATCAGGAGCCGGCCGTCATGCCGGTTCGGGCGCGGACAGGCGGCGCACCGCGGACAAGGGCACCGTCAGCCAGTCGGGACGGTGCCGTGCCTCGTACAGGACCTCGTAGACCGCCTTGTCCGTCTCACAGGCGCGCAGCATCACCGGGTCGGTGCGCGGATCATGCCCACCGGCCTCCGCGTACCCGGTGCAGTAGGCGGCCCGGCAGGACTCGGCCCAGCCGGGCGACGGCGCACCGGCCGAGTGCGCGGCGTAGTCGAAGGAGCGCAGCATCCCGGCGACGTCCCGCACCGGCGGCTGCGGCATCCGGCGCTCGGCCAGGGGCTTCGCCGGCTCCCCCTCGAAGTCGATCAGCGACCACTGCCCGGAGGGTGAGCGCAGGCACTGGCCCAGGTGCAGGTCGCCGTGGACGCGCTGGGCGGTCCAGGTGCGGCCCTCGGCGGCCAGGTCGCCCAGCGCGGTGAACGCCGTACGCAGGGCGGGCGCGTACGGACGCAGCAGCGGCACCGCCCGCGCCGCCTCCTCCAGCCGGCCGATCATGCCGTCGGCGAGCTGCCGGATCTGACCGATGCCGAGGGTGACGGTCGGCAGCGCGCGGGCCAGCGCGGTGTGCACCTCGGCGGTGGCCCGCCCCAGCGCCCGCGCCTCGGCGACGAAGTCCTCGCCCTTCGCCAGCTCCCGCAGGGCCAGCTCCCAGCCGTCCGTCGCGCCCTGCACGTACGGTTGCAGCACGCCCAGCACCCAGGTCCGGCCGGCCAGGTCGGCGACCATCCAACCCGCCGGTGCGGGCACCCGGGGGCAGCCCTCGCGGGCCAGCGCCAGAGGCAGCTCCAGATCGGGGTTGACGCCCGGCACGATCCGGCGCAGCAGCTTCAGAATGAACGTATCTCCATACACGACCGACGAGTTCGACTGCTCGGCGGTCATCAGCCGGGGCACCAGCCCCGTGCGTATCTCCCGCTCGCCCTCCCGCTCGAAGCGGAGCCCGCCGATGCGGGCCCTGGTGCGCAGCGCCTCCAGGAGCACCTCGGCGGGCCGGGTGTCGTACAGGGCGTCGTAGACGGTGCGGCCCGCCAGCGGGCCCTCGGTCACGTGGCCGATCAGCGCGGGCGCCAGCCGGGGCGGCAGCGCCTCGCGCGTGCCTATGAGGAGCTGGTAGCAGTCGCCGGGCTCCTCGGGCCCGCCCGGGTCCGCGGCGGGCTGCTGGTGGGCGCGGACCAGCACGTGGTGGAGGCCGAGGCGCGCCTCGGACGGCAGCAGGTCGGTGGCGGCGACCAGTGAGAACCCGGTGACCGGACGCCCCTTGCCCGCGAACCAGCGCCGGCGTGGCAGCCAGTCCCGCAGGAGTGGATCGAGTGACGCAAGGAGGCCCGGTGGGCTCGTGCTCGTGACGGTGCTCGTGACGGCTTCCGACATGGCGTCGCGTCCCTTCCCCGGGTCGTCGGGGTGTTACTGATGCGTGCCCCGGGCGGGGCGGCGGAAACCGCCCCGCGCCGGGGATCGGGCCCTGTGGCCTAGACGGCGTCCTTGCGGAGCCGGAACCAGTAGAAGCCGTGCCCGCCCAGGGTCAGCAGGTACGGCAGCTCGCCGACGGCCGGGAAGCGGACCCCGCCGAACAGCTCGACCGGATGGCGTCCCTCGAAGGCGCTCAGGTCCAGCTCGGTGGGCTGCGCGAACCGGGAGAAGTTGTGCACGCACAGCACCAGGTCGTCCTCGTACTCCCGCAGGAAGGCCAGTACGGCGGGGTTGGAGGAGGGCAGTTCGGTGTAGGAACCCAGCCCGAAGGCCACGTTCTGTTTGCGGATCTCGATCATGCGCCGGGTCCAGTGCAGCAGCGAGGACGGCGAGGCCATGGACGCCTCGACGTTCGTCACCTGGTAGCCGTAGACCGGGTCCATGATCGTGGGCAGGAACAGACGGCCGGGGTCGGACGACGAGAAGCCGGCGTTGCGGTCCGGTGTCCACTGCATCGGGGTCCGTACGGCGTCCCGGTCGCCGAGCCAGATGTTGTCGCCCATGCCGATCTCGTCGCCGTAGTAGAGGATCGGCGAGCCCGGCAGGGACAGCAGCAGGGCGGTGAACAGCTCGATCTGGTCGCGGTCGTTGTCCAGGAGCGGGGCCAGACGCCGGCGGATGCCGATGTTGGCGCGCATGCGCGGGTCCTTGGCGTATTCCGCGTACATGTAGTCGCGCTCTTCGTCGGTGACCATCTCCAGGGTCAGCTCGTCGTGGTTGCGCAGGAAGATGCCCCACTGGCAGCCGGACGGGATGGCCGGGGTCTTGGCGAGGATCTCCGAGACGGGGTAGCGGGACTCGCGGCGGACGGCCATGAAGATGCGCGGCATGACCGGGAAGTGGAAGGCCATGTGGCACTCGTCGCCGCCGGAGGCGAAGTCGCCGAAGTAGTCGACGACGTCCTCCGGCCACTGGTTCGCCTCCGCCAGTACGACCGTGTCCGGGTACTGCGCGTCGATCTCCTTGCGCACCCGCTTGAGGAAGGCGTGCGTCGCCGGAAGGTTTTCGCAGTTGGTGCCCTCCTCCTGGTACAGGTACGGCACCGCGTCCAGCCGGAACCCGTCGATGCCGAGGTCCAGCCAGAACTTCAGGGCGGAGATCATCTCCTCCTGGACGGCCGGGTTCTCGTAGTTGAGGTCGGGCTGGTGGGAGAAGAAGCGGTGCCAGTAGTACTGCTTGCGCACCGGGTCGTAGGTCCAGTTCGACGCCTCGGTGTCGACGAAGATGATCCGCGCGTCCTGGAACTGCTTGTCGTCGTCCGCCCAGACGTAGTAGTCCCCGTAGGGGCCGTCGGGATTGGCCCGGGACTCCTGGAACCACGGGTGCTGGTCGCTGGTGTGGTTCATGACGAAGTCGATGATCACGCGCATGCCGCGCTGGTGGGCCGCGTCCACGAACTCGACGAAGTCGGCCAGGTCGCCGAACTCGGGCAGTACGGCGGTGTAGTCGGAGACGTCGTAGCCGCCGTCGCGCAACGGTGACTTGAAGAAGGGCGGCAGCCACAGGCAGTCCACGCCCAGCCATTGCAGGTAGTCCAGCTTGGCGGTCAGGCCCTTGAGGTCGCCGACGCCGTCGCCGTTGCTGTCCTGGAAGGAGCGGACGAGGACCTCGTAGAAGACGGCTCGTTTGAACCAGTCCGGGTCGCGGTCCTTGGCCGGGGTGTCCTCGAAGGTGTCCGGCACGGGCTCGTTGAAGATCATGTGGTGGGTGACCCTCCGATCTGCGGGTTGGACGGTCGCAGAACCGTGCAGACGTGCGCGGGCGTCCGGCCCGGCTCCAGGCGCACATAGTTGGCCCTG
Organism: Streptomyces sp. NPDC058796; assembly: GCF_042745235.1. Classification (NCBI taxonomy): domain Bacteria; kingdom Bacillati; phylum Actinomycetota; class Actinomycetes; order Kitasatosporales; family Streptomycetaceae; genus Streptomyces; species Streptomyces sp. NPDC058796. The sequence continues at coordinate 155,173 of NZ_JBHYOP010000015.1, forward strand.
CCCCAGTGGTAGGTCTCGCCGGTGAGCTCGTCGCGCACCGGCACCGACTCGTGCCAGTCCAGGCCGAGTTGCGGCATGTCCAACGAGACCGTGGCCTCCTGGGTGTGGTGGGGGTCGAGGTTCACGACCACCAGAACCGTGTTCGACCCCCGCCGCTTCGAGTAGGCGATCACCTCCTCCTTGTCCGTGGGGTGGAAGTGCAGATCGCGCAGTTGGCGGAGCGCCGGGTTCTCGCGCCGGATGGTGTTGAGTCGGGTGATGAGGGGGGCGATGGTGGTGCCCTCGCGTGCGGCGCGGGCCCAGTCGCGGGGTTTGAGCTGGTACTTCTCGCT
>NZ_JBHYOP010000016.1:0-100370 GCF_042745235.1 Streptomyces sp. NPDC058796
TGGGCGCCACCTTGGACGGGTCCGCGACCTCCGGCATGCCCGTGGTGGTGTGCGCGGTGGTCTGTGCGGTCGTCGTCGCCATGATGTGCCCTCCCTGTTCTGATTGCCCGCTCACGGTCGGGCGTCTCCGCGGCTACCCCCTGCACGGGAACGTATGCACGGAAGCGGAGCTCTTTCCTGAGCCAGGGTCCACCACGGTCCGGGGGGCGGTTGCGTGGTCGGGCCGGAGGCTGCCCGTGTTCACTCTGAGCGGTCGGGCGTTCGCAGCGCCAGCATCGCCACATCGTCGTCGTTGTCCTCGGGGCGGACCTGCTCCAGCAGCGAGTCGCAGAACGAACCCAGGGGGCGGTGGGCCAGAGATGCCGCGTGCCGGCGCAACCGTTCCAGTCCGCGGTCGATGGAGCGGTGCGGGGACTCGACCAGGCCGTCGGTGTAGAGAAGGAGCGTTGTGCGGGGCGGCAGCACGGTGACCGCGTTGGGCCGGGGTCTTCTGACTCCCGTCCCCAGGAGGATGCCGTGGGCGTCTTCGAGGTAGTTGGCCTGGCCGTCGTGGCTGACAAGCAGCGGCGGAGGGTGCCCCGCATTGGTCCAGTGCAGTCGCCACAGCCCGTCGTGCCCGAGGGCGAGCGTGGCGAGGATGATGGTTGCCGTCGGCACTTCGGCGATGTGCTTCACGGCTTCGTCCAGTTGGGTGACGACGACGCTGGGCGCGGCCCGGGGCTGGGACCAGGCGAAGGCGCGGAGCATGTTGCGGACCTGGGCCATCCCTGCCGCGGCGTCCAGGTCGTGCCCGACGACGTCGCCGATGACCAGGGCGTGCGAACTGTCGGTCAGAGCGAAGGCGTCGTACCAGTCACCGCCGACGGACGAGGCGTGTGGAGCCGGCACGTACCGCACGGCCATGTCGACGCCGGGAACGGTGGGGAGCTGGGGCAACAGGTGCCGTTGCATCGTCTCGGCGACCTTGCGCTGGCGCTGGTACAGGCGCGCGTTGTCGAGCGCCAGCCCCGCACGCCGGGTGATGTCCTCCAACAGCGGGAGGTCGGCGGCGGTGAAAGGCGCGGGCCGCTGGGAGCGGCCCAGGGTCAGCGCCCCAAGGGTGTCGCGGAGCCCCCGGATGGGCGCGATGACTGCGGAGTGTATGCCTGTCTCGGCGAACAGGCGCCGCTGTTCCACCGCAATGCCCGAATCGGGAGGGCCCTGGTAGATGGCGGGGCCGGCGAGAGAGGAGGCAGCACCGCGCAGCGCCCGCGACAAGGGCATGGGCGACTCCTCGGGAACGGGCGGCATGGGCCCCTGCAGGTCCTCGTGTCCGATCAGGGTGCCGTCCTTGTACTCCACCACCAGGGCGCGCCGCACCTCGTCCCGCTCGGCGATCAGATCGATCACCGCCCAGTCCGCGAGTCGGGGCACCGTCAGGACCGCCAGCCGGTGCAGGGCCTCGTCCGTGTCCAGGGTGGACGTCAGCCGCGTCGTCGTCTCGGCCAGCAGGGTCAGGCGGTCCAGCTCCGTCATGCCCTCCGGGGCCCCGACGAGGTCCTCCTCGGGTGTGCTCTGTTCCCGTCCGTACAGCAGGACCAGAGCGCCCGTGTTCCGGTGTCCGGACGAGTACGGTGCGACGCACCAGGCCAGCCGGACGAGTACGCCGTCCCCGCGGGCGAACCAGTCCAGGTCACCGTGCTCGGTTCGCCGGTCGCGCAGTGCCTTGCCGGACCGGCAGTGCGTGCGGGGTGGGATGCCTCCGTGGCTGTCCCGGTGCAGCAGGTCATGGATGTCTTGCCCGACGAAGTCCTCACGGCCGCGGCGCAGCAGGCTTTCGGCCGCTCCGTTGACGGAGAGGATGACGCCGTCGTTGTCGACGGTGAGGGCAGCCGCCTGAACGTCCTCCAGGGACGGGGCGGGCACGCGGTCGGGCCGTGGTCGGTGCCCGGGTGTGGAAGCATCCCCGGGACCGGCACTGGTTACGTCCATGGCCCTCCTCGTCGGGACAGACGCGCTCGACCTTCCCGAGAAGGTACCCGATGGCGGTCGGGTACAGCGATGACGAACTGCTGCTGCTCGGGGGCCGACGTCTGCGTCCCGCACAGCCAGTATGCGCCGCCCCCGTCGGCACAGCGGCGAGGGCCTTTCCTGATCGATCTCCGGCACGAGTCCCGAGGCTACCGACCGGTTCGAGGAGGGCCACGTCCGCGGGCCCCACGCACACGTAGCCCGGGAACGTCCGTCGGAACCCCGGCCTGTGGAGAGGTCGCTGACGTTCCCAGGATCCGCGGCTGTGCACGCAGGTCCAGGGACGGGCCTTCGAGCCCCGCCGAACCGCTCGAACCACAGGCTCATGCCTTCATGAGCTCGGTGATCTCCGGGGCGGTCTTCTTCGGATACGCGCGGTCACCCCCCTCCCGCTCCCGGGCGCCGAGCGGCTTGCCCTCCTTGGGCGACTACGAACGGCGGCTCGTACAGGGCCAGGCGGTCGATGCTCAATCCGGCGGCGGCCGCCCGCAGGGCGAGGGCCGCTCCGGAGGGCGAGCCGGACAGCGACGCCGATCCGCCGACGTGTTCGATGGAAGCGCTGATGGTCTTCGATCTCGAGATCGGGGGTGTAGCCGTCGGCGTCACCGCTGCCGCCACGTCCTCGCCGGTCGTAGTTCGCGGGGCATCGGTTCCGGCTGACTGCTCTCGGGCTGTTGACATACGCGTTTCTCCTGACGCGCAAGGATGAGCTGCTCGTCATCTGCCTTGCCGCTCGTGGGACTTCCACGAGACAGCAGACTCAGCGGTGCTCGACAGCTCAGAATGCGCCCCTGCGTATCCCGGAGTGCCGGCCCGTGAGCTTCCGCGCCCACTGGGCCGATCGCCGCCGGCCGTACCGGATCCGATACGCACGCCGTGCTCTGCCACCGGGGACAGGTCGCCCGTGCTCCGCCCGCGCGGCTCCCGGGACGGCCGGAACCAGTGGCGGACCAGACGCCTGAGATTGAGGCCCGTCAGTCCCGGTTGAGGAGCGGAGGCCGCCTCCTGAGTCTGAGAAGTCTTGGGGCGGTCAGAGGCCGACAGCGCCCGAGCGAGCATGGTCCCTCACGGGTTCGGGGAAGAGGCCGGGTCTCACGCCGATGTGCTGTCTGTCCTGTTGCGTCGCTGCTTGATGCGTTCGAGCCGTGCGCGGCGTGCGAGACGCTCGCGGCCCTCCCGGCGCCCGCCGATCATCGCGATGACGGCCGACGCGGGAAGGAGGAGGCTGCCCGCACCGCCGATGAGGATGAGGATCCAGGCGTCGGTGACGGCTTCGGCGGTATGCTCCGCAGCCACTTCCTGCGGGGTGCCGCTACCGCTCATGACGACACACTTCTCGAAGGCGGGATCGCAGCCATGAGGGCCGGCGTCGTCGAGCTGCGTGATTCCGAACACGAGCAGCGCGATAGCTGCGACTTGCCACGCGAGCACGGCCAGGGCCGCGGGTATCACCTTCGTCCACATGATGCTCACCCCGCCTCTCGCCCGCACCGACCCGCGGACACCTGGTCTCGGTCCCGCGCGTTGCCCACTGAACGTACCCGCTCCAGCCCCTGCCGCGTAGACGAATTATGCCCCCGCAATCCGCGAAGGTCGCCTGTGCACACACTGGCTTCCCTGGCGCGGACCGCGATGCGGCCGCACCCGTGTGCGGGGCGCCTTCGGTCAAGGCCGGCTCGATCGGTGGGCAGCTGGATGCTGGTGAGCCAGATCTGTCCGGCCGCTCATTGCCGTAAGGCCGCGCTGCGGTGGTCGTTCAGGTTGTCCCAGATCAGCAAGATGGGGCCGCCGAGTTGGAGGTGGGCCCGTACGATCAGGTCGCGGTAGTCCTGTCAGCGGAAGCCGCGGTGATCGCCACGCAGGTGTCCCTGGACGCGCGGCCGACAGCTCAGCCGGCTGCGTTCGCCGGTCTTGTAGCAGGCCAGGGCGGCCAGTGTGATGCGTGCTCGTGAGCCGTTGAATCCTACTGTGGAAGCGGGCCCGCGAGCAGCCCACGGGCGGCTGCGGTGTGACGTCATCGAGACGACGGCCTGGTCCTCGAAGACGAGCCAGGCCCCGAGCGCCGCGGCGGTGGCTTTGCCGATGGCCACGTCTCCTTGGTTCATCAGGTGACTGCCGACTCGTTGCGCTCGTCGACCCGTCGACCCGTCGACCCGTCGGGCCGACTGGCGGCATGACCAGCCGTGTGAGCACAGCAGCTCCCACACGCCACGGACGGACAACCGGAGTCCCGTCACGTGCGCGATGAGCAACTGAACGCGTCACAGCGTCAACCGCTCGTCCGGCCACCCGGGGAAGACGAAAGCGGGGTCGCCGCGCTGCCGATCGAGGCAGTCGTCGCCCACTGACTTGAGAACGTCCCCGCCCTCGTCGTCAGTCAGGGGACGGCCGAACCGTCCGGCAATGCCACTACCTGGCGCACCCTCGCCCACGTCCTCGACGTGCGTCAAGCCCGGTGCTCTGCAACACCCACACCCCACCGAGCGGCCACGGCGCACCGCCTGACCAACCAGCCACGCCCTGGGGTCCGCGTCGCGGCAGATCATCCGAAGAGACGAGAGGGAATTGCACCTGCGTACGTGCTCCCGCCCACGGTTTCGCGAGTGACGGGCCGTGGGCGGGAAGCCTGGACGTCATCGCGCCGACTTGGCGTGCCACCTGACACAGTCTGCGTATGCGTTCCCACCCACTCGCCTGGACGGCAGCTCTCCCACCGTGGCTGTCACGGTCCCGCGGGCCATGATCGCAATGAGGGCGCGTGTCAATGCGACGTGGTGGCCGGCCGGATGGGCGGGCCTCACTCCCACACGACCACACTGCGCCGTACGGGCACCGTCGCGGGGTCGGAGGCGAAGAGTTCCGGGGAGCGGCTACGGATGCGCTCGATGTCGTGGAAGACGGCGCGAAGGTGATCGCGCATGTGGCTGCGAGCCCCTGAGATGTCGCCGACGGTGATGGCGGCGAAGATCTCGTGATGCTGGTCGGCGAAGACGCTCGGGGACTCGTGTCCGTGCAGGCCGAGGCGGCGGGCCCGGTCAAGGTGGCCCTTGGCGGCGGCGACGGTGGCCCAGGCGTTGCCGTGGCCACTCAGCCGCATCAGATCACGGTGGAAGGCCTCGTCCAGAGCGAAGAACTCCTCGCGGTCGAGACCGGTGCGACGCTGGCGCTGCAGGTTGTTCCGTAGTTCCTCGACCGTCTCGGGGTCGAGCTGCTCGGGCAGGTCCTCGAGGGAGGCGAGTTCCACCGCTTCGCGCAGGAACTGTGCATCGGCGACCTGGGCGGCGTCGACGCGCGAGACGAACGACCCGATCTTCGGAAAGACCTGGACGAGTCCCTCTTGGGCGAGGAGGATCAGGCTCTCCCGCACCGGGGTGCGGCTAACGCCGAGTGAGGCGGCCAGTTCGTTCTCCGACAGGGCGGCGCCCGGGGCGAGTTCCAGGGTCAGGACCATCTGGCGCAGCTTGAGGTAGATGTCGCGCCGACTGGTCCGTCGCCCGTTCGATTGAGCCATGCACACATCCTACGTACCGGACGAAGGGTCTTGCCCCTCTGTGCGACAGATGCTTGTATACAAGCACTGCACGACAGGATGGAGCTGCAAGTGAGCAAGATCGAGCGGGCTGAGGTGCTCGTCTCGTCCCCTGGTCGCACGTTCGTCACGCTGCGCATCACCACCACCGACGGAGTCACCGGACTCGGAGACGCCACGCTCAATGGGCGGGAGCTGGCCGTCGCCAGCTACCTTCGGGACCACGTGGCCCCCCTGCTCATCGGTCGCGACCCCGCCCGCATCGAGGACATGTGGCAGTACCTCTACAAGGGCGCCTACTGGCGCCGCGGCCCGGTGACGATGTCAGCGGTCTCTGCCGTCGACACCGCGCTGTGGGACATCAAGGGCAAGGTGGCGGGTCTGCCCGTCTACCAGCTCCTCGGCGGCCGTTCCCGTGACGGTGTGCTGGTCTACTCGCACGCCAGCGGCACCGATGTGCCCTCCCTCCTCGACGACGTCGAGCACCACCTGGCACTGGGTTACCGGGCGGTGCGGGCGCAAGCAGCGGTTCCCGCCGTCGGCGGCACATACGGGGTGCGCAAGGGCAAGATCTACGAGCCGGCTTCAACCGACCTGCCCGAGGAGCAGCCCTGGGACACTGAGGCCTACCTCGGTTTCGCGCCGGAATACCTGGAGGCTGTCCGGGAGCGGTTCGGGTTCGGCTTCCACCTGCTGCACGACGTGCACCACCGGCTGACGCCGATGGAGGCCGCCCGCTTCGGCCGAAGCGTCGAGAGCTGCCGGCTGTTCTGGATGGAGGACCCAACCCCGGCGGAAAACCAAGAGTCGTTCCGACTCATCCGCGAACACACCACCACACCGATCGCGGTTGGCGAGGTGATGAACTCCATCTGGGACGTCCAGCACCTCATCACCGGGCAGCTCATCGACTACGTACGCACCAGCGTCGCACACGCGGGCGGCATCACCCACCTGCGGCGGATCTTCGACCTGGCGGCGCTGTACCACGTCCGCACCGGCTCGCACGGCGCCACCGACCTCTCACCCGTCAGCATGGCCGCCGCCGTGCATCTCGACCTCACCGTGCCGAACTTCGGCATCCAGGAGTACATGGGCCACGCGGAAGAGACCTCCGAGGTGTTCCGTTCTGGCGTCACCTTCGCCGATGGGTACCTCAACCCCTCCGACGAACCGGGCCTCGGGGTGGAGTACGACGACAAGGCCGCCGAGCGCTTCCCTTACCAACGGCGCTATCTCCCCGTGGCGCGCCGTCTCGACGGTTCGGTGCACGACTGGTGAGCACCGCACCCGCCCTTCCCCGCCTGGACCGCCGAGCGCTGTCGCGACTGGCGCCCGGCCTCCGGCCCGCCGTCGACCCGGCCGGACTGCGCCCACGCGTCGTGCACTTCGGGCTCGGCGCCTTCCACCGGGCTCACCAGGCCCTGTACACGCAGAACGCCGCCGCCGTCTCCGGCGAGCCCTGGGGCATCACCGCCGTCGCGCCCCGCTCGACCGCCACCGTCCGCGCCCTGCGGGAGCAGGACTGCCTGTACTCGGTCGTCGAGCGCCGCCCCGACGGCCACACCTGTCGCGTCGTCGGGTCTGTGATCGGCGCCCTGGCAATGGGCCCCGACGCAGAGGCTGTCGACGCGCTGCTCACCGAACCCGAGGTGAGCGTGGTGACCCTCACGGTGACCGAGAAGGGCTACCACCGGTCGGCGACGTCGGGCGGCCTGGACACGGCGGCGACACCCGTCGCCACCGATCTGGCCGCCCCGCCGGGCGCGCCGCTCACCACCGTGGTGGGCCGCCTCGCCTCGGGCCTGGCCGCCCGGATGCGGTCCGGAGCGGCCCCCGTCACCGTCGTCTCCTGCGACAACATGGCGGGCAACGGCGCCGTACTGGCCCGCGTCGTGCGCGACTTCGTCGACGCCTCGGCCTGGCCGGACCGCGAGACCGTGCTGGCCCGGCTGGACGAGGCGGTGACCTTCCCATCGACCGTCGTCGACCGGATCGTGCCCGCGACCGGCGGCGACGACCGGTCGGCCGCCCGCACCGCGCTGGGCCTCGAGGACGGCCTGACCGTGGCCGGCGAGCCCTACCGGAGCTGGGTCCTGGAGGACTCCTTCGCCGCGGTCCGGCCACCCTGGGAGCGAGACGGTGCCCTCTTCGTACCGGACGTCGGCCCGTACCAGCTCACCAAGTTGCGGCTGCTCAACGGCTCCCACTCGGCCCTGGCCCACCTGGGTCTCGCCACCGGACACGCCACCGTCGCCGACACCATGGTGACGGATTGGGGCGAACGGCTCGTCCGCGAGCTGTGCGCCGAGGTCGCGCCGACCCTGCCGACCGGAGGACCCGATCCCGAGGCGTACGCCGGTGACCTCGTCGTCCGCTTCCGCAACCCCGCGATGCACCACCAGTTGCGGCAGATCGGCTCCGACGCCTCCCTGAAGATCACCGAGCGCTGGCTGCCCGCCCTGCGCGAGCTGCGCGCGAGCGGTACGGACACACCGGTTCTCGCCCTCGCCCTCGCCGCCTGGGCACACGGCACCCGGCCCGGTGCTCCCGACCGGTCGGACCCCGCGACCGAGGCCCTTGCCTCCTGCTGGAACACCGGCCAGCGCCCGGCCGGGACGGTGAGCGCGCTGCTGCGCACCGTAGGCGCGGCGGACCTCGCCGACGACACGGCCCTCACCACCGCCGTCGCGGACCGGCTGCCCGCACTGCGCGCGGGCCACGTCGAAATCTGACCCCTCCCGCAGCCCCCACCCCTCCCCGTGTCCCCGCGCACCCCAACACCCTCACACCCACCCGTTCCCGTCCGAACAACGGAGTTCACGATGAAGGACAGCGCCGTCGCTGCGGAGCAGACGCGCCCCGCGGAGCGCACCACGGGCGATCTGGCCAGAGCCGCCGTCTCGGGCTGGCTGGGCACGGCCATGGAATTCATGGACTTCCAGCTCTACTCGCTGGCCGCCGCGATCGTCTTCAACAAGCTTTTCTTCCCCGACGTCAGCCCCGCGATCGGACTGATCGCCGCGATGGCCACCTATGGCGTCGGCTATGTCGCCAGGCTCGCCGGCGCGGTGTACTTCGGACGCATGGGCGACCGGCTCGGCCGCAAGAAGGTCCTCTACATCACCGTGCTGCTGATGGGCGCCTCGACCACCCTGATCGGCGTCCTGCCCACCTACGGCACCATCGGCATCATGGCACCGATCCTGCTGGTCGCGCTGCGGTTGGCCCAGGGCTTCGGCGCGGGCGCCGAGATCGCCGGTGCGACGGTACTCCTCGCCGAGTACGCGCCCGCCAAGCGCCGGGGCCTGATCTCTTCGCTGGTGTCACTCGGAACCAACTCCGGGACGCTGGCCGCCTCCGGGCTGTGGGCCGTACTGCTCGCCGTACTCACCGAGGACCAACTCCTGTCCTGGGGCTGGCGGCTGCCGTTCCTGCTCAGCTTCGCCATGATGCTCTTCGCCGTCTGGCTGCGCCGCGGCCTGAAGGAGAGCCCAGTCTTCGAGGAGCGCGCCGACGTCGTGGACGGTGTGGCGCTGGACCGCGACGAGGTGGAGTCGGCCATCACCGACTCGGGTGAACAGCAGGGCAGCGTACTGGCGGCCGGCGTACGGCAGCGCAAGGGCAAGGCGTTCTTCCTCGCCCTTGCGCTCCGCTTCGGCCAGGCCGGCAACTCCGGACTGATCCAGACCTTCCTCGTCGGCTACATCGCCACCAACCTCGCCGTCGACCGGTCCGTGCCCACGGACGCGATCGTGTACGGCTCGCTCGTGGGCTTCGCCACCGTGCCGTTCATCGGCCTGCTCGGCGACCGCGTCGGCCGCCGCGTGCTCTACCTGGTCGTCACCGCGCTGACCGCGGTCCTCGCCTTCCCGGTGATGCTGCTGATCACCTCCGGCACGACGCCGGGCGTGATGATCGGCATGGTGCTTGGCCTCAACGTCGGTGTGCTCGGGCTGTTCTCGCTGGAGAGCGTGACGATGGCCGAGCTCTTCGGGGCCCGCACCCGGTTCACCCAGCTCGCTCTCGCCAAGGAGATCGGCGGCATCCTCGCCACCGCAATCGGCCCCGTCCTCGCCGCCACCCTCACGGCCGTCACCGGGAGCTGGTGGCCCATCGCCGTCATGCTCATCGTCTACTCACTGATCACGTTCGTCGGCGCGTACCTCGCGCCCGAGACCCGCGGACGCGACCTGGTCCGCCTGGAGGACGCCGTATGACCACCACCACCGAGGGACGCGGAGCGCCCGCCGCGGGGAAGCGGACCATGCGTGCACTGGTGGTGCACGGCCCCGGCGACGTCCGCGTGGACGAACGGCCACTGCCGGTACCCCGACCCGGCGAGGTGCTGCTGGCCCTGGAATGGGGCGGGATCTGCGGGTCCGACATCGCCTACTGGAGGCACGGCGCGTCCGGCACGGCCGCACTCGCCCACCCGCTGGTACTCGGGCACGAAGTGGCGGGCCGGATTGCCGCTCTCGGCTCCGGCGTCACCGGGCTCGCCGAGGGACTGCCGGTGACCGTCCACCCGGCCCGACCGGTCGGTGACGGCGTACTGCCCGGGCGGATCGCAGGCCGTACCAACCTCTATCCCCACGTCCGCTACTTCGGTTCGGCGGCCTTCACCCCGCACACCGACGGCGGGTTCAGCGAGTACCGCACGGTCGACGCCGACCAGGTACGGCCGTTGCCGGACGGAGTGGACACCGAACAGGGAGCATTGGCGGAGCCGCTGGCTGTGGCCCTGCACGCTGTAGGCCGGGCCCCGTCCCTGCGAGGCCGGAGCGTCCTGGTCAACGGTGCCGGACCGATCGGCTCTCTGGTGGTGGCCGCCGCCAAGCACCGCGGCGCGGAAACCGTGGTCGCCGCCGACCTGTCGGCGGACGCGCTCGCCGTCGCCAGGGCGATGGGAGCCGACGAGACCCGCGACCTCGCGCATGGCGAGACGCTGCCCGAGGACGTGGAGGTGGTCTTCGAGGCGTCCGGCGCTCCGGCAGCGCTCGGTGCGGTCCTGCGGGCTACCGCCCGCGGCGGCACCCTCGTACAGGTCGGCAACCTACCCGGCAGCGCGGTCTCCGCCGTCCTCGGTGACCTGGTCACCCGCGAGATCACCTGGACGGGGTCGTACCGCTTCGTTGAGGAGATCGACGACGCGCTGCTCGCCCTGCGCGACGGCGTGGACGTCAGACCGCTGATCACCCACCGGTTTCCGCTGGACCGGGCGGCCGAGGCACTGTCGGTCGCCGCCGACCCGGTCACCGGGAGCAGCAAGGTGCTGCTGCGCCTGTCGGACAGGTGAGATCCGGCTCCCACCTACCTAGGCTGCGATTTACTGGCTCCGACAAAACTGCTGATCACGGGAGTGTCGGCCCTTTTGCTCGTAGGTCCGGGTATGGGGAACCGTCGGTCGCGGCCGTGGATCGTGTCGGATGAACTGTGGTCGTTGACGGAGCTGTTGCTGCCGAAACCGCGCCCGAAGAGGGTCGAGCGCAGACCGCGGGTGCCGGACCGGCGGGTCCCGTGCGGGATCCTGTTCGTCCTGCATACCGGTATCCAGTGGGAGTACCTGCTCCAGGAGCTCGGCTTCGGCTCGCGGCGGCCTGGCGGCCTGGAACGAGGCCGGCGTCTGGCCGCCAGCTCTGCGTATCCGACTTCACCCACGAAGGCGGCCGCGTCCTGACAGTGGACGAGCCAGTGCGGATCCTGCCAGGCGTGGAAACCCGGGGTACGGCGGTGACCTCGTGCAATGCGTCTTCGCTGACACCGTCGAGCCCGTGGGAGTCGGTGAATTCACCCGCGAAGCGTTCCGCTGCGCTCCCGTCTGCGATGCACCAAGAGAAGCAGTCGGCGCTGTGGGCAGGACGTCGATCAAGCGGGTGGGGCCGGCGGGCTCGGCCGAGGGCCCAGGCCCGCGGGTGCGGGGAGCAGACAGGATGACCTGCGGCTTTACTGGCGCTGCAGGCCGTTTTCAAGTACTTGCCTTGATTCTGTCAAACAGGGCATACGTGGCTCGACTTGCATCAGCCTTTGCCGAAGCGTCGGCGTTTGGAGGCCCTGCTCCGGCCGGATGGCGGACCATTCCGGGGAGCTGGGGCGGCGGTGGGTGCGTGCGGGGCTGGGCGGTGGAACAAGGTGATGCCTTCGTGGTCGGTCGGGCGCCAGGCGTGGTCGTGGGTGCGGAGTCACATCAGGGGCATGAGACCGAAAAAGATGGCAAGCAGTCCAACGAATACCCAGAGCCACCCCAGTAGTCTGATGACTGACGGCCTCCCATTCCTGCTCGCCGTGGATGCCGCCACTGATTCAGAAAGTCGGTCCCTTGCGCCGCGGCAATTAAAAATAACGGCAGAGCCGAATACGAGGACTCCAGCGCCGAAAAGAACGGCGACCCCGCCGAACGAAAGAGAGAGCAATCTCATGCTTGCACCTGAATCAGGAGAAGATTGCGAAAACTATCCCAAAAAGAGTCATGAAAACACCCAAAATGGAGGCCATTACGCCGACAGCTTTGAAGGTGCCCGGCACTTTGGTATCTCCTGGCGCGATATTGATGGGTGAAGCTGCCAGCCGGTCGCGGAACCCGCGATGGTTCGTGGCTAGCGCCAGTCCGAAGGCGAGGCATGCAAGCCCGAGGAGTAGCGGAATGACAAACATGGAGAACAGCCCTCTCATTTCTGTTGCATCGGAGGCCGCTGGCCCGAGTGCTTGCTTCTCAGGCCAGCGGCAAGGAGATGCGATTCAACTGCAGCCGAGCCGCAGCGAACAACCCCAGGTGTAGTTGAGCCCTGTCTCAACTCCTCCTTCGACGCCGGGACCCCCGCCTACCTCAGTGGCCCATACTGGCTCGCCCTTGCTGTTCCTCACCCATGATCCGTCGAGATTGAAACTGGATTCATGGCTGGCAAGACCTCCGATCCCGTAGTGCGCGGAGACTTCCTTGTCCCAGCCCCAGCCTCGGAGTTGGTCGAGCGAGTCCGCGTTACTCGTCAGTCCCGTGAGGTCTGCCGAGAGGCCCCCTCCGACCCCGGAGATCGCCGGAGAACCACTCACGCCGAGATCCCAGTCCCCGTCAGCGTTACGGCTCACCATAACGCAGCCCCCCAGAGTCCCCATCAGGACCGCTCCTCCGGAAACGCTGATGCAGGCGCCCCACGTGTTGGGCTCAGTTCCCACGCCGATAACGTCGAGCACCTTACCGAACCAGCTCTTGTTGGCCTCAGGCTTGGGCTTGGGGCCGGGGTTGGGGGCTGGGCTGCCTCCGGAGCTGGACGGGACGGTCCTCAGCCAGCCCTTGGGTGCGGGCGTGGAGGGCAGGGTGATGTTGCGGCGGCCCGGGATGCCTCCGAGGCCGGTGGGCTTCATGCCCTTCACGAGCGGGGGGCGCTTTCCGCAGCGGCAGGCGCGGACCGGTCCTTCGCTACCGCTGCTGGCCTTCTTCCCGGTGCTGACCGGAATGCCGCCCCTGCACGTGATGCCATATTTCTGCGGCTGGTTGCATTCGGGGACGCCGAGCCCGCTGGGGTCGGCGGTCGTTGCCGGGTTCTGCACGGCGTAGCTGTAGCCGTTGAGGGTTTGGCCGATGCCGATCTGCAGGAGTGGGTCGACGCTGATGAACTGGCCGATCTCCGGGTCGTACTGGCGTGCGCCGACGTGGGTGAGTCCGGTGCCGGTGTCGGTGGTCTTGCCGAGGAAGCCCTTGTCGTCAGGCCACGCCGATCCTGTGGCGGTGCCTCTGGGGGCGCCGAACGGGGTCATGTAGCGCCGGGAGTACGCCTGGTCAGTGGCGTCGATGGCAAGGGTGGCCGTGCCGTGCAGGTCATCGACCAGGTAGCTGAGCTCATTGCTGCCGCTCTCGTTGGACCGGACGGCGACGGTCACATCGCCGGAGCCGTAGCGGCGCTGGGCCCAGGCGGTGCCGTCGGCGCGCAGGTGCAGCTCCGTTGCGCCCGCGTAGAGGATGCGCTCTCCGTCCTCGGTGTCGCGGACGAGGAGGGTGCCGTCGGCCCCGTACAGGTAGTCGGTGGTCTTGCCGTCCTCGGTCAGGCTGGTCAGCTTGCCTTCCTCGGACCATGCGAGGTCCTGTGTGGCGGTTCCGTCGGGCCGGCCGGTGGTGTTGCCGGTGCTGTCGAACGTGAAGGCGCGGTCGGGGCTGGTGCAGTCCGCCGTCGTGCTGGTGCCGGTCAGGGCGTGGGGCTGACCCTCCTTCTCGTAGCAGTAGTTCCTGGTGGTGTTGCCGCCGGCGGCGTGCTCGGTCTGCGTGGTGCGCTGGCCGGCGTCGTTGTACGTGTAGCTGGTCCAGTACGGGGCTCTTCCACCCAGGCTGTGCGCGCTGCGGGTGTCGGAGCACTTCTGGGAGGCGGGCGTCCACGCTTCGGTCATGCGCCGGTGACCGTCGTAGGCGAAGCACTGGGTTTCCGCTGCTGCGGTGCCGCCGAGGGTACTGGTGTCGGCGATGGAGGTGACGTTGCCCGTCTGGTCGTAGGTGTAGGCGAGGTTCTGCAGCTTGTAGGGGTGGGTCTGGTCGGTGACGTGGCTGCCGAGGAGGCGCTTGGTGCCTTCCTCCCAGAGATTGGTGACGTACGCCTTCTTGTGCTCTTCGGTGTCGGCGGTGCCGAGGGTCAGCTGCCGGGCCTGCCCCAGGGCGGAGTAGTCGGCGTCCAGGAGGTAGCCGGTCTTGCCGACGATGGAGGTGACCTGTCCGGTGTCGGTGTACTGGTAGCCGACGACCTCGGAGGGCAGTCCGCCGAGGGCGGGTTCCTTGGTGCTCTGCAGGGTGCCGTCGATGTTGTAGTTGCCCTCGAACTGCAGGGTGGCCGGTGCCCCGGCGGTGACCAGTGGGTCAGAGTTCGGCAGGGTGAGTTCGGTGGTGGTGGGCCGGTAGAGCTTGTCGTAGGCGGTGACGGTCTTGGTGTAGGCCGTGCCGTTCTTCCCGCCGACGTAGCGGGTGCTGGCGTCCGGCTGTCCCGCGAGGAGGGTGTCGTAGGTGAAGGCGGTCAGTTGGTTGGCATCGGTCTTCGATCCGGCCCAGGTGCCGGTGATGCGGTCGAGAGCGTCGTAGGCGGTGATGACGCTCTTGCCGCGGGAGTCGGTGGTCTGGGTGAGCCGGTCCAGCTGGTCGTAGGACAGACGGGTCAGGCCCTTGTCGGGGTCGTCCGCGCTGATCCTGCGGCCGAACAGGTCGTACCCGTATGTCCACTGGGCGCCGTCGGGCCCGGTGACGCGGGTCTTCAGATCGTCCAGCGTGTACTGGAAGGTGCTGGAGGTGTACGAGGCTGTCCCTGTTCCGCCGCCGAACTGCGGGTCGGCGGGGCTCGTGCCCGCGTACTCGCGGGTTTCCACGGTCCTGCCCCGGGCGTCGATGAGGGTGCGGCTGGCCGAACCGCCCCTGAGGGCCGTGGTGGCGGTGGAGTCACCGGTATAGCTCGTGGTGGTCGACCACTTCTTCACCCCGTACACGTACAGAGTGCTGGTGGTCGGGCGCTCCGCGCCGTCGTACACCGTCTCGGTCTGTGTAGGGGCCTCGCCGTACTCGGCGCGGGTGTAGGTGCCGTTCGGCGCGGAGGTGGTGTCGAAGATGTCCGCGTACTCCTCGTAGGCCAGTCCGCGTGTGTCGTAGCGGGTGTCGGTGAGTACCCGGCCGCCGAGCGGGCTGGGGGTCTGGGTCTGCAGGGGCCGCATCATCGCGTCGTACAGCTCGTAGCTCGTGCTGTAGGTCTTGCCGTCCTTCTTCAGGGTGGAGGTGGACACCCAGGACGGTTCGCTGCTGCCGAGGTGGTACTTGAAGGTGGTGTTCGCGCTGTAGCCGGCGGCCTTGCTGCGGTTGGGCAGCCAGACCGCGGTGAGGCGGCCGAGGGCGTCGTAGGTGGACTCGGTCTTCTTGGCGTTCGCGTCGTACACGCGCACGGCCTGGCCGTGCCTGGGGTCCACGTACGTGTCCGTCACGTGGCCCTTGGGGTTGGTGACGGTCGTCTTGGTCAGCGGACCCGCGGTGGCGGGGGTGTAGCGGGTGTGAGTGGTGTTGCCGTCGGCGTCGGTGACGCCGACGGGGCGGCCGAGAGCGTCGTAGGCGGTGGTCGACGTGGTCTGCCAGCCCGAGGCCGCACGCAGCTTGTCCGGACCCGCGGTGGCGTTGTAGCCGGTGGCGCGGCCGGTCCAGGTGGCTGTGCCCTTGGTGGGCTTCTGGGAGGCTGACCAGGTGGCGGTGTCGGGGTTGTCGTAGACGGTGGCGGTGTCGGACAGGACGTCACCGCGGGTCTGGGAGTTCGCGGGCAGGCTCAGGCTGGTGTCGATGATGGAACAGGACCGGCCGACCGTGCGGGTGCGGGAGACGAGGTCGTTGATGCCGGCCGCGTCGTTGCGCGCGTACCAGGTGCGGGTGCAGGTCTCGTCGCCGCCCTTGCCGATCTCGCCGGAGTCGCCGACGGTGACGGGCATGCCGTAGTCGTCGTAGGAGGTGGCGACGGAGCGGGAGCGCCAGGCGTCGGCGGCGGACAGGTACTCATAGCTGGTGGACTTGGCGGTGCGGACGTAGCGGGCCACGTGGTCGGCGGCGCCGGGCGCGCTCTGGCGGGCGGTCTCCTTGGACCACGGGTCGGTGACCTCGACGGTGATCGGTGTCGAGCCGTTGTAGGTGACGTGCTCGCGCCGAATGCCCTGGAACTGGTCGCTGTCGGTGATGCTTGCGACGCCGACGGACGGGGAGGCGAGCGGGGTCACGGAGACGGAGCGGGTGGTGCCGTCCTTCCGCTTGTCGCCGTGCATGCCCTGCATGTAGAGGGAGACAGTCTTGGAGCGGGTGGTTTCCTTGGCGCCGGTGTGGACGGTGACCTGGCGGTAGCCGCGCCAGTCGGACCAGGTGCGTTCGTCCTTCGGGGTGAAGGGGTTGTCGCTGTGGTGCCAGGCGGCGCCGCTGTAGTCGTAGGCGTATTCGACGGCGTCGTTGTTGCCCGCCGGGTCCGAGACGACGACGGCTTCCACCCGGTACTTGTGGAACCAGTCCACCGACGCGTCCTCGGCCCCGTTGATGTTCCAGTACTGCGGGAAGCAGGAGCGGGTGTTGGCGTCTTCGGCGGCGCCCTGTACCTCGCTGCGCGTGCACTCCGGCGAGGACAAGGTCACCGTGGTGATCGATCCGGTCTCCGAGGTGACCGTGGCGATGCGGGGCCGGGTCAGCGGCAGGATGTCATCGGTGCCGTCCACCCGGTTCTCGCGCCACTGATAGGTGAACGACACCGGGGCGAGCGGGATGGCGGTGCCGCCGGCCTTGCCGGTCCGTTTGATCGACTTCAGAGTGAGGACATGGTCGGAGGTGTCACCGATGTCTCCGCCGTCCAGGTACTCCTGCGTGAAGTCCCAGGAGTCGACCGGGTCGTAGTCGCCGCCGGCGGCGTTGTAGGAGAAGGTGTCGATGCCGGTCAGGCGCTTGCGGGAGAAGAACGACGGGCCGGTGCCCAGGCAGTCGTCGTCGCCGTCGGTGCAGATGGCGTCGAAGGGGACGTCGGGCCAGTTCTTGGCCGTGTCCTTGGTCAGCGACGAGCAGTCGGACGCGGTGCACCGCTCGGCGTGGCTGAAGGTGACCTTGGCATCGGCGTCGTCGGTGAACAGCGCGCCCTTGCGCAGCCCGTACTTGATCTCCTTCAGGTAGCCGCCGCGGGTGTAGGAGGCGTTGGCGGTGGCTGCCTTGTTCTTCTTGTAGTGGTTGGTCTCCTTGGCGTACCAGTAGGTGGAGGCGTTGCCGTGGGTGTCCTCGACATAGTCGAGGTTCCACCGCCAGGCCTGGGTCAGCGCCCGGTCGCCGAAGGAGTCGCCGCTGCTGTAGCCGGGCTCACCGGAGTCGTCGCCGAAGACCGGCACCGTCCACGTCGAGTTCGTGCGCTGGCTGCCGGCGCCGTCGAGCTTGTTCTTGCCGAAGACGTACCTGGTGCCGTCGCCGGTGATGACGGTCCAGTACTCGCCGTTGTCGTCACCGTTGTCGGCGCCGGTGGAGCGGGTCACCGTGGAGGCGTCGTCGTTCGCCAGCCGCCAGGTGCTCTCCGCGTCGCCCGACTTCACCAGGCGGGTGGCCTTGCCGTTCAGGACCAGCTGGGCGTTGTCGTACTTCCAGCATCGGTCGTTGGCCTTGTCGTGGCCGTCGTCGTCGCAGGAGCCGTAGGACCGCTCGATGTAGGACTCGGTCACGCTGAAGCCCTCACCGACCGCGCTGCCCTGGTTGTTGGTGGTGGCGGTGCGGCCGTCGACGCTGCCCGAGTCGTACGACAGGGCCAGCTCCGGTGTCGGCCCGGCCGCCGCGGGCGGCATGCTGATGTCGTAGTTCCAGGTGAACGAACCGGAGTTGTCCCCTGCCTCCCAGGACGAGGACTCCGAGAGCTCGGTGGCCGAGTAGTCGCCGGCGCCGGACGGGGACGCGCCCGCTCCCGACGCGGTGGCGGTCACCGCGAACACCGCGGTCTGCGTGGAGGCCGCCGCCCGCGCCAGCTGAGCCGAAGGACCGGCGTCGGTCTCGGCCAGCTGGACAGCGGCCGTGAGGGTCTGCTGAGCGCGGTCGTTGTCCGACGTCAACGGAGTGGTGGTACGGCACGCCGCCTTGTCCGGCGTGTCCAGCACACAGCCGGGAAGGCGGACAAGGTGCAGCCGGTCGGCCCAGTCGCCGCCGACCGCAGAGGCGAAGCTGCTGTAGTCGATGCTGAGCTGGGCCCGCCCCGCCTCGTCGGCTTCGGCGGTCAGCAGTACGCCAGTAATGCCGGCCTTCTCGGCGGCTTGCTGGCCAAGGACATGGATACGGGCTTCGGTGCCGGACGCGGCGCTGTTCTTGCCTCCGGACGGGCTGACGGTGACGGGGAGGCCGCCCGGGTTGGCCCTGCCGTGCTTGCCGGCACCGAGTTCGACGATCGCCTCGCCCCCTTGCGGCCAGGCCGCCGCCCGCTGCTCGTCCTTCGACCGTCGAGCGCGCTCAGCGTCCGCCTTCTTGCCCTGAGCGACCTTCGCGCGGGCCTTCCGAGCTCCCGGGCCTTCGGTCTCCTTGACCTTGCTCACTCGCTGACTAGGAAGATCCGGTCGGCCGAGCCCGCCCTCAGCGGCCTGCGCAACGGGGGCCAGCCCGGTGGGGACGGCGAGTGCCAGTGCCAGGACGGCCGCCACGGTTGCACCGCGTCCTCTGCGCCGATCCCGTCTCTTTGTCGTGCCTATGCCAATAGCCATGTTTATCCGTTCCGCCTGCGCTCTCCGGCGTCGTCTGGGTCGGCAAGTGGTGTGCTGGAGCGTCGGGTGTGGCGCCGGCCTGGCCGGCGCCACACCCGGCATGCGGTGGTCAGTCGCCGATGCGGTGGTCGATCTGATCGCTGCTGGCCATCGCACCCGCCCACAGCCGGACCTCGTTGATGCGTGCCGGCAGGTAGTGCTTCCACGCGCCGCCGGTGAATCCCTTGCCGACGGCGAAGTCCCCGCTGCCCAGCGCAATCGTGTACGCCTGGGTTCCGCCGTTCTGGACGTGGCTGAGGTAGAGGCTGATCGTTCCGTTCAACGAGTTGTAGATGCCGGTCAGGCGCACCGGGCTGTCGATGGCTGCGACATCGTCGGACACCACCGAGGAGAAGGTGCCGTCGGCCTTGAGCCGGCCGAAGTGCCACTTGCCGACCGGGACCGTGTGTTCTTCCCGGTTGTCGTCGAGGTAGGTGTCCTTGCCGGTCAGTTCGAACCAGAAGCCCCATGCGGAGCCGTCAGCCGTGCGTTGCCCCAGGACCTGGCCGGTGTAGCCGATGTCCTTGGCCAGCAGTTTGGCCCCGTCGAGCTGGACCGAGGTCGACACGGTGAAGGAGCTGTGGTCATACACCAGCGGCCCGGCTGTGGTGGCGGCGTCGTCGACCCCGTCCAGGACGATCGATTCCCCGTCGGTCGACGCGCCTCCCTCGAGCGTGAGGGTCTTGCCGTAACCGGAGGTGGTGTCGGTGATCGTGGAACCGCTTCCGCGCGCGGCCGACCAGTCGGCGACCAGCTCGGCGCCCGCGAAGCCCTCCGAGGTCAGCAGTTGGGCTTCGTCGGCGATCTCCTGCGAGGTCAGCACGCGCTGCCACACCGCGACTTCGTCGATCGAGCCCGGGAAGTAGAATGCCGGGCCGCTGCTGAGTTGGTGACGACCGAAGTCCAACGGTGCGGTCGACGGCCAGGAGCCCTCGACTGTTATGGTGCCGCCTTGTCTGCGGCCGTCGACGTAGAAGTTGAGTTCCTTCTTCGCCGGGTCGTACGTGCCCGCCAGATGTGTCCATACGCCGGCCTGCGCCGGATAGACCGCTGACCTGCCGAAGTACCAGTCCTTTTCACCGGCCTTGCGTACACCGAAGAACCAGGTCTTGTATCCGGGGTCGTAGTAGAAGATGAAGGGACTGCTCACACCGTCCCTTGACGACAGCACGGCCGCCTTGCTGTCCAGGCTGTCCGCCCGAACCCAAGCGGACAGCGTGTAGGCCGACCGGGTCTCCAGCACCGGCCCACCGGTGGCGGCGTACCCGGTACTGCCGTCGAGGGACAGCCCCTTGTCCGTGATCGCTGTCTCCAGCGGCTGTCCTTCGGCGTCATGGGTGATCAGCCCACGACGCCCGCGGTCATCACGAACCGCGCTCCCTCCCAGGGCCGCGTCGTCCTTTCCGTCCGCCGTCGCGGCGTCCACGGCGGCTCCGCTCGCCTCGTCGAAGTGCCACCGCCCGATGGGCCCCTCGCCCGCAGCCACCAGGAAGTCGACGACATTCTGCGCGCCCCAGCGGCCGACGTCGTCCTTCGCCCGGACATACACGCTGTAGGTGCCGGAACGTTCCGGCGTGACCTTCTGCGTAACCGAGGCGCCCTTGAGTTCACTCGACCAGATGTCATCCGAAGACAGCTTGTACTGGTAGGAGACGTTGTTCGCGTCCCCGGTCGCGGCGGCGAAGGAGAGGGTCGCGGGCTGGTTGGGCCCGCCGCCCGGAGCACATGCGGTGGCCGTGCACACGCTGTACGGTTCCCCGACGGTGACCTTGGGTGCCTTGGGCGCGGTGGAATCCACCTTGAAGTAGCACCAGCCGGAGGTGCTGCTCGACAGATGGCTCTTACCGGCGTTGTAGAACGAGTGCGTCCACGCCTGGTAGCGGTACAACTTGCCGTCGGTCAGCGTCGACCAGGTGAGGGTGACGGACTTGCCGTCCGCGATGTATCCGGACGAGGGCCGGACCGATCCGTTGCCGGGAGTGGTGTCCGTCCACGTGCCGTCCGCGTTCTTGTGATCGAGGTCGAAGTAGACCCGCAGCTGCGCCTCCTTCTCGCCCCCGGCCTTGGTCTGGGCGTACGCCCGCAGCGTCGGGGTCGGGTCCGAGACAACCGCTGGATCAGCTTCCGACCGCTCGCAGACAGCGCCGGAGCCGGTCATCAGCGCGACACCGGTCGGCTTGTCCGGAAGCCCCACGAAGTCCACGGCGAGTACCGCGTCGTTGCGGAACCGCTTCCACGCCGAGGTGTCCGACTCGTCGTGGGCGCGGATCTCGAGTGTGAGCCGCGAGAACTTGCCCGCCGCGAAGTTCTGCACGGTCGGGGTGAGGTTCTCGTTGGTCTCCTCCGGATTGTCGTTGAACTCGATCGGGGCGTCCGGCGAGTCCGGGTCGCACAGGGAGCCACGGCCGGCAGACACGTACCGGTCGCCCATCCAGTCCAGTTCCTTGGGCCGTGAGGACCAGGTGGTGGAGGAGGAGATGTTGTTCGTGCGGACCAGGTCCACCCAACGGGGGCTGCACTGGAACGCCCACGGCTCAGTCACCCGGAACGTGGCGTCCAGGACCTTCTTGCCCTTCAAACTGGCCGGCGAGAACTCGAAGTACAGCCGCTGTACGTACCCCGGCCCGCAGTAGTAGCCGCTCCAGGAGCCGCACTTGCCGGCTCCCTTACCAAGGTTGTCGCTGCCGTTGCCCCAGCCGTAGGACTCGTAGCCGTCGCTGCGCAGCAGCGTCCGCTCCGACTCGCCCCAGGTGATGGTGGGATCGATGAACAACGGAAAGGCCGACGCGTCCGTGCCGGCCAGCATCTGCGCGTCCGGCACAACCGTCAGCGCGTCCTCGGTCACCTGGACGTCCATGCGGGCGACCGTGTCGCCCTGCCCCGGCTCCAAGCCCGTGCCCGAGGCCGCACTCTCCGCCGGATCCGCGGGCTCGGGCTGCTCCGCATCCACCCGCAGGAGCTGCGTCTTCGGCTCCGGAGTACCCTGGCCCGCCGAGTCCCACATCTGCGCCGGCGGCGCCCTGAACACGGCCTGTCCGTCGTCGTCCAGCGCGGCGAGATTGCCGGCGGCGCCCTCCACCACGTCCAGGCCGTCAGACTTGAGGCCGAAGGTGAGCTCGCTCAGCTCTTCGCTCCCGGCTGCCTCGGGCGTCTTCACAACCAGAACCTGCTGGAAGCTCTCGACCGTCGCGGTCACCTTCAGATCGACGCCCGGCAGCACCTCGGGGTACAGGGCGCTGGAGCCGTCCAGCTGAGGCTCGGGGAGGGAACCCGGCCAGTCAAGTTCCAGCCACCGGCCCTGCTCCTCGATCCGCGCCAGCGACGTGTCTCCACCACCGGAGAAGGACATGTCCGCAGAGGCCGCCTTCGGCCCCACCGAGCCATCGGACCGCGTCTCCAGCGTGGGATCGGGTGCCTGCCAGCCGCCACCGGGCTTCGCCACCCGCACCGGCACCGACGACTCCTCCAGCGTGAACGTCGAACCGTCCGGGTTGGCGAAGACCGTGGTCCGCTCCCCGCGCTCCGTGGTCACCTCCACCCGCTGGCCGGATTGCTGGGCCGCCTGGAGGGCCTTGTGCCCCTCCGACAACGGCACATCGGCCGCATCGTCACCGACCGCGGAAGCCACCGGGCCAGGAACGAGAGCCGCGACCACCGCCGCACACACGACCGCGGTCATGCCCGCGGCGGCCCTGCGGTCACGTCTTCTGCCAGGCCTCCCAGCCCGGACCTTCGGTGCGGGCAGCACTTCTCGCCCACCTGGCAACCGAGTCCACATCCTTGCCACACCCCGCCCACAAGATTCACAAAGTAGCCAGGAGTAACTAACGCCCCACCAGAGCGACAGGTCAACAGGAAGGAAACGGACAACAACACGCCAAGTTCTGGAAGGCCATGTGAGGAACCCGACGTTTAAGCAGGGTTGTACGGCAAGGCGACACACTTTCGCATCCATGCCGACACGCCAAGATCAACGACACGACTCACCCTTACTCCGCCCTGCCGTGCCCGGCCACTCCTCCCAAGGCCGTATGCGTTCTGCGGGACGCCCCCTCATCGACCGGGCCGGGTCACGCTGTCGGTCGTCCGCAATGAGAGACGGCGGAGTCCCAGCCCCAGCGCGGGAAGCGTGGGGCCGGCCGACGGGGAGGCGCTCGGCACCCTGTCGCCCTCCAGCGGCGCGCCGTTCCCCTTGCGGCATCAACTGCCGCTTCCACTTCGGCACGATCGACTGCACCTTCGTGCTCGCCGGCGACTACGAAATCGTCGAGCCTTGCCCCCTGGGCCGGGAACTGACGCCTTCCCTGGCCGCCTGTGCGAGCACATCACTCTGCGGGCCCCGCTGGAGGAGGCGGTGGGCCAGGCGAGGCTCTCGGTCGCTCCCGCGGGGGACTCACCACCGAAATCCACCTTGCGCCGCGCAGGGCCACTGCCCCCCCCCGTTGGCCCTGCTCATCACGCCGGGGCAGCGGGCACCGGCGTTCGGCGTGGACGGCCTCGCCAACCCTCCGTAGGCTGGCGATTGTCTACGAAGGGGGCCGGGTGAACGGCAATCCGCTGTACCACGGGATAATGCTGGCGGTGTCCACGGCGCTCCTGCTGCCTGTGCCGGTGGCGATACTGGCGGGGTGGACACCGCCGTGGTTGCGCAAGCGACAGGCCGGGGTGCGGCTTCGCGCCTACGGCATTCTGAGTATCTACGCCCTCATGCTCGTCAACGGCGTCCCCCGGATCGCCGATGCCTCATTCGAGACGGTCATGGTCTGCATGACCGTCGGTTTCGGCTTCATCGCTGCCGCTACGGTCCTGTTCCTGCTCTCGGCACGCAAGGATTCAGTCGCCCGGACAGCTGGCCCAGTCGAACCCCTTGAAGGCTGAGAGACAGCTTGCTCGCCTGCCGCGTAACGGGTTGGTCGGGCTACTGGATTGTTGAACTCGGCCCGTGCGGCGGCGAGTGCGGCGAACAACTCCGCCGGCGTACGGGCCGGACCTTGGTCTTCGGGAGCCTGCTGGGGGATATCCAGCAGCCGGTAAGCCGTAAGTCCTCTCAGATCATCGGTGCCTGTGCCTTGCTGGAAGAGGTGCGGGGCTCGCTGAGGTCCATCGCAGCGATCGCCTCCCTACTCGGGTAGCCGTGGCGCATCGGCCACGTGGGGTAGGAGGGTGATGGCAGGGTTGCAGTCGCCGAACACGACGCGGCGGCTTTGCGGACTTGTCTCGATCAAAATGAGTCCGGTGGGCGGCAGTGATTGGATTTGGGCCGGCTCCACCGTGAATTCGTAGACGCGAGATACTGTCTCGCCGCGCGTCACGGACTTGTCGGTCGAACTGTTGACGGAGTTTTGCCAGCTAGTCGACCATCCGCCCGTCTCGCTGTCACCTCCGCCGTAGCTGTGGGACCGCCCCGTGGAGTGTGATTCGCCGACCTGCCGTGTCAGCTGGTTCATCACGAATCTGTGTCCCTGTCCGATGAATTCGGCAGCGGCTTTGGCTTCCTCGGCGTTCCCCAGTCTCATGAGGACCGTCGCGCTGTCCTGACCGCCCAGAAGCGGTCGGATGTCCTCACGCACATGTGTCATGAGAAGCATGAGTCGGACGCCCGCGATGCGCGCCTGGCGAGCCATGGCCTCCAGAGCGGGACGTCCCAAGTGCTCCGCGCCGGCGATCACCAAGGTGCCGGCGTTTGCGGGGACCCGGCCTCGGCGAAGCTGATGCAGGACCAGGAAGAAGACGACGCGGTCCATGACGTCCTTGCGACGCTCGGTCACATCGTGCGTGGAGAGGATGGTCAACTGCCCGGGGACCAGCCATTGGTCCGGGGCGGGAACGGCAATGGGGTTCTGCTGGGCGCGGGCCAGCAAACGAATCACGTCATACAGGAAACGCAGCTCGTTCTGGATCCGCTCGCTCTGCCCGACAACGTCAATGGCCGTGGTGAGCCTGTCCAGCTCACTGGGCGTCAGTGGTTCCGGTGCGTGGTCGGATTCGTGGACGCGCAGGAGGACCTCCAGTCCGGAAGCGATCCGGCCGTAGGTGACCGGCGCGTCCAGCCGCTCGAGCACGGAGTGCAGGATGCCGGCGTCCGTCGCGCGCAAGTCGACGTCGGCCCCCTCCGGTCGCAGCGTGGACAGGGCCTCCGCCAGCACCTCGGCCAGTTCCTCCGCGGTCAGTCCCCACGACAGGTCAGGAGGCACGAGGCGGGAGGGCAGCTCTACCCGCGCCACCGGCACCCGTTGTACATCCGCCAAGGCCGCCAGCTCTCGCCCCACCGTCTGATGACTGAGGTCGAGGAGCCACAGTCCCTTTCCGTTGGCGAGGAGAGACCCTCCCAGAGTCGCCAGGAGAGCCGCCCACCCATCCGCCGTGCCGCCATAGACATCGACCCGACGCGGGCGGGACACGAGGTGAACCGGAAACCACCGCAACGCCTCGTCGGCCCGCCGCCGCTCCGCGGCGTCGTGCGCGAGGACATCCCTCTTCCAACGCTCGAACGCGGCTTCGTGAGCCGATCTGAGTTCTTCCCGTTCCTGCTTCGCAACCGATGCCTTCCACTTGTGTGCAAGATAGGGAGCGACGCGCATGATGAGGATTATCACGGCAGGGATCCAGGCCACGGCAGCAACAAAAGGGCTTCCCAATACCGCGAATAGAGCTCCCGCAACAAGCATCCCACTGAAGACACATCCCAAGAGCGGGGGGAGTGCGCCTCCTCGATATGCGGGTATGGGAGGGTCATGCCATACCGGTGGTTTGTCGTGATCTGGGTGGGGGCGAAGAGCCGGGTGAATGTACTCCCATCCCAGCCTTTCCACGCCGTCAAACACGTGCCTTGATAGTTCGACGCGCGCGTCGGACCTTCCTTCCACCGCTCCCCCTCATCGTCTCCGCAGTTCCGTCACGCCACCAAGCCGCGGCGGGACGGCACACGTCGAAGCGGAAGATCACCGCACCCGGCAGTACTTCCGCTCAACAGCACCAGACGCCTCGTCAACAAGCCCGCCGGCCATCGGGAGCGCCGACTTGACGCCGGACCGGGTACCCACCCGACTCAGCCGCACAGGCACTTGCGTACTTGCCACTTTGAGATCCCTGCCCGCTCAGCACCACAGCATGACACCGGCCCACCCAAATCCTAGTAAGGGTTGGTCATGTGCGGGCTGTGATGGCGTGTTTTCCTGATCGGCCGTGTCGTTGACACAGGCAGTTTCGTTTGGATCACCGCGCTGACCAGAGGAAGACGCCCGCGATGTGGAGTCCGGCCAGGGAGATGGTCGCGGTCTTCTCGTAGCGGGTGGCGACACCTCGCCACGGACGTCAGAACTGGCCGTCCGGTGTGATACTTGTGCCGGGCACCGACCGTACTGGAGAACCTGGGGGTGGATCGGCGATGCCGATGGGGGGAATACCGCAGCAACGCACGCTCGCCGAGCGGGCCACGGGCTTGACCGGCTGTCTCGCGGTAATCGGTCTGCTGTGGGCCCTGGGGCTGGCCTTTGTCCCGGCCTCGCACGAGGGACTGGAGGGCCGGCGCACCATTGAGGGCCTGTCATGCGGGGCACCTGCGCTGTTCCGTCAATCGTCCTTCGTCGAGACCCCCCAAGACGAATGGCGGCCTCTGCCTGCCACTGCCGCCGACTGCGCCGAAAAGGCTGATGCACGCATACGCAGCGCGGTCGGAGTCACTGTGGGCATGCTGCCCTTCGCCATGCTGTGGCTGTGGGGAACAGTCACCTTGCATATCCGACGCGTCGCACCATCCCTCAACTCCCGGACCAATGGCCAGGAGTCGGACCAGGAACACTGAGCTTCTTCGGGCTGGCCCCTGATCGGGTGACGGCTGCGAGGCGTAACAGGCGAGGCCCTCGGGCTGTTGATTGAGATGTCTGACGTCTCAACCGATCTGTCTTGGGGCCTTGTTGGTCATCTATCCTGCCAGCCTCGACCTGCCGCATGCGCTCGTAGAGTGGGTGACGATGCTCATCGTCACCCGTGAGGGCGACCGGCGGTGCAAGCTGCGCCCATCCCAGCGCGCGATGGTGGCGCTGGTGTACCTGCGCGAGCACACCACCCTGGCCAAGATTGCCGCAGGATTCCGCATCAGCGAGTCCACCGCCCACGCCTACACCACCGCGGTCATCGATCTGCTGGCCGAACGGGCACCCGGCCTGCTGAAGGTGCTGCGGGAAAGCGGTCCGGACTTCGTCCTGCTGGACGGCACTCTCGCCGAATGCGACCGCGTCGGCGACGGCCGGGCCGACTACTCCGCCAAGCACCGCCGCCACGGGGTGAACGTCCAGGTCGTGACCGATCCGTCCGGCCAACTGCTGTGGCTCTCGCCGGCCCTGCCAGGACGCAGCCACGACCTGACCGCCGCTCGCACACACCGGATCATCCGGATCTGCGAGCGCCAGGGCGTCCCGATCCTGGCCGACCTGGCTTACCAGGGCGGCGGACCCTGGGTCACCACGCGCATCAAGCGTCGGCCGCACCACGACCTCACTCCGACCGACCAGAACCCTCAACCGGGCACTGTCTTGCACCAGGGCTCCGGTTGAACGCGGTGTCGCCCGCCTGAAGTGCTGGCGGATCTTCCGTCACGCCCGATGCAGTCCGAACCGCATGACGTCAATCGCCAAAGCCGTCCTCACTCTGGAGCGGCACCGCTGACGAAGCTCAATGAACAACGCGAAGATCGAGAAGGCCATGGGGAGGGGCGAAACGTGACCGAGCGCTGCCGCTGGCTGGTCCGGTCAGTCACAGCGCTCGGACTCACCACAGCTCTCCGGGTCCTATGACAGTGAGTCCCACCTGCTCGGCAAGCCAGTGTGCGTACGGCTCCCTCACCTGGCGGCCGTCAATGCTGACGCTACGGACGTGAAGCAGGACGGTGTGATCGTCGGCAGGCTCATCGAGCTCGCGGGTGCGTGTGTTGAACAGGAGCGACACCTCGGCATGCTTTCGCTCGCCAAAAAAGTCCAGCTCAGGCGCATCAGGCCAGCACAGCCACTCCCAGTTGATCCAGCCCCTGCTCGGGCCGATCGCCGCTGCGAAGGCGTCCTCAATTCTTCCGATCGGCAGGTAGTCGAGCTCGCACGTCACCGGCAGCCGTCCATCGTACGCCGCCGGATCGGTCGGCAGATCAGACCCTGCGAGGCCGGCCACCAGCGGGGGCCACTGCTCCCGTGGCACTCCGTCGACCTCTCGATAGTCAAAATCCCCCGCGTACTGCCCTTGGGGCAGCTCCCTCGCCACCCGCTGCACCTCGGCAAGAGAGCAGAGCTCGGCATACACGGTGACCCGAGAGTCCTCGCGGCGGCCGAACTCCATCAGACGGCGCGCGGTGCTGAGAGCTAGGCCGAGGTCGGAAGTACGGAAGACGGGGTAGGCGACGTCGTTGGACATGCGGGTGACTGTGCCACGACCCGTCCTCGCAGGTCACGGGATTTCCGCTGCGAACCGCTCATGCGCCTATAGCGCCACGATCAGGTGACGTCGCTGAAGAGGCTCACTGACCCGCCCCGCACGGGCCCTGGTGCGGGGCGAGCTGTCGTTCCGTGCCCCCGCCCGCTGTCGGCCCTCTCGCCAGTGAGGCCCCATCAAGACGGGCACACGGGACCGAACGACGAGTCCGGGAGCTAACGAGCTCATGCACGGCAGGTGGTGAGACGTCGAGCCTGGGTGGTCGATCATGGTCAGGTAGTGAGGACCTCAACGCGTGCGGTGATCATCAGTAATCGGCGGATCATGGGTCTGACTGTGAGATTGATGGCTGAACTCGTTGAGGAGACAGGCCCGTCGTGAGAGGAGTGTCACCAGGCGCGGCTTGCCGCCCGACTGCGGAAGCGGGCAGTGGGTGCCGGTGCCAAGCACCGGCTGGTGTTCGTCGACCGGCTGCTGGACACGCTCGTCCATCTCCGGCACGGGGTGACCCACGACGTGCCGGCCTGCTGCGCTGCGATCATTTGGTCGACGTCGTCGACCCCCTCGGCGCGAGCCGGACGACCGGCATCGTCGACGGCACCGAAACCCGGGTCCGTCGGCCCGCCGCCGGGCGCAAGGACCGCGACAAGTTCATCTCCGGCAAGAACAAGCAGAACGCCGTCAAGTCCATGATGGTCACAGACGGTGAGGGCCGCGTGCTGTGGTGCAGCCCAGGACGGCCCGCAAGCTGAGCGGACATCACCCACGCCCGTCAGTTATGGCTGGTCGAGCTCCTGGCCGCCGGGCCCGCGGTGGAGATTCTCGCCGATGCCGGCTACCAGGTCTGGGAGCGCAGACCGGGGGACGGGTGGTGACACCACCGCACCGCAAGTTGAAGAAGAACGCCCCGCACTGGTACGAGGAGATGCACGAGCGACAGTGCAGGGCGCACTCCGCACGCGGTATCCGGGTCGAGCACGGCATCGCACACCTGAGGAACTGGCGAGCCCTGGCCCACCACCTCGGCCGCCGCGAGCACATGAGTGACACGGTCCGTCGTCGGCCTGCTCTCCCGTCAGCAGACCGCAGACCTGACGTCGGCACGGTAGAGGTGAACACCGAGAGCCGGCGTCACCCTCACACGAGTCGAGCAGACCGTTGTGCTCGATCAGGGAGACATTCTGCTGGCGACCCGCGACCGCGACCCGCGACCCGGTTCAGCCGAACGTCTTCCACCGGCGCAGTCCCGACGCGGGCACATGGGGCCTGCAGTCCCTTAAGTAGCGCCACATGGGTCGCACATGTCGGCGTACACGTGAACGTGCACAGCCGGGTACGGATGAACGTTCTTCGGTGCTTCCTGTTCCGCGGCCTGGGCCGCCACGGGGTCCGGCCCGGACGAGGGGCCGCCATCTTGCCTCTCCTATCGAATCTCGATAGATTCCCATTGCGTTTCGATCGAAGGGGTATTGATGGGAAAGATCACCGTGCTGGCGCTGCGTACCGTGCTCGTGGTGCTGCTCGCCGGTTCGCTGTCCGTGCAGACCGTGATGGTCGCGCTGCTGGCCGACGACATGGAGGGCGGTGCGCTCGCGGACCGGCGCGTTCCGATCCTGCTGATCGTGGTCCTGGGTATCGGCACGGCCCAGACCGTCCTGGTCTGCGTATGGCGGCTGGTGAACATGGTGCGACGCGGGAACGTGTTCTCCGACGGCGCCTTCCGGTACGTGCACATCGTGATCGGCGCCTTCACCGCCGCAGCGCTCCTGGTCTTCGCGCTGGGCATCGTTCTGGCGCCGGGCGAGGCCGTGGCCCCGGGCGTCGTCCTGTTGCTCGGCGGCGTTTCCTTGGCGGTCTTCGCGGTCGCCCTGATCGTGCTGGTGCTGCGGATGCTGCTCGCCCAGGCGGTCGCCCGCGAGGTCGAGGCGACCCGGATGCAGGCCGAGCTGGCGGGGGTGATCTGATGCCGATCGTCGTCGACATCGACGTGTTGCTGGCCAGGCGCAAGATGTCCGTCGGTGAACTCGCCGAACGCGTCGGCATCACCCCCGCCAACCTGGCGGTCCTCAAGAACGGCCGTGCCAAGGCGGTCCGGTTCACCACGCTGGCCGCGCTCTGCGAGGCCCTGGACTGCCAGCCCGGAGACCTGCTGCGCTGGGAGGCCGAAAGCCTGACGGTCGAGGCCACAGCCGCAGGGCGTCTCCTGTGATGACGCCGACCGACACCAACTGCCTCGGGCCCATGGCCTGTACCGACGTCCTCGTCGTCGGCGCCGGGCTGGCCGGCCTCCACACCGCCACTCTCCTCGCACGGCAGGGCCACGACGTCCTCCTGATCGACCGGCGAAACAGCCTCGCGGCCGCGGTCCGCACCACGGGAATCTTCGTGCGGAAGACGCTCGACGACTTCCCGTTGCCTCCCGAACACCTCGGCCCGCCGATCCGACGGGTCGTCCTCTACCCGCCCGACCTGCGCCGCCCGGTCACCCTGGTCAGCGGCCGCGACGAATACCGCGTAGGAGACATGGCACCTCTTTACACGGCGACGGCGGCCACCGCGACGACTGCCGGCGTGCGGATCGTCCTGGGCACGCGCTACGCCGGACGCCAGGGCGACACGTTCCACCTGCTCGGTCGTGACGGGCCGACGTCCGTCCGAGCGCGGTTCGTCGTCGGTGCCGACGGAGCCCGCTCCAGCGTCGCGCGCGACCTGGCCCTTGACCGCAACCAGCACCTGCTGGTCGGAGCCGAGGAGGTCTTCGAGCTTGCCGGACACGACGAGCCACCCACCTTCCACTGCGTGCTCGACCCCACGCTCGCTCCCGGCTACCTGGCTTGGGTGGTCAACGACGGGCAGCACGCGCATGTCGGGGTCGCCGGCTATGCGGACCGCTTCCCGGGCGGACTCCGCCGAGCACTGCAGCGGTTCAGCGCGTCAGCGCCCGGGCTGGCCGCCGAGGAC
Organism: Streptomyces sp. NPDC058796; assembly: GCF_042745235.1. Classification (NCBI taxonomy): domain Bacteria; kingdom Bacillati; phylum Actinomycetota; class Actinomycetes; order Kitasatosporales; family Streptomycetaceae; genus Streptomyces; species Streptomyces sp. NPDC058796. The sequence continues at coordinate 31,157 of NZ_JBHYOP010000016.1, forward strand.
CGTCCGGAAGCGGTGGAGCGGCGCGGCGGCCCGATTCCCGTCGGGGGCGTGCTGCGCCGGATCGGCTGCCCTGACGGCCTCCTGGTGGGGGACGCGGCCGGCGCGGTCTCCCCCCTCACCGCCGGTGGCCTGGATCCGTGTCTGCGACTGTCCGAGTTCGCAGCCGAAGTCCTGGACCACGCGCTCCGCACCAGGCGGCCGGATGCCCTGTCCGCCTACGACGGAGCCGCTCTGCGCGCCGCTTTCCGAGGCCGGCTGACCCTGCGCAGAGGACTGGCCCAGGTGCGGACACCGACCGTGGCCCAAGCGGCTTTCACCCTGCTCCGCACGCCGGTCGGCCGGGCCGCGGCGAGCCGGGTCCTCTTCGGCGACAAGTCCTTCCCCACCCCTGCCCGTTGATCACGAGACCGATACCCACGTCGCGCATGGGCCAGAGCCGCCTTCACAGCCTCGCAGGTTGGGTAGTGGTCGGCCGCAGGCGGTGCAGTTGCCGGTCCAGCATCTCAGCATGTTCGGGAGGAGACCGAGGACCTCTAGACCCTGACGCGGTACCAGGGGTAGGTGCGGGGCCGGCCTCGTGACGGGTGACCAGGGCTGGCCCTTCGCGAGCGGCGAAGCGAAGTTGAGAGCGACATTGCCCCCTGTTCCATCCCTCCGTCAGTCCGTCGAGGCCACCGACGAGGACGGCAGCGGAACCACCGATGCGGACGAGTACCGGGCCCTCTTCCGCACTGCCTTCCACCGCGACCTGACCACCACCGATGCGCCCACGGGCGGAGCGCCCTCGGGGGCGACTTCCTGGCGTTCATGTCGGCGGGACGCCGCACGAGCAGCCCTTGTGATTCTCTCCTCGCCGACGCCTGACCCGCCGTCCGCGGGATCGTCGTACACGCTGACGGCTGGCGTCAGCTGTAATGTTCCGGTGCTTCGGTCGCCTCGGGCACCCGGCCCAGCGTCGGCGGCAGGAGCGGTGCGTGGCGGGCCAGGAAGTCCCACAGCTGGTCGGCGACCGGCCCGTGCGGCCGGTCGCGCCGGCGAGCTGCCGAGAGTTCCTCGACCACACCGGGAAAGTGCCGCCCGGCGATGGAGAGCAGGCTTCCGTTCCGCAACTCCGCTTCGATCATGAACCGCGGCACGTGTCCCCACGCCATGCCGTGCAGGATCAGTTCCTTCTTCATGAGGTGGTCCGGGACGGAGCTACGGGGTGCGCCTTCGACGAGGAAATGGCCCTGCTCGGACGGGTGCCGCGCCGAGTCCCGGACCACGCACTGGGTGAAGGTCTGCATCCGCTGCGGTGTGATGTCGGTGTCCGGAGGAAAGGGCAGGAAACCGGGCGCAACGACGGGGACCAGCGCGACGCGGCCGAGATCGATCCACTCCATCCGCACGTCGCTCTTGGGGACGCGGTGCACGATGAGGTCGGCCTCGTCCTGCAGCAGTCGCTCCCAGGGGCCGGTGACCGTCTCGAACTGCAGGTGCAGTCGCGTCTGCGGGTGTCGCGCGAAGAATCGGCTGAGCAACTCCAACACCGGTGGAAGCGGGCACAGGTCCCCGAGCGCCACACGCAGTTCGGCCTCTTCACCCATCGCCAACTGCGCGGCGTAGGTTTCCAGTTCCTCAGCCTCGTGCAGCAGGAACCGGACCTTGCGGTGGAAGGCGCGCCCCGTCTCGGTGAGCTGGACCCGATAGCCCGAGCGATCCAGGAGGGCCAGGCCCAGCTGACGCTCCAGCTTGGCGACCGCTGCGAACACGGAGGGGTGCGAGCGGTGCAGGCGTTCGGCGGCGGCCTGGAAGCCGCCGCCGAGCACGACGGCGTCGAAGCACTGCAATTCGTGGAGCGTGAAGTCCGACATTGTCCAAGCAGCCTACAAAGTCCTTCCAGTCTTTGTAATAGAACTCTGCAGGCGGTGTTCCTAGGGTGAGTGCATGGCCGCTGGATCACTGGAGCTGACAATGACCTCCCAGACCCGTACCGCCGTCACCACCGGCGACGGCGTTCGCATCGCCTACCGCTTCGACGGCGACGAGGACAAGCCGGTGCTGCTGCTCTCCAACTCCATCGGCACCGACCTCCACATGTGGGACGGTCAGGTGCCGGCTCTCACCGAGCACTTCCGGCTGCTGCGTTACGACGCACGCGGTCACGGCGCATCCGACGTCCCGACAGGCCCGTATTCCCTGGACCGGCTGGGGCGTGACGTGGTGGAGCTGCTGGACGCCCTGCGCCTGCGGCGGGTGCACGTGCTCGGCTTGTCCCTGGGCGGAATCGTCGCGCAGTGGCTGGCGATCCACGTTCCGGAGCGGGTCGGCCGGCTGGTCCTCTCCAACACCGCCGCGAACCTCGGCCCGGCGAATCAGTGGGACCGACCGATCGCCGAACTGCTCGAAGCCCCCGACATGCAGGTCACCGCGGAGAGGTTCCTGCGCAATTGGTTCCCGGCCCACATGCTGCGAGGCGACGACGAGGTCGTCGAAGGCTTTCGCCGCACCCTGCTCGCGACGCGGCGCGAGGGTGTGGCCGGGAGCTGGGCCGCAGTGCGCGACTACGACCTGCGCCGCACGGCCACGCTCATCGCGAGCCCGACGCTGGTCATCGCCGGGGAGCACGACACCGTCACGTCCGCCGGCCACGGAAAGGAACTCGCCGCCACAGTCCCCGGCGCGCGGTTCATCCTCCTGCCCACAGTGCACATGGCGAACGTCGAAGCGCACACGGAGTTCCTGGACGCTGTGGTGCCCTTCCTGACGCGGCGTTCCTGACCCGCTCTTCCCGAGTGGCCACGACGGATTCCGCTCCGAGCCCGGACGCAGGAGGAAGCCCCGACGAGTTCGCGCATCGTCTGCGCCGGGTGTTGCCTGGCTGTACCGCCCGGTCGGGCGGTGAGTTCCGTCCGGGGCGCTGCGGCGGCGGTGAAGTCGTGGCGGACGAACCATTCCATGGCGAGCAGCGGCTCCCTTGCATCCGGCGGAAACCCGGCGATCACCCCGGCGGGGCTACCCGCTCCACCTCGGAGCGGTGCGCCAGTACGGCAGAGATTTTCTGTTTCATCCAAGGACCGACGTCCACGGTCGCGGTGACCTGCTCACCCGGAACGCGGTACACCGCCTCTCGCGCACCGGTCACCTCTCGCAGGCCGGCACGGCCGGGTGCGGGTGCCGTACGGGCGGCCACCGGGTCGCCCACGGCACGCCCTCCCGGCCTGCACCCCGCTCGATGGTCGTGCGTGTACAACCGTCGCGACGCGGTGCCCGTGCGACGAGGGTGGGCAGTACACCGACAGGCTGCGCGAGGCAGGCGTCGACGCCCTGAAGGAGGATCTCCACGAGAGCCGGCCCCGGCCCCGTCCCGCCCCCGTCAGGAGGGGGCGGGCACCGGCCGACCGGTGCCCGCCCCTCAGGTGTGTCAGCCCGCCCAGACCTCGGCCTCGTCGGCCGGGACGGTGGTGGCCAGGCCCAGCTCCTTGCGGGCGGCGACCGACTTGTTCGGGTCGATGCCGGTGAACGCCGGGTCGTAGGCGGCGTAGAACGCGTCGGCGTCGGCGGCGTCCGCAGCCTTCTCCCAGTCGCCGGCCGCCTTCTCCAGCGTCGAACGGAGCGTGCCGACCTCGGCGCCGTCGATGCCGTTCAGGCCCTCGACGTGGGCCTGGAGAGCGGCCGCGACGGCCTTGGCCTGCGCCTTGTAACCGGGCAGGTCGGCCTCGACGGTGTCCTTCTCGGACTGGTTCGCCCACAGGGCCTCGTAGACCGCGTTCGACCCCTTGAGGTACGTGAGCTGCTCGGGCTTGAGGGACTTCGCGGTGTCCAGCGTGCCGCTCAGCGCGCCCTTCTCGGCGGTGTAGGCGCAGCTCACCAAGCGGTCGCCCGTTGCCCAGCTCTCCGCGGTCGGGGTGTAGTAGAAGAGCTCGGCGCCCTCGGGGAGCGCCCAGGTGTCCGGGGCGTACTTCTGCGCCTCTACCGGGCAGCGGGTGTCCGCGATCGCCGAGACCCCGTCGTCGCCGGGGTACTCCTTGCCCTCGTCGATCGAGAACTCGCCGACGACCTGGCCTTGGTGCGCCTCGTCGCAGGGCACGATCTCGACGGTGTACGCCGTCCCCTCGGCCTTGCCGGACGGGTTGTAGCAGTCGCCGGTGTCCAGCGAGAACACCGAGCGCTGGCGGGCCACCTTCTTCGCGCCGTCCTTGGCGCTGTCGACGGCGTCGGTGACGTCCGAGCACCCCACCGCGCCGATCGCGAGCAGGGCGGCAACGGCGGGTATACCGCGAAGGGAACGATAGGGGGCACGGGCAGTCATGACGTGTACATCCTCTTACTGGATCTTTATGAGGGGCATGCGGATCGTATGCCATCTCTGTGCCGGGTCGTGGACCGGTGGCTCGAGGGCAGGCCCTCACCTCATCGCGGCTTCTCAGACTCGCAACGGGCCGTGAGGGTTGTACCGGCACGGAGTCGGCGGCAACCGGTACCGCCGGCAACCGGAACCGCCGGCCGGGCACATGTGGGCGAGCGGTACGTCCGCCTTGCACTCGCGCCGAGTGCGCGTCCGGTGGGCAGGACTCAGCAGGGGGCGGTCATGGTGCGTGCAGGGCACGGGAGGCAGCGGAGCCGACCCTCGCGTACCGCGGCGACGGCTTCCGGGGATGGGACGCGGAGGACCCTCAGCTCCGCCTCTGGCCCGTAAGGACGGTCTGACGGTCTCACTGTGTCCCGACGTTCACCCACTGGAATGCGTGGTCCTGGACGAACTCGGCGAAGGTGCGGGGCGGGGACGGTTCTGGTCATGGTGTGTCCTTGAAGGACGCGGGCAGCTGGTCGGGGGTTCAGGTCCAGGCCTGTCGTTCCTGGCCGCGGGGGTCGTCGACCTGGGTCCACTCCGTGTCGATGCGCATGGTGGCGCGGCGGCCGGTGTCGTACGGATCCCAGCCGGGGTCGCCGGTCCGGGCGAACCGGACCCAGGTCCTGTGGACGCGGGTGGCGAGGGCGGCGGGGGCCTGGTCGGGGCCGAGCAGGGCGTTGGGGCCGATGAGTTCGGCCCGGTCGGCGAGGTCGAAGACGAAGGGCAGTTCGACCCCGTGGGTGGCGCCGAGTTCTCCGCCCAGGGCGTGCGAGCGCCAGGCGAACTCGTAGGCGTAGGTTGCGGACCGCGGATGGGCGGCATGGGCATCGGCCAGAGCGCGGCTGCCCACTCCGAACAGGGCGTCGGCCATGATGGCGGAGCGCAGTTCAGCGAGGGACGCCCCGGGGCGTGAGCCGCGGTAGGTCTCGACGAGCCGCCCGGGGTCCGGGTGCGAGCGTGCGGCGGTCTCGTCGACGTCGGCGGCGGTCGAGGCGGCGTACTTGCCCACCGGGACCAGATAGAGGTTCCCCTCCTCGGTGTTGGTGCCGAGGAGCAGGTCGACGTGGGCGCCGATGCCGGCGGCGACCGATACGGCGGGCTGGGTGTCCAGGACCAGACTGAAGGGGCTGAGGCCGATCAGCGGATCGCCGTGGGTCCCGGTCCGCAGATCGATGCCCGCGAGATGGCCGGCCGCCTCGACGAGCCGCTCGTCGGGGATTCCGGCGAAGGCGTCGACCAAGGGCTCGATGCCCAGGGCAGCGCCCGCGGCGCTGGTGACGCGGGCGGCCTGCTCGGGCGTGAACGCGCCCAGGCCGCTGCCGCTCTGCACGATCGCGCGGCGTAACAGCCCGGCTGCCTCGGGGGTGGCGAGGACGCCGCCGACGACGGTCGCCCCGGCCGACTGGCCGAAGAGGGTGACGTTGTGCGGGTCGCCGCCGAAGGCGGCGACGTTCTCCCGCACCCAGCGCAGTGCGGCGACGACGTCGAGCAGGCCGCGGTTGGCGGACGCCCCGGGGAGGTCGAGGAACCCGGCGATGCCGAGCCGGTAGTTGAGGGTGACGAGGACGACGCCGTCGCGGGCGAAGGCGGAGCCGTCGTAAAGGGTGGCCCGCGTCGATCCGGCGACGAAGCCGCCGCCGTGGACGAAGACCATGACCGGCAGGCCGCCGGCCCCGGTGGCGGGCGTGAAGACGTTGACGGTGAGGTAGTCCTCGCCACGGCTCCAGCCGGTGCCGAAGTAGGGGGTCATGTCGATGTCGCCGAGCCTGCGTTCGGCCTGCGGGGCGGTGGGTCCCGGCACGGTGGCGTCCCGTACGCCCTGCCACGGTTCGTGCGGGCGCGGCGGGGCGAACCGGTCGGCGCCGCGGGGCGGGGCGGCGTACGGAATGTTCTGGAAGGTGAGGGTGCGGCCCCGGCGCAGGCCGCGAACGGTGCCCTGCGCGATGGTCACGACGGGGTCGGGGTGCTGGTTCATCTCGTGTGTCCTTCTCGTCTTTCCTGCCGCGGGCCTCAGACCTGCTCTGTGTACGGGGAGAAGGGCGCCCAGCCCTTGACGGCGAACTTGCCGCCCGCACGGACGACTTCGGCGGCGCCGTGGCCGCCGAGGTGCGCAGGGAAGACGAGGGCGTTGCTGTCGGCCGCCGAGCCCAGGAGCCTGTGGCGGGTGGCGCGTGCTTCTGCGGGGTCCTCGCAGAAGCAGCTGTTGGCGTCGGGCTCGTGGATCTGGATCGGGCTGTGCATCAGGTCTCCGACGAACAGAGCGCGGTCGGAGCCGGACTCCAGCCGCAGCACCGATGATCCGGGGGTGTGGCCGGGTGCGAGATCGAGGCGCAGGTTGGAGTCGATGCGGTGGCTGTCCTCCCACAGCCGGGTGAGGCCGGCCTCGTGCACGGGGGCGACGCTGTCTTCGAAAACGTTCTGGTTGCCGCGGCCGAGCAGGGTCTTGATCTCGTTGGCGGGGTACCAGTAGTCGAAGTCGGCCTTCGCCATGAGGTAGGTGGCGTTGGGGAACGTCGGTACCCAGGTCCGGCCGTCGAGGTAGGTGTTCCAGCCGACGTGGTCGACGTGCAGGTGGGTGTTGATCACGATGTCGACGTCCTCGGGGTGCACCCCGGCGCGGGCGAGATTGCCCAGGAAGTCGGTGTCCAGGCGGCTCCACACCGGCGCGTACGGCCGGTCCTTGTAGTTGCCGACGCCGGTGTCGACCAGGATGGTTCTGCCCTCGCTGCGCAGGACCCAGGTCTGGATCGCGGTGTTGACGATACGGGTCCCGGCGTCCAGGAAGTCCGGAACCAGCCAGGAACGGTGCGTGTCCCAGGCCTGGGCCGGGCTGTCCGGGACGAACGCCTCGGGCGTCATGCCGACGGGGCCGTAGTACTCCCGGACTCGCGTCACGGTGACGTCGCCCAGGGTGATGGTGTCCACGGTTCTCTCCAGTTCGATCGATCGCGCGTGCTCAGGCCGCAGGCAGGGGCTGAACACGGATGAGCACCTGCTCATGACGGGTACGGGGCGCTGCGCCCCTGCCGGGGCCGTGCACAGGTGGTGCCGTGACCGCGGGTCGCGGCGCCTTCTGCTTCGGTGCGGTCCCGCAGCCGAGGCTGGTTGCGGGCAGCGGACCGCGGGGTCTTCGCCGGTGGAAACGGGCCGCCCGGTACGCGTCCGCTCGTGGACGACCCTGCTCAGCCATGGTGCGTCCAGCCGGGCGCGACGCGGTATGCGTCACGTGACTGCACCTGGGCCGAGCCGTCCCTGCGCTGATTGGGACGCAGAACCGGGGGAGCCGTGCGTCGATCCGGCTCTGGGCGAGCGGGAACAGCTGCGGTTCGTCACCGGCCGGCACCAGCTCGCTCAGGAGGGGACTGCCCGTTTCCGGGCTGGGCAGCAGGAGACCTCGCCGCCTGCGGACGGAGCGAGCCATGCGGGTGGGTGAGCGGCAGACATGCCTTGCGGAAGGACGTCAGTGCCCGGCCGAGGTAACGGGCCGCGCGTATCAGACTCGTCGTGGTGTCGGTGCTCAGGCTCCGCGTCGTGATCGTCGGGCAAGGTACGCCCTTCGCGTGCCCTCCCGCAGACGATCGACAAGTCATGAGTACTGCTCCCAGGTGAGAAGGCTCCCGCCTTGGGACAGTCCTCGACGTGCGGGCCGGCACTGTGGCAGCGGCGGGACGCAGCCGTCTCAGATCTGGGTGCCGGTGCCTGACAGGGTGCCTTCGATGACATCGCGGAGCTGGGACCGGGCGGTGATGCCGAGTTTGGGAAAGACCCGGTAAAGGTGGGAGCCGACCGTGCGGGGCGAAAGAAAGAGATTCTCTCCGATCTCGCGGTTCGTCAGGCCGCGGGCGGCGAGTTGAACGATCTGTTGCTGCTGAGGGCTTAGTTCGGTGAGGGCACTGGGCGCTACGCTGCCGCCGGCGTTGATGCCGGCAGCTCGGAGTTCTGCCTTCGCCCGCTCGATCCAGGGCCGCGCGCCGAGTCGTTGGAAGGTTTCGAGTGCCATGATCAGCAGCGGGCGGGCCTCGGCGATGCGACGTTCTCTTCTGAGCCATTCGCCGTAGTCCAGCCGAGTCTGTGCCCGCTCGAACGGCCATTGCTCGCCTGTGTCATCCGCCAGCGCGGCCTGGAAGTACTGTTCTGCGTGCTCCGGCTCGGCGAGCAGGGCGCGGCCTCGGTCGAGCAGTGCGGTGACCCGTGCCGACATGCCCGTACCCAGGCGTCGCGCCGATCGCTCCAGCAGTTCGGCGGCGTCCTCCCGTCGGCCTCGGCGGGCGGCCGCCGAGGCGAGTTCGGCCAGGAGGGTATAGGAGACGTGGTAGTGGACCGGACCGCCCTCGTCGGTGAAGGCGGACTGGAACTGCGCGTACGCGGCGTCGTAGTCGCTCTCGGCCACTGCCGCCAGGCCCAGGGCTCGGCGTGCGAAGACCGCGACGGAGCGGCTCTCCAGCGGGTTGACGAGGACCAACGCCCGCTCGGCACCCCGCCGCGCGTCGGCCGACTCGCCGAGCAGCGCGAGCACCGTCGCGTCGAGGACATGCGCACACGCCTCGGCGTGATCCAGCCCTGCCGCTGACGCCACCGCCGAGATCTCAGCGGCCACCGAACGGGCCTCAGCCCAGCGGCCCTGCTCCAGATAAGCCCAGCCGACGGCACATCCCAGACCGTCCGGCAGCGAGCCACGGGCCTGCCACCGGTCGAACGCCTCGTCGAAGGTTTTGGCAGCCAGGGCGGTCTGGTCCAAGATCCACGCCACGATGGCGAGCGCGGTGAGACTGTCGGCGTCGTCCTTGGCCTCGGCAATCAGTCCGGGCAGCGCCGGGACGAGGGAGGCTCCCGCACCGTAGGGGTCGGAGACGGCCAGCACCCAGGCGCGCAGGGCGCCCCTGACGGTGGCGTCCGGCATAGTTGCGAACAGCATTTCGATTTGCTGTTGCTGGGACTCCTCGCCCGAGTAGTAGCGGACCACCGCCGCCGCGGCGAGCGCCTCCAGCAGGCGGGGCGACGGGGTGTCCGCGGCCTCCTCGGCGATGCGCGTCAGCAGTGCGAAGGCCGCCGCATGGTGCCGGCGCAGGGTCATGAGCTGTCCGGTGGCCAGCGATGCCCTGCTGATCAACGCCGGATTGTCACTGCGCCCCCGAACCTCAGCGGCCAGGCGGTCCACCCAGCCGAGCTGACCGGTGAAGACGGCCATGGCGGCGGCCTCGGTCAGCAGCCGTGCCTGGTCCGCGCGGCTCGGGCTCAGCTCCGCGGCGCGCTCCAAAGCGGCGGCAGCGGCCGCATAGCCGCCCCGGCGGCGGGCCCGGTCGGCCGTCTGTCGCAGGGCGGCCGACACGTCCTCGTCGGGACGTGTGGTCGCGGCGGCGAGGTGCCAGGCGCGGCGGTCAGGCTCCTCGCTCAGCAGCTCGGCGAGAGCGAGATGCGCTTGCCTGCGTTCCTCGAAGGACGCCGCATGGTAGACGGCCGAGCGGATGAGCGGGTGGCGAAAGGAGATCCGGGAACCGTCTTGGCGTACGAGACCGGCCCGCTCCGCAGGCGCCCACGTCTTGTCGCCGGCCTGGGGAAGTCCCTGGCAAGCAGTCGGTGCGTCCGTCGCATCAGCAGCCGCGAGCAGTAGGAGGGGTCGGCGAGTTACTTCCGGCAGGAACTGTGCGTGCTGTGCGAAGATCCGCTCCAATCGGTCGGTGACGGGCAGCGGGCCCGCCACGTTGCCGCCATCGAGCTGCCGGGTCGCGGCGGCGCGGGCCAGTTCGATCAGGGCGAGCGGATTTCCGGCCGCCTCCTGCAGAATTCGCACCCGAGTTCGCCCAACGGGTGGTGTCGGTTGTTGGTCGAGCAGCTGGTTCGCTGCCTCACCGCTCAACGGACCGATGTCGAGACGCTCGTATCCCTTGTCGAACCCGGGCAGCACGGCCGCGGCGCGCACACCCACCAGCAGCGTGACAGGTTCACAGTCCATGCGCCGGGCCACGAAGGAGAGAACGTCCAACGACGCGCGGTCGATCCACTGGGCATCATCGATCACCACGAGCAGCGGCGCCGGCTCCGCCAGGTCCGACACCAAGGTGAGAACCGCAAGACCGACGAGCATGCCATCAGGGGCCTCTGTGTATTCGCCCAGACCCAGGGCCGCCCGGAGCGCGGAGTGCTGCCGCGGAGGCAGGCTGTCCAGCTCGCCGAGCACCGAGCGGAGCATCTGATGAAGGCCCGCGAACCCAAGGTGCGCCTCGGACTCGCTGCCGACCGCTCGCAGGACCCGGCTGCCCTCGCGCCGCGCGCGGTCGGCCGCGAAGTCGAGCAGTACGCTCTTGCCGGCACCGGGTTCGCCCGTCAGGATCAACACCTCGCTGTGACACCGGTCAGTGGCGACGCGCCGCATGATTTCTGCGGTCTCGGTTTCCCGGCCCACCACGGTCAGCTTGAGATCGCGTGTCGAGCCCTGGTTCCCTTGCGTCATTCCACCATTTTTCACGAATGCTCCAGGAGTGAGATTGCTTCGATACTAAGAGGCATTAACAAAGACGTCGGACGTGGCGGTGGGCGATCAGGCGACGAGTCCGAGGAATGCTTCGTGGATGTCGTCGCGTCGTTGCCGGCGGATGCGTAGGCGGCGGAAGCCGTAGAGCCAGGACATCGTGCGCTCGACCACGAAGCGGAAGATGTCCAAGTCAGTGCCGTGCCGCTCGCCGCTCGTCGCGACCACGGGACGGATTCCGCGCCGCCGGAGCAGGCGGCGATACTCGTCGTGGTCGTGGTCGTGGTCGTGGTCGTGGTCGTGGTCGTGGTCGTGGCCGCGGTCGGCCAGCCGTGCGTCGGGGCGTTGAGGGGGTCTGCCGCCTGGGCCGCATCGGCGGGAGGAGTGGTGGCCCAAGAGCGGGCTCAACCCCGTCGATTGTGCGCAGTGTCTCCCCGGGGATTCCGAGCTCCGCGGCCACGGCCGCGTACGTGCGCTTGCCGCCGCCCACGCGATCCAACGCGACGCGTCCCTCCGGAACTCCTCCGGGTACGCAGACCGGCGTCCCGCCTGGACATCCCTCCCTGGACCACCAAGTCCCATCGCCACGGTGTTCACTCCAAGGGATCAGCTTCACCGCCTCGGCCCTTCACGGCGGAGTATCCGTCTGCGGGTGTGCCGCGGCCGAGAAGGGCGAGCGCGGCGTCCAGCAGGTCGCCGAGGTGCTTCTTGGCCGCCGTTCGTTGGAGGCCGAAGTCAGTTCCTGCATGGCCGAGTCGATTGATGAGCGCGATGCCAAGCGGCGCCGGCTGGTGGCTCGTAACCGGCTGCCACCAGTCTCGCCAGCGGTCGGTGGAATGCTGGCCATGAGCGTCGGCGTACCGAGAAGGGTGCTCAAGCGTTTACAGACGAACGTGCCTGGTCGGGACCGGGAGGACGACCCTGCGGTCGTGGGTGTCCGCGAGCGTCCATGACTCGACGGCGGTCTGAACCTGGAGCACCCGGGCGTAGGCTCTCAGGGATGCGGATAGGTGAGTTGTCCAAGCGCACGGGCGTGAGCCCGCGCTCACTGCGGTACTACGAAGATCAGGGCCTGCTGACCAGCTCACGCTCCGACGCGGGGCAGCGTCACTACTCCGATGCAGCGGTCCACCGCGTGTCACTCATCCGACAGCTGTTCGACGCGGGCATGTCCAGCAGGGTGATCGCGACTGTGCTGCCGTGTGTGGATGTCCCGGATGACCTGGGCGTCGCCGAGGAGACGTTCACGGCGATGATGCGCGAGCGTGACCGGATCGACGCCGAGATCGCCCAACTGATCGAGACTCGGGATGCACTCGACGTGCTGATCAGGGCCAACAGCCGACACCGGGCTGAGCTGTCCACGGCTCTGGAACCGGTGGCGCGGTAGGCCTGAGGCTGTGATCTGCATCTCAGCCGGTTGCCCCTCACATCAATGTCAGAGGTGAGGATGGCGACAACGCCCGGAAGCACCGGGTCGGTTGTACGAGAGGCGGCGAAAGATGGGGCAGGCGTGGGGTTTCGGCAGGTGTGGCGGGCCCGAGGTGCAGGAGTTCTTCGATCGTCCCGACCCTGTTCCGGGTCGCGGCGAGGTGCTGATCCAGGTGGACGTCGCCGGCGTCAATCCCCTCGACCACCTTCTGCGCTCGGGTCTGGCGAACGGGCTCGACAGCGGGCGTCCGTTTCCCCGCGTGCTGGGCATGGAGGCAGCCGGAACCGTTCTCGCCCTGGGGGAGGACGCCAACGGGCTCGAGGTGGGTGACGCGGTCTTCGGCTTCGCACTCACCGGTGGCGGCACCTACGCCGAGACGACGGTGCTGTCCGTGCCGAACACCGCGCGCATTCCGGAGGGTCTGTCCGCGACCGTGGCGGCAACGCTGCCGGTAGCCGGGACGACCGCGGTGGACGTGCTTGACCAGCTCAGCCTCCCGGCCGGTGCCACGGTCCTGGTCAACGGAGTCGGGGGCGGGGTCGGCCTCGCCGTCGCCCGGCTGGCCATCGGGCGCGAGCTGCGGGTGATCGGCACCGGGAGTGCCGCCAAACGCGAGCACGCCGAGGCCGTCGGGGTGCGGTTCATCGACTACACCGCTGAGGACGTCACCGCCGCGGCACGCGAGCTGGTTCCGGACGGATTCGACGGGATCGTCGACCTGGCCGGAGGCAGCTCGCTGCGAACGGTCGCTCCGCTGGCCCAGGATCCACGCAACGTCATCGCTGTGGGTGACATGTCCGTGCCTGATCTCGGTGGGCGTTTCGTCGAGCGTCGCGTCGACCGCGAGAACCTGGAGCGGTCGGCCCGGCTGGCCCTCGACGGCCTCCTCGCACCCGTGATCACCGCGGTCCATCCGCTCTCCGACGCCCCGGCCGCCCTCGCCGCCGTCGAGAACGGTCACAGCTCGGGCAAGGTAGTCATCAGGGTGGCATGAGAAGTGCCCGGCCGTCCGGCACTGTCCACCGTCCACTGCGGACTGACGAGAGCTCTTGGTCAGTACATCATCGACTGAGCACGTTCACCTGTACGGGCTGACCCGCCACCCGACAACAACTTGAAAAGGTCGGCAACTGGGCCAACGTGTGGCTGATGTGCGCGCGCCGCCATTCCGAAGCAAGCGGCGGCGCCGCGGCCGTCACCTCCCAGCAGCAGGGGAAGCGGACCAGTGCCCGACACTCTCCGCCACGACGGCAGCGGCACGGTCGCCAGTGTCGCGGACGCAACACCGCACACGAGGTCTGCCGCCGGTACCCCACCGTCGGCTGCAGACCTCGGTGACCTCGCAAGGGCACTGGCCCGACCAGCCGTCGCCGCGCACCGCGGGCCGGGGCACGGGCACCGCCGTATCGCGCGCGCCCGTGTGGAGGTGTCACTGACCGAGTGCCGGCCGTTTCAGGCGTAGTCCGGCAGGGGCGCGATCCGGTCCCACATCGCATCAGTGATCACTAATCGGGCGGGCAAGGGGCGACCCCGGCGCGCCGAGCGCATGTCAGGGCAGCCCTATCGGGTATTCAGGCTGTCGTCGAGGCAGGCGACACGGGTCGTCACGGTGTTCGCGGGCCAGACGTGCCGGTGTGTTCGGCCGGGCGGGGTCCGGTCCGGGGACGGTGCTCGGTGTCGAGGCCGGCGGTGATGGTCAGGATGGACGCCGGTCCCGCCATGTCGACCGCGTGCCATGTCCCGGCCGGGTTGACGGTGGCCTCGCCCGGCCCGAGTACAACCCGGTCGGGTACTCCGTCCACATCGCGGGTGACCGTCACCGATCCGCTGAGGCAGACGACCAGTTCGTCGCCGGCGGGGTGGCGTTCCCAATGGTCGCCGAGGCCGTCGCCGTCGAAGATGGTCACCATCCGGCCCTCGGCGCCGTCCGCCGCGACCGCGGCGCTGTAGGCACGGAGCACCTCCGGGTCCCAGGCGAAGCCCTCGACGGGTTTCGCTCTCGATCCCAGCCCGAGGTGCACGGGGGTGGTTCGCAGGTCGATGGCGTTGGGTTCGTGATCGACGAGTCTCATGCCGACGATCGTCACAGGACTGCAATGGGGTGGTCTTGAAGGAAAGGGAACGGAAGCCGATGCGATGGGCGGCCGGTCGGCGGCTACCCAGTCCCGAGGAGGACTTCGCCGCGACGCCATGCTGTCGGTGATCGGCCCGTGAACTCGCTCCAGTCCCGGACGAGATGGGCCTGGTCGGCGTAGCCGGAGACGGTCGCCACATCGGCCCACGGAAGCGGGTCGTGCATGGTGGCCAGTTCGTGCGCGTGCTCGAAGCGCAAAACCCGGGCGAAGGTCTTCGGCGACAGGCCCACCTCACCGCGAAACCGCTCGGTGAGGTACCGACGGCTCCAGCCCAGTTCCGCGGCGACCTCCCCGACCCGGATGCGGCCCCGCGCGGCCAAGAGGCGGCGCCAGGCCTCGGCCACCTCGGGGCGCACCCGGGACACGGGGTCGCCGCCGGCGCCGCGTCCGACGGCTCGCAGGAGCAACTCGTCCAGCGCGGCGAACCGCACGGCCCATGTCGTCGCCGCGCGGAGCCGGTCGACCAGCTCGACGCCGATCGCTCCGAGAAGCTCGTCGAGTGGGACCAGTCGGTGGGCGAGATCAGCGGCGGGCATGCCGTAGACGGCCCGGGCCCCGAGCGGTGTCAGCGACACCTGCACGCCTTCCTGGTGTCCGTCGTGATGGATCGCGACGGACCGGCGCATCAGACCGCCGGCCACGCTGCCGAATCGGGTGACCGGTGACCCGTCGTCGACGCCCGCCGCCACCTTCAAGGGGCCGGACAGGCTGATCACCGCAGTGAGCACGCGGCCCGGCGGACCGCAGTGCACCCCCGCCGGGAACCCACGAAGATCGAAACCGACGTACGAGCCGACGTACCGCCGCAAGGCGGGCGCCGGACGTGCACAGATCCTGGTGGCCGTATGGTCCTCCACCCTTGCAGTGTACGAACCGGCGGTCTACTGGTGGGCTCGCGTCATCGACTGTCGCCGCTTCTCTGAGGAGCCCAGCCCGCTGTTGGCCTTCCGCGGTCCCCTGGGTCAGCGACCGGTACGGGTATAGGTGAGGGTGACTCCCCGAGCCGTAGCAGCACGGTGTCGCCGTCGCGGATGACGTCGTCGATGGCGAGTCGGACGATGCGGCTCACGGGGTGCGCGCAGAGGAGCACGACGACTCCGGCGACTTGGAGCCGAATCGGTGTCTTCGCGTAGGCCCGGTTTTCCCGAAGCTACGGCGAAGCGACAAGCAGCTCCCTGTGGGGATTCCCGTCCTTCACGGCCTCGCGGTGGGCGAAGCCGGTACCGATGAATGCAAGGTAGGGCGTGCACCTGTAGAAGGTGGTCCGCCCGAGCCCGCCCGGCTCTACAAGCAGCCGGGCCTGCTTGAGCACTTTCACTGCTCGACTGGTCGAGGGGCCGCCCCTCAGCCACCGCCAGCTACAGCGACATCGTCTTCGGGCTGCTCACCCTCGCCGGATACACCTACGCCCCACAGCTGGCCGACCTGCCCGACCAGAAGATGTGGCACATCGACCGCACCGCCGACTACGGTGCCTTCGCCGACGCCGCCCACGGCCGGATCGACCTCGCAAGCATCGAACGCCACTGGGGAGACGTACGAGGGCCGCCCCACCCCGCTCGACGGCGCGATCGCCCACTGCGGCCGGATCTCCAAAACTCTCCACATCCTCCGCCTGGCCGACGAACCCGGCTACCGCCGCCAGACCAAGGTGCAGGCCAACCCCGGAAAGGCCGCCGCGCGCTCGCACGCAAGGTCTTCCACGGCAAGAACGGGCAGCGCTACCAGCGCTACCAGGACGGCGTGGAAGACCAGACCGGCGCTCCCGGCCTGCTCCTCAACGCCATCGTGCTGTTCAACACCCGCTACATGGACGCCGACATCACCCAGCTCCGTGCGGACGGCTTCCACGTCCGCGACGAAGACGTCGCCCGCCTCTCCTCATGCACCCGCCACCACACCAACATGCTCGGCCGGTACTCGTTCCGGCTTCCCGACCTGCCCGGCGGCCTGCGCCCACTGCGCGACCCGGACTCGGCAGAAGAGGTGTGACCCCGGCGCGGGTGACCGTCACCGCCGGGACAGCCCCGGTGGTGACGTTTGCACGGGTCACCGGCTCGTAGGGTGCCGGGAGTAGTACACCGGCGGAGGGCGTGGCGGCCATGTGCAGCGGCGGGTGTGATCGGCTCGCGGTTCGAGTCAGTCAGCAGAGCGGCGGATCAGCCCGGCGTCACCGCACCCTCTGGTACTCCGAACCACTCTTCCAGCGCTTCCACCAGCCCGGCCGTCGACGTCGGCGCCTGCGCCCCCGCGTCGGCCGCCCAGGCCGTGAAGCCGTCCGGACGGATGAGGACCGCCGCCAGTTCCGGGCGGGACGGGCAGCCGGCCGTCAGGGTGTCGACGCGGCCGGCGTACCCCGCCGCGAGGGCCCGGAGCTCCGGGTCGTCGGTGAGGTCGAGCAGGAGCGCCCGGCCGCTGTGGAGGTGGTCCGCGAGGCGGCTGCCGTCGGTGAGTTCGAGGTCCGGGGTGCTGCGGCCGGTCAGCGGGTGCTGGCCCGGCAGACCGTACCGCACCCCGCCACCGTTGAGCCGCGCCGTGAGGTACGTGGTGCCCGCGACCGTCCCCGCCAGGTCGCTGACGATCTCGCGCAGGGCCCGGGACTGCGGGTCGGGGCGCATAGCCGCGACCTGGGACCGGGTCCAGTCCAGGACCCACGCACCGACCGGGTGCCGCTCGCAGGTGTACGTGTCCAGCAGCCCCTCCGGCGCCCGGCCGCCGATCACCGCGGCGAGCTTCCAGCCGAGGTTCATCGCGTCCCCGATACCCAGGCTCAGCCCCTGGCTCCCGAACGCGGAGTGCACGTGCGCCGCGTCGCCCGCCAGCAGCACCCGGCCCTTGCGGTACTCGGTGACCTGGCGAGCGTGGTCGGTGAAGCGGGTCGCCGTCCGCACCCCGGTGATCGTGACGTCCACGCCGGATACGCGACGCAGCCGCGCCTGGAGGTCCTCACTGGTGACCGGCGCGTCCCGGTCGGCCGGCGGTCCTTCGAACTCCACGGTGACGACGCGGCCCGGCATCGGCCCGTGGGCGTACACCCCGGTGTCCGTGGCGGTCCAGCCGACCTTCAGGGCCTCGGCGCCGGTCATCTCCACGACTGCCTGGTGACAGGTGATCTCCGGGTCCGTACCGGGAAATTCGAACCCCGCGGCCTTGCGGACCGCGCTGCGGCCGCCGTCGCAGCCCACGAGCCAGCCGGCGCGTATGGCCCCCTGGCTGGTCCACACGGTGACGGCCCCGTCGTCCGCGTTGAAGCCGGTCAGTTCCACTCCCCGGCGCACTTCGACGCCGAGCTCGTCCGCCCGCTCGCCGAGCAGCCGCTCGATGTCCTGCTGCGCCACGAAAGCGATCTCGGCGGCGGGTCCGGCGTCTCCCAGGCCCGGCTCCGTACGGTCGACTAGGTCGGCGCGCAGCATGATTCCGGCGAAGTGCCCGACGATCCCGAGCTCTTGGCCCGCGGCCCCGCCTCCGTCCCCGCCGTTCCGCTCGCGCACGAATGCCTGGAAGCGGTCCATCGCCTGCCGCTGCACCTCGGCCAGCGCGGGCAGCATGCCCCGGCGGTAGAGCGCCTCGGCGCTGGGCGTGGTGATCGCCCCGCCCTTGATCGTCGGGTCCACTTCGGTGAGGCGCTCCAGGACAGCCACCCGCGCGCCTCCGAGCCGGAGCTCGCAGGCCAGCATCAGTCCGACCGGGCCGCCTCCGGCCACCACTACGTCATAGTCCATGGCGCCGACTATGACCGAGGGGCGAAGAGGCCAAAAAGGCGCCGCGGTGTCAAGCGACTGGCCTAGGCACTGTCTGATAATTGATCTTGTGGTGGGTCGGGGTGAGTTGACGGATGGGGCATGGGAGCGGATAGCGCCCCTGCTGCCTGGTGTTGACGGTCGTGGTCGTCCTTGGCGGGATCACCGGCAGGTGATCAACGGGGTGTTGTGGCGGTTGCGGACCGGTGCTCCGTGGCGTGACCTGCCGGAACGCTACGGGCCGTGGCAGACGGTCTATGAACGGTTCGCCCGCTGGGAGGCGGACGGAACCTGGGCTCGCCTGCTCGAGCAGGCCCAGGTTCGCGACGACTCCGTCGGAGCCGTGGAGTGGACCGTGTCGGTCGACTCCACGATCGGCCGGGCCCATCAGCACGCCGCCGGTGCCCGCAAAAAGGGGCGGCGGCGGGGGACGAACTGGAAGATCCGGCACGCCCGTCGGCCGGCCAGGCGCTGGGCCGGTCCCGCGGCGGGCTGACCACCAAGCTCCACCTCGCCTGCGACGGCCGGGGCCTGCCCCTGGCTGTCGTCGCCACGCCAGGCAACGTCAACGACTCCACCGTCTTCGACACGGTCATGGACGAGCTGAGGGCGCCCCGGACCGGCGCCGGGCGCCCCCGCCTCAGGCCCGATGCGGTCGTCGCGGACAAGGCGTACTCGTCCCGGGCGATCCGCCAGTCCCTGCGACGCAGAGGCATCCGGGCAGTGATCCCTGAGCGGGCGGACCAGAAGGCCAACCGTCTGCGGCGAGGGAAGGCCGGCGGCAGACCCCCGGCCTTCGACCGCGAGCTTTAGTACGGCTGATGGGCGCGGACTCGGTCGGTGGGGATCAGTGTGCCGTCAACGATGACGTGGTCCCCGTCACCAAGGCCAGTGAGGGCTTCGTGGGAGTCCGGGGCCCAGGAAGCCAGCACTTCCAGGGCCTCGTCCACGCAGCGCCAGGCGGTGGCCTGCGATATCGCGAACCCGGCGCCGAGTTGGGCGAACGTCTCGTTCTTGCGCAGGTGGACCAGCGTGAGCGGTGCCTGGTCGAAGCAGCCGAGCTTCCGCCAGCGGGTGCTGTGGGCCCCGCACTTTTCGGTGACTGAGAAGTCTGATGGTGACCAAGCAACTACTCAAGGGGTAGCTCTCCTGCGAGCCTGGGCAGGCGCACGGACCTCGCCGCCCACCGAGACGAAGGAGCGGCCATGCCGCAGACTACCGACCAGACGACGCCGGTCTCCGTGCCGCCGCCCGACTATCTGAGCCGCGATCAGTGGGCCGGCCTGACCCTCGCCGTGATCAGTGGCGCCATGGAGGGAGTGGAACGAGCTGGACTGCCCGGCGCCTGGAGCTCGGACCTCGGCGTGGCCGCGGTCAAGGGACTACGGGGCCGATTGGACGTCCTGATGGCGGAAGGCGGCACGTCAGATGGATGACCTGGTGCAGTGGCTCGGCTGCCAACCGGAAGAGGACGAGCGGATCGCTGAGGCGGCAACACCCGGCCCGTGGCATGCCCGCGAGGGCGGTGTGGCGGCCAGGGGCGGCGAGAACTGGCCCGTCGCGTACACCGGCTCATGCCTCGGCGGTGTGGTCTGCGAGCACTTCGCCGAGCATGATCCGACACGGGTGCTCGATGAGCTCAGTGCCAAAACCAAGTTGATGGCATGGGCGCGGAAGGAGACGCCCGCCACCACTGAGAAGGTGCTGCGCCTACTCTCCGAGCCGTATGCGCACCGGCCGGGCTACCGGGACGAGTGGCGTCCGTGATCGCGATCTACCTGCCGGACTCAGGTGGTCTTCCGTCCTGGGTGGGCATTGTCGTCGGCGTCGTGGTTCTGCCGGTGCTGGCCTTCCGCCTGTATCGGCTGTTGCGAGCGTGGCGGCGTAGGCGGTAGCACCCGGGCTCGTGCCCTGTCTCCACCCGAGGCTCCACGGATTCACCCGTCGGCATCCGGGCGACGCCGAGCTCCCCTTGCAACCGTCACCGCCGCTCACCACATGTCACTGCGGACCCCGCACCGCCTGTTCCTCAATCACGCACACGGTGCCACGGTCGCCTCGTACATCCGCTGCCAGCGCCTCGCCTGCGCCCGACGCGACCTCGCCGACCCGCGTCTGGCCAAGCGACCGACTGAGCCGTGGCTTTTCGGTGGAGCGTGCTGGCTGTCTGGGGCACTTCGGCTTAACCCTGTACCGCGCCTGCTGTTCCTACTCCGACCGGCCGGCCCGGTGACCTTTGCCGTCGGCTGGCCTCCGGTTCTTCCCGCCGCGCCAGCGTGCCGCCGTGCGTGGCCACCGGGGAGTGCGGGCGCTTGGCGTTGCCGGACCTGGGGGGGGCTGTCAGGGTCCTTGCGGCCCGCGCGGGCTGGCAAGCGTGTGGGCCCAGGCCAGCAGTTCGGGAGCGTCGAGCGCGGGCAACCACTCGTCGGTCCGGGTGGCGCCGTCGCCGGGCGGGCGGGGGCCGACGCCCAGGACCCGCAGACCGGCCCGGCGGGCCGCTTCCACACCGGTGAGGGAGTCCTCCACCGCCAGTGCGCGGTGCGGGGGGACGCCGCAGAGCCGAGCCGCCACGGCGTACACGTCGGGGTGCGGCTTGGGGCGCACGCGGTCCCCGGCGTCGGGGACGACGAGGTGCTGGAAGTGGGCGAGCAGCCCGGCCCGTTCCAGGCTGCCTTCGACCACGACCCTCGGGCAGTTGCTGGCCACCGCCAGCGGTAACCGGTCGGAGAGCAGTCGTACGAGCCGGACCGCGCCTGGCATCGTCACCGGTTCGTCGGTGACGAGTGCCAGGAAGTGGTCGAGAAGTGCGGCTGTCAGGTCCTCGGTCAGTTCGGGTTTGTGCACGGACTGCGCCATGAGCCGGCCGCAGTCCTCGTAGTGCAGGCCAAGGGCCTGCTCCGCGAACCCGGGCGGTGGCTGGAGTCCGTGCTCCCGGAAGGCCCGGCTGCGAGCCTCCTGCCAGTGGCGTTCGCTGTCCATCAGGGTGCCGTCGCAGTCGAAGACGACGGCTTCGGGCGACCAGTCGATCTGATCACGGTCCGAGGTGGTCACTGGAGCCTCCCATGCCTTGACATGTACGCATGCGGCATTTCCGTATGCACAGGAAACGGAAAGATAGCCTCCGCTACGTTATTTCCGTCCAGGCAAATCGGGCAATAACCCTTTTCGGTGACTCGACGGGCGCCCGTAACAGGCGTATGGCCGGGTAGCGGCGACAGTTGTGGCGCAGTCGCTGGGACCGCCAACCCCCGGTATTCGCGCGTCAGTTGCCACGTCTTCTTGGTCGCGTGGGGTCGGAGCGTCTTGCGTCCGTTGTCACTCGCATACCACTCGCATGCGTTCATGTTCGAAAGAACAGCGCATTACCGCCCGAAAGCGCCTGTTTGGAGCTCCGGGCGTACGCTGGCGCACTAAATTCGTGGCCGACATGAGAACAGAGCGAGGGCGGACGGAACATTGCAGGAACGGGCGAAGGCAACCCGCAGATCACTGGTGGAAGCGGCTGCCCAGCTGTTCGCTGAACAGGGATACGCGGCCACCAGCGTCAACGACATAGGCGCAAGGTCGGGCCGGACCAGCGGTGCGGTCTACTTCCACTACACCGGCAAGGAGGGCATCGCCGTCGCCGTCGTCGAGGACCGGTTCGCCACCTGGTCTCAGCTCGCTGCACCCTACGGAGACGAAACGGTCCCACCGCTCGAACGGCTCGTCGCCCTCAGCTATGAAATCGCCCATGCCCTCGCGCGGGATCCCGTGACGCGTGCCGGTGCCCGCCTGTGGGCCGAGCGCACCATCATCAAAGCTCCCGTTCCCGACCCCTTCGCACTGTGGACCGCTGCCGCCACGCGACTGCTCGCACAGGCCCGGATGGCAGGGCAAGTCAACGAGCGCGTCCGCCCCGCCCGCACGGCCCGGGCCCTGGTGCGCGCGTTCTTCGGCCTGTGCACACTCACCGAGGCCCTCGAGAGTGCGACCGTCCTCGACGACCGCCTGACCGACTGGTGGCACCTGACCTTGCCCTCCCTGCGGCCGCAACCGTCCCGCGGGAACCTGCCGGCAGGCCGGTGACGCACTCGCGCACGTCGCCCTCGATCGTCTGGCGGCACCACCCGGCGCCCGTGCCTCTCACCGCGCACACCGACCAGCGAGTCGCCCACCAGCGTCACTTGGCGACCGCGCCTCCTTGCCTCTCCAGGGTCGCCGCCGCGCTGTTCACCGGCGTCTCCCCGCCGGCAACTCGCGACCGCCGGCTCATCCCCGCGCGCCGGTCGCGCCGGTGCGCGCACCATCCACCGAGTGGATGGGCGGCGAAGACCTGGCTGACGCAGAGTGCGCGAACCGCGGGACTGTGAATGGTTGGGTGTATTTCCCGATCATGGAGGATGCATGGGTGATCAGTGAGGACGTGGCTGAGTAGGACGCTGTCGAGTCGGCAGCGGCTGTGTTGGCGAAGGTCGTGGACGACCAGCTGGTCGACGAGTTGGTGAGCCGGGCCCGGGCCGAGGGTCTGCTGCTGAATGGCGAGGGCGGGCTGTTGCAGCAGGCGGCCAAGTGGCTGTTGGGGTCGGTCCTGGAAGGCGAGGTCACCGACCACTTCGGTTGTGGCAAGTACGATCCGGCGGGCAAGTACGGTGGCAATTCCCGTAACGGCAGACGCTCCAAGACGGTGTTGACCGACGTCGGGCCGGTGGAGATCGTTGTGCCCCGGGGCGGCTGGTTCGAGCCGAAGATCGTCAGGAAGCGGCGGAAGGGCCTGACCGGGGTCGACGAGATGGTCATCTCGCTGGCCGTGAAGGGGCTGGCCACCGGTGAGGTCCAGGCCGCCCGCCTGGCCGAGGTCTATGGGGCCGAGGTCTCCCGCCAGACCGTCTCCACCATTACCGACAAGGTCCTCGAGGGCATGACTGGATGGCAGGGCCGTCCCCTGGACCCGGTCTGTCCGGTCGTGTTTGTCGACGCGGTCCGCGTGAAGTTCCGCGATGGTGCGTTCGCCGACCGGCCCGTCTGTGTGGCCCTGGCCGTCACCGCCGAGGGCCGGCGGGAGATCCTGGGGTTGTGGGCCGGGGACGGCGGTGAGGGTGCCAAGCGCTGGCTGTACATCCTGACCGAGATCAAGAACCGCGGCGCGGGCGGTGTGCTGATGCTGGTCTGCGACGGGCTCAAGGGCCTGCCCGAGGCGGTGGGGGCCGTCTGGCCGCGGACCATCGTGCAGATCTGCGTGGTGCACCTGCTGCGGAACTCTTTCCGCTATGCCGCCCGCCAGGACTGGGACTAGTACTCCAGTCAGAAATCGTTGCCTGAGCTGGTCGGCCTCGTTGTTCCAGGCACGGTGGGGATGGACGAAGCTGACCTGTGGGCTGGCGAGCTGGGGTCGGTTTCCGCCTGTGTGGCGGGCCGGTTCTCGTGGGTGGATCTGCGGTGGCGGATGCGGGACTACGTGCGTGGTCTGCTGGCTCCGGTGGAGCGGGAGAACGGCTGGCAGCTGGCCGAGTACGCGGGTCACCGCGGACCTGCCGGCTTCCAGCGTCTGCTGGACGGTGCCTCCTGGGGCGCTGGCGCGGTCCGGGACGGTCTGCAGCGGTACGTGGCTGAGCGGCTCGGCACCCCGGACGGGGTTCTGATCGTGGACGATACCGGCTTCTTGAAGAAGGGCACCACTCTGCCGGCGTGTAGCGACAGTACTCGGGCACGGTCGGCCGCACCGAGAACTGCCAGATCGGGGTCTTCGCCGCCTATGCCTCGGCCAAGGGCAGAGCGCTGGTGGACCGGGAGCTGTATCTGCCGAAGTCCTGGACCGCGGGGACGGACCGGTGCCGGGCAGCGGAAGTTCCTGACAGTCGTGGCTGCGACCAAGGGAGAACTGGCCCGCGCGATGAGCCTGCGGGCTCTTGCTTCGCCCCTCCCCATCGCCTGGGTGATGGGCGACTGCGCCTACGGACAGGAATGGCGCATGCGCCGCACCCTGGAGGAAGCCGGTGTCGGCTACGTCCTGGCCGTGCCGAAGACACAGCAACTGCACGCTCCCTTCGGCTGTATCGACCAGGCCATCGCCGACGCTCCCGGCGAGGCATGGGAACGACGTTCCTGCGGCGAGGGTGCCAAAGGCCCGCGTACGCACGACTGGGCAGCCGCCCGTCTGCCAGTGGTCGATGTCTTCGACGGTGACCGGCCCACCCATCAACGGTGGGTGCTGGCCCGCCGCAGCCTGGCCCGTCCGGACGAGATCGCCTACTACCTCGCCTATGCACCGAACGGCACCCCTGTCGCCGAACTGGTCCGGATCGCCGGGGCGCGCTGGGCGATCGAGGAAGCCTTCCAGGCAGCGAAGAACGAATGCGGCCTCGACCAGTACGAAGTCCGCCGCTATCCAGGCTGCTACCGGCACATCACCCTGGCCATGCTCGCCCACGCGTTGCTGGCCGCTGTCGCAGCCCAGACCACTGAAAGGCGGGCCGCAGAAACGACCCCACCAGCACCATCCACTTCACCGTGGCAGGAGTCCGCCGACTCATGGACATTCTGCTGCCCCGCCCCACACCCCTCCTCGGACCCGTTGCACATGCCCTGAACTGGTCCCTCTGGCGCAGACGACACCAAGCCACAGCCCGCCGCTGCCACTACCGAAGAAGAACCAGCTCAGGCAACGATTTCTGACTGGAGTACTAGGGGCTGTCTGACAAAGGATCTTGGTTGGGTTCGCGGAGCCAGAGGATGAGTGCGGCGAGGTGGACTCCGGCCTTGTAGCGGGTGGCGAGTGTGTCGAAGCGGGTGGCGATCGCGCGAAACTGCTTGAGGCGGTCGAAGCAGCGTTCGACCACGTTGCGGGCCTTGTAAAGCTCGCGGTCGAAGGCCGGGGGTCTGCCGCCGGCCTTCCCTCGCCGCAGACGGTTGGCCTTCTGGTCCGCCCGCTCAGGGATCACTGCCCGGATGCCTCTGCGTCGCAGGGACTGGCGGATCGCCCGGGACGAGTACGCCTTGTCCGCGACGACCGCATCGGGCCTGAGGCGGGGGCGCCCGGCGCCGGTCCGGGGCGCCCTCAGCTCGTCCATGACCGTGTCGAAGACGGTGGAGTCGTTGACGTTGCCTGGCGTGACGACGACAGCCAGGGGCAGGCCCCGGCCGTCGCAGGCGAGGTGGAGCTTGGTGGTCAGCCCGCCGCGGGACCGGCCCAGCGCCTGGCCGGCCGACGGGCGTGCCGGATCTTCCAGTTCGTCCCCCGCCGCCCCTTTTTGCGGGCACCGGCGGCGTGCTGATGGACCCGGCCGATCGTGGAGTCGACCGACACGGTCCACTCCACGGCTCCGACGGAGTCGTCGCGAACCTGGGCCTGCTCGAGCAGGCGAGCCCAGGTTCCGTCCGCCTCCCAGCGGGCGAACCGTTCATAGACCGTCTGCCACGGCCCGTAGCGTTCCGGCAGGTCACGCCACGGAGCACCGGTCCGCAACCGCCACAACACCCCGTTGATCACCTGCCGGTGATCCCGCCAAGGACGACCACGACCGTCAACACCAGGCAGCAGGGGCGCTATCCGCTCCCATGCCGCATCCGTCAACTCACCCCGACCCACCACAAGATCAATTATCAGACAGTGCCTAGTTCGCCCGCCTTCTCAGGCCGGTCTGCACGGCGGCGACCGAGGAGGCGGCTCTGGAGCGGTTCGCCGAGTTCGCCGACGCCTGGGGCAGGAAGTGTCCGGCGATTGTGAAGCTGTGGGAGAACGCGTGGGAGGAGTTCACCCCGTTCCTGCGGTTCGACACCGAGATCCGCCGGATCGTCTGCACAACGAACGCGATCGAGTCGGTGAACGCCCGTATCCGGCGGGCGGTCACGGCCTGCGGTCATTTCCCCGACGAGCAGGCCGCCCTGAAGTGCGTCTACATGGCGATCATGAGTCTGGATCCCACGGGCAAGGGCCAGGCCCGCTGGACCATGCGCTGGAAGACCGCGCTGAACGCCTTCGACGTCACCTTCGACGGCCGGCTCTCAGTGGCCCGCCAGTGACCCGACCACCTTGGTTGCACCGCTCGTTTGGCAGCCCCGTTCACAGACAGCTTCCTCGGGGCGGGCGGGGGTTTGGAGCTTGATCCAGGCGGTGTTGTGGTCGGTGCCGGTTGTCCGGGCAGGGCGCCTGGCCTGCCACGAGGTGATAGGCGAGAAGACTCAGCGGTGGCGGGTGAGTCGATGCATGCCGCGATGCATACTGCAGTGTCCCCGACACGGTGTGCACCGCCAGCCTGGACTGATGCGGCGAATCAGGTCCGAGTCGGCCGCGGCCGACGAGACCGATACGGCAGTGACGGCCTTTCCCTGCCGGTCTGCGCGGGTTGGGGACCTCTTCGGGAGCGAGCTCTCAGGGAGACCGGCGTCGGCCGGTGACGCGTGAACAGCGGCGGCACGCACGACATCGACAGTTGCTGGAGAACGGTTGGAGACCGGTGGTCCGCGCCGCCGGTCTCCGGTTCACTGGGCCGATGGCGCACACCGACACGACCGGAAGGACCACGATGGCAGGGCTGTCCCTTCCGTCGGCCGGAGGACAAACGCCCTTCTGGTACGCCGTGCACCCCGGCGTCCAGCTGTACGAACCGGGCCAGGCGGAACGTCTCCTGCGTTCCGCCCCACCGGCCACGGCCGGCTCGGATGTCTTCCGGGCCGCCCGTGTCCTGCTGCACGACGGGCATCCGCACCAGGTTGCGGCCGGGTGTGAGGAGTTGCTGCGCCATGCCGGGGCCTCCGCCTGGTCGACGGCGTTCCGCGCGCTGCGCTCGGAGGCCCTGATCCACCTGGGTGACTTCAGAACCGCCGAGCACGAGGCCATCACCGCACGGGACGCGGCCGGCCGCCAGTCGGCCACGCTCGGCCCCTGGTGCACCGCGCTCCTGGCGGAATCGCTCATCGAGCAGGGTCGCCGCGAGGAAGCGGCCGCACATCTCGGCGGGCCCGCGGCCGGGAACGACCTGTGCGGACTGCCCGCGCTTCGGGCCCGCGGCCGGCTCCTCCTGGCTCTGCACCGTCCTGACGACGCCCTCGCCGCCTTCACCGGTGCTGCCAGGACGGCACAGCGGCACGGCACCGGAGTGCTCCCCCATCTGCCGTGGCGCAGCGACATCGCCCAGGCTTTCCTCCAGCTCGGCCGGCCGGACCGGGCCCACGCACTGCTCACGGAGGAACTCTCCTCCCTCGCGCCCGGTCCCCGTGAACGCGGCGTCGCGCTGCGCCTCTTGTCCGCCACCGAGGAACCCGAATGGCGTCTGCCCACCCTCTCGCGGGCCGCCACCGAACTGCGGCGCTCGGACGACCGCGTCGAACTCGCCCGCGTCCTGAGTGACTTCGCCCACACGCTCGACACCCTCGGTGAACTCAGCACCGCGGATGTCTTCCGCCGCCGTGCCGCAGGCCTGTCGGCGGCCTAGAGGGCGTTTGAAGTGGGCGGATGGCCCTTTACCTCCGAGTCGCTTCCTCGCCAGTGGTGCCGGAATGGGAGGTCCCCGGCGGTCTCGTCGCGTGCCTTCGCCGCACGGGTGCGAGAAGTGGTGGGGCTGGCTTCTCCCAAGGAGATGATCCTGTCCAACCAGCGCAAGTACTACCCGGGCATCGCACCGGTCGCCGACGAGGAGACAGCATGAGCGCTCTCATCGAAGAGGACGAGATCGCACACGGGGCCGACCTCGTCTGGCTCGAGGACACCGGTGGTCTCGACTACGTCCGCCAGAGCCCGGACCGGCTGCTGAACCGGCGGGGCAAGCCCCCGTACCACCGGGACGGCCGCATGGTCGGACACGCCCTGCTGGGGCCGGAGGCCAAGCCCTTGCGCACGTCGGGCGCCTTCCGCCGACGCGTCTTCTGGCTGCTGCCGCACGACCGAGACTCTGACCCGAAGGGTCTGCACGCGACCGGCGCGCCCGCCGAGGCCGTGGACCCGCGCACGCTGGCGCCCGGTGGCAAGGGGCGCAAGACCGAGCGGTCCGAGGGCGGTCCGCCCTCGGCGACGGCACGGGAGCCGGGAAACACGCCGCCGCTGTAGTCGTCTCGTGCGCGGGCGCCGGGGGGTTCGCCGGACGGAAGGCGTAAGGACGTTATGGAAGAACCGTCTACCCGGTATATTCCTCGGTGTGGCAGTCCGGGCTTCAACGGGGGGACATGGCATGGGCGCGCTCAAGGGCAGAACGGCTCTGGTCACCGGTGCCAGTCGCGGCATCGGCAGGAGCATCGCGCTCAGACTGGCGAGCGAAGGCGCCCTGGTCGCCGCTCACTACCGCCGTGACGAGACCGGGGTCGCCGAGACGCTCGCGGCGATCACGGACAGCGGCGGACGAGCCTTCGGTCTGTGCGCCGAGCTGGGTGTCCCGGGAGACGCCCAGACGCTCTACGCCCGCTTCGACGCGAAACTGGCCGAACACGGAGCGGCCCAGGGCCTCGACATCCTGGTGAACAACGCCGGAACGAGCGGGTCCGCGCGCATCGACGACGTGACACCCGAACTTTTCGACCGCTTGTTCAGCGTGAACACCCGGTCCCTGCTGTTCGTCGCCCAGATGGGGCTCAGGCGGATGCGCGAGGGCGGCCGCATCATCAACATCTCGTCGGTGGCCACCCGGATCGCCTACCCGGAGTCTGTCGTCTACTCGATGAGCAAGGGCGCGGTGGACACCTTCACGCTCGCTCTGGCCAAGGAAGTCGGTGAACGCGGCATCACCGTCAACGCGGTCGCTCCCGGCTTCGTCGAGACGGACATGAACCTCGCCAAGCGAAGCACTCCCAAGGCGGCGGCACAGCTTGCCTCATGGTCCGTCTTCAACCGGCTCGGCAGGCCCGGGGACATCGCCGAGATCGTGTCCTTCCTCGCGTCCGACGCCTCGGGGTGGATCACGGGCCAGTGCATCGACGCCTCTGGAGGCTCCCGGCTGTGACGCGGTCTTGGGTGTCCGGTCGAAAGACGGGGCCGCACCGGCCCCGGACGGGTGTCCCGCCTCGGCGTCCCGTTCCGGCGAAGTGAGGTGAGCGTGGTGTCGAGTTCGCCGTCAAGCACGGCGGTGGGCACCGTCCTGGTGGCCGGCGGCAGCGGTTTCATCGGAAGCGCGGTGGTCACGGAGCTGGCCGCCCGCAGCGCCTTTCGGGGCGTGCCCGCGATCCGCGTCCTGGCACGTCGCACACCGCCGTTCCTCGACCGCACGGTGCGCCACGTCCGCGCCGACCTGGCCCGGCCGGAGACGTTGCGCGGATCGTGCGAGGGAGTGGAGGTCCTGATCCACACCGCCGCCTACGTGGGACGTGACCCCGCCCTCTGCGAGGTGGTCAACCACCGCGGCACCCTCGCCCTCCTGCACGAGGCACGGCGCGCCGGCGTCGAGCGCATCGTCTACGTCAGCACGGCCTCCGTCTACGGTTCCGGACCCCATCGCGCGGTGGGGGAACAGGAACTGTCACCGAATCCGGCGTCCGCCGCGAGCAGGTCACGGTTGCGGGCTGAACAGGCCGTGCTGGACGCGGGCGGCACCGTGCTGCGTCCGCATCTGGTGTACGGCGTCGGTGACGAGTGGTTCATCCCCACCCTGGTCCGCCTTCTCGCCAGGGTGCCCGCGTGGCCGACCGGAACGGTGCCGCACAGTTCGATGATCGCGGTGAGCGACCTGGCGCGCGGCGCGGCGGGCCTGGCGTGCGCGCTCGGGACCGCGGACCGCTCCACGGTGTACCACGCGGCCTGCCCCCGGCCGGTGCCGATGGACCGGGTCTTGTCGGCCCTCCAGCGTCACCTCGGCCTCCCCGCGCCCCGCAGGGACGTGGCACCGCTGGAGCACCAAAACCAGGTCGCCCACGCCGTACCCGAACTCTCCGACCACCAGTACGCCTTGCTCACTCAGGACCACTGGTACCGGAGCGATCGTCTCTGGTCCCGGATCGGCGAGGATCCCGGACCGGGCTTCGAAGCCCGGTTCGCCGAGGCCGCCGACTGGTACGCACACCATCTGGCCGGACGGGACCGGCCGGGAGTGCCGAGCGGAGCCTGACCGGCGCGGCGGCCCGGTGCCCACGCGGTGGGCCGAGCAGCCGCGTGGGCGGTTGTCGTCCTACCGGGACCGGGCCGTCATCTCGGAGTGGAGTTTCAGCATGCGGCCCTCGCTCATGTCCACCGACGCCAGCACTGAGGGGACCGCGATGCTGGGCAGCAGATGACGCAGCATCGCGGTGATCCTCGTGTAGAGATCCCGGTGGTCGCTGAGCGCCTGGGACAGGGACTGGATGCCCGAGTAGGCGCCCACGAGGACGCCCGCGGTCTCGGCCGGCACGATGTGGGGGAGCAGCTCGCCCTGTGCCTGGGCCTTCTCCAGCCGCTCCTGAATCAAGTCCTCCCAGCTCACGAACGACTTGCTGCGGTCGAGGCCGTAGGCCAGCTGGTCCACGGCCAGTCGTACCGCTGCCTGGACCAGGGGATCGCTCTGCAGGCGGCAGGTGTGCAGGAGCACTATGTCCACGATCTCCTGGACCTTGGACACGCAGTCGGGAACGAAGAAGTCCTGGTTCTGCGAGAGGAGTACCTCCTGCGCCAGGTCCTCCTTCGAGGGGAAGTGGAAGTACAGCGCCCCCTTGGTGACGGCGGCTTCCGCGAGGATCTGGGAAATCGTCGCCGCCCGGTACCCGTGTTCCTGGAAGACCTTGGCCGCGGCCAACAAGATCGTCCTGCGTGTACGGATGGCCCGCTCCTGTTCAGCCATGCTGTCCTCCAGTCGATCTACGTGCCCGAGGATGCCCTATTTGCAAACCATCCAGTCCGTATTTTACCAGGCCCGACCTTCGTTCATCGGTATGCCGTTGTCCGGGAAGTGAAGACCCCCGGTCGGAAAGTCCGCCAGGGATATCGCTGATCGGCGCCACCGGGGCTCGTGGGGGAGGGGAGGAGGGGGAGCGGAGGGGGAGAAGCGCGGCGATCCGGTTCTGAGCGGGGCGCGGGTCGGCCGGAAGGCGTCGTCCGTGCCTTCCGGGCCGACCACGGCCGCGCGTTCGGCCGTCGAGTCCGGCTGCGGGGAGGCGAGGTCCGGCGGTTGCCGTGGACCGCGGTGCGGGGGTGCCCCGGTGGGTCGGACGACGGGCGCCGCCACGGTCACGGTGGACCGGAACACCGGGCCACGGTTCTGACGGCCGGCCACCTCCACGGCTTCCTCGTGTTCCGTGAGGGCACCGGAGCAGTGGGTTCCGGTCCTTCGGCGGCTCGTCGTGGGGGCCAGCGGTGTTGTTCGACCCGGGGGCGGGCTCCCGGGCGCGTGATCCGGGAGGCGGCGCCGGTTCTCGAGGGGCCTCAAGCGGTCCTTCGGTGCCGAGGCCGACCGTCGGCCCGGAGGGGTGTGCGGCTCCCTTGCTCTTCGCCGCGCGGGTGCGGTCGTACGGCGACGCCGTACGCGCCCTCCACGGAGCAGGGGTGGACCGGAAGGTGCGAGAAGACGACGGAAGTTGCCGGCCTGCGTCGCCCGAAGGGGGCGGGGAGCCCGTCTACAGGCTTGAAGGCGGCTCGAGGGACGGCCCGATCGCATGGCCGGCGTACCTCCGCGCCTGAAAACCGACCTATCATGCTGTTTCCCTGATAGGGGTGCGGGGTTCGGTCGATGCGCCGGCATGGGCGGTTCGCGACGGAAGTGCTCGCGACGGCGGCGGACCGGTTGCCGGCCCAGGAGGTGAAGTGTGATGGTCATACAAGTACGGGCGGCGCGCACGCGTCAGTCCCTCATCGGCGCGGCGGCCGAGGTCTTCGCCGACGAGGGGTACGTCAGGGCCTCCCTGCCCTCGATCTGCGAACGGGCCGGCGTGAGCTCAGGGGCCCTCCACTTCCACTTCGCCAGCAAGGAAGCCCTGGCCAGGGAGGTGGAGGGCGCGGCCGTGGTCTCCGCGCAGAAGCTGGCGGAACGCTGCCGGGCCGAGGCCGGCAGCGCGCTGCAGTCGGTGGTGGACGTCACCAGCGGTCTGATGCTCGCGATGGCCTCCGACCCCGTGGTCAGGGCGGGATTCCGGCTGAGTGGCGACCCCTCCCGCAAGGGCGGGGCGGAGCTGTTCCAGTGGTGGTACGCCTCAGCCCGCGAACTCGTCGTGCGGGCGAGGGGCGCGGGGGAACTGGCGCAGGACGTCTCGCCCGAGGACGCGGCGGCGGTGATCGTGGCCGCCACGGTCGGTTTCGGGGCGCTCGCGGGGTGGGACGAGGAGTGGCTCTCTTCCGGCCGAGCGGAGCGGTTCTGGGCTTTCGTCCTGCCGCGTCTGGCGGTGGCGCCCGAAGGGCGCCCGGACGTTGTGGGCCCCGACGTGGGGGAAGGGCCTCCCTAGGGGCGGGCCGGACGAGGTGGGCCGCCCCGCGTTCGCTGTGCGGCCCGCATCCTGGCGGTGGCTGGAGAGTCGCTCGAGCGGTGAGGTGCATGACGAGCATTGAAATACCGCACATGCTGTTTTCCGCTCCGAGTCCTGGTACGACGCTTCACAAAGCCCGCAGCAGACGGGGAGATGGCGTGGACATCGGCATACTTGGCTCATTCGCTGGGCGGGAGGGGGCGTCCCGATCACACCGACCGCCCCAAACCGCGTCAAGTGCTCGCTCTGTCGGCCCTCCATGCCGATCAGGTCGTGACCGTGGACACGCTGACGGCGGAGCTCTGGGGCGCCGAGCCGCCCCGCAGCGCGCGGCGCGGCCAGTACACGCGGTGCGCCGGTGCCCGCCGCAGGCCGCCCCACCCCGGTCGGCCGACCCCGCCCTGGCTCGAGCGCCGCTCGAGGCTTGCGGGGCAGCCTGACGGTGCGCACTGTGAGGAGAGGGGTGCTCATGCCGTCCCAGGGAGCGCACTCCGCCCGGCACACCGTCTCCGTGGCCGCACCCGCCGGGGTTGTCTACGGAATGCTCGCCGACGCCCCGCGCTGGCCGGTGCTCCTGCCCTCGTACGTCCACGTTGAGCGCATGGACTTCGACGGGGCCGAGGAAAGGCTGTCGATCTGGGAGTTCGAGGCCGGCCGCGTCCACTCCTCGCGCATGCGGCGCACATTGAGACCGCAGGCGTGTTCCATCGACTTCGTGCAGGAGAACCGGGCCTGGCCCGGTGGCACGGCCGCCGGCTCGTGGAGTGTCGAACCCGACGGCGCCGAACGGTCGCTGGTGACCCTGCGGCACGAGACGCCGCGAACGGCCGCGGGGCCGGACGGCTACGGTGCCGCCGCGGGCCACCGGCTGGCCCGGCTGCGGGAGGCGGCCGAGCGGTGGGACAGGCTGGACGAACTGCTGCTGGCCTTCGAGGAGCGGGTACGGGTCGACGGCCCCGCCGAACTCGTCTACGACTTCCTGTACCGCGCGGCGGACTGGCCCGAGCTGCTCCCCCACGTCGACGACAGCGAGGTGCGGGAGGACCGGCCGGGTACGCAGATTGTGGCGCTGGAGAGGTGCGCGGCGGCCCAGGACGGTGTCACGGCCGGCTCCGAGACCGTACGACTGTGTCTTCCGCACGCCGGGCGCATCGTCTTCAAGGACACGGCCCCGCCCGGGCCGATCGCGGCGCACAGCGGTGAGTGGAGCCTCGTACCGGACGAGTCGGGGCTGACGGTGGTGTGCGCGCACCGGGTGCTGCTTCGTGAGGAGGCGGTGGAGCCGGCCCTGGGAGCAGGCGCCCTCCCGGTGGACGCCCGTCGGCATGTGCGCGAACGGCTGGGGCGGGAGAGCCGGGAGACGCTGAGCCTGGCCAAGTGGCATGCCGAGAGCCCTGTACGCCGGTTGCGATGAGGACGAGGAGGACGCAGACGATGACCCTCACCCGACCAGGTCCGCTCGCACCGGAGGAGGTCGCGCGACCCACCGCGGTGCCGCCGTGCGCCGGTGTGCCGCCCCTCGGCGAAGGACCGTTGTCCGCCGACGTCGTGCTGCGCTCGCGGTGGCTGGATGTGCTGCTCGGCGATCCGGCTGGCTCCGACGGTCCCCGCGGCCGTACGGTGACGGCCGCCGCGCGGGACCCGCTCCCCTCGGGCGCGCTCGGCGCTGTGCTTCCCGGGCCGGGCGACGTGCGCCGCGTCGGCGCCGACGGGATCGTCCGCGTGCTGCGCCCGCTCTTCCGCCGTGATCTGGGCGTCGGTTTCGCCTGGGCGGTCCGGCCGCTGTCCGGCGTCCTGGGCGCCGCGGGCGGTGCGGAGCCGGCCGGGGGCCACGGTGACCTGGCAGCGTTGCTCGGCCCGGCGGCGCTGATCGCGGCGGCGGGCGGTGTGCTGCACACGACCGCCCGGCTCGTGGACGGTCTTATCGCGCACGAGCCGGGCGTACGGCAGTGGCAGCCCGTGCTGGCCGCGGTCTTCGCCGACCTGCTGGCCTGCGAGAGCCTGACCGCGGTGGCCCTGCGGGCCCCGGCCCTGACCGAGGGCGGGACACCGGCCCTGACCGCCGCGGCCGGATACGTCGTGCCCCATCTGGTCGGGCAGGCGCTGGACGACCTCGAACTCGTCCTGAACGGAAGCGGCTTCGGGCCGGGCACCACCGAACGCCGGACCCTCGCCAAGCTGGCTGCGGACCGCGCTGCGGCCGGGGTGGACGCGGCGGCCACGGCCGCTCGCCAGGCACGGCTCATCCAGGCGCTGCCCACGCTCGCCGATCAGGCCGCAGGCGCCTCCCGGACCCTCGACGCCCGGGGCGAGGGCGGTGAGCACCCCCAGCTGCGCCGCCTGTTCCGGCTCGGGGCGACGGTTGCGGCGGGCACCGAGGCCCCCGGTGCGGACGCAATGCCCGCCGCAGCCGTCGCGGCGGTCCTTCCCGAGGCCGCCGCCCGCCTGGCCGGCCGCCCCGACGACGATCCGGCCGTCGCCGCGCTGGCCCGCGTCGCCCGCCGGCTGGCGACCGAGCAGCGGAGGCTGCGCCTGCCGTACCCGACGGCCGGTCACAGCGATCCGGCCGACCCGGTGACCCGGGGCCTGTCCGACCGTCAGGCACTGTTGCTGCTGGCCGCGGCCGTGCTGGGGGTCGGCCAGGAGGCCGACGGCTTCCTCGGCGGCCCCCACTGGGCGCTGCTCGCGCTCGTCCGCGTCACCGGGCGGCTCGGCGCCCCGCTGCCCGCAACCGACGTCGACCCGGCCGGTGACGTGTGGGCGGAGCTGGCCGAGCGGACCCGGCAGGGCGTCGACTGCGACGTGTACGGCACGGAGTTGCTGTGGGCAAAGGCAGGCCGGCGGCGGGCCGGGGGCGGGACATGACCGGCGTACGGCCCGCCGGGGCGCCACTGCCCGTGGCCGGGCCCGAAGGCCCGTGGGACGAGGTGCGCGACCGGTTCGAGTCCAGCGGCCGGGCCGTCGTCCATACGACCTGGGGCGAGTGGCTGACCGCGGCCCTGCTCGACCCGGAGCTGCGCGGCCTGCTCGGCCGGGACCGGCCGCGCTACCGGCAGAACCCCACTGCGGCCGGGCGCCTCGCCTTCGCGGCGTCGCGCGTCGTCATGAAGCACACGGCCGGGGCGGTCCTCTGCACCGCCCCGGCCGCCCTGGACATCGCCTACCTGCCCGGCGGGCAGCCCACGCTGCGCGGTTACGCGGGAGAGCTGTGGCTGAGCCTGGCCCACACCGAGGAACTGATCGTGGTCGCCGTGAGCCGCCGCGGACCGGTGGGCGTGGACACCGAGTCCGTGACCCGGCGGGTGTCCTTCGATGCGATGCGGGAGCAGGTGTGCACCCCGGAGGAGGCCGAACTGCTTGCCGCGCTGCCCGACGACCGGAGGGCGGCGCGGT
This sequence comes from Streptomyces sp. NPDC058796, assembly GCF_042745235.1. Lineage (NCBI taxonomy): Bacteria > Bacillati > Actinomycetota > Actinomycetes > Kitasatosporales > Streptomycetaceae > Streptomyces > Streptomyces sp. NPDC058796. Next base: position 66,987 of record NZ_JBHYOP010000016.1, read on the forward strand.
TCCTGCGGCTGTGGACGCTGAAGGAGGCGTACACCAAGGCACTCGGACAGGGGATGCGGCGCGGTTTCGACACCGTCGGCTTCCGCTGGGACGGTGACGGGCGCGCAGTGCTCGCCGACGACTCGCCCGCCGCCCGCGCATGGTCCTTCACCACCTGCCTGGTCCGGGACCGCTATCTGGTCAGCGAGGCATGCCGGCTCACCGACCGGATCGAGGACCGCTTGCGCGACGATCCAGGCGAACTCGCGCGGACGAGGCCCTCACCTGCGCGAACAGTACGGTTTCGAGGGCTTGGAGCCCCGGTCCGCGATGAACGGGAGTGGTGACCGGGGCGGCGTGCGGGCGCCGTGGACCGTGAAGCACAGGGCAGGAGGCGGAGTGCGGGAACGATGCGAGAGGGAGGCGGGGGCGCCGGTCCGCCGCACCGCGACGGTGGGTCCAGGCGTCCGGGACAGCGGATGAGCAGCCATGAGGCGCACACCGCGCCCGTACTCGCCGTGGTCCACGAGCCGGGCGGCGCGGTACCGGGCCACGCACTGGTCTTCGAGCTGTGCGGACGGCTCGGCACGGCCCAGGCCGAGGCGGTCGCGGCCAGGATCGCCACCCGGCACCGCACGTACTCCGTCGCCCTGGAGGAGGAGGCGGGCCGCTACCTGATGCGGCTGAGCCCGGCCGACACGGCGGCGGGCCCGGAACCGGTGCCGGTCACCGCAGAGCTGCTGTCCGACCTGCTGCAGCCCCCCTGCTCGGGCGCCGTCCCGGTGACGGGGCACCAGCGGGAGCTGCTGCTCGCCACCGTGAACCGGCCCGGCGCGGCCGGCCGCCACATCGAGCAGCTCCACTGGACCTGGACCGGCCCGCTGGACGTCGGCCGGTTCACCGCGGCCTGGCAGTCCGTCACCGATCGCGAGGGCGTCCTGCGCGCCTCTTTCGACTGGGCCGGCGCCCCCCGGCTGGTCCTGCACGAGAGAGCGGCCGTCGAGGTCGTCCACCACCGCCACACCACCGTGGCCTGGAACGATCTCCTGCGGCGCGACCGGGTGAGGGGATTCGCCCTGCACCGTCCGGGACTTCTACGCGTGACCCTGCTCGACGGCCCGCCGGAGCACGGCGCGGCCGGCCGCGCCCCGACCCGCATCCTGCTGAGCTACCCCCAGGCCCTGCTCGACGAGCGCGGCGCCCAGCTGCTGGTGCGGCAGTTCTACCGGGCCTACCTCGCCGACGGCGTCCTACCGGGCGGCGAACGGCGGCCCGACCTCCGCGACCACGTGGAATGGCTCCGGGGCCAGGACACCGACGTCGCACGGCGGTTCTGGATCACCGCCGCCCCGCCCCCGGACGCCGTGGTGAGCCCCGGCCGGCCCGGCGGACACGCCCGCGACAGCGGCTCCGGACGCATCCAGCGCCGGCTGCTTCCCCGCCAGACCGCACGTCTGCGCGCCTGGGCCGCGGCCCGGGGCGCCGGCGAGAGCAGCGCCCTGCACGCGGCGTGGGTGCTGCTGCTGTACCGGGCGGCGGGGGTGTCCGGCCCGGCCCCGGTGAGCTTCGGCATACACCTCTCCGGCCGCGACCTCATGCTGCGGGGCGCGGCCGACATGCCCGGGCTGCTGGGGGACCCGCTGCCGGTGACCGTCACGGTCGACCCCACCGCCCCCCTGGTGGAACTGCTGCGGCAGGTGCGCGACGAGGCGCTCGACCTGAGCGCCTACCCCTGGGTCAGCGGCGACCTGATCCGGGAGTGGAGCGGCCGGGCCCCCGGCGACCGCCTCACCGACACGCTCGTCCGCTTCGACGCCCGGCCCGAACTGCCCGGGGAGTTGCGGACGGAGCTGCGGGCGCAGGGCATCCTCGTGGACGTACCGCAGAGTGTGAGCAGCGACACGAGTCTGCCGGTGACCCTCGTCGCGCAGCACGACAGCCAGGGCGGGCTGACGCTGACCGCCACCCACGACCGGGCCGGCCTGTCCGACACCGACGCCTCCTGGACGCTGTCGCAGTGCATGCGCCTGCTGCGCCTGCTGCCGGACCACCACGACGAGCGGGTCACCGTGGCCCAGGTCCTCGACCTGCTACGGGTGGGCGGGGTACCGCCGTCGACGCGGCAGGAGCCCGGGTCGCGCGGCTGCACCCTGGCGGTGCTGCGCGCCGGGGAACCGCAGGCGGACGTCATCGGCCTGGTCGTGGTCCCGGGGGTGCCGCCCGGCGTCTACGACCTGCTGCTCAGCGAGTACGACGGTCCGGAACGCATCGTGTCCCTGTCCCTCGACGACGCCGGCGTGCCCCCTTCCTCCGGTCTGCCGGAACCGCCGGGCGCCGGACGCAGGCTGGTGCTGTGCGGGTGCGGGCCCGCCGGCCGGTCCGCCTACGAAATCGCCCGCGAGGCCTCGTACCGGGCGGGCGGGCCGACGACCGTGATCATGACGGGTACCGGCGACGCCGCAGAGAGCGCCCGCGCGCTTCTGCGGGCCCTGGAGTCCGTCCGCGCGCGTAGCGGGTGACCTCGCGCGGGCTGCGGCCTTCCGTGGCGGTGGGTGTAGGTCAGAGCAGGAGACCGAGCGGCCACCGGAGGGCTCCGGGCGGTGGGGCCACGGGCGGCGAACGGGCGCTTGCCCCCCAATAACAGGCCATCAGGTCTCTTCAAGGTCCAATAAACCGTCCGAGTGGTCTGGTTCACTGGAGCCCGAGAGGCGCTTGAAGGGGAGTCCGTTGAGGGCGGAGCGGCAAACGGTGGCGATCCTGCTTGAACGGGCTCGCCATAGAGGTCTCCCGGCGTCAGTAGTGATGCTCGCATGGGACATAAAAACGGCTCATGCGGTTTGTTATTGACAGACCGCGTGTGCTGTTTTTTAATCGAGGGGCCCGCAGCGCACGCGAACGAGGGAGACGGCGTGGACATCGACGTACTGGGCGCACTGGATGTGAGGGAGAGCGGGGTGTCCGTCGCCCCCACCGCGCCGAAGCCCCGCCAGGTCCTGGCCCTGCTGGCCCTGCACGCCGACCGGATCGTCCCGGTCGACTCGCTCGTCGAGGAACTGTGGTCGGGCCGGCCGCCGCGCAGTGCCCGCACCACCCTGCAGACCTACGTCCTGCAACTGCGCGAACTCATCGCCGCAGCCCTGGTGAAGGGCCCAGCCCGGGAGGGCGAGCAGCCCCGTACCGCCAAGGACGTGCTGATCACCCTGCCCGGGGGGTACCTGCTGGACTGCAACGGCGGCACCAGCGACGTACGGGAATTCGATCAGCTGGCCGGTCAGGGCTACCGGGCCATGGACGCGGGCGACTTCACCGGCGCCTCCCGTCTGCTGGGCGCCGCGCTGAAGCTCTGGAACGGAACGGCCTTCGCGGACGTGTCGAAGGGACCGCAGCTGACCGTGGAGGCCGCACGGCTCGACGAGAGCCGCCTGTGCGCCCTCGAACAGCGCATCGAGGCCGGGCTCAGGCTCGGCCGCGACCGGGAACTGCTGGCCGAACTCACCGTGCTGACGAGCCGTTACAGTACTCACGAGAACCTGCACGCACAGTTCATGGTGGCCCTGCATCGCTCGGGCCGCCGTGGCGAGGCGCTCGGTGTCTACCAGAGGCTGCGCACCAGGCTCGTGCGTGATCTCGGGATCGAGCCTTCCCCGCGGCTGCGCCGCCTTCAGCACGCGATCCTGGCTGCCACCCAGGACGGTATTCCCGTACCGGTGGTGCCGGGGCGCTCCCCGCAGTCCCCGCCGGAGCACAGCCTGGCCCCGGCTGGCTGATCCGCACCACCCGTCCCTTCCCGGGAGACCGGCATCGAACAGGAGGCGCACGCCTTGACCAGCCAGCCGCAGACCGCCCCGCCACCGCACCCCGACGGTTCCGTGGGCGACGTCCTCGCCGGGCTGACGGCCGTGCTGGCGGACACGCTGGACGTCGAACCCGGCCGGATCGACCCGCGGCAGCGCTTCCAGGCACTGGGCGTCGACTCCATTTTCGCCGCCGAGCTCGTGGCCGCCGTCAACGCCCGCTTCGGCACCGGCATCACCGCGGCAGCGCTCTACGACCACCCGGCCCCCGCCGACCTCGCCCGCCACATCGCCGCGGCCGGCGTCCCGGCAGCGCCGCAGGGCCGTGTGCCGACTGCCTCGAAGATCCGCGTCGACGCCTCCGCCGGGCCCGGCGCGGACGCCGTCCTGGAGGAGCTGCGCGGTCACTTGGCGGCGACGCTCCACTGCGACCCCCTCGAACTCGACCCGGATACGGCCTTCCCGCTGCTCGGACTCGACTCGGTCCTGGCCGCCGAGTTCGTGGCCGCGGTCAACCGGGCGTACGGCCTCACCAAGCGGCCCGTCACGCTCCGGGACCACCCCAGTCTCGCGGCCATGGCCGAGTACATCGTCGGTACGGCGCCGGGCGCAGCGGGGTCCGGGGGCCTCGCCGGGACGGGCTTTGCACCGGACGCGGTGCGGAGCGACCTCACCAAGGACGAGGTGGGCGCGCTCCTCGACGCGGTGCGCGACGACATGCTCACGGTCGACGAAGCGGTCACCCTGCTGACGCCGCGGCCGGCCTGAACGGGGACGGCACGTGGAGACCATGGACCACAGGGACATCCTGACCCGCTTCAAGAACGGTGTCCTGGGCCGTGAGCAGGCGGCGGCCCTCTTGACCGGTGCGGCTCCCGCGGCGGGGGACGCGCCCCTCACGACGGCGGTGACCGAGTCGCGTGCCGCCGTGTCCCAGCCCCCGTCGGCGCCTGCCCTGACGACCGCGCCGGCGGGCGGCGGACTCCCGGCCCCGGCGGACGGGTACGCCATCTCGGCCGTGCACGGACGCTTCCCGGACGCGGACGGCCTGGACGCCTTCTGGCGCACCGCAATGCTGGGCGGACACGGCGCCGGGCAGGAGGCGCCGGTCGCCGGCGAGAGGGACCCGGACGGTGCTGACGAGCGCCGGCCGGGGCGTTTCCTCGGGGGCGTCGACGAGTTCGACGCCGTCTTCTTCGGGCTGACGCCGCAGGATGCCGCGCTGATGGACCCGCAGGAGCGGGTCCTGCTCGAAGTCGTCTGGCAGACACTGGAGACAGCCGGCTGCACCGGCGCCCGCCTCGGCACACTCACCGCGGCGGACGGCGAACCCCGCAGCGTCGGCCTCTACGTCGCCCACGGCCCCGTCGCGCACACCTCACCCGCCGCCGGTCCGCCTCCCGTGCCGTCGGCCGGCTGCTGCGCGGGGCTGCCCGCCCGTCTCTCCGCCCTGCTGGACCTACGGGGGCCCGGCCACTGCGTCGGCAGCGGCGAGGCTTCCTTCCTCGTCGCCCTGCACCAGGCGCTGTCCGCCCTACGCGACGGGGAGTGCGCCGCCGCCCTGGTCGGCGCCGTCGACCTGCGGCTCGATCCTTCCCGCCGGCACGCGGGAAGCGGCGAGGGCGTGGGGGCCGTACTGCTCCGACCGCTCGCTGCCGCCCGGGCCGCCGGCGACACCATCCACGCGGTCGTCCGGGGGACAGCTGTCGCCCACACCGGACGCCGTGCGCCGGCCACCGCCGACGCCCGGCTGGCCCGCCGGGCAATGGCCGCGGCGGGTGTCGAAGCGGCGGACGGCGAAGCGGTCGGTGTCACGGTGCGGGAGACCGGGGCCACCGCGGCCGCGGCGGCAGGCGACACCGGTGCGGTGACCGGACTGGTCGCCCTGGTGCGGGCGGTGCTGCAACTGCGCCACGGCACGCCGCTGCCCGCCCCCGGCGGCTCCCCGGCTGTGCCGTGGGTACAGCCGTACGACGAGTCGGGACGCGAACTGCCGCGCCGCGCCGCCGTCTCCGTGCGCGCGACGGCCGGCACCGCGGCCGTCCACGTGCTCCTCGAGGAGCCGCCGCGGCTTCGGCCGGGGCAGCGCCCCGCGGGGCCGGCCGCGGCGTCCGAGGAGCTGGTGTTGCTGTCCGCGCCGACACCGGAGCACCTCGCCGCCACGGCCCGGCGGTTCGCCGACCGGTCGCTCCCGGCGGACGGAGTTCAGGACGGCGTACCGGACGGCGCGCGGGAACTCGCCGCACTGGCGCGTGAACTCAGGACGGGCCGGGCCGTGATGGACTGCCGTCTCGCCGTCGTCGCGCGGGACACCGGAGAGCTCGCCGCCGCGCTCAGGGCGTTCGCCGACGATCCGGGCAGCGCCGCGACCGGTGATCCGCGCAGGGGTGTGCGGTACGCCGATCTGCGCGGCGCCCAAGGGCCCGGCGTGCTGTCCCACGGCCTTCCCGAGACCCGTGCGTACCTGGCGGCACTGTGGCGGGGGCGTCGGCTCGATGCCCTGGCGCGGCTGTGGTTGGCCGGGGCGGACGTGACCGCCGCCGACACGGCCGGTGCGGTGCCGGTGTTGCCGCTCCCCACGACCGCGATGCTGCGCCGGCCGCTGCGGGGGGTCGGGCCTCCGACGACGGACGGACCGAAGACGTCATGACCCTTCTCGAAACCGGGACCCTCTTTCCCGGCAAGGCCCCGCCCCCGGAGCAGGCCGCGCCCGTCAAGCTGTGGCTGTGCCCCAACGACGACCTGGCGCCTGCCCTCAGGGACTTGCTCGCCGCGCACTGGCTGGACGAGCAGGAACGGCAGACGGCGGGCAAGTTCCTGTTCGAGCGGGACCGGCGGCAGTACCTCGTCGCGCACATCCTCGTCCGGCGGGCGCTGGCACTGGAGGCCGGACTGGCCGAGGACGAGCTGGCCATGTGGCGCTCGCAGCGCGGGCGTCCCTTCCTGCGGCCGGTGCCGGGCGGACTGCCACGCGGCGGAAGCCACCTCGACTTCAACCTCTCGCACGCCGGCGGCTACAACCTGCTCGGTATCGTCCGCCGGAACCGTATCGGCGTGGATGTCGAGGGGCTCGACCGGGACACGCGCGGCATCGACACCATCAAGGACACCTTCGCACCCGAGGAGCAGGAATGGGTGGCGAAGGCGGCGCCGGGACACCTCCGCGACCGGCGGGTGCTGCGGCTGTGGACGCTGAAGGAGGCGTACTCCAAGGCGCTCGGCCTCGGACTCGGCCTGCCCTTCGACGAGTTCGCCTTCACCCTGGCCGACGACCGAGGTGTGACCGCCTTCCGGCCGCCGGCACAGGACCGGTTCGGGCGGTGGCGCTTCGTAGAACTGGAGCCGGTGCCCGGCGTCCTGGTCGCGGTCGCGGTACCGGCCGGCGACGGACAGCCGGCCGTGCTTCAGCTCCATCACGGCTTCCCGTGGAACCGTGCGGCCCTGCAGGACTTCCCGCTGCCCCAACCGGTGGGCCCGGCCGTGTGACACGCGGACAGAGACGGACCGTTGCCCCGGGACGGGCTGTTCCAGTTGCTCGGCGCCACACCGTGCGTGGAGCTCGGCTAGAGGGCGACTGCAGAAAAGCGCTGCGGGGCACGGACCCGGTTAGCGTGCTCATGACGCAGTTTTCTGGCCATGGAAAGGGACTGGACAGAGGACTCGACGAGCGGAGGACACCGTGAAGATTCAAATCCTGGGTCCGTTGAGCGCCGAGGTCAACGGGGACTCGATCGTTCCGACGGCCGGGAAGCCGCGGCAGGTGCTGGCGCTTCTGTCGCTGCACCCGGGACGAGTCCTGCCCATTCCCACCCTCATGGAGGAGTTGTGGGGCACCGCGCCCCCGGCGAGCGCGCTCACGACCCTGCAGACGTACATACTGCAATTGCGCAGAAGACTCGGCACGGCGATGGGGCCCGGGTCACCGGCGGGCGCCAAGGACGTGCTCGCCACCCGGCACGGCGGCTACCTGCTGCAGATCGACGGCGACTGCGTCGACGTCCACCAGTACGAGAAGCTGGTGCGCGAAGGACGGACCGCCTTCGAGGCCGGGGACAACGAGGTCTCCGCCGCCCGCTTCCGCGCCGCCCTGGACCTGTGGAGCGGTGCGCCCCTGGTGGATGTGAAGGTCGGACCCGTGCTCGACATCGAGGTGATGCGGCTGCGGGAGAGCCGTCTGGTCACCGTCGAGCGGCGCATAGACGCCGATCTCCGGCTGGGCCGGCACGCGGAACTCACAGTAGAACTCATGGAGTTGACGGCCCGTCATCCTCAGCACGAGGGGCTGCACGCGCAGGCCATGGTGGCGCTGTACCGGTCGGGCCGGCAGACCTCCGCGCTGGAGGTCTACCGCCGACTGCGGATGCGGCTCATCGACGAACTCGGGGTCGAGCCCTCCCCGCGACTGCAGCGCATGCACCATGCCGTGCTGTCCGTCGACCCCCAGCTCGACGTCCTGGCGGGGCCGCGCAACACCTCCACCTTCGACCTGTTCGCCGCCTGAGCGGACCCGTGGACCAGGTGCGGCAGCCGCGGCCTCCGGCCGCCGACGCACGGGAGGAGGCGGAGCCATGACCCCAGGCCGCGGCCGGAACGGGCCGGCCGGCACAGGGCGTACGCCGGTGCTGGTGGCGGGCGAGGGCGAGACGGCGGTGCTGTTCGTCACCGGACGGCGGGTGCGTCCCGCCATGGTGCGGTCCCTGTACGGAGCGTTCCCCGCCTTCCGCGCAGAGTTCGACACCGGGTGCCGGGCGCTCGACGTGCGTTTGCCCCTGCCCCTGGCGGCGGCGGTCTTCGCGCCCGAGCGCGGCGCCGACGCCGGGCTGCTCGACCGTACGGACTTCGGCCGGGCCGCGCTGTTCGCCTACCAGGTGGCGCTGTACCGGACGTGGCAGGACTGGGGAGTGCGTATCGGCGCGGTGGCAGGAGCCGGCCCCGGTGCTCTGGCCGCCGCGCACGTGGTGGGAGACCTGGGCCTGCAGAAGGCCGCGCGGAACATCGTGATGAGCCGCCTCGGCCCCGGACGCGACGACGCGGAGGGCCTGTCGGCGCTGCGCGCTGCGGGCTTCCGGCGGGTGCTGGCCTGCGGGCCGGGCCCGCAGGAGAACGCGGAGACGGCCGGCTCGGTCGGCGAGGTACCAGTGCTGTTGGCCGACATGGCGCGTCTGCAGCTCTCCGGTTCGCGCGTCGACTGGGAGGGGCTGTGGTGGGCCCGCCACCGCGCCGAGGTGCACGCCTTGCTCCGGCGAGTGCTGGAAGCGGCCTGAGAGCGGGGACACCGAATCAGGGGGACGGCCGCTCCCCCGGCCACCTCTGCGGGGGCGGGCCGCACGGACGGTCGGCGGTCAGCCGTCGGGGGGCGTGCCGCGCTCGCGTATCCGCGTGGACGCACGCGCGAGAGAGTCAGGGCCGACCGGACGGCCGGGGCCGACTCGGCGAGCGAGCGAGGGAACGGAGGCGGTGGCCCCGGTCACCGGAGACCTCCCCGCAGCGCGGTACGTCGTCCCCCGCGAGCCCGAGCAGGTCCTCGTGCGCGCGGGACGGGAATGCCGTGGTCATGAGTCACCTCTTGGGCCAGCCGATGTCGTCGTCGGACAGCACGTCCCGGTTCGGCCCCCGTGGTACGCATCCGCTCCTGGGGGCGCGCCGTGCAGGAACCGGATGCTTCATGGGCAACTCCCGGGCGGAAACAGGACAGCGCGCAGGCGCTGTCGACGTAGGGCCCTGGAAATGGTGGCCGGATCTGCTGGAGGACCGCTCGAGGAACGGATGAGAGCCCTGCGTGCGCGGATGCCACCGCCTCCGGAACGACCGAAACCCCCGTAGACGGCCGGTGGCCGACGGGGGCGTATCGGTGGGCGCGGTCCGGTCGCCCGGTGGGCCGACGACGGCTCAGGCGATGCCGGCGGAGGGGCTCTCGGGGGCGGCGGGCCAGCCGATGTCGCTCGCGGCGGTGGCGGTGCTGGGGGGAGCGGGCCAGCCGATGTCGCTCGCGGTGGTGGCGGAGGGGCTCTCGGGGGCGACGGGCCAGCCGATGTCGCTCGCGGTGGCGATGCCGGCCATGGAGAGCACGGTGGCGGCGGCGATCATGGTGGCGGCGATACGCTTCATGGCTGGCTCCTCGGTGTCAATTCCGTCTTCGATGCATGGCAACCTTCTGCCAAAGAGATTGGCAAGAACGTCTCGGGAATTGCTCGGGAACCGGTCGACGCACGCTCGAGAAGGGCGTCGGGGCTCTCCTCCGTCAGGGGGGAAGGTGCCCTGTTGTCGCTGGGGAAACGCGCCTGAACAGGAGGAACGCTCAGTCTTGGCAGCATGAGAAATGGTCTGGCAATACTGGGAAATCTCTGCGGGACGCACCTGGAAAAGCCCTCGCCGCACCCGGCCGGCGGCCCTCGCAGCTAGAGCGCCGCTGGAGTCGGCGTTGGCAACCCGCCCCGAAGGCTGGCAATTTATTGCCAAGCAACCGGAACTGAATTGCCCATTGATCGGGGGCGGAAGTGAACGCGATGCCTCACGGTGACCGTGACCGAAGGGCTCACCTGAATACCGCCGGCCTGGGCCGGATGCCGGTCGCCGCACGCGCGGAACTCACCGAGTGGACGCGGCACGAGGACCTCCACGGTCCGCACGAGGTGGACGAGCACGTCCATCACGTCGTGCGCCGCGCACTGGACGAGCGCCTGGCCGACCTGCTGGGAACGCCGGCCGGCGCCACCGTTCTCTCCACGAGCGCGGCGGACGCGTTCGCCGCCCTGGTCCCTCGACTCCCGCTCGGTCCGGGCGACCGGATCTGGACGACGCCCTACGAGGGCGTCGCCAACCTGACCGTCCTGTCCGCCCTGCGCGACCGCGTCCGTTGCCGGCTGGAGGTCGTACCGCTGCGCCCGGACGGCGACCTGGACCTGGAGTGGATGGCGGCGCACATCGAAGACGACGTCGCCCTGGTGTCGGTGGCACACGTCCCGGCGGGCTGCGGCATCGTCACCCCGGTGGAGGACATCGGCCGCATCCTCGCCCCGTACCGGTGTCTCTACGCCGTCGACGTCGCGTACGCAGTCGGTCAGCTCCCCGTGGACGTGGGACGTATCGGCTGCCAGCTGCTCACCGGGGACGGCTGGCGTTTCCTGCGGGGCCCGGAGTCGGTCGGGTTCGCCTATGCGGCGCCTGAGTTGCTGCAGGCACTGGCCCCGTACGGCGTGGCCCCCCTGGTCCCGCCGGAGGGCGCGCGCGTCGTCGCGCTGAACGCGGCCCTGGCCGAGCCGGGGACGGCCGTTCCTGCCGGCGACCTCGCCGCTGGACTGCTCGCCGCCGTGGACGAGACGCCCGGCGCCGAGCTGATCGCACCCGGACGGGTCCAGTCCGGCATTGTCACCTTCCGGCACGCCGAGGTGCCCGCCGGACTGCTGCGCCGGGAACTCGCCGCCCGCAAAGTCACCGTCGGCAAGACCGTCGCGCAGGAGACCCCGCTGTACCTGCCCGGGCGCGGAGTCACGGCGGCCGTGCGCGTCTCCGTCCACCACGACAACTCGCACGAGGACATCGCCCGGTTGACGGAGGCGCTTGGGGAGGTTCTGAACGGGCGGGGGCGCCGCACCCTGTCGACGGCCGTCCGGGCGGTGCCCGCTCCGGTGTCGACGGGCCTCTGCGCCGTGTCCGCTCCGGCGGCCGAGGATGTCGCGGCTCCGGCGGTACGCCTGCCGCGTCCGCAGCGGCGTACGGCAGGGCGCCGGCACCTGGCGCTGGTGTCTGACCCGGTGCCGGACGGCACGGCCTGAAGCACGGCGGGCGAGAGGCTGGACCGGCGGCCGGGAATGCGCTCGCCGGTGCCGGCACGGCCTTCCGTGACACGCCGGCCCCGCGGTGCCGCCTCCTCCGTCTGCCGAGACGCTCCGGCCGACCGCGCGGGGGGCCGCTCGAGAAGCGCACGAGACATACGTGAGGTCCGCACGAGACCGTGCCAGGGCGCCTGGCAAAACATTGCCCGGCTGTTGCCCCGCGCCCTAGGCTCGTCGCGGCTTCGGACGGCTTGCCACTTCTGCCTCGCGGCCACCACCGCCCGCCCGACCTCAAGGATGGTCACATGCTGCAGCAGCCGGCTTTCGGCCGTCGTCTCCGGAAACTGCGCCAGGCGCGCGGGCTGTCCCAGACCGCGCTGACGGGTGACGGCATGTCCACCGGGTACCTCTCCCGGCTGGAGTCCGGTGCCCGTCAACCCACCGAACGGGCCGTCGCCCACCTCGCCGGACGGCTCGGCCTGGAACCGGCGGACTTCGAGGAACCCGCGGGCGGTTCGCTCGCCCACGCGCTCACCCTGGCCACCTCCACCGGCTCCGACGCGGCGATCGAAACCCTCCGCGAGACCCTCGCCGCCGAGGGGCACGAGACGCCGGTGCTGCGCTGGCAGGCTCTGTGGCACCTGGCCCGGCAGCGGCGCGTCGAGGGCGACCACACCGGCGAACGCGGCTACCTGGAGGAGCTGGTACGGCTCGGCGACCAGGTCGGGCTGACCGCACTGCGGGTGCGCGGGCTGACCCGGTACGCCCGTTGCCTGCGCTCGCTCGGCGAGATCGCCGACGCCCGCGACGCCGCGACGACCGCTCACCGTCTCGCCCAGGAGGACGGCCGCCTGGAGGCGGACGACCGTGCGGCGGTGCTGCTGGCCCTGGTCTCCGTGGAGGCCGAGGCGGGCCGGATACCCGACGCCCGGGCCCACGCGGACGAGCTGGTCGAGTTGGTCGCGGGCCGGTCGGACGCGGTGTGGGCCGAGGCGATGTGGACCGCGGCGGCGGTGCTGGTCCGGCAGGGCGACCACGCCGCCGCGCAGGCTCGTCTGGAGGAGGCGCTGGAGAAGTTCGACAGCGGTGAGGACCTCGTGCTGTGGCTCAGGCTCAGGACCGCGACCGGCCGGCTGCACCTGCAGAAGCGACCCCCGGACCCCGAGGCCGCCGAGCGGTGTGCGGCGGCGGCCGAGTCGGCGCTCGCCTTCGTCGGGACGCCCGGCCTGCGCCAGGAGCTGACCGCGCTCAAGGCCGACCTCGCCTTCCTCACCGCCCGGTACGACGACGCCCGCCTCCTGCTCGGCGAACTCGCCCAGGCACAGTCCATGATGACCTACCGGGACCGGACACGGCTCGACATCCTGCGCCACCAGCTGCGCATCCGCTCCGGTGACCACAGCAGCGTCCAAGGTCTGCGCGCCCTGGCTGAACAGGCCCAGGCCGACGCCAACATCGACCTGGCCGCGGACATCTGGCGCATCCTCGCCGAGTCCCTGGCCGAGTCCGCCGCGAAGTGGGGCCCCGCCGCGTCCGGGCTCTGAATCCCCGGGTGGCGACCGCCCGGCCCCGGCGCACGGTCCGCCGCCGGCGGCCCCCCGGGCGGACTCGGTGTCGGACCCGCGGCCCGGCTCGGCGCCCGCGCGGCGCCGCCTTCCCGTCACCGGACGGCCCTTCTTCCGGGCGTCCCGGCCGGACGCGGCCCGGCGGCGCCGCGAGGCCGCCCGAGCCCTCCCCACGCCGCCGCCCGACGTGCGCGCGACAGCGACCGGGCAACCCCGGCCGGGGTCTCCAGTACGGCTTCGAGGGTGCCCCGGCGCCGGGACACCCGGGCCGCCAGGGGGGCGAGTGGTGGGTCAGGTGGTGGGGTCGGACATGGTGACCGTTGAAGTGAAGACGAGCTCGTCCTCCTGGCGCCCCGTCACCAGCACCTGGTCGCCGAGGGCCGTGCTCGTGCGCGGGAGGCGGAGGGCCTCGATCCGGCAGGGGGCGTCCAGTTCCGCGTACCGGACGAACTCGCTGGTGAAGGCCAGCGGCAGGGCGTGAGGACGGTCCACTGCGGCGAGCGCCGCCTGCCGGGTGGCCTCAAGGAGGAGCATCCCCGGCACATGGTCGACGGGGTGGTCGAAGAGCACGGGGTGGCGGGTGTCCGCGCGCAGCTGCCACACGTCCTGTTCGGCGGTGGCCGACAGGACGACGTCCGTGGGCGAGACCCGGCCGACGGTCTGCGGCGCCGTCGGGGCGGTCAGCGCCAGCGGTGTGCGCTCGCCCGTCAGCCGGCCCGCCCGCAGCCGCCCGTAGACCTTGGGGGAGGTGCAGGTGAAAGCCGCACTTCCGGTGGCGGCACATTCACCGTCGCGGCGGATCACGACGTCGTAGCGGAGGCCGGCGAGAGCGCCGCCGCGCCTCTTGACGTCCCGGCAGGTGACCTCCATGTCCAGTGAGGCGGGCGCCCAGTCGACCGACATGTGGGCGGGGTGGACGGCGACCGACAGGTCCCACATCAGGAAGTGGTGGCCGAGCGGCACGCCGAACTCCGCGTGCGCGAGCAGGGACCCGATCTGGCGAATCGATTCAGCCGCGATCAGTGGGTCGTGGCAGCCGTCGACATGGGCGAAGAAGCTGTGTCCGCGCGGCCACTGCGCCGATACGGTGAAGTGGAGATCGTCCTGGCGCGCCCAGTCCGTGAGCACCACCTCGGCGACGCTGGCGCGGTGTACGAACTCCTTGGGCACGGTGGTCGTCAGGCCCGGATAGCGCAGCAGGGAGCCGGCACCTTTGTGCGCCGTCATGCCGCCCCCGCGGTGTGTCGAGTCGGCTATCGCGTGGTCGCTGCGAAGCGTTGTGGTGAACACGGGATTCCCCCTGGATCGCGTTTGGTTGGCACGTGAGCGAGAGATCGCGAGCAAAGATACATACCACCCGGTTTTATTTCTAGGGCCCCGCCGGACACGAGAGACCGGAATTGGCCTTTCCGGAAATGGGCGGGTCCTCCCTGCCCGCCGCGGCTTTCGTGCCCCGATGCGGGCGCTCTCCGCGTGGTCGCTCGCTCCAGCGGGCGGAGGTCGGCGGGCGCTGTCGCGAGGTCCTCTTCGGGCGCGGCCCCGGTCCGGGCTCCGGTGGGCCTTTCTGGTTCTCGAGTGCTTCCTTAGCAACTTCCTAGCGGGCTGTTCGACGCTGTCCTGAAGTCGAGGGAGGGGTTGGTCGGATGGAGAACACCGAAGCGGTGCTCCGGGTGGAGCGCGGCCGGGCCGACGAGGTGGAACTGGCCGCCGTGGCCGCCGTGCTGCTCGCACGCGCCAGGATCGGCCGGATGACGGCCGAGGCGCCCGCGCCGGCGGGCCTGGGCTGGTGGAGGCCGGTCAACAGCTATACGGCGCCCGGTAGCTGGCGCTGACGTGGCGGAGCTTGCCGCATCGTAAACCGCATGTACGGTTTTGTTATGGCTCTCTGTGGCCCCGGGGCGAGCCCTCCTTCGGACTTGTCCCAGGAAGGGACGGGACTGATATGGCTGGCATGGTGACTGCCCCGGCGCCGACACGGCCGGGGAGCGAGGCGGGCGGACGTGTGGCGGAGCTGAGCGCCCTTCGCGAGCGGGCTCTGCGCGGGCCGGGTGGCGGGGCGACCGAGGCGCAGCACGCGAAGGGCAAGCTGACGGCCAGGGAGCGGATCGGGCTGTTGCTGGACGAGGGATCGTTCCGCGAGGTCGAGCAGTTGCGGCGGCATCGGGCGGCCGGGTTCGGCCTGGAGGCCAAGAGGCCCTACACGGACGGTGTGATCACGGGGTGGGGGACGGTCGAGGGTCGTACGGTCTTCGTCTATGCGCACGATTTCCGGATCTTCGGCGGCGCGCTGGGCGAGGCGCACGCCGCGAAGATCCACAAGATCATGGACATGGCGATCGCGGCGGGCGCGCCGCTGGTGTCGTTGAACGACGGTGCCGGAGCCCGTATCCAGGAGGGTGTCTCGGCGCTGGCCGGGTACGGGGGGATTTTCCAGCGCAACGCGAAGGCGTCGGGAGTGATCCCGCAGATCAGCGTGATGTTGGGGCCATGCGCCGGTGGCGCCGCCTACAGTCCCGCCCTCACCGATTTCGTGTTCATGGTGCGGGACATGTCGCAGATGTTCATCACGGGGCCCGATGTGGTGAAGGCTGTCACGGGTGAAGAGATCACGCAGAACGGTCTGGGGGGTGCGGATGTGCACGCCGGGACCAGCGGTGTGTGTCATTTCGCGTATGACGACGAGGAGACGTGCTTCGCGGAGGTGCGCTACCTGCTGTCGTTGCTGCCGCGGAACAACCGGGAGGACCCGCCTGTGGTGGCGTCGGACGACCCGGCGGACCGGCGGTGCGACGTGCTGCTGGACCTCGTGCCGACGGAGGGGAACCGTCCGTACGACATGGCGAAGGTGATCGAGGAGATCGTCGACGACGGCGAGTACCTCGAGGTCCATGAGCGGTGGGCGCGCAACATCATCTGCGCGCTGGCGCGACTGGACGGCCGGGTGGTGGGGATCGTGGCGAATCAGCCGCAGTCGCTGGCCGGGGTGCTGGACATCGAGGCGAGCGAGAAGGCCGCCCGATTCGTGCAGATGTGCGACGCTTTCAATATTCCGATCGTGACGCTACTGGACGTGCCCGGGTTCCTGCCGGGTGTCGATCAGGAGCACGGCGGGATCATCCGGCACGGGGCGAAGCTGCTGTACGCGTACTGCAACGCGACGGTGCCGAGGATCTCGCTGATCCTGCGCAAAGCATACGGAGGTGCGTACATCGTGATGGACTCGCAGTCCATCGGAGCCGACCTCACATTCGCCTGGCCCACCAACGAGATCGCGGTGATGGGCGCGGAGGGCGCGGCCAACGTGATCTTCCGGCGGCAGATCGCGGGGGCGGATGACCCCGAGGCGATGCGGGCCCGCATGGTCAAGGAGTACAAGGCCGAGCTGATGCACCCCTATTACGCGGCCGAACGGGGCCTGGTCGACGACGTCATCGACCCCGCCGACACCCGCGTCGTCCTCGTCGACTGCCTGACGATGCTGCGCACCAAGCACGCCGACCTGCCGTCCCGCAAGCACGGCAACCCACCGCAGTAGCGTGAAACCGGCCCGACAGAGCAGCGTCGGGAAAACGGGCTCCGCCCTCGCGGGCCGGTGGCATCCGGAGCCAGGAGGCATGATGGCCGAGCGGAGCGAGCGGCTGTGGCCGTGCTCGGCGGTGGCGGCGGCCTGGGCCGGACGGCGAGCTCGGATGCCGGCCGGCCGCAAACGCAGTGCCAGGAAATGCGAGCGCATCGGCCCGCGTGAGCCTGCACACCAGGTCACTGCGGTGAAGGCCTGTCGTCCATGACCGGCTGCCATGGCGGCCGGCGAGGACGGCTTGTCGCGGTAGCGGGGCTGCGGCCCGCGGCCGTTGCCGGACCACGCCGGGGCGGGTGGGCCGGGCGTCGTGCGGGTGGACCGTCACGTTCGAACGAATGGCCACGACACAGCCGATGCCCCGCGGGTTGAGGCCGTCGCGGAAGTCGGCGTTCTGCCCGTAGCCGGCGTCGGCCACCATCACCGGCGGCCCCGGACCCCACCCCGCCAGCTCGTCGAGGGTGGCCAGGGCCGGGCGCCGCTTCTTCCGGCGCCCGGCCTTTGGCGGTGTCCCGGCCTTCTGCCGCCGCACGGCATCGTCCGACCACTCCTCACGCACGAACAACCGCCACTGCAGCGGACAGGAGGCGGTGTCGGGGACCGCGTGCACGCTCACCGCGACCTGGCAGTTGGCCTGTGCGCCCAGTGCACCGCAGTACTGATGGGCGACCGCCACCGGCATCCGGCCGTCCTTGGGAAGGACACGTCATCGACCGCCGGGCATCCGGGCCGCTCTGCGGCACCATCCGCTCCGCGATCCGCCGCCGCACAGGCACCGGATCCCACGTCGGCTGGGTCACGAACCGCCGCAGGTTCTGCTCGTTGCCGCCCGGCAGCCGTTCCGTCATCGACTGGATCGACTTCCGCCGTCCGTCCGGCAACAGCCACGCAGACGGCAGGTGCCCTTCGCCCGCTGATCCTTGCGCGTCGCAGACGAGGACACGCCAGCCACGAACAACGCCAACGTCGCCCGAGCACCGTTCACTTCCTGTGCGTCCACACCCTCGGCATGCCCCCGAGCAGGACCCCGAGACAGACCTGACGGAGCCCTGCTATCGGATGTAGCGGCCGTCCAGGTACTTCTTGGCCAGGTCAAGGTAGCGGGCGTCCTCGGAGTTGCGGATCAGCTCGAAGAAGAACATCTCCCGCGTGATCAGGTGCACCCCGAGCCGGCGCAGCCGGTCCAGACCCAGCTCGTGGTCCGCCTGGTTGCGGGCGGAGACGGTGTCGGCCAGCACGAACACCGTCTTGCCCTGCTCCAGCAGGCTGAGCGCCGACTGGAGGACGACCACGTGGGTCTCCGCACCGGCCAGCACGTACTGGTCCCGGTCGGAGGCCGCCACGTAGTCGGCGATGGGCTGCTCGCGCAGCAGGTCGAAATGCTCCTTCTCCAGCCGGGTCGCGCCCTCGGCCGCCTCGTGCAGCGACAGGGAGAGACCGCCCAGCTTCTTGTGCTCGGTGAGCAGCACCGGGAGCTCGAACTCCCGCGCCACCTCCGCCGTCCAGCAGGTGTTGTGCAGTAGTTGGGTGCCCTCCAGCAGCAGTGGGACGAGCTCCAGCTGCATGTCGAAGAGGACGACCGAGGCCTTGTCTGCGCTTACCAGCATGTTCCGCAACCGATCCGTTTCGTGAGGAGTGGTGGAGTGGTGAGGCGATGGAGAGGTGAGGTGATGGAGTGGTGGACTGGGGTATCCGGTGTCCGGTGTGCCGTAAGGCGTCGCGCGTCAGTCGCGCTCGGCCCAGAACTCCGTCAGCGACCTGTTGAAGTCCCGCGCAGCGGTGAGCGGCAGGTAGTGCCCGTGGTCCGCGAACTCGCTCACCCGCGCCCCGGGGACCTTGGCGTACTGCGCGACCGCTTCCTCGTCGAGGACGCAGTCGCCCAGGCCGCGGACCACTAGGCAGTTCGTGGTGATGTCCGGGAGCCGGTCGACGACGTCGAAGTCCGTCAGCGCCGCGTAGTAGCAGCGCAGGATGTCCATCGAAGCGCTCGCGCCGAACCTCTCGGCCAGGTTGCCACCTGCGCCGAACACCGTTTCCAGCAGGCCCCCCTGCACGCGCAGTTCCTCACGCAGGTCGAGGGTCCGATCGAAGGCGTCCTCGCCGTAGCGGGGCGCGCAGCTGACGAGGGTCAGCGAGGCGACGCGCTCCGGGTGTCGCAGGGCGGACAGGGTCGAGACGCAGCCGCCCAGGGACCAGCCGACGAGGTCCGCCGGGCCGCCCGCGGTGTCCCGCAGGAAGTCGGCCACCTCGTCCGCGAGCGCCTCGAAGGAGAAGCGCTCCTCGTCGAACGGGGTCTGCGAGTGCCCCGGATACGTGGGGACGTGGATCTCGCGTCCTTCCCTGAGCAGCGCCGGGATCTGCTGGGTCCATGCCCGCTGGTCACAGTTGAGTGGCGGGAGCAGCAAGGTGGGCCGCCCCGTGTCGCCGTACTGGGTCCACTGGAGCAGCGGTGCGGCTCGGTGGGTCGGGCGGGCCCGCTGGGCCGGGTCCGCCGCCGCGTCACCGGGCGTCCCCGCTTCCTTCTCCGGCCCGGCCGGAGTGCCGCCGATGGCGGTGGCGAGCTCAGCCACGGTCTCGTGGCGGAAGAGGTCGTGCGCCTTGATGGGGCTTCCGGCCTTCTGGTACGGGCTCAGCAGTTGGACGGCCGAGAGCGAGTCCAGGCCGAGCGTGACGATTCTGGTGCCGGGCACGACCTCGCCCGATCCCTCATCGAAGCCCAGCAGGTCCGACAGTCGGGCGCACAGTTGGTCGACAAGGCCGTCGTCCACGGGTTCCGCCCCCCTTTCCGGTTCGGGTGCGGGTTCTGGGGCGGGTTCGGGTGCCGGGGCGTCATCGAGGACCCAGTGCCGCCGCTTCTCGAAGGGGTAGGCGGGCAACGTGATCCGTGCCAGGTCGGCCGGTGCGTCCAGCCTCCGGCGGAGGGCGGAGGTGTCCTGCGCCCTCCACAGGGCGACGAGGTCGCGCTGAGTGGCCTCACAGCGGTCGGTGTCCTCGGCACCGGGCGCCTGGCTGCCCTGTCCGGGGCGCGCCAACACGTCGAGCGAGGTGAGGAGTTCGTCCCGGGTGCGGGCCACCACCACCTGCTCGTGCGGGTGGCGCGGTCGGTGCAGCAGCAGCTGGGAGAGGTCCCAGAGCCGGCCCTCGGGCAGCTCGGCGACCAGTGCCCGGGTGCGGCCGGCCAGCGTCGTGAGGCTCCCGTGCGACACGGCCGACAGGCAGAAGGGGAGCGCCCGCGCGGGGCCGCGGTCCGCCGCGTCCTCGCCCGTCGGCCCGCTGGGCAGCTTGCGCAGGACCACGTGCCCGTTTGAGCCGGTGAAGCCGAAGGCGCTGATGGCGCACAGCGGCTTGTCCCGCGGCCACGGCAGCGGTTCCCGGTTGATCTTGAACGGTGCGACGTCGAGGTACGAGACCGCGTCGCCGGTGGCGGCCACCGGCGGGATCGTCTCGTGGTGGAAGGCGAGCAGCGCCTTGACGACGCTCGCGAGCCCGGAGGCCACCAGGGTGTGCCCGATGAGGGGTTTAACGGCGCCCAGGTGGCAGCCTTCACCGCCGGCCTCGCGGAAGGCGGAGCGCAGGCCCTCCAGCTCGATGGGGTCGCCCAGCGGCGTCCCGGTGCCGTGCGTCTCCAGATAGGCGATCCGCGAGGTGTCGATCCGCTCGCGCTCGTAGAGCCCGGCGATCAGCCGGGACTGCGGCTGCGAGCCCGGCGCCATCAGGCCGTTGGTGGTGCCGTTGTGGTTGGTGCCGGTCGCCTGGACCGCGCCGTAGATCCGCAGCCCCCGGGCGCGGGCCTCGTCGTACCGCATGACGACGAGCGAGGCCGCTCCCTCGGCCGGGACGAATCCGTCGGCGGCGTCGGTGAAGGGCAGCGACGCGCCCTCGGGGGAGCTCATCCGGGAGCGCTGTGCGAAGCGCAGCACCTCGGGGGTGCTGAAGACCGATACGGCTCCGACGACCGCGGCACGGCACTGCCCGGCCCGGATGTTGAGCACCGCCTCGTGCAGCGCCGCCAGCGACGAGGAGCACGCGCTGTCCAGCGTGATCGACGGGCCGGTGATGTCGTAGAAGTAGGAGATGCGGCCCGACAGCGTCGAGGGCGCGTTGCCCAGGAAGCTGTGGGTTCCATGGACGAGGTCGCCGCGTCGCGCCATCAGCGAGCGGTAGTCGCCGGGCAGCCCGGCCACGAACACGCCGCAGTCCAGGTCACGCAGGTCCGAGGACGCCAGATAGCTGTCGTCGACGGCGTGCTGCACCGACTGCAGCAGGATCCGCTGCTGCGGGTCCATGCACTGCGCCTCGTTCGGCGAGATCCTGAAGAACCGCGCGTCGAAGTCCTGGTGCCCGTCCAGGAAAGCGCCGACGAAGGCGGCGCCGTCCTCCTCACCCGCCCAGCGCCCGGTGGTGCCCACGGCGCTGCGGCCGAGCCGCAGGCGTTCCCAGTACTCCTCCAGGCCGTCGCTGCCGGCGAACCGGCAGGACATGCCGACCACCACCGGGGTCTCGTCCTCAAGCAGCTCGTCCATGCCCACCCTCGATTCCGTGGCGCGCCGTTGCCGTTCCGTTGCCGGTCACTCGAACCAGAACCGGTTCTGTTCGAACGCGTAGCCGGGCAGGTGCAGCCGGCCGAACTGCCCGTCGTCGAACATCGTTTCCCATGTGAATTCCTCCCCCGCCACATAGCGGTCCCTCAGGTCCTCAAGCACCGCGCGATGGCCGGGGTCCGTCGCCGCCGGCAGCGTCACCGGGTGCGTGGTCAGCCGCTGGGGCCTGCTCTTGGCCACCTCGTCGGGGCGCGCCTCTCCGAGTCGCCGGCGCAGCTGCGCGATGTCGGCCACCACCCAGGCCATGCGGTACTCGAAGTGGTCACGGCCCGTCGTCAGGGTGTGGGCGACGTCCGCGAGGTCCGCGTGCTCGCCCTCGGGTCCTTGCAGCCACTCCAGCAGGCCGTCCCGCATCCTCGTGAGCGAGGCGCGGGAGCGGGCGCTGAGTGTGACGATCCAGTGCGGCCGCGACACCCTTCGGGCAGGCGGCGCGGCGGGCGCCTCGGCGAGGACCACGTGCGCGTTGGACCCGCCGAAACCGAAGGAGCTGACGCCGGCCACCAGCGGTGTGCTCCGCTCCCACGCCTCGTTCTCCAGCAGCAGCCGGAAGGGCGAACCGTCGAGCTCGATCAGCGGGTTGTGCTCCTTGAAGTTGATGTTCGCGGGCAGCCGCCGGTGGCGCAGGCACAGCAGCAGCTTGAGCAGCCCGGCCATGCCCGCGGCCGGCTCCAGGTGGCCCACGTTGGTCTTCACCGCGCCGAGTGTGATGCTGCCCGGTTCACGGTCGGGGGCCAGCCCCTCGAACGCGGTCCGCAGCGCGCTGATCTCGATCGGGTCGCCCAGGTGGGTGCCGGTGCCGTGCGCCTCGATGTGGGAGACACGGGCGGCGAGGTCCGGTGTGTAGACCCTGTTCAGCAGGGCGACCTGCGCCTGGGGGTTGGGGGCGGTCAGCGAGTTGGAGCGGCCGTCGTGGTTCTCGGCCACCGCCTCGATGACCGCGAGCACGGTGTCGCCGTCGCGCCGCGCGTCGTCGAGGCGCTTGACCACCACACATCCCACGCCCTCGGCCCGTACGTAGCCGTTGGCGTCCTTGTCGAAGGTGGCGCAGCGGAAGTCCGGCGAGAGGACGCCGAGTTTGCTCGCCGCGTCGGTGGCGGCCGGGTCGACGAGCACACTGACGGCACCCACGAGAGCGACGTCGCACTCCCTCGCAGCGAGGGAGAGCACGCCCCGGTTCAGCGCCACCAGACCGCTGGAGCAGGCGGTGTCGACCGTCTGGCTCGGGCCGGTGAAATCGAGCAGATGGGAGACGCGGTTGGCGAGCATGGCGTGCGCGTTGCCCGTGACGGTGTAGGGGTGGTCACGGTCCTCGCTGTGCTGCAGTGCCGTCTGGTACTCGCTGAACTGCACGCCGGCGAAGACGCCCACGTCGCGCAGCGTCCCGGGCGCGTACCCGGCGTCGAGCAGGGCGTTGTAGGCGCTCTGGAGGAAGATCCGGTGCTGGGGGTCCATCAGCGTCGCCTCGCGGGCGGAGATCCCGAAGAAGGAGTGGTCGAACGCGTCGAAGGCGTCGATGGTGCCCGCGAAGTACCGCTTGCCGGGGTCCTTCCAGCGGTCGACCGGGCGGATGGCGCTGCCGTTCTCGACGAGCAGCTGCCAGAAGTCCGCCAGGTCCGCGCCGCCCGGCATGATGCCGTTCATGCCGACCACGGCGTACTTGCCCCGTCCGGTGCCCGGCGTCTCGGCGGGGGCGGGCGCCGGCCGCGGCACGGTGGCCCGCTGCTCCTGGACCGGTGTGCTCCGGTCCCTCAGATAGGCGCTCAGCGAGGCGATGTTGCTGTATTTGAAGAGGGCGTTGGGCGGGGTCTCCACACCGAACTGCGGGCCCAGCTCCTGGGCAAGGCGCTGGAGCATCACCGAGTCGTAGCTGAGATCGCCCCACGTACGGTCGACGGGGATGTCCTCCGGTCGCAGGCCGGTCTGTCGGTGCACCAGCTCCACGAGCCGCTCGCCGATCTCCTCCAGCGCCACGCCGGGGTCGCCCGTGGCTGGGCTCTGCACGGCCGGTGCGGCGGCGGGCAGCAACCGCTGCCGCATCCGCTCCGTGTCGCCGACGCACGGCACGACCTGGTGGCAGGTGGCCGGCAGGCCGTTGAGCAGGTCGAGGAAGAGCTCCGCGCCGCGCCGCGAGGAGAGCGGCTCCATCCCGAACTGGTCACGCAGGAAGGTGGCGAGTGCCTGGTACTGCTCACGCCGCTCGTCCTCGGCGTCCAGCCACAGCGGCCAGTTGACCGACAGGCTCAGTCCGCTGCGCTTGCCGGCCGCCACGCGCCGGGCGCGCTCGGCCGCGAACTCGTCGAGGAAGCGGTTGGCGGCGATGTAGTCGCTCTGCCCGGCGTTGCCCATGACGCTGGAGATGGAGGAGAAGACGCAGAAGAAGTCCAGGTTCAGCCCGGCGGTGTACCGGTCCAGGTTCAGCGTGCCCCGTACCTTCGGGGCGAGCACCGCCTCCGCGTCCTTCGCGGACTTGTTCTGCACCAGGGCGTCCTTGACGACGCCCGCGGAGTGGATGACGCCGTCGAGGCCGCCGAAGCGTTCGCGGATCGTCTCGATCAGTTCCCGGGTCCGGGCCGAGGAGACGATGTCCGCCTGCTCGTAGTGGAGTCCGGGCCGCGAATCGATCCACCGGCGCTGCGAGTCGTCCGGCGCGGAGCGGCCGACAGCGATCACCGTGGCGTCGTGCCGCTCGGTCAGGAGCTCGGCGACGGCCCGGCCGACCTTGCCCAGGCCCCCCGTCAGAAGGTACGTCCCCTTCGTGCGCAGCCGGGTGCCGTCAGCCAGGCCGAGGTCCGTCAGCTCGCGTGTCTGGCGCGCCCCCTCCGACCACCGGACCTCGGTGAGCGGCAGGCGGGCGGCACGCAACTCGTCGAGCAGCGGCCCCCAGCCGTCCGCGAGCGCGTCCCCGGAGCGTCGCACCTGGACGGTGCGGATGTGCGGGTTCTCCTCCGCGAGGCCGTGCAGGAACCCGGCCCTGGCCCGTACCTCGGCCGGGTCGTCCTCGTGCGTCACGCCGAGGACAGTGGACGGGGTGCGGCATCTCTGCAGAGCCCTGGCGAAGGACAGTTCCGCCTCCACCGGAACCTCGCGCCTCAGGTCCACCCAGTACAGGTGGTCCAAGCCCAGTTCACCGGCGAGGTGCTCCAGTTCGTCGCCGGGGGACACCTGGATCAGCCGGGTCCCCGCGGGTGGGTCGGGGAGCCGGTGCTCCCGGCCGCGATCGGTGAGGACGAGGACACAGGGCACCGGCTCCCGCGCGGGGCCGTCCGCCGGTCGCGGGCGCCATACGGGGGTGAGCAGCAGTGCGCCGGCGTCGGCGGCCGGGGTGCGGGAGGCCGGTGCGGTGAGTTCCGCGCGGGAGGTCCGGTTCGTGTGGTCGAGCGTGTCGGCCACGTGCCGCTCGTCGGCGAAGGGGTAGAGCGGGGCGTCCACCAGCATCCGGACCGGGAACAGCGCCGCGAAGTCGGGGTTCTCGCCGTCGAGGTACGCCGCTGCCGCCTGAGCCCAGGGGGCGTCGGCCGGCGGGGCCGCGGACTGGGGCGCGTCCGTGCTGCGGAGCACGGCGGCCAACTCCCGCACGCTCGCGGCCCAGTAGCCGCGCCGGACCCGGTGGTGCTGGCGGGCGCAGCACAGGGTGTAGCTCAGCCCGTACAGATACGACGCCGTGTCGGGCGCGTCCTCCAGCGCCCCGAGCAGGTCGTCCGCGCGTCGCCGTACGGCGGCCTCGTCCCGCCCGGAGAGCGGGATGAAGTAGCACGGGAACGCGGGGGCCGGGCGGACGGGGTCCGGTGCCACGAACTCCTGGATGATCGCGTGCCCGTTGGAACCGCCGGCGCCGAACGCGCTCAGTCCGGCGAAGCGGGTGGGCTCGGGGCCCTTGGTCCAGGGCAGTGCCTTCTTGACCAGGGTGAAGCGCGAGTCGTCGAGGTGCAGGTCGGGGTTCTCGATGGCGCAGTGGAGGGTGGGTGCCAGGGTCCGGTGGGTGAGCTGCTTGACGACCTTGACGAGCCCGGCCATGGCCGCGGCGGACTCCAGGTGCCCGATGTTGCTCTTCACCGAGCCCAGGTGGGCGCGTCCGTGCTCGGGCCCACCGTAAGCCCGGCGCAGCGCGCGCACCTCGATCGGGTCGCCGAGCCGGGTGCCCGTGCCGTGCGCCTCGACGTAGGTCACCGCGGACGGTTCGATGTCCGCCTGGGCCAGGGCGGAGGCGATCACGCGGTGCTGGGCGCGTTCGGACGGCACGGTGAAGCCGGCCGTGCGGCCTCCGGCGTTCACGGCCGTCGCCCGGATGACGGCGTGCACCCGGTCGCCGTCGCGCACCGCGTCGGACAGCTGCTTGAGGACCACGGCGACGGTGCCCTCACCGGGGACATAGCCGTCCGCCTCCACTCCGAAGGCCTGGCAGTGGCCGGTGGGGCTGAGGAACTTGCCCTCAGCCAGCAGACGGTACTTGCCGGGGTGCGTCATGAGGTTCACGCCGCCGGCCACGGCCAGCGCGCAGTCCCCGGCACGGATGCTGCGGACGGCCAGGTGCAGGGCGGTGAGCCCGCCGGAGCACATGGTGTCCAGGGCGATGCTGGGGCCGTGCAGGTCGAAGGCGTAGGAGACCCGGTTGGCCAGGGCCGCGAACGAGCTGCCGATCACTCGGTCGGGAGCGGTGAGGTCCTGGTAGTGGCCGAACATGGCGGCGACGAAGACACCCACGTCGTCGGTCGGTCGGGCGAAGTGCCCCGAATCCTCCAGGGCGTGGTAGACGGACTGCAGGAAGCGGCGCTCCTGCGGGTCCATGTACCGCGCCTCCAGGGGCGCGATGTTGAAGAAGACGGGGTCGAAGTCCAGGGCCCGGTCGAGGAATCCGCCGTGGCGGCCGTAGGAGGTGCCGGGTTCGTCCGGCGAGAAGGAGTGGTTCTCGCGCCAGTCCCAGCGGTCGCCGGGTATGACGCGGACCGCGTCGTCGCCCCTGAGCAGTGCCTGCCAGAACGCCTCGGTGTCGGCGCCGCCGGGGAACTCCCCCGCCATCCCGATGATGGCGATGTCGTCGCCGCGATAGGCGTCCGCCGGGGGAACGGTCCCGGTCTCGGGCTCGGCGGCCGGGCGGGCGGGCTCCCCCTGCGTCGAGGCGGGTCGGGGCGAGGGGGGGACGGCCGGGGCCGGGGCGGGCTCCGGGGCCGGCGGCTCCTCCCGGGCGACGAGGCTTTCCAACTCGGTGCGGAAGTTCTCGGCGAGGTACGCCCCGAGCGTCGCAACCGTCGGGTATTCGAAGAGGACCGCGCGGCTCAGCCGGGACGATCCGGTCATGCCCAGGCGGGTCTCGATGTCCCTGCTGATGCGGATGCTGCCGACGCTGTCCAGCCCCTGGTCCAGCAGGTTGTCGTCGTCGCGCAGGTGCCGCAGGCCGCTGTGCCGGACGACGAGGTCCCGCAGCCACCTGACGGTACGGGCGGGCAGGTCCACGGCGGCGATGCCCGCGTCGGCGCCCTGCGCGGCGGCCCTCGGGACGACAGCGGGTCCGGCGGTGGGCGCGGCCTCGGGGCGAGGGCCGGAGTGGAGGCTCGTCTCCCCCTCGTAGACGGCCGGCTGACGCGTCCCGGTGGCGAGGGCCGACAGCAGTGCGTCGCAGGCCCGTTCGGGGGACATCGCCCGCAGCCCCGAGCCGTCGTCCGGCATCTGCATGCCGTCGGTGTCCCACAGGCCCCAGTTGACGCTGTACCAGTCGGGCCGGTTCGCGGTCAGCCGGTCGAGGAACGCGTTGGCCGCTCCGTAGGCCGTTTGGCCGACGTTTCCGGTGACGCTCGTCAGCGAGCTGAAGTGCACCACCGTACCGGGACGGTGCGGACCGGTCAGCGCCGCCAGGTTGAGGGCGGTGGCCACCTTCGGCCGCAGGACGTTCTCCAGGCGGTCGGGCGTCAGGTTGTACAGCAGGCAGTCGTCCAGCACTCCGGCGAGATTGAACACCGTCTTGATCGGCCCGAACCGGGCGTGAAGGTATCGCAGCGCGCCGTCCAGGGCCTCGGGCTCGTGGGCCGGGGCACTGAGATAGCTGCGCACACCCGCTTCCTTCAAAGCCTCCTGCGCCTGCGGGCCCGGAGTGCCGCGGCCCAGGACGAACACCTCGGCGCCGCAGTGCCGGCTCAGATACCGGCACAGATGGCGACCGATGCCGCCGGAACCGCCGATGACCACGACGCGGTCACCGACGCCGAACACCGCATGCGGCCGCACGGGTTCCAGTGCCGTCGGCGTGTACTCGACGAGCCCGATCCGGTCGCCGTCGGCCCGCAGCCGGGCCCCCGGGCGGCGGGCACCGGCCGCGATCCACGCGCCCAGCCGCTGTGCGGTGACGGCACCGTCGTACTCGACCGCCGTGTGGACGAGCGGGCATTCCAGCGCGGCCGTCCGGGCCATGCCGTCGAGCAGCGCGGGCAGCGTGTCGGCCGCTCGGGAGAGCGTGACGAGGTGGACGCGGCGTCCCGACGCGCGTGCGGCCTGCAGCAGCGCGAGCCCGGCGCGGGCGAACCGCACCGCCGGGCCGTACTCGGGTGTGCCGCCGGCCGGCCCGTCGCCCCACGCCACCACCAGGGTAGTGGCATGGGCGGCGTGCCGTCGCAGTTCCTGCCCGATCCGGTCCTCGCCCTGGGTGGCGGGGTCGGCGTACCAGCACTCGGCGCCGAGGGAACGGGCCGCCGCCGCGATGTCCTCCCGGTCGGTGACCACCACAGTGGTGCCGGCCGGCTCACCGGGTACGTCCGGGGCAGCGAGATCCGTGTACCGAGGGGCTAGCGATTCCATGGGTCATCCCCGTGAGAGAGAGTCAGGTCCGAACAGGAGGGCGGTCGTCGGCTCATACACCCATGAATTCCTTGATGCCGCGGAACTGGCCGAGAGCCGGAGCGTCGTCCGGGTAGGGGAACGAGACACCCAGACGGTCGGCGATCACCATGCCGGAGACGATCGCTCCCTCGTGCCCGGTGACGCTGGTGTCGGTGCCGCAGAACCAGAGGTTGTTGCGCCCCTGGATACGGCTCAGCTGCTTCTTGCGGCCCACGTCCGCCGGACGGAGCTGGGGCAGCTTCCACTTGCGCCGGACGATGACCTTCTCGGCGTCGACCTCCTCCTGCGGGTCGAAGGTGATCAGGATGGGCGACTCGACGTCGCGGTAGGGGTGGAGCACGTTGCAGTTGCGGGTGAGACTGCCCAAGTGCTCCTCCGCGCGGGCGAGTGTGAAGTCGTCCGGCATCCGGAACTGGCAGTAGGCGTCACGGCCCACCGTGCTGAGCCAGCTCTCGTCCTGGTGCAGAACGCTCTCGACCGGTACGTACGCGAAGTCGCCGAGCAGCTCCCGGTACTGCGGGTCGGACGTGCGCAGCAGTGACAGCGTCACGTCCGCGTGCGTGGCGAACACGACCTGGTCGAACCGGTGCTCCTGCCCGCCGGCCACCACCGTCACGCCCGAGTCCGTCGGGGTGACGGACTCGACGGGCGTGTTCAGCCGGATGCGCTCGCCCAGCTCGCCCTCGATCCTGGCCAGGTAGCTGTGGATGCCGCCCTGCGCCTTGCGCCAGTAGCCGGGGGCGAAGAAGGAGAGCAGGTTCATGCTGAACGACAGCGCGACGTACATGAGGTTGTAGTCGAGCGACGGCGCGTGGCAGCCCGAGTAGATGCTCAGGATGGGGTTCATCGCCTGGTACTTGAAGCTCTTGGAGTACCCGTTCTTGTCCAGGTACTCGCCGATGCTCATGGTCTTGTACGAGTCGTCGCCCGAGGTGGGAAGCTGGTTCATCTCCAGGTGGAACCGGTCGAACTCCTCGTGCAGCTCCTCGCGCAGCGAGCCGAGGAAGTCGAGGTTGTTCCACGTCCGCCCGTCACCGGGGAAGTCCACGTGCACCGAGGACGGGGCGACGTAGGTGCCGATGCCGAAGTCGGTCAGTATCCGGAACAGGTTGGGCGAGAGCTTCTCGTTGAAGTGCTCCACGCCCATGTCCACGTGGAGCGTGCCCCGCTCCGTCTCGACCGGGTGGCTGTACGCGTGCCCGCCCAGGTACTCGCCCGCCTCGAAGAGCGTCACGTCGTACTTCTGGGACAACTGCCAGGCCGCGACGGCGCCTGAGCCGCCGCCACCGATCACGGCGACCCTGCTGTTTGCTGATTCCACGGTCATCACTTCCTGGGATCGGCCTGCGGCGCGGATTCGTCGCCGAGGATCTGTGCGCTCAATTTGGTCAGCACCGTGCCGGGACCGATCTCCTTGAAGGTCCTGTGCCCCGCACGGGCCAGATAGGTCGCGGTCTGCCACCACCGCACCGGCTTCACCAGCTGGAAGACCATCTCCTCCAACAGGTGTTGGGCACCCAGTGTCCGGCCGCTCGTCGTGGAGACGACGGTCCTGGTGGGCGGCGCGAACTCCCGATCACGCAGGAACAGGGCGAACGCGCGCCGAGCCTGCTCCATGTGCCGGGAGTGGAAGGCCCCGCTGACCGGCAGCCACACACAGCGGTGGCCGATCTCTTCGAGGCGTGGCACCAGCTCCTCCAGGCACGGCTTCGCCGCGCTGAGGACGACCTGGTCCGGGCTGTTGTAGTTGGCCACGTCCACGTCGAAGACCTCCAGTCGGACGAGGTCTTCGTCGATGGCGTGCGCCTGCGGTCCCAGGACCGCGACCATCGCTCCGCCCCGCGCCTCCTGCATGAGGGCGCCGCGCTTCGAGACGATCTCGAGCCCCTCGAAGAGGTCGAAGACGCCGGCCGCGAACAGCGCCGGGTACAGCCCCAAGCTGTGCCCCGTCACGCACCGCACCGGCGCGTCCCCGTGCTGCTCGGTGTGGGCCAGGTACATCAGACAGCTGACGAAGTAGATCGCCTGCTGGGTGTACGAGGTCTCGTTGAGCAGCCCGCGGGGGTCCTCCAGGCACAGCTCGCGCAAGGAGTGGCCGACGAGGTCGTCGGCCCTCTCGCACAGCTGGGGATAGGCGTCGAACACGTCCCTGCCCATGCCCAGGCGCTGCGAGCCCTGCCCGGGAAACATCAGCACATCGCCGGCCATCGTCGCCCCCCGTCAGTTCAGCTCGAAGACGGTGAATGGCGCGGCGGCGGGTGCGGGGGCCGGGGCCTCCCGCACCGCCGGGGCGCTGCCCTCGACGGCCATGGACACCACTTCCTCCAGGGCCACCAGGACGTCACCGTGCTCGTCGGTGAAGAAGAAGTCGTACGTACGGGCCCGCCGGGAGCCGCCGGGCCTGGCCACGCAGTGGCAGTACACCGCCTCGTCCCGCGGGGCCCGGACCACGGTGAACCGTCCCAGGTGGTAGGGGACGAACACCGGTCCGCCCGGTTCCTCTTCGGCGGCCATCAGGATGGACAGCTGCATCCCGCAGTCGAGCAGCGCGGGGGACAGGCCGTAGCCCCAGTCGCGGTCCACGTGGAGGAAGGCACGTGCCGCGCCGGGCCCTGCCTCGGCCCAGCGCACGCCGCGCAGCGGTTCGCCGTAGTCGTAGCCGAGCCGTCGAAAGGTGTCGTAGATCTCCCGCCTGTGGTGCCTGCGGGCACCGGCCGGCGGGACGGGCGGGCTGCCGACCGCGGCCGGTGCCGTCACCTCGGCCGTGCAGTGCACGACGCCGGTGGCCCGGTCGACGAGGGACAGCTCGGTGCCGCGCTCCCGGACCTCGACGGCGTCGGGATCGGTGATCGGCTTCTGCCACAGCACGCTCCCGAGGGCACGGCCCTCGGCCCGCTCGGCGAGGACCGCGAGCGCCCAGGCCCCGGGGGCCATGGTCACGCCGTCGACGCGGTGGGCGGACACCAGCGAGTCCAGGGAGTGGAAGTCGGATTCCTCGGATTCGATCCAGTGGCGGTGACGCAAGAACGGATAGGCGGGCAGCTCGACGGGGCTGGTCCTCGGGTAGTAGCTCTCCCAGTCCGGGGATCCGCCGGACTCGTACAGGGCCGCGATGTCCTGGGCGGTGCGGGCGGACAGCTCCTCCACCGCGCCCGCCGTCGTGATCCGGGGGCCGGAGCGCCGGGCCAAGTCCTGTTCGAGTCCGCGCAGGAGTTCGTCCTGGTCACGGCAGACGATCGCCACGCGGTGCGCGAAGCTGTCGCGGCGGCACGCGAGCGTGTGGGCCAGCGCGTCCATGTCGACCCGGCGCCCGCGCAGCCACTGGGCCAGCTCGTCCATGGCCAGCTGCAGTCCGGTGCCGGTGTGGTGGGAGAGCGGGATGACGTAGCTGTCGCGCCGTGGCGGGCCGGCGGGCGCCGTCTGCTCGGGCACCCCGCGCAGCACCACGTGGGCGTTGGCGCCGCCCGCGCCGAAGGAACTGACGGCGGACACCAGGGGAAGGCCCGCGGGCCACCGCTCGCGCCGGGTGCTGAGCTTGAACGGGGTGTCCTCGAAGTCCAGGTGCGGATTGGTGCGCTCCGTGTGCAGTGAGGGCACCAGATAGCCGTGGCGCATCTGGAGCACCGCCTTGAGCAGGCCGCTCAGGCCGGCCGCGGACTCCAGGTGGCCGATGTTGGACTTCACCGAGCCGAGCCGGACCCGCTGGGTACCGGCCGCGGCGTACGCCTTGGTCAGGGCCCGCAGTTCGATGGGGTCGCCCAGGGCCGTGCCGGTGCCGTGGGCCTCGACGTAGCCCACGTCCTCGGGGGCGGTGCCGGCCGCCGCGAGGGCCTTGGTGACGAGGCCGTACTGGGCCTCGGGGTTCGGCGCGGTGTACCCGTTGGCCCGGCCGCCGGCGTTGACCGCGGAGCCGCTGATGAACGCGTAGACGCGGTCGCCGTCGTGCAGGGCGTCCTCGGCGGGCCTGAGCACCAGGCTGATGACGCCCTCGCCGTCCACGAAGCCGTCGGCGCCCGCCCCGAACGGCCGGCACTGCCCGGTGCGCGACAGCATCTCCAGGCCGCACAGGAGCTGGTACTGGCGCGGGTGCGTGATGAGGTTGACGCCGTTGACAACAGCGCGGTCGCACTCACCCGTGCGCAGGGACTGGCAGGCGAGGTGCAGCGCGGTCAGGGACGCCGAGCAGGCGGTGTCGACGGCCATGCTGGGGCCGTGCCAGTCGAAGTGGTACGAGGCGCGGTTGGCCATCGACCAGAACGTAGAGGTGGGCGGCTCAGCCCCGGGTTCGGTGGGTGTGTGCCAGGCGTATCCGCCGTTCATGACGCCGACGAACACGCCCGTGTCGCTGCCGGCGAGCTGGGCGCGGCTGTGTCCGGAGTCCAGGATCGCCAGATAGGTCTGCTCCAGGACGAGGCGCTCCTGGGGGTCCATGCGCGCCGCATCGCGGGGCGTGATGCTGAAGAAGGTGTGGTCGAACGCGTCGATGTCGTCGACGAAGGCGCCGCGTTCGGTGTACGAGACGGGGTCGGGGTCCTCCGCGATGCGCGCGCTGAAGCGCTCCGGCGGCACGGTGGACGTGCAGTCCAGGCCCTCGAACAGGTTGTCCCAGAACTCCTGGGCGTTGGCGGCCCCCGGCAGCCGTGCGGAGACGCCGACGACGGCTATGTCGTCGGGGCGGGGCACGAACCCGTCGGTGGGCGGGGAGATTCGCTCGGCCCGCTCGGTGCGGTGCTTCTGCGGCCGCGCCTCGGGTACTTCGGCGGTCGGTGCGGTCGGTGCGGTCGGTGCGGCCGAGGCGGACTCGGTGGACTCGGTGGACTCGGTGGACTCGGCGGCCGGGGTGACGGGGGCGGAAAAGGCCTCCGTCACCGTGTCGGCGTGCTCGGTGACCAAGAACTCCACCAGCCGTGCCACGGTCGGGTACTCGAACCACACCGTCGCGGGCACATACCCCACCCGTTCGCGCAACGGCCGCAGCAGCTCCATGGAGATCAGCGAATCGATTCCCATGTCCCGGAACGGACGGTCCAGCTCCACCTCCGCCACATCCAGCCGCATCGTCTCCGCGATCACCTCGCGGACGAACAGCTCCACCTGTCCCCGCACATCAGGTGCCCCAGCGGATTCGGCGGCCGAGGCGGACTCGGTGGACTCGGTGGATTGGGTGGTCTCGGCGGCCGGGGTGACGGGGGCGGAAAAGGCCTCCGTCACCGTGTCGGCGTGCTCGGTGACCAAGAACTCCACCAGCCGTGCCACGGTCGGGTA
>NZ_JBHYOP010000016.1:100469-134325 GCF_042745235.1 Streptomyces sp. NPDC058796
CACATCCAGCCGCATCGTCTCCGCGATCACCTCGCGGACGAACAGCTCCACCTGTCCCCGCACATCAGGTGCCCCAGCGGATTCGGCGGCCGAGGAGGACTCGGCGGACCGGGCGGTCGTGTCGGCCGCACCGGCCAGCGCGACCAGGACCTGCTGTCCCTCGCCCCCGTGGGTCCGCACGGCGCCGAAGCCGGCCTCGCCCATGAGCAGTTGCCACTGGTCACTGCTGAGCAGGGGGCTGTGTTCGATGCGGTACGGGTCGTTGCTGAGCCACCAGCCGTCGGTGAGGCCGAAGGTGAGCGTGGCGTAGTCCTGCCGGGTGGTGATCTCGTTGAGGACGAGGATTCCGCCCTCCCGCAACACCTTGCGCACGTTGCGGAGGGTGCCGGGGACGTTCGACGTCGCGTGCAGCACGTTGGTGGCCACGACGACGTCGAAGGCCCCCGTGTACTCCTCGGGCGGGCTCTCGATGTTGCAGATCTCGTAGGAGAGGTACGGGTAGTCGTCGCCGAAGGCATCCCGGGCCTTGTGCAGGAACGCGTACGAGAGGTCGGTGAAGTGGTAGCTCACGTCGCTCGGGTCGAGGAGCGGCAGCACGAACTTGGTGGTACTGCCGGTGCCGGCCCCGATCTCCAGTACGCGCAGCGGGCGGCCCGCCGTGCGGCGCTGGTAGTTGGTCACCACCTGCGCGCAGATCCGGTTGAAGTAGTCGGCGATGGGATTGCTCTGGTAGACCGGCGCGACGAGGTCGAAGGAGCCGTCGGGGAAGAGCACCTCCACCGCGTCGGTGGCGCCGCTCAGGACGTCGGGCAGGTGGTCGAGGCACCGGTCGAGCAGCGTGATGTGTCCCGTCAGCTCCGGGTAGTCCCGAAGGAGTCCGGCCCGGGGCTCGGACTGCGCGGACGGCATCGCGCCGATGGCGTCCGTCAGGAGAGCGTACTTGTCGATCGCCGTCGCCGGCAGCGGAACCTGCCGCAGCCGCCACCGGGTGTACGCCTCCAGCCGCTCGGAGAGGTCCCGGTTGCGGGCGACGTCGGCGTCGTCCTCCCGCAGGACCGGCACCACGTCGTCGAGGACTCCCGGAGAGCCTGCGGGCGTTGCCGTGGGGGGTGCGAAGTCGTGTGGCGTGATTCCCATGCGCTTCAACGCCTCTTCCGTTCCTTTCACACAGGTGATCCTTCGGTCGTCGGCCGCGAGGAACCGCTCGATGACCGCCAGCCCTTCGGCCGGTTCGATCGAGCCGATTCCAAGGCCTTGCATCCGCTCCCGGTACTCCGGCTTCGCCACGACCCCGACTTCGCCCCAATAGCCCCAGTTGATGACCTTGGCGTCGATCAGCAGGGCTTGGTGGAGAAGGTCCGCGTAGGCGTCCTTGGCCACGCACGCGGCGGCGTAGTTGCCCTGTCCGGCGCTGGCGATATGGGCCTGCACGGAGGAGAAGAAGAGGCAGAAGTCGAGGTCCCTGCCGCGCAGCGCGTCCACCAGGTGGCGGGTGCCGTGCAGCTTGGGGCGTAGTACGTCGGTGAGCACGCGCTCGCTCATGGTGGCGAGGGTGGCGTCCTGGAGCACGAGCGCCGAGTGCACGACGCCGTTGATGACGTCGTGGGCGTCGAGCGCGCGCCTGAGCTCCGGGCCGTTGGCCAGGTCCACCTGGTGGTAGTGGACCCCGCGGGCCCCGAGCTCCCGGATGCGGTCGGCGTCGCGGGCGAAGTCCTCGGGCGCGCGGCGGCCGATGACGACCACCTCGGCCCGGTAAGTGGCGGCCAGGTACTCGGCGAGCAGGCCGCCGAGTCCGCCGGTGCCGCCGAGGATGACGTAGGTCCCTCCGGTCCGGAACGCCGAGCGGTCCGGCCACGGTGCGAGGGCGGCCGGCTCCATCGACGCGACGGCGTACTCGTCACCGCGGACACAGACGGGCGCGCCCGTGACGGACGGCAGGGGCCGTTCCAGGGCCTCGTCCAGCGACCGCGCGGTGAGGTCCGCGAGGCTGAAGCAGCGCACCGACCAGTCGGGCCGCTCCTTGGCGAGGGCCTGGGTCAGGCCGACGTACACCCCGTCGACGGGGTGGGTGGCGGCGGTGAACAGCGGGCTGTGCACCGCCTTGTCGGTGAACACGTCGAGCCGGACCCGCGGCCATCGGTCGAGGGCGTGCGCGAGGCCGAGGAAGGCCGTGAGGTCCGCGTCACGGATGCCGTCGGCCCATGAGGTGCGGCTGACGAACACCAGGTGCTCGTCGGCGGCGGGCGCGGCGGCGAGCCCGGCGACCGCCGTGCCGTCCAGGAGCAGCACTCTGCTGTCCGTGAAGCGTTCCGTCAGTTCCTTGTGCAGGCCTACCTGTCCTGGCGGCACCAGGAAGGTCCGCGGGCCGTGCCCGGCGCCGCGCGGCGGGGCCACCCGGCCGTGGGTCCACTGCGGTGCGAACACCATCGAGTCCACGGCGGCACGGCGGACCAGCGAGACATCGGGGCACGCCGTTCCGGGCGCGGAACTCCCGCTTCGCCATTCGTTGCGACTCAACACAATCCCCTATGTCTAGGACTCCGGGTTCAAAGAGCGGGTTTCACACCGAGGTCGATCACCGAGAGAAGCGGTCCGTATTCCTCGTCGAATACCGTGAAGTTGGTCCTGAAGGGAGACAGTTTCTCCGTCAGGACGAAAGCGGAGTCGGCGGGAAAACGCGCCGGAGCGTGAAAGATCATATGCCCCATGGAAAAGGGCATCAGGCTGTCACGGTGTTCTCCGATGGATATCGCCATGCCTGATTGGAAGGAACAGTCGAGCAGGTTGACCATCCCCATCGGCGTTCCGTCGTTGTGTGAGAGCCAGGCCAGTGACCGTTGTCCGTACCGCTGGACATAGGTATTGCGACGGAAGTACGGGCCGTAGTCGATGCCCATGTTCGAGAACTCCTCGTAGAGTTCCCGCCGGGTGAGGTGGGACGTGGTGTGCGCGCAGATCTCGTCGCGCACCTCCAGGCCCACCGCGGGAGCCCGGTCGAGCCTGTCGAGAAGGAGCGTGCCCATGCCGCAGAGCGCACCGCGATTGGTGACGGTGTAGTCCACCGTCCTCGCGCCGGGTGCGGAGCGGAAGGCCACGACGAGTTCGTCCAGCGGCTCCTCACCGGAGATCGGCCGCAGCCAGGCGGCGTCCCTGATGGCGTACGCCGTGGCGCCGGGGTGGAGGTGAGCGGCGCCGCGCAGCGCCATCTCCAGGCAGGCGACACCGGGCAGGACCCGGCATCCGCCGACCAGGTGTTCTTGCAGATAGGTGTGGGCGGGGTCGATGTGCGCCCGGAAGGTACCGGGCCCGTCGGCTGCGACCAGCCGGATCGGCTCCACCGCGGCGGGGCCGGCCGCCTTGTAGGCTTCGGTCGTCATGCGCTGCGCCCCTCATCCGTGAACCAGAGGTCCGTCTCGTCGAACGGGTATCCGGGCAGCCGCAGCCGGTGCGGCCTGTGCGGCGCGAACAGGGCCTGCCAGTCGACCGGTCGACCGGACAGGTACGCCTCGCGGGCCGAATCGGGGGTCGGTCGCCCCTCGCCCCCTGCCTGCTCCCGTGCCTGTGTCTGGACGGGTTCGCCCGCCGTGCGCAGCGCCTGCAGCAACTCGTCGCCGGATGACGGGCACCATGCGAGGCGGTACGTCAGGTGCTCGCGCCGGCACAGGGTGTACGAGAGGTCGCGCAGGTCCTCGTCTGTCAGCGGCCCCCGCCGATCGAGGTGGTCAAGCAGCCCGGCCGTCAGACGGCGCAGCGCGTGCGGGGTGCGTGCCGACAGCGGTACGAGACGGGCCTGCGCGCGGGCGGAGCGCCGGACGGGGGGCGTCGGCGGCGCTGAGAGCACGACGTGCGCGTTGGTGCCGCCGAAGCCGAAGGAGCTGATCCCGGCGACGAGTTCGCCGTCGTCGTCCCAG
Organism: Streptomyces sp. NPDC058796; assembly: GCF_042745235.1. Taxonomy (NCBI): domain Bacteria; kingdom Bacillati; phylum Actinomycetota; class Actinomycetes; order Kitasatosporales; family Streptomycetaceae; genus Streptomyces; species Streptomyces sp. NPDC058796. The sequence continues at coordinate 104,381 of NZ_JBHYOP010000016.1, forward strand.
GGGCCGGTCTTGTCCACCACCTCGAAGGGAGTGCCCTCCAGCGTGATGCCGGGGTTGAGTTCCTGGAAGTGCAGGTTGCCCGGGAGGGTCCGGTGTTCGAAGGCCTTGATCACCTTGGTCACGGAGGCGACTCCGGCGGCGGGTTCCAGGTGCCCGATGTGGGACTTGACCGCGCCGAGTCGCACACGGCGTCCCGCGGCCCCCGGCACCAGCTGCTCCCAGGCCCGCTTCAGCGCGTCGATCTCGATCGCGTCACCCAGGACCGTGCCCGTCCCGTGGGTCTCGATGTAGCCGGTGCGGGCGGCGAGTTCGGGCGTGTAGGCGTCCAGGAGGAGGCTGTACTGGGCGTTGGGGTTCGGGGCGGTGAGCGAGTTGGCGCGGCCGCCGTGGTTCTCCGCCACGCTCTCCACGACCGCGCGGATGTCGTCGCCGTCGGCGAGGGCGTCCTCCAGGCGCTTGACGAGGAAGCTTCCGTAACCCTCTCCGCGGACGTAGCCGTTGGCCGAGGCGTCGAAGGCCGCGCACCGGTGGTCCGGGGAGAGGAACCGCGCCGAGTGGAGCCCCTCGTTGATCTGGGAGTCGAGGATGAGGTTGACGCCGCCGACCACGGCCGCGTCGCAAACCCCGGCGCGCAGGTCGCGGCACGCCTTGACCAGCGCCACCAGGGAGCCCGAGCAGGCGGTGTCGATGACCGTGGAGGGGCCTCGCCAGTCGAACCAGGAGGAGATGCGGTTCGCGATGAGGCTCATGGAGTGCCCCACCAGGGAGTACGGGATCTGCCGCGCGCCGGCCCTGGCCTGGAGCAGCGCGTAGTCGTTGCCGGTGGCCGCCATGTAGCAGCCGGTGCGTGAGCCGCTCAGCTCGGAGGGGGCGTACCCGGCGTCCTCGAGCGTGTGCCACACGGACTGCAGCAGCAGCCGCTGGCGCGGGTCCATCCAGCTCGCCTCCCGGGGCGAGATGGAGAAGAACCGGGCGTCGAACCCCCTGATCCCGGGGAGGAATCCGGCGACCTCGCCGGGGAGCCGACGCTCACTGTCGGCCGGCCGGACGCAGTCCCTTCCGTCGAGCAGAGTCTGCCAGAACGTGTCGGGGTCCGGGCCGCCGGGCAGTACCGCCGCGAGGCCGACGATGGCCAGGCGGCTGCCGTCGCCGGTCCGCCGCGCAGCCGCCGGCCGGGCGCCCCGCGGCGTCCGGGGCCCGCTCACGCGTCCCATGGGGGCGCGCCCGTCCGTGAGCCGCGCGACGGTCTCCGCGACGACGCGCAGGGTGTTCATACGGTAGAAGTCGTGTGCGTGCACGACGACGCCGTACCGCTCGCTGATCCGCGCGGCGAGGACGTTGTAGCCGAGCGAGGTGACGCCTTGGTAGCCCAGGGGCCGGTCGATGTCCGGCTCCGGCAGGCTCAGTTCGCCGGCGACGAGCTGCCGCAGCTCGGCGAGGAGGCCCTGCCCGCCCGCCTCGTCGGTGTCCGCCGCGGCCTGCTGCCTGTCGGGCGTCGGGGCGGGCACCTCGTCCTGCGGATACAGGTCGAGCGAGGACAGGGGAGCCTCGCTGAGCTTCTTGACGTCGGTCTTGCCATTGGGCGTGAGCGGTATCTCGGTCAGCCGGTGCACGGCCTGGGGCACCATGTAGTACGGCAGGGTGCCCCGGCACCCGTCGCGCACCGCGGCGGCGTCGAAGGGCTCGGTGGCGGGCAGCCGCACGAAGCAGCGCAGGTGCGGCTCGGGCTCCGGCCGCACGACGGCGATCACGGTCGCGGACGGGGCCTGGGCGGCTACCGCGGCGGCCACCTCGCCGAGTTCGATCCGGTGGCCGTTGACCTTGCGCTGGCCGTCCTTGCGGGAGACGTAGGTGAGGTGCCCGGTCCCGTCGTAGCGGACCAGGTCGCCGGTCAGGTAGGAGGGCGTGCCGTCAGGCAGCGCGCCAAAGGCGGTTGCCGGGGCGTTCAGGTAGCCCTGGGCCACGCAGTCACCGGCGATCATCAGCTCGCCGCGCATGCCCGGGGCCACGGACCGCCCGTCGGCGTCCACCACGTAGTACCGGGTGCCCAGGGCCGGCTCGCCCAGGTGGATGCGTCCGGGGTCGGTCACGCGCTGCCAGCTCGCCCAGATGGTGGCCTCGGTCGGGCCGTACATGTTGTAGACGGCGGCGCTCTGGCTCAGCAGGTACCGCGCGAGGTCGTGGTCCAGGGCCTCCCCGCCGGACAGCAGGGTCATGGGCCGCCGTGCCCGCCAGCCGGCGGACTCCAGGATGCGCCAGGTGGACGGCGTGGCCTGGACGACGGTCGCTCCGCCGGCGTCGATGCGCTCGGCCAGCAGGGTGGCACTGGCCCTGGCCTCCTCGGAGAGCACCTGGACGGTCGCACCGCACAGCAGCGGCAGCAGTATCTCCAGGAGGGAGATGTCGAAGCCGATCGGGGTCAGGGCCACGATACGGTCGTCCGGGCCCATCCCGGGGTCCTGGCGCACGGAGTGCAGGAAGTTGACGAGGTTGCCCTCGCTGACCGCGACGCCCTTGGGGGTGCCGGTCGATCCCGAGGTGAACAGCACGTAGGCGGTACGGTCGGCGTCGGCCGGGCCCGCCGGCCGGCTGCCGCGCGGCCGCGGGGAGGCCGGCGGGGCGCCGTCCACCTCCCGCGTGGGCAGGCCGGGGAACAGCCGGGCCGCCCGGTCCCGGGTCGCCGCGTCCACCAGGACGACGCCGAGACCGGCGGTCTCGGCCATGTACCCGAGCCTGCTGTCCGGCAGACCGGGGTCCAGCGGCACGAACGTGCGGCGCCGGGCCAGCGCGGTCAGGTACGCGACGGGGATCGCGGTCGACCGCTCCAGGAAGACGCCGACCGGCCGTGTGTCGTCCGGGGCCAGGGCGTCGCCGAGCCGGTCCGCGGCGTCCAGCAACTCGCCGTACGTGAGCGAGCGGTGGTCGTCCACGACGGCCAGCCGGTCCGGATCCGCTTCCGCGGCTTCCACCAGGGCCGCGCCCAGCCCCTGGCCGTACGGGGCGGTACGGGCGGCCCCCTCGGCCACCGGTTCCAGCGGGCGTGACAGGTCGCACCGCGTGGTCGGGCGGTGCGGCGCGGTGGTCATGAACCGGGCCAGACGCAGGAAGTTGGTGGCCAGGGCCGACAGGGCCTCGGGGGACAGTACGCGCGTGGAGGAGTCGAAGGAGAGGTGGATGCCCTGCTCGTCGGAGCTGAAGTTGACGCTCAGCTCGCTCGAACTTCCGGTGTAGGGCTTGCGGACCCAGGAGGCGTCCACCCCCGCGAGGTCCGGCAGCGCGGTGGGCAGCATCGCGGAGGAGGAGTTCACCACGAGGTTGAGCACGCTGCCGCCCCGGTTGGCGGCGCCGCCGTGTTCGGCCGCGGCCAGGGCGAGCAGGTCGAGGGTGGAGAAGCCCTGGTGGTCGCGCAGGTCCTCGCGCTGCGTGCGCACCTGCTCGAACAACGCCAGCGCGGACGGCTGGGCCGCGACGTCCAGCCACAGCGGCAGCAGGTTGGTGTGGCAGCCGTAGGGCGCTCCGTACGTCCGCGTGTCCACGGTGTGCGCGACCACGACGTCGCGGTCGTCGTCGCCGTAGGCGTGCACGAGGGCGCCGGTGACACCCACCACGAACTGGAGCAGGCTCAGCTCGTGGTGGCGCAGGAACCGGTGGATGTCCTCGGCCTGTGCGCCGGTGAGCGTCTCCTTGACCGCGATCCGGCGACCGTCCCCGTGGGGCGCCGGTGCCGCGAAGGGCAGCGGCTGGTGCAGTCTGCGGCCCGCGAGAAGCGATCGCCAGTAGGCCGAGTCACGGTCGGCGTCGGAGCGAGGCGCCGCGGCGAACAACCGCTCGAGAAGCGGGGGTTCCCCCCTCCAGCAGGCGCCGAGTGCGGCGAGGAACGGGGCGTAGCAGCCGCCGTCGAACACCACATGGCTGAAGTCCAGGCGGAGCAGGAGCCGGGTGTCGGACGCGCGCCAGTAGCGGAAGCGGAAGAGCTCCTGGCCGGTGGGATCGATGCCGCCGGCGTCGAGGAGGTCGTCCTGGCGCTCGCAGCGCCGCAGCACCCGCCGGGGCACGGGGCGGCTCTTCGCCACCAGGTCCGGGCCGACTTCGGTGAAATAGCTGAGGAGCCGCGGAAATGCGGTGGACACCACTTCCCGAAGCGCGCCGTCGAGACGGTCGGTGTCCACGTCTCCGGTCAGCGCGTACACATAGCCGACGGTAAGTCCCGGGTCATCGGGATTCTGTTGATACCGATTCCACTGAAAGCGCTCGTAGGCGCTTGCCTGACGCTCCGTCATACCTCAGCCTTTCAACCGCCCAGGACACCGCAGTAATTGGTACACGGCTTCGACATACCTGCACTCGAATTGCGGTCGACTCCGCAGGCCGGCGCGCACACGTACCCGTGGTCCCGTACGGGAAGCCCTTGTCACCGGCGTGTACGGGGCCCATTGTGCTGTCGGGTGTTCAACTGCTTCCGGACCGCGATTGGACACCGCCGCTTCAAGGTCGACGCCCTCATCGGAGGTTCACACGTGCTGCTCTCGGAAGACGACGTGGCGCTGTTCGCGCGGGTCAGTGGCGACCAGAACGCGCTGCACTGCTCGCCCGGCCATGCCCGCCGCACCCCCTTCGGGCGGACCGTCGCCCACGGTGTCCTCGCCGTCCTGGCGACGCTGGACGAACAGGCGGCGGACGCCGGGGCGGGCGCCACGGCTGTCGAGGCCGACTTCGGCAACCCGGTGTTCCCCGGCGTGCGTTACCGCTCCGAGGCGTTGGGCGAGGCCAGGACCGGCCTCGGCTACCGGCTGCTCGACGGGGACCGTACCTGCCTGACCGTACGTGTGCGTCCCGGCGCCCCGGCGGACCTTGATCCGCTGCCCGTGCCGCAGGACCGGCCGGCTGCCCGGCACGGGATCGAGGACCTGCCGTCGGGCACCGCGGTGTCCGGAGAGTACGGCCCGGAGGGGACCCACGCGCTGCGCGGGCGGTTCCCGGTCGCGTCCCGGCTGCTCGGGCCGACGCCGCTGGCCTGCTTGTTGTGGTCGAGCTATGTGGCCGGGATGCGCCTGCCGGGAGAGAACTGCCTGCTCGGCCGGGTGGCGCTGCGCTTCCTGCCGGTCGCCGCGCGGGGGCCGGCGCGGCTGTCGTACAGCGCCCGCGTCGTCCACACCGACCTGCGCTTCGGACTGGTGTCGATCGTCGGACAGATCACGGCGGACGGCGTGGTCGTCGCCGAGTCCGAGATCGAGGCCATGGTCCGCACGCCCGCGCCGCCGGCCACCGCGGCCGCGCTGGGCGAGCACTTGAGTCCGTCGACCCGGCTGCGGGGCGCGTCGGCCGTCGTCGTCGGCGGCAGCCGCGGGCTCGGTGCGGCTCTGTCGCTCGCCCTGGCATCACAGGGCGCCGAGGTCTTCGTCGGGCATCGGGACACGCTGCCCCCTGCCCTGAGGGCCGAGGCCGAAGGGCTGCCGGGGCGGCTGCACTCCGTGCCCGGCGACGCCGCGGACCCGCGCTGGAGCGCCGAACTGCGCTCCCGCGTCGAGCGCGAGCACGGCCGGCTCGGTTTCCTGGTGTGCAGCGCGGCCCCACCCCTGCGCACGCTCGACCTGGCCGCCACCGACCTGGAACGGATGGACGCGTTCCTGACCGGTTCGCTGCGGCTGGTCAGCGCGCCGATGACCGGGCTGCTCCCGCTCCTGGAGCCGGGGAGGGGCCGATGCCTGGTGATCTCCTCGGCCGCGCTGGACGAACCCCCGCGCGACTGGCCGCACTACGTCGCGGCGAAGTCCGCCGTGGAGGGTCTGGTCCGCTGGGCCGCCCGGCACCACCCCGGTGTGGCGTTCCGCCTCGCGCGGCCGGGCATGTTGTGGACCGAGCAGACGAACTCGCCCGGCGCCCGGGAGACGGCCGGACCGGTGGAACCGGTGGCGGCGCGGCTGGTGCGCCATCTGCTGGAGCCCGCGCCCGCCGACGGAGCCCCGCACCTGATCGGGGAGGGGGAGCCCGTCGGCCCGATTCCGGCCGGGCCGACGTGACGAAGGGCCCGGTGCCGAAGGCGGCCCCCGGGGCTGGCAGCCGCCCGCGGTCGGCGGCTGTCCCCAGGGGCGGCTCTCAGACCGCGGAGGTCCTGTCCACGCTCTCCCGCGGCTCCTCGTGGGAGGTCACGGCGCCAGGCCGCACCGCGGCGAACAGCAGGAATCCGAGGAGGACGAAGGCCGCGGCGGAGAAGATGGGCAGCGAGCTGGAGCCGTCGATGATGCCGAACACGACGCCCGAAAGGCCCGCGGAGATGGCGGCGATGGCTCCGGCCGTGCCCATGACGGAACCCTGGTGGCTGTCGTCCACGGCGGCGGACATCATGCCCACGAGACCGCTGTAGGAGATGCCGTAGGCGGCCGCGCCCACCAGGCACAGGCCGTAGAGCGCGACCCTCGAACCGGTCAGCGCGGTGCCGGCGACGCACACGGTCATCGCCGCGAGCGACCCGGCCACCGCGATCTGCGGCCTGAGGTACTTCATCGAGAGCGGCACCAGGGAGAGGAAGGACGCCGCGAGGCCGACACCGACCACCGAGATGAGGTTGGTGACCGCGCGCTGGCCGAAACCTTCGTTGGCCGTCAGGTACAAGCCGATGAACTGGAAGAAGGCCGTCCAACCCAGGGACATGAGCAGCAGCGCCGCGGCGAGCACCCTGACCCCGGAGAAGGTGAAGGACTCCATGAGGTGCTTGACCGGGTTCGGGAAGGCCATGCGCCCCGTCGGCCGGGGCGCCGGCTCCTCCCGGAAGGAGACCAGCAGCACCAGCAGGTTCAGCAGCGTGATGCCGGCCACGAAGATGAAGGGCGTCTTGAGGTCGAACCAGGAGACCAGGGTGGAGTCGCTGAGGTAGCCGCCGATGAGCGGGCCCACCACGTAACCGGTCGAGACGCAGAACATGATCAGGCCGATGGAGTTCACACGGCGTTCCTTCGGCGTGACGTCCAGGATCGCCGCCTGGGCGACCGGCAGGCTGCCGGAGAACAGGCCGCCGACCACACGTCCGGCGACGAACAGCGCGACGTCCCGGCCGACCAGCCCCCAGATGGTCAGTGCGTAGCCGAGGGCAAGGCCCAGCAGGCACAGCGCCAGCGTCTTCTTGCGGCGGAAGTGGTCGGACAGCGAGCCGAGCAGCGGCGCACCGAAGAACATCGCCAGTGAATAGCTGCCGATCGCGACCCCGTAGAACAGGTCGCGGGTGCTGGTTCCGCCACTGCTCAGGACGCCGATGTCGGCGTCATAAGAGATGGGAATCAGCACCGGAATGATGAGGCTGACGCTCAAGTTGTCGATCAGGATGATGAAGTAAAGAGGGATGAGGCTGGCCAACCCGCTTTTGCGCATGGGTGATTCTCCCGTAGATCGGTGGGGGGCACAACGACCGCGGGCGGTATCGTAACGCACGAACTTCCTTTGCAGTGACCGGACTTGAGTGTGGCTTGAGTGCCGCCTGACCGGCGGGGAGCACGCTGTTCGAAAGAATCTGAACAGGTGCGCTGCCGAACCCATCGTATTCCCGCACGGTGAAGTCGGCCCTGCCTGTTCGCCTTTTCAGCCGAATGCGTTGGCCGGTCACGGCCGAAACGAGGGTGTTCTCCAGATGGAAGCGAACGAACTGAAGGCCATATCCGTGGAAAACACGGTGCTCGAGGTGTTCCGCGCGGTCCTGGGTCTGGACGCGGTCGACCCGGACGTCCCCTTCGCCGCGCTGGGCGGAGACTCGATGCGGGCCGTGCGCGTGCTGTCGCGGCTTTGGCGCGAACTGGGTGTGGAGCTGCCCGTGCACGCGCTCGGCAACGACACGACCGCTGCCGAACTCGCGGCGGCCATCCGCGCGCACCGGGACGGCCGAGCCGCATGAGCGACGAGAGGAAGCCGGGCATCGCCCTCGCCGCGACCTTCACGTCGGACGGGCTCGGGGACGCCGTGGCGCGGCGGCTGCGGGACACCGGGCGTGAGGTGGCGACGGCACCGTACGGACAGCTTCTGGAGCCGCTGCTGGACCCCGGCAGCGTGCTGCTGAGCCATGCCGGGGTGAACGTCGTGCTGCTGCGGGCCGAGGACCTGTTCCGCGGCGGCGCGGACCCCTCGGCCGGTGACCGGCTCCTGGACGAGCTGCTCTCGGTGCTGTCCGCCGTTCCCAACCGCTCCGCGGCCACCTGGCTGGTGGCCCTGACGCCGCCGTCGCCGGGAGCCCTCGCCGACCCCGCCCGCGCCCGGTGGATCGAGGCCGCCACGCGGCGGGTCACCGAGACCGTCACCCCGCTGCCGGGCATGCACCTCGTGGCGCTCGACGACCTCACGGATCGCTACGAGGTGCCGCGGACGCACGACGAGTACGCCGACCGCATCGCTCATCTCCCCTACACCGACGAGTACTTCGACGCGCTCGCCGATTGGCTGGTGCGGCTGGCCGGCACGACGTGGCGGGGGCCCCGCAAGGTCGTGGTCCTTGACTGCGACAACACCCTGTGGGCCGGGGTGTGCGGCGAGGATGGTCCGCTCGGGGTGGAGATCGGCCCGGGGCGGCGCGCGGTCCAGGAGTTCATGCGGGACCAGCGGGCGCAGGGAAAGCTGCTGTGCCTGTGCAGCCGCAACGAAGAGGCGGACGTACGGGCCGTGTTCGCCGAGAACCCCGCCATGGTCCTCACGATGGAAGACGTCACCGCTCACCGGATCGGCTGGCAGCCCAAGGCCCAGTACCTCTACGAGCTCTCCCAGGAGCTGGGGCTCGCGCTCGGCTCGTTCGTCTTCGTGGACGACGACGCCGTGGAGTGCGCGTCGGTGCGTGCGGCGCTGCCCGAGGTCGCCGTGGTGGAGCTGACCCGGGACGCGGACGCGGCACGGCGGCAACTGGCCCACGAGGCCGCCTTCGACCAGCTCACGGTGACCGACGAGGACCGGCTGCGGGCCGACTGGTACAGGACCGAGCCGGAGCGTCGGGCCCTGGAACAGTCCCTCGTGGACTACGAGGAGTTCCTGGCCCGTTGCGCCATCGAGGTCTCGATGGAGGAGCTGACCGACTCCGCCCTGGACCGGGCGGCCCAACTGACAAGCCGCACCACGCAGTTCACGCTGGCGGGCACTTCCTTCACGGTGCCGGAGCTGCGGAGGCTGCTCGACGGCGGCGGCCGCGGCTGGACGGTGCGGGTCCGCGACGTCTTCGGCGACTACGGCACCGTCGGTCTCATCCTCGCCGAGGCCGACGGTGACGTGCTGAACGTCCCGGTCTTCCTGCTCAGCTGCCGGGTCCTCAACCGCCGGGTGGAGACCCGGATGCTGCGGATGCTTTGCGCCGAGGCCGCGGCGGACGGCTGCCGCACCGTACGGCTGCCCTATCGGCCCACCCCGCGCAACGCGCCCGCGCGCCAGTTCCTCAAGGAGGTCTCCGGCCGAGTCATCGGTGCCGACGACGCCCCCTGTGCCGTCGCCGTACCGGTCACCGTCTGGACCACCGTGCCCGAGGTGGCAGCGCCGTAACCGCGCCCCACCGGTCGGACCACACCACACGCGGCCGGCGATCCAGCCGGCCCCCACACAGGAACGAGGAAAACTCCATGGAACCCAGTACGGGACGACGGCCCATGCGCGGACGAAGGCTGTGGGGGAGGCTGTCCGTCGCCACGGCCGGCATCGCCGCCCTCATGCTGGTCACCGTCGCGTCCGCCGACACCGGCGCCCCCGCGGCCGCCCCCGCGGCCGGCCACGCCAAGCCCGCGAAGGCCCCCAGCGTCCCCGTGAAGCCCGAGTGGGTCAGCGCGGGTCAGAACAACCACAACACGCGCCATGCCGCCACCGAGCGCACCATCGGCACGAAGAACGTGGGCAGGCTGGCGCCGAAGTGGACCTTCACCACCGACGGTGACGTCTCCGCCACCCCCACCGTCGTGGGCGGCACGGTCTACGTGCCGGACTGGGGCGGCAAGCTGTGGGCCATCAACGCCGACAGCGGCAAGAAGGTCTGGTCGCGCAGCATCAGCAGTTACGACGGCGTCGAGGGGCACATGTCCCGCACCAGCCCCGCGTACTGGAAGGGCGACCTCTTCATCGGCACCGGCACGCTGACGACGACGTCGTTGAAGAGCGCGTACGTCATCTCCGTCGACGCCAGGACCGGCGACAAGAAGTGGATGACCAAGGTCGACGCCGACCCGACGACCGTCATCACCTCCTCGCCCACCGTGGACAACGGCGTCATCTACGTGGGGACGTCGTCCAAGGCGTCGACCCTGCACGACAAGCCGAAGTTCCGGGGCGCCGTCCTGGCGATCGACGCCCGCACCGGCAAGATCCTGTGGAAGACCCACACCATCCCCAAGGGCTACACCGGCGCCGCCGTGTGGGGCAGCCAGCCCGTGGTCGATCACAAGACCGGCCTGGTGTTCGTGGGCACGGGCAACAACTACACCTCGCCGGAGGGTGTCTGCCTCAACCCGAAGCAGACCGACTGCACCCCGCCGTCCAAGGACAACCACTTCGACAGCGTGCTCGCCCTGGACCTGAAGACCGGGAAGATCAAGTGGGCCCATCACACACTGACGGCCGACACCTGGATGATGTACATGCAGAACCAGGCCCCGGACTTCGACTTCGGTTCCGCTCCCAACCTCTACACCACCAAGATCGACGGCAAGCCGAAGGACCTGCTCGGCATAGGCCAGAAGAGCGGCGTCTACTACGCCCTCGAACCGGCCACCGGCAAGGTCGTGTGGGAGACGCAGGTCGGCCCGGGCGGTCCGCTGGGCGGCATCCAGTGGGGCAGCGCCACCGACGGGAAGCGCATCTACGTCGGCATCAGCAACGGCGATCACCTGCCCTGGACCATCACCGCGGCCGACGGGACCAAGTCCACGGTCGAGAGCGGGTTCTTCGCGGCGGTCGACGCCGCCACCGGCGAGATCGAGTGGCAAACCGCCGACCCGCAGGGCAAGGAGGGCAAGTGGCTCGACAGCTCCTTCATCACCAGCGCCAACGGCGTCATGTACGCGGGTTCCTCGGCGCCCAGCGGTAACAACATGTATGCGCTGAACGGAGAGACCGGCAAGATCCTCTGGGACTACGCCAGCGGCGGTTCCGTCTGGGGCGGGGCGGCCGTGGTCGACGGCAGCGTCTACTGGGGCTCCGGCTACTACATCTCCAATGTGGGCGAAGGCCTGAGCGGCCACAACAACAAGCTATACCGCTTCACCCTCGACGGCCGCTGACGACCCGTCGCGGCCCTCGCAACCACGCGAAACGGCCCGGGCAGTTTCTGCCCGGGCCGTTTCGGCTTCGTCGTCTTCCCAGGTTCCCTCAGGCCGCTGCCGACAGCTCCTGGCGCAGCGGCTTCCACCACTGCGGGTTGTCGCGGTACCAGTCGACCGTCCGGGCCAGGCCGCCCGGGAAGGGGACGCGCGGGGCGTATCCGAGCTCCCGGATCTTGCGGTCGTCGACGGAGTAGCGGCGGTCGTGGCCCGGCCGGTCGGGCACGTAGGTGATCCGTTCGGGCCCTGCCCCGCAGGCCCGCAGCAGATGGTGGGTGAGGGCGGCGTTGGTCAGCTCCTCGCCGCCGCCGATGTTGTAGGCCTCGCCGGGCTTGCCCTTCTCCAGGACCAGCTGCACGCCCCGGCAGTGGTCGTCGACGTGCAGCCAGTCGCGAACGCACAGGCCGTCGCCGTACAGCGGGACGTCCCTGCCCTCCAGCAGGTTGGTCACGAAGAGCGGGATGAGCTTCTCGGGGTACTGGTGAGGCCCGTAGTTGTTGCTGCAACGGGTCACGCTCACGTCCATCCCGTACGTACGGGCGTAGGAGCGCGCCAGGATGTCGGCGCCGGCCTTCGACGCGGCGTAGGGCGAGTTCGCCATCAGGGGGCAGTCCTCGGTCCAGGAGCCCGTTTCGATCGAGCCGTACACCTCGTCGGTGGAGATGTGGACGAACCGGGGCACCCGGGCCGCTCGTGCCGCCGACAACAGGGCCTGCGTGCCCAGGACGTTGGTGCGGACGAAGTCCTCCGCACCGGCGATCGACCGGTCCACATGGCTCTCCGCGGCGAAGTTGACCACCGCGTCGTGTCCCGGCAGGAGGTCGGCGAGGAGCGACGCGTCGCAGATGTCACCCCTGACGAAGGCCAGGCCCGGGTGGCCCACGACGTCGGCGAGGTTGGCCGGGTTGCCCGCGTAGGTGAGTTTGTCCAGGGCCGTGATCCGCACGTCGCCGGGGTCGCCGTACGCTCCGGCGAGCGCGTGGCGCACATAGGTGGATCCGATGAATCCGGCGGCGCCGGTGACGAGCAATCGCACGGGGCTTCCCTTTCTCAGCTGGCGGTCGCGTGGGCGGCGTGCGACGTACGTCGTCCCAGGTCCGTCATGACGGCCCGGGCCACCTCGGTGACGCGGTCCTGCAGGTAGAAGTGGCCCCCCGGGAAGACGCGCGAGCGACCGGGGACGACCGAGAGGCGCAGCCAGTCGGTCACCTGCCCGGGCGCGCACAGGGGGTCCTCGGTGCCGGCCATCGCCGTGACCGGGCAGCGCAGGCCGGGGCCGTCCCGCCAGGTGTAGGACCGCAGGGCCTGGTAGTCGGCGCGCAGCGCGGGCAGTGCCAGGGCCTGCACCTCGGGGTCGTCGAGCGCGTTGCCGCCGCCGAGCCTGCGGACCTCGGCCAGCAGCGCCGCGTCGTCGGCCAGTTGGTCGGTCGGCCCCCGCCCGGTCGTGGGCGCGCGGCGGGCGGACACGAAGAGTCGGTGCGGGGTGGCACCGGCACGGTCCAGACGCCGGGCCGTCTCGTAGGCGACGAGCGCCCCGAGGCTGTGGCCGAACAGGGCGCAGGGCGTCCCGCCGGGTGAGGCGAGCAGTGCCTCGGTGGCACGGTCGGCCAGCTCGCTCAGCCGCCGCAGCAGCGGTTCGTGCCGCCGGTCCTGCCGCCCCGGGTACTGCACCGCCAGTACCTCCACCTGCGGGCCCAGGGCACGGGCGAACGGGTGGAAGCTGCTCGCGCCGCCGCCGGCGTGCGGGAAGCAGACGAGCCGCAGCGCCCCCTCGGACGCCGGTCCGAACCGCCGCAGCCAACTCTCCGCCAGGAGGCCTCGGGCGGTCACCCGACCAGCCTCACGGGGAGGCTGTCGATGCCGCGCAGGAAGGACCGGCGCCAGCTCACCTGCTCCGGCTCGATGGCCAGGGCGAGGTCGGGGAAGCGCCGCAGCAGGGCCCGCAGCGCGATCTCGCCCTCCAGGCGGGCCAACGGGCCGCCCACGCAGAAGTGGATGCCGTGGCCGAAGGACAGGTGCCCGGTGGTGTCGCGTGAGACGTCGAACCGCTCGGGGTCGGGGAACCTGCGGGGATCGCGGTTGGCGGCGGCGCCCGCGATGAGTACGGTGCTGTGCGCCGGGATGTGGACGCCGCCGATCTCGACGTCCTCCAGCGACCCGCGCGTGGTGATCTCTGCGGGGCCCAGGAAGCGCAGGGCCTCGTCCACGGCGTTCGGCAGGACGGCCGGGTCCCGGCGGACCTTGGCGAGCTCCCCGGGGTGGGTGAGGAGCAGGTAGGTGGCCATGGCGATGAGGCTGACCGAGGTCTCGAAGCCCGCGATGAGCAGGATCAGGACCACGGAGGCGAGTTCGTCGTTGCTCAGCCTGTCCTGATCCTCCTCGTGGACGTCGATCAGCGCCGAGAGGAGGTCGGGGCCGGGGTCGGCACGCCGGCGGTCGATCAGGTCGAGGATGAAGCCGACCAGGGCGCGGGCCGCCTGCTCGCGCTGCTCGACGCGGTCGGCGTCGATGACCAGGAAGTCGTTGCTCCAGCGGCCGAAGTCGCCCTGGTAGCGCTCCTCGACGCCCAGCAGCTCACTGATCACGGTGATCGGCAGCGGGTAGGCGAAGCGCTCGACGAGGTCGGCCTCGTCCTGGCCGGCGAGGCCGTCGAGCAGCTGCTCGGCGAGCTCCTCGATCCGGGTGCGCATCGACTCCACGCGGCGTGCGGTGAACTCCCGGGCGACGAGCCCCCGCAGGCGGGTGTGGGCCGGCGGGTCGTTGCTGCCCATGTTGTTGGCGAAGTAGGGCCGGACGTCCTCGGGTATGCCGTGGTAGGTCGGCAGTTCCGCCTCGGGCGGCTGCTTCTTCTGGTCGTTGCTCAGCCGCAGGTCGCCCAGGGCGGCCTTGGCCTCGGCGTGACGGGTGATCAGGTATGCTTCCCGGCCGACGAAGCTGACCTTGCTCACCGGTCCCTGCTCGCGCAGCGCGGCGTAGGTCTCGTACTGGTCGATATGGAAGAGGTCGCTGTCCAGACTGGGGACGGCGGTCGAGGTGTCGGTCGACACGGGGGCCCTTTCCTAGGAGGTGTGTCCGGCGCCCGGTCAGGCGGTCACGGTGGTGAGCGTCGGCATGGGGAAGACGAGCGCGCCGCCGCTCTTCAGGTACGCCTGCTCGCGCTCGACGAAGCCGGCACGGTGGATCCAGGGCAGCACGAGGAGCTGGTCGGGGCGCCGGGACCTGGCCTCCTCCTCGGAGACGATGGGGATCTTGCTGCCGGGGGTGAAGCGGCCGGCCTTCTCCTCGCTGACCTCGCCGATGCAGGGCAGGTCCTGGGGGCCGATGCCGCAGTACTGCAGGGTCACGTTGCCCTTGGTCGACGCGCCATACCCGAAGGTGACCAGACCGGCCGCGCGGGAGTCGTCGAGGAACCCCCGCAGATCGGCGCGCTGCTGGTGCACCCTGCGGGCGAAAGCCTCGTAGGGGGCCATGGTGTCGAGGCCCGCGGCGGCCTCGCGTGCGCGCAGCGCGTCCAGGGAGCCCTCGTCGCGCGGGTGGCGGCCGGGGTTCTTGGCGAGAGTGACGTAGAGGCTGCCGCCGTAGACGTCGGTGACCTCGGCCTTCAGGATGGTGAAGCCCACCTTCCGGGCCATCCACTCGATCTGCTGGAAGCCGTAGTACTCCAGGTGCTCGTGGCACACGACGTCGTAGGCGTTGGCGTCGAGCATGGCCGGCATGTAGCTCTGCTCGGTCATCCACACGCCGTCGTCGTCGAGAATCGCGTGGATGTCCTGCATGAACCGCAGCGGGTCCGGGATGTCGTAGAACATGCCGGTCGTCGTGACGACCTTGGCGCGCTGCCTGCCGTACCGCTCGGTGAACACCTCGCGGGTGAAGTACTCGGCGACCAGTTCGGCCGGCGGGTAGTGCTCGCGGAACTTCTCGCCCGAGGGGTCGATGCCCACCAGGCGCAGCCCCTCGACGGGGTACTGGTGCAGGAGCGTGCCGTCGTTGCTGCCGATGTCGACGACGATGTCGCCCGACTCGAGGCCGGTCAGTTCGGCGGCCGCGACGGCCTTGCCGCGCAGGTGGTCCACCATGAAGGGCCGGATGCCCGGGCGGTAGCCGTAGCCCTCGCCGTACATCAGGCCGAGGTCCGGGGTGTGCCGCAGTTGCAGGAGCCCGCAGCCGCCGGGCGAGCACTTCACCAGCTCCAGCGGTACCGACGGCACCTTCTCGTCGAGGCTCTTGGGGAAGACGCAGGTCAGAGCCTGGTCCCCCAGGTCGAGCACCGGAAGCAGTTCGTGATTGCCGCAGACACGGCACTCAGTGATGATCATCGTCAGCCCGTTTCAGTCCGTGGTGACCGTGGCGAGGAGGTAGCCGTAGGACTTCGGGACCCGCACGCCGTCCACCATCCGCTCGAACTCCTCGGGGCCGGTCATCCGGATGACGTCGTCCTTGCGCGCGAGCAGGGCGGCGGCGATGTCCTCCCGGACCGCCTGGGGCGCCAGGGTGTTGGCCGTGACGTCGGTGAACTCCTTGACGACGAATCCGGCCTGTTCGATGACGGTCCGGTAGGCGTCCATCTCCGGGCTCGTGATGATGTCCTGGAACGTCAGCTCCGTGTCGGGCTGGCTGAACATGTCGGCGAGGACGAGCGTCGATCCCGGGCGCAGCACGCGCTTGATCTCGCGCAGGACCTTCACCTTGTCCGGCATGTGGATCAGCGATTCGAAGGCCCAGGCGCCGTCGAACGACGCGTCGGGGAAGGGGAGTTCGGCCGCGTCGGCGTGCTGGAAGGTCACCCGGTCGGCGAGGCCCCGCTCGCGCGCCCGCTCGCCGGCGCGGCCGACCTGGTAGGAGCTGATGGAAACGCCGACGACCTCGACGTCGGCCGCGCCGGCGAGCTGGAAGGCCGGCTGTCCGACGCCGCAGCCCACGTCCAGGATGCGCTGGCCCGGCCGCGGGGCGAGGCGCGCGATCAGCTGGTCGGTGAGCTGGTCGGTGGCCCTCTCGATGGGGGCGTCATCGGCGTCGTCGAGCCAGTAGCCGACATGGAGGTTGTCGCCCCAGATGTCCCTGAACGTCTCGGTGAAGTTGTCGTAGAAGTCGACGACCTTGTCCGCGACCGTCTCCTCGTTCGCCTGCGCTCCGGAAGTCATACGATCCGTCCTTCCTGTGTTGGTCGTGCCATGGTCGAGTCGTGGCCGTGTCGTGGCGGCGTGGTGTCGCGGTGGTGGGAGTCGGGCGGTGCCCTCAGCCGGCCCAGGCCTCCGGCCCCGGGCCGCCCCGGCCGACCGGCGGGAAGATCCGGTCGAGCCCGGCGAGTTGCTCGTCGTCGAGACGCAGACGGGTGGCGCGCAGCGCCGAGTCGATGTGCTCGACGGTGCGTGGTCCGATGACGGCGCCGGTGATGCCCGGCCGGGACAGCACCCAGGAGAGGCCGACCTCCGCGGGGTGGTGGCCGATACGGCGGCAGAACTCCTCGTACGCCTCGACGGCGGGGCGCAGTGCGGGCAGGAGCGTCTGGGCCCGTCCCTGCGCGGACTTGACGGCGGTGCCGGAGTTCAGCTTGTCCAGTACGCCGCTGAGGAGGCCGCCGTGCAGTGGTGACCAGGCGAGGGTCGCCAGGCCGTGGTGGTGCGCGGCCGGCAGGACCTCCAGTTCGGCGTGGCGGGCCGCCAGGTTGTACAGGCACTGTTCGGAGGCGAGGCCCAGCGTGTTGCGGCGGCGGGCGCTCGCCTGCGCCTCGCTGATGTGCCACCCGGCGAAGTTGGAGGAGCCGACGTAGCAGACTTTTCCGCTGGTCACCAGGTGGTCCATGGCCTGCCACACCTCATCCCACGGCGCGGCGCGGTCGATGCGGTGCATCTGGTAAAGGTCGATGCGCTCCACACCCAGGCGCCGCAGGGACTGTTCGCAGGCGGTGACGATGTGACGGGCGGACAGACCGCCGTCGTTGACCTGCTCGCTCATCTCGCCGCCGACCTTGGTGGCGAGAACGACGTCGTCCCTGCGGCCGCCCTTCTGGGCGAGCCAGCGTCCGACCAGTTCCTCGGTGTGCCCCTTGTGCACCCGCCAGCCGTAGATGTCGGCGGTGTCCACGCAGTTGATGCCGCGGTCGAGCGCCTCGTCCATCAACCTCAGGGCGTCGTCGTCCGCCACGCGGCCGCTGAAGTTGACGGTGCCGAGCCACAGCCGACTCACCCGGGTGGCGAGACGGCCGAGCCGTACGTACGACTCCGGCTCCGGCTGCCGCGGTGCTCCGTTCTCAGTCACGGCGTGTGTCACTGCCGCTGTCCCTCGGCGGGCCGGTCGGTCCGGACGCTCGCGCTGAGCGGGAGGTCGGCCGAGGAGGAACCGATGAGGACGCGGCGTTCGCCACCGGCCAGCTTCCAGCCGTCGGCCGACGTGTCCCAGTACTGGAGGGCGCGTTCGGCGACGTGGACGCGCACGCGGCGGGACTCCCCGGCCTTGAGCTCCACCTTCTGGTAACCGGCCAACGCCTTGTCCGCCTGGTCGAGGGAGAGCTTCGGGCTCGGGCCGAGGTAGACCTGGACCACGTCGCTGCCCGTCCTCTTGCCGGTGTTGCGCACCGTCACCTCGACGTCGAGGCCGTCGGCCGTGCGCTTCACCGCCTGATTCTCGTAGGCGAACGACGTGTAGGACAGACCGTGGCCGAACGGGAAGAGCGGCTCGACGCCCTCGTGGTCGTACCACCGGTACCCGGTGTAGATGCCTTCGGACTGCCGCACGACGCCGTCGACGCCGGGGTAGCGCTCGGGGTCACCGCCGACCGGGGTCGCCTCCTCGGAGGTGGGGAAGGTCTGGCTGAGCCGGCCGCCCGGTTCGGCGTCCCCGAACAGCAGGTCGGCGGTGGCCTCCGCCCCGGCCTGCCCGGGGTACCACATGTCGAGGACCGCCCGGGTCTTGTCGAGCCAGGGCATGGTGATGGACGACCCGGTGTTCAGCACGACGATCGTGCGGGGGTTGACGGCCGTGACGGCCTCGATCAGCTCGTCCTGACGGCCGGGCAGGGAAAGGGAGATGCGGTCGCTGCCCTCGGCGCCGTCGTCGTAGGCGAAGACCACCGCGGTGGAGGCCTTGCGCGCGGTGGCGACGGCCTGGTCGATCGCGTCCTGGGCCTTGGCCGGGGTCACCCAGCGCAGGTCGAGGGTCATCGGCTTGCCGACGACCGCGCCGCCGCTGATCTTGATGGTGTGCGTGCCGGCGGTCAGCTGCAACGGGACGCTGGTGAGCTTGCCGAACACCTCGCCGACGCTGATCGGTGCGCCGTCGTCGATCTGGATGGCGCCGTTGCCGCCGGTGACGCGGGCCGCGATGCGGTAGAGCCCGTCCTTGGCCACCGTCAGCCTGCCGTCGTAGATGACGCCGCTCTCGGCGGGATCCAGAACCTTGCCCGAGGTGAAGTCGGGCTCCAGGGCGGAGGCCGGG
The DNA here is from genome assembly GCF_042745235.1 of Streptomyces sp. NPDC058796. Taxonomy (NCBI): domain Bacteria; kingdom Bacillati; phylum Actinomycetota; class Actinomycetes; order Kitasatosporales; family Streptomycetaceae; genus Streptomyces; species Streptomyces sp. NPDC058796. The sequence goes on from NZ_JBHYOP010000016.1 coordinate 123,082, forward strand.
ATCGGCTCGCCCTGAAGGGTCTCGCCCTCGGCGTAGGAGACCTGCGCGTCGGAGCCGAGCTTCTCGGTGATGGTCTCCAGCGGCGGGGTGGCCATGTCGGGGACGATGTAGGAGCTGCCGAGCCCCGTCACCTTGGGGTCCTTGGCCGACGGGCCGATCACCGCGACGTCGTCCGTCGTGGCCGGGTCGAGCGGCAGTATCCGGTCCTCGTTGCGCAGCAGCACCGCGCCGGCCTCGGCGATCTCCTCGGCCACCTTGGTGCCGCCCGCGACATCGCGCTCGGGCCGCGGCGCCGGGTTCTCGTCGAGGAGGCCGAAGCGCTCCATCTGTCCGACGATGCGGCTCACCGCGCGGTCGAGGACCGCCATGGGAACGGTGCCGTCCTGGACGGCCTTCTTGAGCGTGTCACCGAAGTACTTGCCGCCGGGGACCTCGCCGCCGGGCGGGATGGCGACGGTCGAGTCGATGCCCAGCTCCTGGTCGAGCCCCTTGGTGATGGCGTCCGTGCTCTGCGTGGCCATCCAGTCGGAGGTGACCCAGCCCTTGAAGTCCAGCTGCTCGCGGAGGATGTCGTTGAGCAAGTGCCCGTTGCCGCAGGCCGCTTCGCCGTTGACCTTGGGGTAGGCGCACATCACCGAGGCGGCGCCGGCCTTGACCGCGGCCTCGAAGCCGGGGATCTCCGTCTCCTGGAGGGTGCGTTCGTCCACCTTGACGTCGACACCCATGCGGTTGTTCTCCTGGGTGTTGGCCGCGTAGTGCTTGACCGTCGCCATCAGGCCCTGACTCTGGATGCCCCTGACCTCGGCGGCCGCCGTGCGTGCGGTGAGGAGCGGGTCCTCGCTGAACGTCTCGAAGTTCCGTCCCGCCTGCGGCACCCGGATGCTGTTCACCATCGGGGCGTATATCACGTCCACGCCGAAGGCCCGGCCCTCTCGGCCCAGGACCTGTCCGTACTGCTTGGCGAGCCCGTCGTCGAAGGACGAGGCGAGGCTGACGGGGGCGGGCATCGCGATCGACGGCCGGTGGATCGTCGCCCCCGCGGGCCCGTCGGTGGCACGCACCTGCGGAATGCCCAGCCGGGGCACGCCCGGCAGATAGACCAGGGCCGTAGGGTCGGTGGTGGAGTAGTCCCAGTGCACGAACGAGAGTTTCTCGTCCAGCGTCATCTGCGCGACGAGTCGGTCGGTACGGCCTTCCGTACGTCCGGGAGTCGCCGGTGCGGCTCCCAGGCTCAGCAGCGCCAGAACCGTCAGGAATACGGAGGGCACCCATATTCGTCTCTTCATTTCCCTCTCCCAGGCATGCGGTGTCTCCGTATCCATAAAGTTGCGACGGCGGCGACGTTAGTGATGTCGCCGTGCGCCCCACAAGGCGCCTCGTCTCCAACTCAAGTCGCGCACTGGCGAGTTACTATTTCGCGGCGGTGAGGTCCGGGTATTCCGGGCGTTGTCGGCTCTCCTGTTGACGCGTGAGGGGGGGACCGCAGTGACATGACGTGAAGGACGCGTGCCGAAGGACGCTTCCCGAAAGGAACCCCCGGCCGTGCCTCACGCACCGGTGCGATTCGGCACACGGGTCCGCCGATTCCGTCCGTCATCGGACACGCGTGCCCGCCTGCTGTGCCGGCCAGCACACGTGCGTGAGTGAGCTCCTCACGGACCGCTCGGCCGGCCTGGACGGCGGCGGCCTGGGCCCGGCTGACCCACGGGTCAGGACTCAAGCCATCGCGTCGCCAGCGTCAGGGCCGCCATCAGGCAACGTGCCTGTACGTTCAGGTGGTTGCCGTGCCTCAGCAGGGCCTGCGCCTGCGGCACCGACACCCAGGAGAAGTCCGGTGGCAGATCACGCGTGCCCGTCCCGGCCGCCTCGTCGTCCCCGGCCAGCTCGACGATCAGGTTGCGGGTCACCGCGTGGTGGAAGCGCCCGCCCTCCTCGGACTGCTCGGTGTCGAACAGCACCCGGCCGGTGCCCGGGGCGAGCAGCGTGTCCAGGAACTGGGGGCGACGCGCACCCCGCCCGTGCAGATGGCGCGTCGAGCACTGCACCGTGGGCCCGAACTCGGCCACGTTCAGGCTGCCCGCCTCCACCCGGGCCCGCAGCAGCACGTGCGGCAGCCCAGCGATGCGCCGCACGAGCAGCCCGGCGAGCCCCGCCACCGGGGCGAGCAACGGCTGGGACCAGCGGGCCACCTCGCGCGCCTGCGCCTGAACGCTCACACCGAGCACTGTGAAATGCCGGCCGTCGGGCCGTCTGATGACGCCGTCCCGGGTCCGTCTCCACGCACTCGTGGCGTCCTCCAGGACCTTCCTCAACGGAACCTGCTCCTGCGTCAGTTCATACCGGAACCGGGCATCGGCCAGGACCGAGAGCACCTCGGCGAACGAGTGGAGCGCGCCGTCCTCGCCCCCGGGAGCCTGCGGTGCGCCGCGACGCGCGATCCGCTCCCGCGGCAGCGTCGACAGGACCGTGCGGCTGTCCATGTTCACCAGGTGGTCGCGGAGCAGCAGTGTGCCGACCTGTCGCAGCGACAACCAGCGGAACCCGTCGAGAGCGGGCACGTCGTCGTCCGTCATGACGACCACGTTGCGGTTCCGCTTGTGCAGGAACCACCAGCCCTGTTCGGACTGGAGCGAGTCGGCGAGCACCCGCCCGCCGCGCCGGTCCCCGGTGAAGTACTCCGTGTACGGCACGGGACGGCCCCGGTGCACGCCCGTGAAGTTGCTGCGGGTGGCCTGCACGGTCGGCGACAACTGCAGCCCGTTGAGGTTGCCCGGCTCCATCTTGGCCTGCAGCAGGCAGTGCACCTCGCCGTGGACTTCCTTGAGCAGCATGCCGAGCAGCCCGACCTCGCGCTGCACGATGACGGGCTGGGTCCAGGTGAACGGCCGCTGCCCCGCGGCGTCGAAGTCGGTGGTGGCGCGCAGCCCGGAGACGGAGAAGAAGCGGCCGGATGCGTGCACCAGGTCGCCGGTGTCCCGGCAGAAGCGCCAGCTGGGCAGGGAGTCGAGAGGCGCGCGCCGTACGGCATGGTGATGCCCGCGGCGCTGCTCGTCCAGCCACCGGTCGAAGGAGGCGTCCCCCGGCTCGGTGGGAGGCGGTGCGGTCTTCGATGAGGCCATTCGGGCATGCTCCATGCCCGCGCTCGAGGCCCGGTCGACGACGGCCCGGAAGTCCGTCGAGCCCGGCGCCCCCGGACTGCGTCAAGCTTTCCTTGAGGAGCCACCGGCACACTCACGGAATATGAAGGCGCTCATACTGTCAGGGGGGACGGGGTCCCGGCTACGCCCCTTCACCCACTCGACCGCCAAACAACTGCTGCCCGTGGCCAACAAGCCCGTGCTCGCGCACTGTCTGGAGAACATCCGTGACGCGGGCGTCACCGAGGCGGCCGTCATCGTCGGCACGCACGCCGCGGAGATCTCCGGGGTGATCGGCGACGGGTCCGCGTTCGGCCTCGACCTCACCTATCTGCACCAGGACCAGCCGAGGGGGCTCGCCCACTGCGTGCAGCTCGCCGCCGACTTCCTCGGTGACGACGACTTCGTCATGTACCTGGCCGACAACGTGTTCGCGGACGGTATAGCACATGCGGCGAAGGTCTTCGCCGCCGACCGCGCCGACGCGTTGCTCCTCGTGCAGCCGGTGGCCGATCCGCGTGCCTACGGGGTGGCCGAGGTCGGCGCCGACGGCCGGGTGCACCGCCTGGTCGAGAAGCCGGCCGAGCCCGCCAGTGACCTCGCCGTGCTCGGCGTCTACTTCTTCACCTCCCGGATCCACCGGGCGGTCACCGGGCTGTGCCCCAGCGGCCGTGGCGAACTGGAGATCACCGACGCCATCCAGCGGCTCGCCGACGGCGGCGCGCTGGTGCGCGCCGAATGCTACGACGGCTACTGGAAGGACACCGGGAAGGCGGAGGACCTGCTCGACTGCAACCGGGAACTGCTCGGACGGCTGACCGGGTCCGTCGTGCACGGGGACATCGACGCGGTCAGCACCCTGAGCGGCCCGGTCGTGATCGAACCGGGAGCCCGGGTGCGCGGCAGCCACCTGGTGGGCCCGCTGGTGATCGCCGCCGGGAGCACCGTGACCGAATGCACCGTCGGGCCCTACGTCTCCGTCGGCCGCGACTGCGTTCTGCGGCTCTCCTCCGTCGCCGACTCGATCCTCCTGGAGGGCGCCGCCGTCGACGGAGTCCCGGCCCTCGACCAGTCGATCATCGGCCGCTGGGCCCGGATCGGCCGTTCCGGCGCCGGACACCAACTGCTCGTCGGAGACCACGCCAACGCGGAGATGGCGGCGTGAAGCCGCGTGTGCACGAGCCCGGCCACGCGTAACCGCCCGCGTACGGGCGCTCCGACGAGGCGCGAGTGGCAGGCGAGTCACCCCGGGGAGAGTGGCGCCACTGTGCCGTTCTCCCGGCGTCCAGCATCCCTCCTACAAGAAACCTGGAGAACCATGTCCCGTCGCCTGTTCACCTCGGAGTCCGTGACCGAGGGCCACCCCGACAAGATCGCCGACCAGATCAGTGACACCATCCTCGACGCGCTGCTGCGCGAGGATCCCGCGTCCCGCGTCGCCGTCGAGACGCTGATCACCACCGGCCAGGTGCACGTGGCCGGCGAGGTCACGACCAAGGCCTATGCGCCGATCGCGCAGCTCGTGCGCGACAAGATCCTTGAGATCGGCTACGACTCCTCGAGCAAGGGCTTCGACGGCGCTTCCTGCGGCGTGTCGGTCTCCATCGGTGCACAGTCCCCGGACATCGCGCAGGGCGTCGACACGGCGTACGAGAACCGGGTGGTGGGTGCCTCCGCCGGAGGCAAGGGCGACGAGCTCGACCAGCAGGGCGCGGGGGACCAGGGCCTGATGTTCGGCTATGCCAGCAAGGAGACCCCGAACCTGATGCCGCTGCCGATCGAGCTGGCCCACCGCCTCTCGCGGCGCCTGACCGAGGTCCGCAAGAACGGCACCGTCCCCTACCTGCGCCCGGACGGCAAGACCCAGGCCACCGTCGAGTACCAGGGCAGCCGCCCGGTCCGGCTCGACACGGTCGTGGTCTCCTCACAGCACGCGAGCGACATTGACGTGGGCTCGCTGCTCACGCCCGACATCCAGGAGCACGTCGTGGAGCACGTCCTCGACGGCCTCGCCAAGGACGGCATCAAGCTGGAGACCGAGGGCTACCGGCTCCTGGTCAACCCCACCGGGCGGTTCGAGATCGGCGGCCCGATGGGCGACGCCGGCCTGACCGGCCGCAAGATCATCATCGACACGTACGGCGGCATGGCCCGCCACGGCGGCGGCGCCTTCTCCGGCAAGGACCCGTCCAAGGTGGACCGCAGCGCCGCCTACGCGATGCGCTGGGTCGCCAAGAACGTCGTCGCGGCCGGGCTCGCGGACCGCTGCGAGGTCCAGGTCGCCTACGCCATCGGCAAGGCCGAACCGGTGGGCCTGTTCGTCGAGACCTTCGGCACCGCCTCCGTCCCGCAGGCCGACATCGAGCGGGCCATATCCGAGGTCTTCGACCTGCGCCCGGGCGCCATCATCCGCGACCTCGACCTGCTCCGCCCGATCTACTCCCAGACGGCCGCCTACGGCCACTTCGGCCGCGAACTGACCGACTTCACCTGGGAGAAGACCGACCGCGCCGAGCGACTCAAGGCCGCGGCCGGACTCTGACCGGCCCTTCCACCCACCGACGGCCGGCCCCAGACCGGCCGACCGACCGAAGGGCCCTAGCCCCGGCCCACGCACCCAACGGGAGTGCTCACGTGCGTATCGCCGTGTCCGGCTCGATCGCCACGGACCATCTGACGATGTTCCCCGGCAGATTCACGGACCAGTTGGTCCCCAGTCAACTGCACCATATCTCCCTGTCGTTCCTCGTCGACGACCTCGAGGTGCGACGCGGTGGCGTCGCCGCCAACATCGCCTTCGGGCTCGGCGGTCTCGGTCTCGCACCGCTCCTGATCGGCGCGGTCGGCACCGACTTCGGGCCGTACGAGGTGGCGCTCAAGGAGCGGGGCGTCGACACCAGTGGCGTTCTGGTCTCCGACGAACGGCAGACCGCCCGGTTCATGTGCACCACCGACCAGGACGCCAACCAGATCGCCGCGTTCTACGCGGGCGCCATGGTCGAGGCGTGCGACATCGACCTGACCACCCTGATCGGGGACGCTGCCCCCGATGCCCGGCCGGACCTGGTCCTGATCGCGCCCAACGACCCCGAGGCGATGCTCCGCCACACCCGGCAGTGCCGGGAGCTCGGCCTCCCGTTCGCCGCGGACCCCTCGCAACAGCTCGCCCGCCTCGACGGCCCGCAGGTGCGGGACCTGGTGAACGGCGCGCGCTGGCTCTTCACCAACGAGTACGAGGCAGCCCTGCTGCTCGAACGCACCGGCTGGACCCGCGACGACGTGCTCGACCGGGTCGGCACCTGGATCACCACGCTCGGCTCTCAGGGCGCCCGCGCCGAACACGCCGACGGCACCTCTCTGCGCGTCCCCGCCGTGCCCGACGTCCCGGTGGTCGACCCGACCGGCGTCGGCGACGCGTTCCGAGCCGGCTTTCTCGCCGCCACCGCCCGGGGCCTGACCCTGACGGCCTCGATACGGCTCGGCTGCTCGGTCGCGGCCGAGGTGATCCGCACCGTCGGCTCCCAGTCGTACGACGCCGCGGCCGACCGCCTCCTCGCCAACCTCACGGCCGCGTACGGCACGGACGCCGCCGAGGAGATCGCGCCCCACCTGGTGGCCGTCACCCGCGAGGGCGGCGACAGCTCGTGACCGCTTCGGAAACCCTCAGAGAGGCCCTCGCCACCCGTGTGGTGGTGGCGGACGGTGCGATGGGCACGATGCTTCAGGCGCACGATCCGAGTCTGGATGACTTCGAGCAGCTGGAAGGCTGCAACGAAGTCCTGAACGTGACGCGCCCGGACATCGTGCGTTCGGTCCACGAGGAGTACTTCGCGGTCGGCGTCGACTGCGTCGAGACGAACACGTTCGGGGCGAACCTCGCCGCTTTGAGCGAGTACGACATCCCCGAGCGGAACTTCGAGCTCTCCGAGGCCGGGGCCCGCATCGCCCGAGAGGTCGCCGACGAGTTCACCGCCTCGACGGGTCAGCAGCGGTGGGTGCTTGGTTCGATGGGGCCCGGCACCAAGCTGCCCACCCTGGGCCACGCCCCCTATGAGGCATTGCGCGACGCCTATCAGATCAACGCCGAGGGCATGATCGCGGGCGGTGCGGACGCCCTTCTGGTGGAGACCACCCAGGATCTGTTGCAGACCAAGGCGGCGATCCTGGGCGCCCGCCGGGCTTTGGAGGCCACCGGCACGAGCCTTCCGGTGATCTGTTCGGTGACGGTGGAGACGACCGGCACGATGCTGCTGGGTTCGGAGATCGGTGCGGCGCTGACCGCGCTGGAGCCGCTGGGTATCGACATGATCGGCCTGAACTGCGCCACGGGTCCGGCGGAGATGAGTGAGCATCTGCGCTATCTGGCCCGGCATTCGCGGGTCCCGATCTCCTGCATGCCCAACGCGGGTCTGCCGGTGCTGGGCAAGAACGGCGCCCACTACCCGCTGACCGAGGCGGAGCTGGCCGATGCCCAGGAGACCTTCGTCCGCGAGTACGGTCTGTCCCTGGTGGGCGGCTGCTGCGGCACGACACCCGAGCATCTGCGTCAGGTCGTCGAGCGGGTGCGCGGCACGCCGACGGTGCGCCGTGAGCCGCACCCCGAGCCGGGCGCCGCCTCTCTCTACCAGACGGTGCCCTTCCGCCAGGACACCTCCTATATGGCGATCGGCGAGCGGACGAACGCCAACGGGTCGAAGAAGTTCCGTGAGGCCATGCTGGACGGCCGCTGGGACGACTGCGTGGAGATGGCCCGCGACCAGATCCGCGAGGGCGCCCACATGCTCGACCTGTGCGTCGACTATGTCGGCCGCGACGGGGTCAAGGACATGGAGGAGCTGGCGGGCCGCTTCGCCACCGCCTCCACCCTGCCCGTCGTTCTCGACTCCACCGAACTGCCGGTCCTCCAGGCGGGCCTGGAGAAGCTGGGCGGGCGCTCGGTCGTCAACTCGGTCAACTACGAGGACGGGGACGGACCCGAGTCCCGTTTCGTGAAGGTCACCGCCCTGGCCAAGGAGCACGGCGCCGCGCTGATCGCACTGACCATCGACGAGGAGGGGCAGGCCCGCACCGCCGAGCGCAAGGTCGCCGTCGCCGAGCGGCTGATCACCGATCTGACCGGCACCTGGGGCATTCATGAGGCGGACATCCTCATCGACTGTCTGACGTTCACCATCTGCACCGGCCAGGAGGAGTCCCGGGGTGACGGCGTCGCCACCCTGGAGGCGATCAGGGAGCTCAAGCGCCGCCACCCGCAGGTGCAGACCACTCTGGGCCTGTCCAACATCTCCTTCGGTCTGAACCCGGCCGCCCGGGTCGTGCTCAACTCCGTGTTCCTGGACGAGTGCGTCAAGGCCGGCCTGGACTCGGCGATCGTGCACGCCTCCAAGATCCTGCCGATCGCGCGGCTGGAGGAGGAGCAGGTCAAGGTCGCCCACGACCTGATCCACGACCGCCGCGAAGAGGGCTACGACCCCCTCCAGAGGCTCATGGAGCTCTTCGAGGGCGTCGACATGAAGTCGATGAAGACGGACAAGGCCGAGGAGCTTCTCGCCCTGCCGCTGGACGAGCGCCTCCAGCGGCGCATCATCGACGGCGAGAAGAACGGCCTCGAAGCCGACCTGGACGAGGCGCTGGAGATGCGCCCGGCCCTGGACATCGTCAATGACACCCTCCTGGAGGGCATGAAGATCGTCGGCGAGCTCTTCGGCTCCGGCCGGATGCAGCTGCCGTTCGTCCTCCAGTCCGCCGAGGTCATGAAGACCGCGGTCGCCCACCTCGAACCGCACATGGAGAAGACGGACGACGACGGCAAGGGCACCATCGTGCTGGCCACCGTCCGCGGCGACGTCCACGACATCGGCAAGAACCTCGTCGACATCATCCTGTCCAACAACGGCTACAACGTCGTCAACCTCGGCATCAAGCAGCCCGTCACCGCCATCCTGGACGCCGCCGCGGAGCACCGGGCCGACGTGATCGGCATGTCCGGCCTCCTGGTCAAGTCCACCGTGATCATGAAGGAGAACCTGGAGGAGCTCAACCGGCGCAAGCTGGCCGCCGACTTCCCGGTGATCCTCGGCGGTGCCGCCCTCACCCGCGCCTACGTCGAACAGGACCTCCACGAGATCTACGACGGCGAGGTCCGCTACGCCCGCGACGCCTTCGAGGGGCTGCGTCTGATGGACGCCCTCATCGCCGTCAAGCGCGGCGTCCCCGGCGCCACCCTCCCCGAACTCAGGCGACGCCGCGTCCCGAAGCGTGAGGTGGTCGTCGAAGAGCCGCAGGACATCGGCCGCTCGGACGTCGTCGTCGACAACCCCGTCCCTACCGCACCGTTTTGGGGGGCCCGCGTCGTCAAGGGCGTCCAGCTCAAGGAGTACGCCTCCTGGCTCGACGAGAACGCCCTGTTCAAGGGCCAATGGGGGCTCAAGGGCGACACCATCGAGAGCGAGGGCCGGCCGCGGCTGCGCATGTGGCTCGACCGGCTGCGCACGGAGAACCTCCTGGAGGCGGCCGTGGTCCACGGCTACTTCCCGTGCGTGTCCAAGGGCGACGACCTGATCATCCTGGATGACCGGGGCACCGAGCGGACCCGGTTCACCTTCCCGCGCCAGCGCCGCGGCCGACGCCTGTGCCTGGCGGACTTCTTCCGCCCGGAGGAATCGGGGGAGACCGACGTGGTCGGGCTCCAGGTGGTCACGATGGGTTCGCGGATCGGTGAGGCGGCCGCCGAGCTGTTCGCCGCAGACTCCTACCGCGACTACCTCGAACTGCACGGCCTGTCCGTGCAGTTGGCCGAGGCGTTCGCCGAGTACTGGCACGCCCGCGTCCGCTCCGAACTCGGCATCGCGGGCAGTGATCCCGCCGTGATGGAAGGCATGTTCCGCACCGAGTACCAGGGCTGCCGCTACTCGCTCGGCTACCCGGCCTGCCCGGACCTGGAGGACCGCGTCAAGATCGCGCAGCTGCTCGAACCCGAGCGGATCGGCGTGCGGCTCTCCGAGGAGTACCAGCTCCACCCGGAGCAGTCCACGGACGCGATCGTCGTCCACCACCCCGAGGCGAGCTACTTCAACGCGGGAGGCCGCGCATGACGACGTTCTCCTTCGAGTTCTTCCCCCCGAAGACGGCCAAGGGCGAGCAGGCCCTGTGGCAGGCCATCCGCCGCGTCGAACCGCTCACGCCCGACTTCGTGTCCGTCACCTACGGCGCGGGAGGCTCCTCACGGGAGCGCACCATCGAGGTCACCAAACGGATCGTGGCCGAGACGACGTTGCGCCCGGTGGCGCACCTGACGGCCGTCGGGCACTCGGTGGCCGAACTGCGCCGCATCATCGGCCAGTACGCGGACGCCGGAGTGCACGACGTACTCGTGCTGCGCGGCGACCCGCCGGGTGACCCCAAGGGACCCTGGACCCCGCGTCCGGACGGCTTCACCCACGCGTACCAACTCGTCGAACTGGTGCGTTCGCTGGGCAACTTCACCATCGGGGTCGCGGCCTTCCCCGAGATGCATCCGCGTTCCCCCGGCTGGGACAGCGACATCCGGCACTTCGTGGCCAAGTGCCACGCGGGCGCGGACTACGCCATCACCCAGATGTTCTTCGACGTGGAGCACTATCTGCGGTTGCGTGACCGGCTCGCGGCCGCCGGCTGCACGACACCGGTCGTCCCTGAGATCATGCCGGCCACTGACGCCCGCCAGATCCGGCGCTTCGCCGAGCTCTCCGACGCCGCCTTCCCGGAGGACCTGGCCCACCGGCTCGAAGCCGCCCGTGAGCGCCCCGAAGACGCGTACCGGATCGGGGTCGACCACGCCACCGCCATGGCGGACCGGCTGCTCGCCGAGGGTGCCCCCGGCTTGCACTACATCACGCTCAACAAGTCCACCGCGGCCCTGGACATCCACCGCAACGTCCTGAACAGCACAAGGAGCCTCCATGTCGTCTGAGTTCATCGACTTCAAGGTCGCCGATCTCTCCCTGGCCGCCTTCGGCCGCAAGGAGATCACTCTGGCCGAGCACGAGATGCCCGGCCTGATGGCGATCCGCAAGGAATACGCCGAGGCCCAGCCCCTCGCCGGCGCCCGCGTCACCGGCTCCCTGCA
>NZ_JBHYOP010000017.1:0-98971 GCF_042745235.1 Streptomyces sp. NPDC058796
GCCAGGGCGTGGTGTTCGATGATGACGCCTTTGGGGCGGCCGGTGGAGCCGGAGGTGTAGATCATGTAGGCGGCGTGGCGTGGTGACCACGGGCTACGGCGATCCGCATTCGTCAGAGGCCCGTCATGTCGGTTCTCGTAGTCTGCGGGGTTCACTGGCTCGGTGAGGGTGAGGGCCGGTCGTGCGTCGTCGAGGATGTAGTTGATGCGCTCGGCGGGGTAGTCCGGGTCGATGGGCAGGTAGGCGGCGCCGGTCTTGAGGACGGCGAGCATGCTGGTGATCGCGTCGAGTGATTTCGGCAGTGCGATCGCGACGAAGTCCTCGGCTCCCAGGCCTTGTTCCAGCAGGTGCCGGGCGAGCTGGTTGGCGCGGGCGTCCAGCTCGGCGTAGGTGAGGGAGGCGTCCTCGCACACCACGGCGGTCGCGTCCGGTGTCTGGTGGGCCTGCTCGGTGATCAGTTCGTGCAGTGGTGTGCCGGGGAGTTCGGTGCGGGGCCCGTTCCATTCCACCAGGACCCGCTCCCGCTCGGCCGGGTCGAGGGTGTCCAGGCGGGCCACGGGGATGTCGGAGTCGGTGACCAGGGCCTCCAGAACCCGCAGCATCCGGTCCGCCAGCGAGCGGACGAGGTCGCCGGGGCAGGTGTCCGCGCGGTGGTCGAGGCGCAGCCGCAGGGCGTCGTCGCGGGTGTGGGCCACGAGGTTGACGGCGAAGTCCGTGCTCTCGACCGCGTCGTAACCGGCCACCCGCAGCCCGTCGAGCTGGCGGCTCGTCGTGTCGGCGCTCACCGGGTAGTTCTGGAAGACCATGGCGGTGTCGAAGAGTTCGCCGTGTCCGGCCCAGCGCTGGATGTCGGCGAGTCCGGCCCACTGGTGGTCCAGGAGGCGGGCCTGTTCGGCCTGGAGGCGGCGGAAGAGGTCGCCCAGGGGTTCGGCGTGGTCGAGGCGGGCGCGGACGGGCAGGGTGTTGATGAAGAGCCCGATCATCGATTCGACGCCGGGCAGCTCGGGTGGGCGGCCGGAGACGGTGGCGCCGAAGACGACGTCGTCGCGGCCGGTCGCCTGGGCGAGGGCGAGTGCCCAGGCGCCTTGCACCACGGTGTTCATGGTCACCCCCTGGCTCCGCGCCCAGGCGGAGAGGGTGGCCGTGGCGTCGCGGTCCAGTCCGAAGGGGACGCTCAGCGGCGCCGCCTCGGCCGGGCCGGCGCCCGGGGCGAGGAGGGTGGCCTCGTCGAGGCCGGACAGGGACTCCTGCCAGGCGGTCCGGGCGGCCTCCCGGTCGCGGGCGTCGAGCCAGGCCAGGTACTCGCGGTACGGGCGGACCCGGGGCAGACTCACGGGGTCGCCGCCGGAGACGTACAGCTCGGTCAGTTCCTGCCAGAGCAGGGGCATGGACCAGCCGTCGAGCAGGATGTGGTGGTTGGTCATCACCAGCCGGACGCGGTCGGCGGAGAGCCGGATCGCGGTGAAGCGCATCAGGGGCGGGCTGGTGAGGTCGAACCGGCGTTCCCGGTCGTCGGCGGCCAGACGCGCGGCCTCCGTGTCCCGCTCGTTCTCGGCGCGGTCGGTCAGGTCGTACTCCCGCCAGTCCGGGTCGACGTCGGCGGGCACCACCTGCACCCACGCGCCGGACCCGGTCTGCCGGAACCCGGCCCGCAGGTTGGCGTGCCGGCGCAGCAAGGCGTGGGCCGCCGCGCGCATCCGGGCGCCGTCGAAGGTGCCCTCCAGGTCGAAGGCGAGCTGGCCGACGTAGACGTCGCGGGCGTGCTCGTCGTACAGGTTGAGGAAGAGGAAGCCCTCCTGGAGGGGGGCGAGGGGCAGGACGTCCTGAAGGCCGGGGAGGTCGCTCTCCAAGTGCTCGATCTCGTCCTGGCCGAGCGTCGGGTGCGCGATGTCGGAGGGGGTGAGGCCGCCGGCGCCGGGCTGCCGGGCCTCCTCGACGAGGCGGCGCAGCATCCGGAACCAGGCGTCGGCCAGCCGCTGGGTGTCCTCGGTCTCCAGCACGGTGCGGGAGTAGGTCCAGCGGGCACGCAGCCGGGTGCCGTCGGCGGTTTCCCGGGCGACGGCGTTCACGTCCACGGGGTGGGCCAGCGGCATGGCACCGTCGATGCCGGCGACGTCGCCGCCCTCGATGGTCCAGGGAGCCTCGTCGGTGCCCTCCTGGCCGATCTGGCCGAGGTAGTTGAAGCCGAACTCGGGGACGGGAAGCGCGGCGAGGACGTCCCGGGTGCGAGGGTTGAGGTGGCGCAGCAGGCCGTAACCGACGCCGTCGCCAGGCACGGCGCGCAGCTGCTCCTTGACGGCCTTCAGCGTCCGGATCGCCGACACGTCGCCGGAGGCGGCCGGCGGGGTCAGCCGGACCGGGTACATCGACGTGAACCACCCCGCGGTGCGGCTGAGTTCGGCGCCCGGCACCGCCTCCTCGTGCCGGCCGTGGCTCTCCAGGTCGACGACGACGGGTGCGGCCGGGTGCTCGGAGCGGCCGTGCCGCCACTGGGCGACGGCCAGGGCGAAGGTGCTCAGGAGCACGTCGTTGATGGTCGCGCGGCAGACACCGGGGACCCAGGTGAGCAGGGCCTCGGTGGTGTCCGCGTCGAGTTCGGCGGTGATCTCGCCCGCGGTCGCGTGGGTGTCCCGCGCGGGGTCCACGCGCAGGGCGCGCGGGGTGTCGCCGAGTACCGAACGCCAGTGTTCCAGCTCCTCCTCGGTCCGCGGCTGCCCGGCGAGGTCGGTGAGGGCCAGCGCCCACCGGCGCCATGGTGTGCCCACGGGCGCGAGGGTGTCGCCGGCGTAGGCGGCCGCCAGGTCCGGGATGAGGATGCGCCAGGTGACGCCGTCCATGACCAGGTGGTTGGCGACCAGGACGAGCAGACCGTCCTGGGCGGTGCCCCGGTCGAGCCAGACCGCCTGGAGCATGCGGCCGTCCGCCGGAGCCAGACGGGCCCGGGCCGCCCGCGCCTGCTCGGTGACCGCCGAGCGCACGGCGGACTCGTCGAGGCCTACGGCGTCGAAGCGGACCAGGCAGTCGGCCGGTGTCACGGAGCCCGGCTCCGGAACCTCGATCGTCCAGTCGTCGGCCACCCGCATGCGCAGCGCGTCGTGACGGTCCAGCACGGCCCGCAGGGCGGTGCCGAGCCGGTCGAAGTCGAGAGCCGCGGGCACGCGCAGGACCAGTGACTGGTTGAACTCCGCCATGTCGGAGCCGAGGTCCGCGAACCAGCCCATCATCGGGGTGCGGGGCGTCGGGCCGTACGCGGGGACGTCCGTGTCCGGTGCGGAGTGGTCCGGGCCGGTCCCTTCGGCGGCCGACCGGGCCAGCAGCGCGGGCGTCTGGTGCTCGAAGACGTCCCGCACGGACAGGACCAGGCCCGCCGCTCGGGCGCGGCCGACGAGCTGGATGGAGAGGATGCTGTCCCCGCCCAGGTCGAAGAAGCCGTCGTCGACGCCGGCCGACTCCACGCCGAGGATCTCGCCGAACAGCTCGACCAGCAGCCGCTCGCGCGGGTCGCGGGCGGCCCGGCCCGAGGTGCGGGCCGAGTAGTCGGGGGCGGGCAGCGCGTTGCGGTCCAGCTTGCCGTTGATCGTCAGCGGCAGCGCGGCCAGCACGACGAACGCCGTCGGGATCATGTGGTCCGGCAGGGTCTCGCGCAGTTCGGCGCGGAGCGCGGCGGTGTCCACCGTGCGGCCGGTCTCGGGCACGACGTAGGCCACGAGCCGCCGGTCGCCGGGCCGGTCCTCCCGTACGATCACGGCCGCCCGCGCCAGGTGCGGGCGCTCGGTGATGACCGCCTCGATCTCGGTGGGCTCGATCCGCAGGCCGCGGATCTTGACCTGGGTGTCGACGCGGCCCAGGTACTCCAGTTCGCCGTCCGGCAGCCAGCGCACCAGGTCGCCGGTGCGGTAGAGCCGGGTGCCGGGGGCGCCGAAGGGATTGGCCACGAACCGCTCGGAAGTCAGGCCGGGGCGGGCGTGGTAGCCGCGGGCCAGGTGCGGTCCGGCGGCGTACAGCTCCCCGGGCACACCGGGCGCAACCGGGCGCAGGGCCGCGTCCAGCACGTAGACGGCGCTGTTGGTGACGGGGGAGCCGATGGGCGGGGTGAGGGGGCCGGACAGCGGCCCGCTCATGGTGGAGCAGACCGTGGTCTCGGTGGGACCGTAGGAGTTGAGCATCGTGCGGCCCGGCGACCAGCGTTCCACCAGCTCGGGCGGGATCGCCTCGGCGCCCACGACGAGGGTCAGGCCCTCGGGCAGCGACCCCTCGGGCAGCAGTCCGAGGACGGAGGTCGTCAGGCTCAGGTGGGTCGCCGCGTGCCGGGTCGCCAGCTCGGCCAGCTCCGGTCCCGGCGTGGTCTCCTGCGGCGCCACGACCAGGGCGGCGCCGGTGAGCAGCCCCATCGCCAGCTCCCAGAACGAGGCGTCGAAGCTCGGCGAGAGATGCTGGAGCACCTTGCTGCCCGGGCCCGCCGCGCAGTCGCGGGTGAAGATGTCCACGAGGCCGGGCAGGCCGGTGTGGGTGACGACGACGCCCTTGGGGCGGCCCGTCGTACCCGAGGTGTAGATCATGTACGCGGGGTGCTCGGGGCGCAGCGGGGCCGGCCGGTCGGCGTCGGTGACGTCGTGGCCCGGGAGCGCGGCGAGGGCCGAGGCGGTCCCGGCGCCGTCGAGCAGGAGGACGGGCGTCCCCGTGTCCGGGAGTCCGGCGGCCAGGGCGGACGTGGTGACGACGAGGGTGGGCGACGCGTCCCGCACGAGGTGGGTGATGCGCTCGGCGGGGTAGGCCGGATCGACGGGAAGGTAGGCCGCGCCCGCCTTGAAGGCGGCGAGTGCCGAGACGACCAGGTCTGCCGAGCGGGGCAGGGCGACCGCCACGAACCTCTCGGGGCCGGCGCCCAGTTCGAGGAAGCGGCGGGCCAGCCGGTTGGCACGCTCGTTCAGTTCACCGTAGGTCAGGGTTCCGTCCGCGGACTCGACGGCGAGGTGGTCCGGGCGGTCGGCGGCGTGCTCGGCGACGTAGTCGGCGAAGGTGCGGTCCACCGGGCTGCGGGGCGTGTCGTTCCACTCGACCAGGACGCGGTCCAGTTCCCGGGAGCTGAGCACGTCCACCTCGCCGATGCGCCGGCCGGGATCGGCGACCAGCGCGGCCAGGAGCCGCAGGAACCGCTCGACCAGCAGCGCGACCGTGCCCTCGTCGAACAGGTCCGCGCTGTACTCGGCCGCGCCCACCAGTCCGGCGGGGGCGCCCTCGGCGTCGCGGTGTTCGGCGAGTTCCAGGGCGAGGTCCAGCTTGGCGACGCCGGTGGTCACGTCCAGCAGGCGCACGCCGAGGCCGGTGGTGGCGAGCGCCGCCAGGGCGTCCTGCTGGGTGGTGTCCAGACTCAGCAGTACCTGGAAGAGCGGGTTGTGGGAGAGCGACCTGGTCGGCGAGAGGACGTCCACCAAGTGCTCGAAGGGCAGGTCCTGGTGGTCGTAGGCGCTGAGGTCGGTGTCCCGCACCCGGTCGAGGAGCTCCCGGAAGGTGGGGTCGCCGCTCGTGTCGGTGCGCAGCACCAGGGTGTTGACGAAGAAGCCGACGACCTGGTCCACGGAGTCGTCGCCGCGGCCCGCCACCGGTGTGCCCAGGGGGATGTCGTCACCCGCGCCCAGTCGGGTCAGCAGGGCCGCCAGGGCCGCCTGGAGCACCATGAAGACGCTGGTGCGGGACTCCCTGGCCAGAGCCACCGCGCCACGGTGCAGGTCGGCGGGGACGGTCAGCGGGACCCGGCCGCCGCGGTGCGAGGCGACGGCCGGCAGCGGCCGGTCGGCGGGCAGTTCGAGCCGGTCGGGCAGTCCGGCCAGGGCCTGCTTCCAGTACGCGAGCTGCCGGCCGGCGGGGCTGGTGGCGTCGGAGGCGTCCCCGAGCGAGGCGCGCTGCCACAGGGTGAAGTCCGCGTACTGCACGGGCAGCGGCGCCCAGTCGGGGGCGTGACCGGCCGCGCGGGCCGTGTAGGCCGCGGCCAGGTCGCGGACCAGCGGGCCGAGGGACCAGCCGTCACCGGCGATGTGGTGGACCATCAGCAGCAGCACGTGCTCGTCCGTGCCGAGCC
The DNA here is from genome assembly GCF_042745235.1 of Streptomyces sp. NPDC058796. NCBI lineage: Bacteria > Bacillati > Actinomycetota > Actinomycetes > Kitasatosporales > Streptomycetaceae > Streptomyces > Streptomyces sp. NPDC058796. The sequence continues at coordinate 6,080 of NZ_JBHYOP010000017.1, forward strand.
GGAACAGCTCCGCGCGCACCGGGATGTCGGTCGTCAGGTCGAAGCAGTGCCGGGCGGCCTCTTCGAGCCGGCGGCCGAGCAGGTCCTCGGTGAGGTCGGTGACCGGCAGTTCGAAGCGCACGGACGCGGCGTCGAGGACGGTCTGCCGGGCGCCCCGCGCGTCCTCCGTGAAGACGGTCCGCAGGCTCTCGTGGCGTACCACGACGTCCTGGAAGGCCGCGCGCAGCGCCTGGGGGGCGAGGGCGCCCGTCAGCCGCAGCGCACCGGTGATGTTGTAGGTGGGGGAGGGGCCTTCGAGCTGGTGCAGGAACCACAGCCGCTGCTGGGCGTAGGACAGGGGCAGCCGCTCCGGGCGCGCCCCGGCCGTCAGCGCCGCCCCGGCCCGCTCGGCCCCGTCGAGGGCGGCGGAGAGCCCGGCGACGGTCGGGCTCTCGAACAGCCGGCGCACGGACAGTTCGACGCCCAGGGTGCTGCGGATGCGGGAGGCCAGGCGGGTCGCGAGCAGGGAGTGGCCGCCGAGGTCGAAGAAGCTGTCGTCCACGGTCAGCCGGGGTACCCCGAGGACCTCGGCGAACAGCGAGCACAGGATCTCCTCGCGCGGCCCGCGCGGGGCGCGTCCGGTGACCTGCCCCGCGTGGGCGGGGGCGGGCAGCGCCTTGGTGTCGAGCTTGCCGTTGGGCGTCAGCGGGAGCACGTCCAGTGTGACGAACGCCGACGGCAGCATGTGGTCGGGGAGGTGTCCGGCGGCGTGGTCGTGCAGTGCGCGGGCGGTCGTGCCGGTGCCGGTCACCACGTACGCGACGAGCCGCGGGTCGCCCTGGACGTCCTCCCGCGCCACCACGGCAACGTCGTCGACGGCGGGGTGGGCGGCGAGCACGGCCTCGATCTCGCCGGGCTCGATGCGGAAGCCGCGGATCTTCACCTGCTGGTCGGCGCGGCCCAGGTAGTCCAGGCTGCCGTCGGTGCGGCGCCTGGCCAGGTCGCCGGTGCGGTACATGCGGGTGCCGTGCTCGCCGAACAGGGCGGCGTACGGGTCGGCGGGGAAGCGGTCCGCGGTGAGCGCCGGGCGGCCCAGGTAGCCGCGGGCCAGTCCCGCGCCGGCCACGTACATCTCGCCGGTGACGCCGGGCGCGGTGGGGCGCAGCCGGTCGTCGAGGACGTAGACGCGCAGGTCGGGGATGTTGACGCCGATCGTGCTCGCCGACGCGGCCGCGGCGGTGGCCCGGTCCAGGGCGAAGTGCGAGACGTGCACGGTGGTCTCGGTGATGCCGTACATGTTGACCAGGGCCGGCGCGTCCTCGGCGTGCCGTTCGTACCAGTCGGCCAGCCGGGACAGGTCCAGGGCCTCGCCGCCGAACACCACCGTGCGCAGGGCGAGTTCGTCGCGGCTCTCCCGGTCTGCGGCGGCCAGTTGGTAGAACGCGGACGGCGTCTGGTTGAGGACGGTGACCCGCTCGCGGGCGAGCAGGGACAGGAAGGCGGCGGGGTCCCGGCTGACGTCGTGCGGGACGACGACGAGCCGGCCGCCGTGCAGCAGCGGACCCCACAGCTCCCACACCGAGAAGTCGAAGGCGTACGAGTGGAACAGCGTCCACACATCGTGCTCGTCGAAGCCGAACCACTGCTCGGTGGCGGAGAAGAGCCGCACGACGTTGCGGTGCGGCACGGCCACACCCTTGGGGCGGCCGGTCGAGCCGGAGGTGTAGATGACGTAGGCGGTGTCCCTCGGGTCGAGGGGCCTGATCCGCTCGCTCTGCGCGAGGTCGGTGGCGGGGTACGGGTCCGTCGCGTCGCCGTCCGGGTGCGCCGGGCCGTCGCCGAGGACGACGAGGGGCACCTCGTGGGCGGGCAGCCGGTCGGCGGTGGAGCGGTCGGTGAGCAGGGCGGCGGGCGCCGAGTCGGACAGCGCGTGGGCGAGCCGGTCGGCCGGGTAGCCGGGGTCCAGCGGGACGTAGGCGGCGCCCGACTTGACCACCGCGAGCAGTGCCACGACCAGCTCGGCCGAGCGGGGCAGGGCGAGGGCGACCAGCGCGTCGGGGCCGATGCCGCGCGCCGTCAGCAGCCGGGCCAGGCGGTTGGCCCGGGCGTTGAGGTCGGCGTAGGAGAGCGAGGAGCCTTCGAAGGTCAGCGCGGTGCGGCCCGGGTGCCGGGCAACCTGCCGCTCGAACAGCTCGGGCAGCGTGGCGGTGACGGGCGAGGGGGAAGCGGGGGCGCCGTCCGGCCGGTTGGCCGTCAGCAGGAGGTCGTGGTGTTCGCCGGGGAGGAGCACGTCGACGTCGCCGAGCCGTACGCCCGGGTCGGTGGCGACCTCCGTGAGCAGCCGAAGCAGCCGCTCGGTGAGGGTGCGGACGGTCCCGGTGTCGAACAGTTCGGTGCTGAACTCCACCGCGAGGTCCAGCCCGGCGTGCCCGCCCTCCGCGTCCCGCCGCTCGTCGAAGGCGAACACGAGGTCGAACCGGGACAGCCCGGTGTGCACCGGCAGCAGCGACGTGCTGATCCCGGGCAGCCGGCCGAGCTCGCCCAAGGCGTCCTGCTGGGTGGTGTCGAAGGTCAGCATCACCTGGAACAGCGGGTGGTGGGAGGTGGCCCGGTCCGGGTTGACCGCCTCCACGAGTCGCTCGAAGGGCACGTCCTGGTGGGCGTAGGCGGCCAGGTCGCGCTCGCGGACGCGGCCGAGCAGTTCGCGGAAGGTGGGGTCGCCGCCGGTGTCGGTGCGCAGCACGAGTGTGTTGACGAAGAAGCCGACCAGGTTCTCCACCGCCGCGTCGGTGCGGCCCGCGATGGTCGAGCCGATCGGTACGTCCTCGCCGGCGCCGAGCCGTGTCAGCAGCCCCGCGAGCGCGGCCTGGAGCACCATGAAGACGCTGGTCCGGGCCTCACCGGCCAGCGCGGCGAGCGAGCGGTGCAGGCCGGCGGGCACCGTCAGGTCGAGGCGGGCGCCGGAGTTGTCGCGGCGCACGGGGTGCGGCCGGTCGGTGGGCAGTTCCAGCCGCTCCGGCAGTCCGTCGAGCGCCGCGCGCCAGTGCGCGAGCTGCCGGGCGCCCTCGCCGCCGCCCTCACCTCCGGCCTCGCTCCCCGTCTCGTCGTCGCCCGTGCCGAGCAGTTCGCGCTGCCAGAGCGTGTAGTCGGCGTACTGCACCGGCAGCGGCGCCCAGTCGGGGGCCCGGCCGGCCGACCGGGCGGCGTAGGCGGTGCCGAGGTCACGGGCGAGGGGCGCCAGCGACCAGCCGTCGCCCGCGATGTGGTGCAGGACGAGCAGCAGGACGTGCTCCTCGGGCGCGACCCGCAGCAGCGTGGCCCGCAGCGGCACGTCCCGCGTGAGGTCGAAGCAGTGCCGCGCGGTGCGCGCGAGGTCGTCGGTCAGCCGCTCCGGGGCGCTGTCCAGCGTCTCCAGGCGGGACGGGACGTGTTCGGGAGCCAGGATCACCTGCTGAGGGCCGTGCGCGTCCTCGGCGAAGACCGTGCGCAGGCTCTCGTGCCGGGCCACCACGTCCGCGAGGGCCTCCGAGAGCGCGGCCTCGTCCACCCGGCCGGAAAGGCGCAGCGCCGCCGGGATGTTGTACAGCGGCGAGGGCCCCTCGTACTGGTGGATGAACCACAGGCGCTGCTGTGCGAAGGACAGCGGCAGCCGCTCGGGGCGCGGACGGGCGGTGACCGCCGCGCGGGCCCGCCCGGTCTCCTCCAGCGCCGGGGCCAGCTCCGCCACGCTCGGCGACTCGAAGACCCGCTGGATCGGCACCTCCGCGCCGGCGGTGGAGCGGATGCGGCTGATCAGCCGGGTGGCGAGCAGCGAGTGGCCGCCCAGTTCGAAGAAGTTGTCGTCCACGCCGACCTCGTCGACGCCCAGCACCTCGGCGAACAGCGTCCGCAGCAGCTCCTCGTCCGGCGTGCGCGGGGCCCGTCCGCCGGACCGCTCGGTGCGCGCGGGTGCGGGCAGGGCCCGGCGGTCGAGCTTGCCGTTGGGGGTGACCGGCAACCGGGGCAGGGTGACGAATGCGGCGGGCACCATGTAGCCGGGCAGCAGCTCGCGCAGGCGCGCGGTGAGCGGGGCGGCGTCCGCCTCCGAGCCGGGCGCGGGAACGGTGTAGGCGACGAGACGCTGGTCGCCCGGCCGGTCCTCGCGCAGAATGACGGCGGCCTGGTCGACCTCCGGCTGCCGTACCAGCGCCGCCTCGATCTCGCCGAGTTCGACGCGGAAGCCGCGCAGCTTCACCTGGTGGTCGGCGCGGCCGAGGTAGTCGAGGCTGCCGTCGTGGTTCCAGCGCGCGAGGTCGCCGGTGCGGTACATCCGGCTGCCGGGAACTCCGTGCGGGTCGGCGGTGAAGCGCTCGGCGCTCAGTCCGGGACGGCCCAGGTAGCCGCGGGCGAGCTGCACGCCGGCGATGTACAGCTCGCCGGGCACACCGGCCGGGACCGGGCGCAGTGCGGCGTCGAGCACGTACATCCGGGTGTTCCACACCGGGCGCCCGATCGGCACCGGACCGTCGCCGGTGTCCTCGGCGCACGGCCAGTACGTCACGTCGACGGCGGCCTCGGTGGGCCCGTACAGGTTGTGCAGCGGTACGTCCGACACGGAGCGGAAGCGGGCGCGCAGCTCCGCCGAGAGGGCCTCGCCGCTGCAGAACACCCGGCGCAGTCCGCTGAGCGAGGCCGCGGACGGCTCCCGCAGGAACACGTCGAGCATCGACGGCACGAAGTGCAGGGTGGTCACGCCCGCACGTCGGACGGTGTCGGCCAGGTAGGCCGGGTCCAGGTGGCCCTCGGGCCGCGCCACGACCAGCGTGGCGCCCTGGACGAGGGGCCAGAAGAACTCCCACACGGACACGTCGAAGCCGGAGGGCGTCTTCTGCAGCACCCGGTCTGACGGTTCCAGGCCGTAGGTGTCCTGCATCCAGGCCAGGCGGTTGACGATCGCCCGGTGGGAGACGACCACGCCCTTGGGGCGCCCGGTGGACCCGGAGGTGTAGATGACGTAGGCCGGGTGGTCGGGGCCGGGTGCCGTCGCGGGTGCGGTCGCGGCGGGCTCCGGGACGGCGGCCGGGCCGTCGAGGACCAGCCGGGGCGTGCCGTCCCGCGGCAGCCGCTCCTCGGCCTCCCGCGTGGTCAGGACGAGCATCGCGCCCGCGTCCCGCAGGATGTGCGCGATGCGGTCGGCCGGATAACCGGGGTCGACGGGCACGTACGCCGCGCCCGCTCTGAGCACCGCGAGGAGCGCCACGACCAGCTCGGTCGACCGGGGCACGGCGACCGCGACGAAGCGCTCCGGGCCCGCGCCCCGGGCGGCCAGCGCACGGGCCAGCCGCTCGGCGCGGGCGTCGAGTTCGGCGTACGTCAGTGAGGTGCCCTCGTAGACGACGGCCTCGTGCTCCGGGGTGCGCGCGGCCCGCGCGGCGAGCAGTTCGGGCAGTGTCGCGGCGGGCACCTCGCGCGCGGTGTCGTTCCATCCGTCGAGAACGAGGTCCCGCTCGTGAGGCGTGAGCAGCGCGACGTCGTCGACACTGGCGGCGGGGTCGGCCGCCAGGTCGGCCAGGAACCGGACGAAGCGTTCCTGCAACGAGTCCAGGTCCCGGACGCCGTACACCTGCGGGTTGCCCTCGAAGTCGACGCGGAGGCCGGTCTCGGGGGTGCCGGACAGCACGATGGTCAGGTCGGTCGTCGGACCCGAACTGATGCTGCGCATCAGGCCGACCGGACCGCCGAAGTCCACCGGCCTGATGTACGGCATGACGTTGACCGAGGGGCCCGACACCCCCGAGCCGCCCAGCTCCCGGTCGAGGTCCTCACCGCGGTAGCGGCTGTGCGCCATCAGGCCACTCATCGCCCCGGACACGTTCTCGACCACCCGCGCGAAACTGTCGCCGGGGTCCACCGCCAGCCGCAGCGGCAGCCGGTTGGAGACCATGCCGGGCGTCGTCCGGGCGTTCGCGCCGTAGCGGCCGGTGACCGGCACGGACACCACGATGTCCCGGGCGCCCGTCATCCGGTGCACGAAGGCGCCCACGCCGGCGATCACCACGCGCGCCCAGTGCGCGCCGGTCGCCTCGGCGGCCCGGCCGAGCACGCCCGTGCGTTCCGGGCCGAGGGTCAGGCTCCGTACCGTCGGCGCCAGCGCCCGGGCGCCGGCCCGGCCGGTGAGCGAGACGGGCTCGGGACGGTCGGCGAACAGGCCGGTCCAGTAGGCCCGGTCCCGCTCGTGCCGCGCCGAGCCGCGATAGGCCTCCTCACCGGCGACCATCCGGTCCGTGTCCCCGAAGGAGTGGGCGGGCACCTCGTGACCGTCCCGCAGCGCCCGGTACACCTCGGCCAGCCGCTCGTAGAACAGCGCCATGCTGGTGCCGTCGATCACGATGTGGTGGACGCCCAGGTAGTACACGTGCCGGCCGCCGCCGAGCGTGAACAGCGCGTGGCTGCTGAGGCCGGGCCGGTCCAGGGGCACCGGCGTCGCACGGTCCCGCTCCATCCACCGCTGGGCCTCGCCCTCGGGGTCCGCGTGGTCCGAGAGGTCGATGTGGTGCAGCAGCACGGGCGTGTACGGCACTCCGTCCGGGCCCTCGACGGCGTCCGAACCCTCCGGCGCGGGCGGGCAGTACGCGCGGTACGGGTGGCCGTCCTCGTCGGTGAGGAAGCGGGAGCAGAGCGTCTCCGTCTCGGTCACGGTGTGCCGCAGGGCCGCGCTCAGCAGCGCGTGGTCCAGCGGCCCGTCGATCTCCAGGCAGGATCCCGTCTTGTAGTGCGTGCCGCGCGGATCCAGCTGCTGCGCGAGCCACACCTCGTGCTGCGCGCTGGTCAGACCGTGCCGGACCGAAGACTTCTCAGACACCTGTCTCCTCACAATCCTCTGCCGGAACCCCCGGCCTCTCAGTGGCGCGCGGTAAAACAAATACGGTGTAGCCCGGATGGCATTCGACTAAGGGCGAACTGGGACGCTAGCAAGGTCGCGACGAGATGGTCAATATCGTTATCCAGGTGGATAACCGCAGGTAGGAAGGTTGATAACCAGCCGATAGCGAGGTTATACGGGTGATTTGTAGAGTGTAGTCACGCGCATTTTCCATGGCTGCCCCAAAAAATGCGTCGCCCCTCTTTCCCGCGGGCGCTCCCGTAATTCTCCCCTTCGTCCATTGGAGATCCGCATGCCGCCCAGTGCCATTGCGTACGCCGAGCTGTACGTCGCGGACGACCGGGACGCCTCCGGCTTCCTCGTCGACAGCCTCGGCTTCGTCCCCCTGGCCGTGGCGGGGCCCGCCACCGGCACGCACGACCGCCGGTCCACCGTGCTGCGCAGCGGTGAGGTCACCCTCGTGGTCACCCAGGCGCTGCGGCCGGACACCGATGTCGCCCGGTACGTGGAGCGGCACGGCGACTCCATCGCGGACCTGGCCTTCACCTGCGACGACGTACGCCCCTGCTTCGACCGCGCGGTCGTCGCCGGCGCCCGGGCGCTGCAGGCGCCGGCCCCCTCGCGGCGGGCGGGCCAGGACGCGTGGTTCGCCGCCGTCTCCGGCTTCGGGGAGATCCGGCACACGCTGGTCGCCGCCACCGGCGACGGCGCGGCACCGCTGCCGCCCGACCGCGACTGGGCACTGCTGCCGGCCGCCACGGACCACGCGGGCCCCCGGCCCTTCCTCGACCACGTCGCCGTCTGCCTGGAGGCCGGCACGCTGCGGAGCACCGCCGAGTTCTACGAGGCGGCCTTCGACATGCCCTACTACTCCTCCGAGTACATCGAGGTGGGCGAGCAGGCGATGGACTCGATCGTCGTGCGCAACGCCGACGGCGGCATCACCTTCACGCTCATCGAGCCGGACGACACCCGGGTACCGGGCCAGATCAACCAGTTCCTGACCGCCCACGACGGCCCGGGCGTCCAGCACCTGGCCTTCCTGGTGGACGACATCGTCGAGTCGGTCCGCTCGCTCGGCAACCGCGGTGTCGCCTTCCTGCGCACCCCGGGCGCCTACTACGACCTGCTCACCGAGCGGGTCGGCGCCATGGCCGACGCCATCGGCGACCTGCGCGAGACCAACGTCCTCGCGGACCGCGACGAGTGGGGCTACCTGCTGCAGATCTTCACTCGCTCGCCCTACCCGCGCGGCACCCTCTTCTACGAGTACATCCAGCGCAACGGAGCCCGCGGCTTCGGCAGTTCCAACATCAAGGCGCTGTACGAGGCCGTCGAGAGGGAGCGGGAAGTGGCCGGTCGATGACGTCCGCCACCCGTGCGCCCGCCGGCGCCGCCTCCGGGGAGCCGGACCGCGAGCCGCTCACGCTCGACGACTTCGCCCGGCTCGCGCGCCGGCGACTGCCCCCCGAAGTGTGGGACTTCATCGCCGGAGGTGCCGGACGGGAGCGGACCCTCACCGCCAATGAGGCCGTCTTCGACGCCGTGCGGCTGCGGCCCCGGGCGCTGCCCGGCGTCGAGGAGCCGGACACCTCCGTGGAACTGCTGGGCGCCCGGTGGGCGGCGCCGGTGGGCATCGCGCCGGTGGCCTACCACGAACTCGCCCATCCCGACGGCGAACCGGCCACCGCCGCCGCCGCGGGCGCCCTCGGTCTCCCGCTCGTCGTGAGCACCTTCGCGAGCCGGTCCCTCGAAGAGGTGGCGCACGCCGCGAGTGCACCGCTGTGGCTCCAGCTGTACTGCTTCCGCGACCACGGCACCACCCTGGACCTGGCCCGCCGGGCCCGCGACAGCGGTTACCAGGCGCTGGTGCTCACCGTCGACACCCCGTTCACCGGCCGCCGGCTGCGCGACCTCCGCAACGGGTTCACAGTGCCCGCCCACATCACCCCGGCCAACCTGGCCGGTTCGGCGGCGGCCGGCAGCGCCACCCCGGGAGCGCACAGCAGGCTGACCTTCGACCGCGGCCTGGACTGGTCCTTCGTGGCCCGGCTGGAGTCGGTGAGCGGGCTCCCGGTGCTGGCCAAGGGCGTCCTGACCGCGGCGGACGCCGAGGCAGCGGTGCGGGCGGGCGTCGAGGGCGTCGTCGTCTCCAACCACGGGGGCCGCCAACTCGACGGCGTGCCGGCCACCCTGGACGCCCTGCCCGAGGTGGTGGCCGCCGTGCGCGGACGCGTCCCGGTCCTCCTCGACGGCGGCGTCCGCACCGGCGCCGACATCCTCGCCGCGCTGGCCCTCGGCGCCCGCGCCGTCCTCGTCGGGCGGCCGGCACTGTACGCGCTCGCGGCCGGCGGCGGCACGGGCGTACGCCGGATGCTCGACCTGCTGACCGCGGAGTTCGCCGACACCATGGTCCTCACGGGCCACACCACCACCGGCACGATCGGCCCGGACACGCTGTCTCCGCCACGTCCGGTCCCGCCACAGCCGGGCTCGCCGCCCCCGGGCCCAACCACCGTGCCCCGCACGGCGCCGCACACAGACAGGAGCCACGGATGACGACCACCCGAGCGAGCGCGGATCCCGAAGGGGCCCTGCCGCGGACCGCCCTGCACCCCAGCCTCTCCGCTCCGCTGCTCGACACGATGACCTTCCTCAACGAGGTCACCCTCCGGTACCCGCAGGCGATCTCTTTCGCCCCGGGACGGCCGTACGAGGGCGACTTCGACGTCGCGCGCGTCCCCGGGCTCATCGAGACCTACCTCGACCACCTGCGCGGGCGCGGCCTCTCCGAGGAACGGGTGCGCACGGCGCTGTACCAGTACGGCGAGACCGCCGGCCAGATCAGGGACATCGTCGCGCGCATGCTCGACGTCGACGAGGACATGACGGTCGACCCCGCCGCCGTGGTCGTGACGGTCGGCTGCCAGGAGGCCGTCCTCCTCACCCTCCGTGCCCTGTTCACCGGCCCGGACGACGTACTCCTCGTCGACAGCCCCGCCTACGTCGGCATCACCGGCGCCGCGAGCCTGCTGGACATCCCCGTCGTACCGGTGCCCGGCACCCCGAACGGCCCGAGCCTGGAAGGGCTCGAACGCACCGTCCGGGAGATCGAGGCGAGCGGCCGGCGCGCCAGGTGCCTGTACGTGGTGCCCGACTGCTCCAACCCGACCGGCGTCAGCATGCGCCGGGAGGACCGCACCGCCCTGCTCGACGCCGCGGGCCGGCTGGGGCTGCTGCTCCTGGAGGACAATCCCTACGGCGTGTTCAGCTCGGTGCGCCGCCCCACCCTCAAGTCCCTCGACACCGAACGGCGCGTCGTCTACCTGGGCTCCTTCGCGAAGACCGCCTTCCCGGGCGCCCGGGTCGGCTTCGTCGTCGCGGACCAGCTGGTGGCGGGCGCGGACGGCCGGCCGCCAGGACTGCTCGCCGAGGAGCTGGCCAAGGTCAAGAGCATGGTCACCGTCAACACCTCCAGCCTGAGCCAGGCCGCCGTCGCCGGACTGCTCCTCCAGAACGGCGGTGGACTGCGGTCGGCCAACGAGACCTCCGCACGCCACTACCAGGCCACCATGAGGTGCCTGCGGGAGACCCTCGCCGCCGAACTCCCGCCCGGCTCACCGGAGACGGACGGGGTGCGCTGGAACGACCCCGACGGCGGCTTCTTCCTCACCCTCGACGTGCCGTTCGAGGCGGACGAGGCCGCGCTGGACGTCTCCGCGGAGAAGTACGGCGTCATCTGGACGCCGATGCGCCACTTCCACCTGGACGACGCGGGCGATCGGCAGATCCGGCTCTCGTGCAGCTACCTCACCACCGACCGGGCCGCCGAGGGAGCGGCGCGGCTGGCCCGCTTCGTCAAGGACCGGGCGGGCGCCTGACCCGCCCGGGCCCCTCAACTGCCGAGGTCGCTCCGCGTCACCAGCCCCGCCTCGTAGGCGATGATCGCCGCCTGCACCCGGTTGCGGACCTCCAACTGGGTGAAGATGGCGCTGACATACGTCTTGATCGTGCCCTCGACCAGGTGCAGCCGCTGCGCGATCTCCGCGTTCGACAGCCCGGCCCCCAGCATGCCGAGGACCTCCTGCTCCCGCTTGGTCAGCAGCATGGTGCGCTCCCCGGACAACTGCGAGCGCGGCGACGGCGCCCGGCGCAGCTCGGTCATCAGCCGCCGCGCCACCAGCGGCGAGAGACAGGACCCCCCGGACGCCACGGCCCGCACGCCCGAGATCAGGTCCCGCGGGTCGGACGCCTTGAGCAGGAAGCCGGCCACCCCCTGGTCGAGGGCGCGCTCGATGTACTTGTCCTCGCCGAAGGTGGTGAGGACGATCACCGCGGTGTCCGGGTTGGTGGTCCGCAGTTCTCCCGCGGCCGTCAGGCCGTCCATCTCCGGCATCCTGATGTCGAGCAGCGCCACGTCGGGCCGGTGCTTGCGGGCCAGCTCGACCGCTTTACGCCCGTCGGACGCCTCGGCGACCACCTCGATGCCCGGCTCGGTTGTCAGGATGGAGCGAACCCCGGCCCTGATGATGGTCTCGTCGTCGGCGAGCAGTACGCGAATCATCCGATCCTTCCCTGGTGGTCAGAGGGTGTTCTTGGCCATCAGGACATCATCCTTGAAGCACAGCCGGTACATCGTGTCGCCGAAGTCCAGGAGACTTCTGCTCGCCCGGTAGTACTCGCACGTCGCGCCGGCCGGCACGGACGGCTCGGAGATGACCGGCGGCGGCTTCCTGATCCGCCGGTCCGGCAGGACCGGCGTCAGCTCGTCACGGGTCTCCCCGACCCGTATCCCGGCGTAGTCCTGGGGGCTGACCGACGTCGTCGCCGAGGTGAAGACGTAAAGTCCGACGAGGAACACCACGATGGCGGCCCCGAGCACCACCGGGATCAATGCGGCCCGGCGCGCGTCGCGCCTGAGCCGGGCCCGGGTGCGCAGCAGTGCGGTCCGCGAGGCGCTGAGCCATGGCGCGGCGGTCGCGGGCCGGGCCGCGTCGGCCGGGCCGGCCCCGTGGTCCGCGCCCGTGCCGCCGCCGTCCGCGCCGCCCTCCCCGGTGTGCGGCCCCGGGGCGCCGGTCCCGGTGGCGCCGCTCGGCGGCTCGGTGGACCGCGATGCCGAGGAGGCGCTGCGCGGCAGCCGCGCGTGTACTTCGAAGCCACCGGACCGCGGCCCCGTCCGGAGCGTGCCGCCCGCGAGCCGGACGCGCTCGTCGAGGCCGATCAGCCCGGACCCGCTGCCCGCCGCCGGCGTGTCCGGGCCGTGCTCCGGCCGTTCGTTGAGGACCGAGACCACGGTCTCGTCCGCCGTGTGCGTCACCTGGACGGTGATGGGGGCGCCCGGGGCGTGCTTGGCCGCGTTGGTCAGCGCCTCCTGCACCACCCGGTAGGCCGCGAGGTCGGACAGCAGTGGTGTGCCCGGCCGGTCCCGAGCCCCGTCCTCCTGGAACGTCACCGGCGTGCCCGAGAGCTGGAACCGGCGCACGAGCTGGGCGATGGACTCGTGGGCGGGAGTCAGGGAGGGCGTGGGATCCTCCCGCAGCAGCCCGATCACCTCGTGCAGCCGCTCGGTGGCCATCGTGCACCGCTCGCGCAACTGCCCGACGGACTCACGGTGCTGCTCCGACAGCCCGGGGGCCAGTTCCAGCCCGCCGGCGAGCAGCGCCATCACGCTCAGCTCGTGACCGAGGGAGTCGTGGATGTCCTGCGCGATCCGGGCCCGCTCCTTCATCCTGGCCTGGTCGGCGATGTAACGCTGGCGCCACTCGAGTTGCTCGGCGTGCTCCCAGCCGGCATGGGCCAGCGCGGTGCGCTGGCTCCACCAGTTCCCCGCCCACCAGGGCAGCACGCAGGCGATGAACTCGGTCATCAGCAGGCTCAGCCAGTCCTTGGTCTGGGCGACCGTGCCCACGAGCAGGAGTCCGGTCACCGCGACACAGAGGAACACCAGGTGCGCGGGCCACAGCCGGGTCAGTCTGCGGCCCGCGAGGCAGCTGAGCACCACCGTCGCCATCGCCGGCCACAGGCTCGCGCCGAACCACGGATAGAACAGGGTGAGGAGCGCCGCCAGCAGCAGGGACAGCAGGGGCGCCGTGCGCCGCACCACGACCGCGGCCGTGATGACGAGGCAGGCGGTCAGCCAGCTGACCGGCGTGGTCACCAGCGCCTGGGTACTGAACGCCGAGGGCGCCAGCAGGACCAGGACCAGCACCAGATCACCGCGCCGGGCGAAAGGGCGTTCGGAGCACAGGACCCGCAGGAGCGATCGGATTCGTCGGCGCACGGCCTGCCATCGGTGCATTCCAGCACGGTACAAGAAGGGTCGCGGCCTCCGGATCTGCCGAAAGTCGAATGCGGTCGTTGCCGATCGCCAGATGCCTTCGCCCTTCTCCTCTCCCTAGCGTTGAACACGTGACTTTGGAAGGAGCCACCAGGCGATGATCACTTTGGACCGACTGACCAAGCGGTACGGCGACAAGACGGCCGTCTCGGACCTCTCGTTCGAGATCAAACCGGGAAAGGTCACCGGATTCCTCGGCCCGAACGGCGCGGGGAAGTCGACGACCATGCGCATGATCGTCGGTCTGGACGCGCCGACGTCGGGGCGGGCCCTGCTGAGGGGCAAGCGCTACGAGGAGCTGCGGCACCCCTTGCGCGAGGTCGGCGCCCTGCTCGACGCCCGCGCCGGCCACCCCGGCCGCTCGGCCTACCACCACCTGCTCGGTATGGCCCGCAGCAACGGCATCCCGGCCTCCCGGGTCGCCGAGGTCCTGGAGACCGTGGGCCTGACCGAGGTGGCGAAGAAGCGCATCGGCTCCTTCTCCCTCGGCATGGGCCAGCGGCTCGGGATCGCCGCGGCCCTGCTGGGCGACCCCAAGGTGCTGCTCTTCGACGAGCCGGTCAACGGACTGGACCCGGACGGCGTGCGCTGGGTCCGCGAGCTGATGCGCTCCCTGGCCGCGGAGGGCAGGACGATCTTCGTCTCCAGTCACCTGATGAGCGAGATGCAGGAGACCGCCGACCACCTCCTGGTCATCGGCCGCGGGAAGATCATCGCGGACGCGCCGATCGAAGAGGTCATCGCGGGCAGCTCGCTGACCGCCGTCCGGGTCCGGACCCCGCAGCCCGACGTGCTGAGGCGGGAGCTGCTGGAGTCCGGACTGCGAGTCGAGCCCGGCGCGGGCTCCACGCCCGACGAACTCCTCGTCGTCGGCGGCACGCTGGAGGAGATCGGCGACCTGGCGTTCCACCACCGTGTCCCCATCCACGAACTCAGCATGCGCAAGGCCAGCCTGGAACAGGCGTACATGGAACTCACCGCCGCGAGCGTGGAGTACGGCTCTCCCGCGCTCGCCCAGGCCACCGAAGCTCCGGACCACCAGAAGGCGTAACTGGACATGACTACTACTGCAACCGCCCCCAAGCTCGTGGGCCCAGTGAAGGGCGGCGGCTTCAAGGGCGCCGTCGCGTTCGAGTGGACCAAGTTCTGGAGCGTCCGGGCCACTTGGTGGAACCTGGCCGTCGGTCTGCTGCTCACGGTGGGCTTCGCCGCCATCGTCGGCGCGTCGGCCGACGCCAGCGCGAAGAAGGGCGTCGACGTCACGATGCCCGCCCCGCACCACGCGTCCCAGGCCTTCCTCATCTCCCAGCTGGCCATCGTGGTCCTCGCCACCCTCGCCCTCACCAGCGAGTACTCCAGCGGCTCCATCCGCACGACGCTGCAGAGCGTGCCCAAGCGCGGCCGGATGCTCCGGTGCAAGACCCTGGTGATCGGCGCCGTCGTGATCGCCGCGGGCTTCGTCTTCAGCCTGCTGGGCACCTTGGTGGCCGCGCCCCTGATGGGCGAATACGGCGACTACACCGGCGGCCAGTTGCTCGGCACCGCACTGGGCGCCGGGGTCTATCTCGGGCTCCTCGCCGTGATGGCCGTCGGACTCGGCACCGTCCTGCGCAGCGCGGCGGGCACCATCACCACCCTCATCATGGTGCTGCTCGCGCTGCCGCAGCTGATGGGCGTCGTCGGCGCCAAGTGGCTGGAGACCGCCTCCGACTACATGCCCAGCGTCGCCGGCACCGTCCTGCTGACCCAGGACAGCGACCCCTACGGCGGCGGAGTCGCCCTGCTGGTCCTCGTGCTGTGGGCGCTGGCCGCCTACGTGGCGGGCTCCGCCGTCCTGCGCCGCCGAGACGCCTAGGAAGTCCGTACTCCACCCCCCGCGGAACACGAAGGGGCCGCACTCCGCCCGTCGGTGTGCGGCCCCTTCGCCGTGTCCGCACGCGCGGGGGCCGACGGGCGATAGCGGTGCGATAAGGGGCACATAGCGGGCCTCGCCAAGGTGGTGGAGCCGCATCCTCACCCCACCTTGGAGGCTGTTCCATGCGCACCACGACGAAGACCAGGACCACCCTCGCCGTCCTCGGTTCGGCGCTCGCGCTCGGCGTCGCCGCCGCCCCCGCCCAGGCGGCCCCCGCGGACAAGCCGCAGGTGCTCTCCTCGTTCACGCAGACCAGCGCGTCCAGCCAGAACGCGTGGCTCGCGGCCAACCGCAACCAGTCCGCCTGGGCCGCCTACGGGTTCGACTGGTCGACCGACGGGTGCACCCAGGCGCCCGACAACCCCTTCGGCTTCCCCTTCGACAGCGCCTGCGCGCGCCATGACTTCGGCTACCGCAACTACAAGGCGGCCGGCCAGTTCGACGCCAACAAGAGCCGCCTCGACAGCGCCTTCTACGAGGACATGAAGCGCGTCTGCACCGGCTACACCGGCGAGAAGAACACGGCCTGCAACAGCACCGCCTGGACGTACTACCAGGCTGTCAAGATCTTCGGCTGACCCGCGGCACGGGCCGGCACTCCGGCGGGAGCCGGCCCGAGCCCCGCCGGAGAGGGTCCGAGCCGAGGAGAGGAAGGCGCATGCGCAGCGTCGTCATCGTGGGTGCCGGAGTGATCGGCCGATCCGTGGGGCTCGCACTGCGGCGGCACGGCGTGACCACCTACCTGACCGACGCCGACCCCGAGGCGGCACTGGCCGGCGAACGCTGCGGCGCGGGCTTCGCCGCGCGACCCCCGCGGCAGGCCGACATCGCGGTCCTCGCGGTGCCGCCCGACCAGGTCGCCCCGGTCCTCGCCGAGCACCAGAAGCTCGGCACCGCCCGCTGCTACACCGATGTCTCCGGCGTCAAGGTGCCCCTGCACCGTGAGGTCCGGGCCTACGGCTGCGACCTGACCTCGCTGGTCAGCGGCGCCCCCGTGGTCGGCGGCGGACAAGGCCCGGCCCAGCCGCGGGCCGACCTCTTCGACGGCAGGCCCTGGGCGCTCACCCCCACCGAGGCCACCGGGAACCTCGCCCTGAACTGCGCGCTGGAACTGGTCGCACTGTGCGGGGCGGTCTCGGTGCTGCTCGCCCCCGAGGCACACGACCGCGCCGTGGCACTCGTCTCGCACGCCCCGCACCTGGTCGCGAGCCTGGTCGCCGCGCGCCTGCTGGGCGGCGACGAGTCGGCCGTACGGCTGGCCGGCCAGGACCTGCGCGACGTGACCAGGACCGCGGACGGCGACCCGGAGCGCTGGGCGGAGATCCTGACCGCCAACGCCGGTCCCGTAGCCGACCAGTTGGACGACTGGGCGGCCGAGGCGCAGGCGATGGCCCGCGAACTGCGGGACGCCGCCCGGTCCGGGGACGCGACCGGCCCGGTCCGGCTGCGGGAGACCCTGCGCTTCGGTGCGGCGGGACGGGCCCGCATCCGGGAGCCGGACACGCCCCGGCCCTGAGCCGGGTCGAAGGACCAGCGCGCGGAGAGCACCACCTGCACGGACCGGCAACCCCGACGGAAAGGACACCACCATGCGCGGAATCCCGCGCGCCGCGGCTCTCGCCGGGGCCATCGGCGCGGCCGCCCTGCTCCCGCCGACGACGGCCTCCGCCACGCCCGACGGGACCGCGGCACCCGGCTGTCTGACGGACAGTGAGACCGAGGACTTCGGCCGGGGCGAGATCACCGTATGCGTCGACGGCGGCGGCGTGCGCGTGACCGGCTACGTCGAGGACCTCAAGCCCGGCGGGCCCTTCACGGGCGGCGACTCCGGCTGCGTCGCCTGGTCCATCGACTGGCAGACCGCCACCGGAACCGACTCCAGCAGCAGCCACATGGCCTGCCCGCACTTCCCGGGCGGCGAGGCGTACGTCGAGTTCGACTACGACCCGACCGAGTCGGAGTACGGCCCGAAGGACGTCACCGGGGTGCGGAGCACGAGCCTCGCGCTGGTCTTCATGTGACGGCCCTGCCCAAGAGCCCCCGGAAGAACCCCCCGCCGGAAGGACCCCTGCCATAAGAAAGGGGAAAGCGGCGAAGCAGACGACCAAGGTCCAGGCGTGGCACCGTTCGGCCCACGGAGATCGCACAGACTCCTGCCGACCAAGGTCATGAAAGCGCCGTCCCCGCTGTCACCTCGCGGTTTTCCCTCCTAACGTCATCAGTGTTCCTGCTTCCGACGAAGTGAGCGCTGATGACGAAAGTGACCGGAGCCGGCCGTGCGGGACGTCGATGCGCGGCCCTCGCGGCCGCGCTGCTGCTGGCCGTCGCGCCCTCCTGCGAGGGCGGGCGGAGCGCGGCCGCCGCCCCGGCACCCGAGGTGGCCCGGGACGCGCCCGCCCTGCCCGCGCCGACCGGCGCCCTGCCGGTCGGCCTGCGCACGACCCAGTTGAGCGACACCTCCCGGCGCGACCCCTGGAACCCCGACCGGCACCGCGAGCTGACGGTCTCGCTCTGGTACCCCGCACTGCCCTCCCGTGCGCCGCACGCCTCCTACGTCACCGCGCGGGAGTCGGAGCTGATCCTGCGCTTCCACCGGGTGCGCGGCGTACCCGCCGACCTGCTCAGCCGCACCCGCGTCCACGCGCGCCTGGCCCCTCCGCCGCTCGCCGCGCCCGCGACGGGCCTGCCCCTCGTGCTGCTGTCACCGGGCTTCGCACTGCCCCGCACCTCGCTGACCGGACTGGCCGAGGAACTGGCGAGCCGGGGTTACGCCGTCGCCGCCGTGGACCACGCCTACGAGGCCCCGGCCATCAGCCACCCCGACGGCCGCGTCACCGGCTGCCTGGCCTGCGAACGGCGTCCCGAGGGCGCCCGGGTGGCCGCCGTCCGCGCCGCCGACCTCCGCTTCCTGCGCGATCGGCTGCTCGGGTCGCCCGGCACGGCGGGGCTGCCGCCCCTGGACCCGTCGCGGGTGGCGGTGGTGGGCCACTCCATGGGCGGTGCCGCGGCCTTCGAGGCGCTGCGCACCGATGCGGGTTTCGCCGCCGCGGCCAACCTGGACGGCACCGTGCACACGGCCGGGAAGAGCCCGGTGGACCGGCCGTTCCTGCTGCTCGGCGCGGGCGGGCACGGCCGCCCCGGCGCCGACGCCACCTGGGGACGGACCTGGCGGGACCTGTCGGGAACGCGCCGCTGGCTGTCGGTGCGCGGTGCGGGGCACCTCTCCTTCACCGACTACGCCCCGCTCCTGGAGCGGACCGGAGCGGCCGGCCCCGAGGTCACGCTCGGCGCGGCGGACGCCCAGCGGATCACCCGGGAGCTGGTGGTCGCCTACCTCGACGAGCGGCTGCGGCAGCACGGCCCCCGTCTCGACACGGCGGTCCGGCACGCCCCGGAGGTCGTCGACCACGGCCGCTGAGCAGTCCGCGGCGGCCCGTGGAAAAAACGGATCGATATCGGAAGGAAAGACGGTCCCCGTACCTTGACCGGAGTCGGCAGGGTCCGCGACTCGCGCAGAGTTCACCCGACGCTCCCGGAAGGAATGAAGACGTGACCAATCCGTTCGAAGACGCAGACGGCCGCTATCTCGTGCTGGTCAATGAGGAGGGGCAGCACTCGCTGTGGCCGTCGTTCGTGGACGTGCCCGCAGGGTGGACGGTCGCCTTCGGCGAGTCCGACCGGGAGGCGTGCCTGGAGTACGTGGAGAAGAACTGGACCGACATGCGGCCCAGGAGCCTCGTGGAGGCGATGAGCGCCGGCAACTGACGCCTGGCGCACGCGACGGCCCGTACGACCCCGGCTGGGGCGTACGGGCCGATGTCGTACCCCGGCTCAGTCGGCGAGCGCCGCCCCGACCGGGGTGGCGGCCGTCAGGCAGTGGAAGGCGTGCAGCCGCACCAACTCCTGCCACCGGTAGCGCATCTCGCCCCAGGCGCCGCCGCGGCCCACCGCCTCCAGGAGCTGGGCGTCGACCAGGGTCTCGATCAGGTCCTCGGCCTCCATAAGATCCGTGCCGAGCACCTGCGCCGCCTGCTCGGCGTCGAAGTCCGTGTCGTCGAGACGGCTCAACTCCCGGTAGGCGGAGGCCACCCTGGGGTCCAGCTCCCGCATGCTGCGGTCCAGCCGGGCGCGCAGCGAGTCGTCCCCGATGCTGAGTTCCGCCAGCCGGTCGCCCGAGCGCTCCAGTCGGCGGACCAGATCGAGGACCCGCCAGTGCGTCTTGGTGAGCAGCCGGGCCGCGGCGGCCCGCAGCGCGAGCGGGGTGTGCCCGCACAGCGCGGCGAGCCGGCTGGTCGCCTCGGGGGATTCCTCCGCCCTGGCGTCCCGCAGCACACTGGTCAGCGTCTCCCGGGACTCGTCGTCCGACAGCGGCGCCACGCGCAGGCGCAGGGCGCGGTACTTCTGCATCAGCTCGTCCAGGTTGGCCCGGCCGGTGATGAGGACGCAGCACCCGCCGCTCGTGGGCAGCAGATGACGCACCTGGGCGTATGACGAGGCGTGGTCGAGCACGATCAGGACGCGCCTGCCCTCCAGCATCCCGCGGTACCGCTCGGCCGCGTCCGCGGGCTCGGTGGGCAGCGGGCCCTCGGCTCCCAGCTGGCGCAGGAACTGGTGGAGCACCCCCAGTGTGTCGCCCTCCCGGAGGTCGGCGAACAACTGACCGTCGGGGAATCTGTGGGCCGTGCGGTGCGCCCAGTTGACGGCGAGGCTCGTCTTTCCGATTCCGGGACTTCCGGTGATGTAGGCGATGGGGGAGGGATTGTGCGCGGATCCGTCGAGCAGCACATCATCCATCAGCCACTGCTCTCGACTACGCCCGATGAAGTAGGCGTCGCTTTCCGGAAGCTGACTCGGAACGGTCTGCTGTCTGTCTCTTTGCTGCATCGCTATGCCCGGGACGTCGAGCTGTGGGAATTCGTCCCGGAGGATCGAGTCGTGCAGCGCCTGGAGGTCGGTGCCCAGTTCAAGACCGATCTCTTCGATGGAGTGTCGCATTCCGTCGCGAAATGTCGTCAGCGCCTCCGCACGCCGGCCCGAACGGTACTGGGCGAGCATCAGGTAGTAGCGCAGCCGGTCCCGCAGTGGACAGGCGCCGACCAGTGCCTGGAGTTCACCCAGGACGGCCTGGTGCTCGCCGAGTTGGAGGCGAAGCGCGGTGAGCTGTTCCACGGCCAGCATCCGCTGTTCGTCGAGGCGGGCCGCCTCGGTTTCGGCGAACGGCGCGTAGACGCCGCCGAGCGCGGGGCCGCGCCACAGGGCCAGCGCCTGGCGCAGCGCGTCCGCCGCGGGCGCGGGGCGGTTCTCGGCCGTCAGCTCCGTGGCCCGGGCCACCAGTTGCTCGAAGCGGAGCGAGTCGAGCGAGTGGCCGGTGAGGCTGAGCATGTAGCCGGGCGTGGCCGTGATGATGGTTTCCCGGTCCAGGCCGGCGGTGCGGAAGATCTTGCGCAGAGTGGCGATGCAAATGGCCACCTGAGTGCGCGCCGTACTCGGCGGACGGCCGTTCCAGACCTTTTCTATCAGGGCGTCAAAAGAGACTACCTGATTGAACGAGAGGAGCAGAGCGGAAAGCACGGCACGTTGCCTGGGGCCGCCCACGGTAAGGCCTCGGCCGTTCATGCTCACTTCGAGCGGCCCGAGCACTCCGAATTCGAGACCGACTGCGGGAAACTCCTTTTGAGAGTTCTCCGTATTGCCGATTCCCTTGTGTATCGGTTCTATCAGCCGAAGATTCATGACCTCTTGATACCCCCGCGTCAAGTTGTGCTGATGTCTGCGTGCTGTGACTCTCCGAATCTGTTGGGTGTCGTGGACATGAAACCTTCGCGTAGGTCGGGTCAGCCGGGTTCACCGCTGGTAGGGCCCTCGTCGCCATGTCGCTCACCTCCGGATCCGGTCTCTGTGCGTCAGCGGTTCCTGGTCTGCGTGAGTTCCTCACTTCCGTTCGGTGCCGTACGCCCGGGCCCGGTGGCCGGGCGGCAGTGTGAGGGGGATCGGTGCGAATGTCGCGGTCGTGGTCGCCGGCGCGGCGCTGCCTGCGGTTCGGCCCAATGTGACCTGCGTTTTTTTACCGTCGTAGCCGGCTCCCCCCTGCCTGCAGTCGAATAATACGGATCTTCTTCAACTCCAACACTCAACTTTCGTCAGGTCTCTGCCCTGGCTTTGGTTAGTGCGGCGTTTCTTATTCCCTCGAGGCTTGGATCCGGCCCCTCGGTTACTCGTCGGTCACCTTCCCCGTGGATAGCCGAAGAATGCGAAGTCCGCTGGTGGCGGCGGATGTCGCGGTGTGCTGCGGCCGACGGGGCCGGGGTGGGCCGGAGGCGTCGCGTCCGGTCGAACCGGAGTGGACTTTGGCTGGATCCGGACGCCCTCGGCGACAGGGAGCCGTACAGACGGAAGGGACGCCCGGCACGGACCGGGCGTCCCTTCCTCTCACCGGGCGGTACGGGGGACGACCGCCCGGTCGCTCACTTGGCGTCGAGCCTGCGCCGCATCCGGGCCCAGACCACCTCCAGCACCAGTCCGGCGACCGCCGCACAGGCGACCGCCGCCCACGGCGCCGCGACACCGACAAGCTTCAGCTGGAAGAACTCCTGGAGCCACGGCACCACCAGCACCACGGCGAAGCTCACCGCCATGGTCAGCACCAGCAGCACCCGCCACCAGGTGTACGGGCGGGCGATGATGGCCAGGGCCCACAGCGCGGTCAGGAAGAGCGCGAGGGTCGCCGCCGAGGTCTCGGCGTCCAGGTTGTCGTCGTACACGGACCGGGCGATCAGGTAGGCGACCGAGGTGGCGGTGGCCGCCAGCGCGCCGGCCGGGATCGCGAACCGGAGGACGCGACCGACGAAGTCGGGCCGGGCACGCTCCTTGTTGGGGGCGAGCGCGATGAAGAACGCGGGGATGCCGATGGTGAGGGAGCCGACCAGGGTGATGTGGCGCGGCAGGAACGGGTAGGGCACCTGGGCGATCACGACGACCAGCGCCATCAGCACCGAGTACACGGTCTTGGTGAGGAACAGGTTGGCCACCCGCTCGATGTTTCCGATGACCCGGCGCCCCTCCGCGACCACCGAGGGCAGCGCGGAGAAGTTGTTGTTCAGCAGCACGATCTGCGCGACCGCCCGCGTGGCCGGGCTGCCCGATCCCATCCCCACGCCGATGTCCGCGTCCTTGAGCGCGAGGACGTCGTTGACGCCGTCGCCGGTCATCGCCACCGTGTGGCCGCGCGACTGCAGGGCGCCCACCATGTCCCGCTTCTGCTGCGGCCCGACCCGCCCGAAGATGGAGTTCTCCTCGACGGCGTCGGCGAGTTCCCTCGGGTCCTCGGGCAGGAACCGGGCGTCCACCGGCCGCTCCGCTCCCGGCAGCGACAGGCTGGACGCGACGGCGCCCACCGAGACGGCGTTGTCGCCCGAGATCACCTTCGCCGTCACGCCCTGGTCGGCGAAGTACCGGAGGGTGGCCGGCGCCTCCTGCCGCACCCGCTGCTTGATGACGACCAGCGCCGCCGGGGTGACCGCGTCGGGTACGGCGGCGGGGTCGTCCATGAGCGCGTCCAGCGGCCGCGAACAGCGTGCGAGGAGCAGCACGCGCAGCCCCCGCGCCCCGTAGGAGTCGGCGGCGGTGAGCACCGAGTGCCCGGCCGGCAGCATCGTGTCCGGGGCTCCGAGCAGCCATGCCGACTCGGCGCCGGACGGCTCGACGAAGGAGGCGCCGCTCCAGCGCCGCGCGGACGAGAAGGGCGCGGTGGCGGTGCGCCGCCAGTCCTCGGGTGCGGGGTAGGACTCGATGATCGCCTGGAGGCTGGCGTTGGGGCGCTCGTCGGCGGCGCCGAGGGCGCCGAGCACCGCCTCGGCCGGCACGTCCGGCAGCAGTTGCAGGACCTCGTCGATGTCCATCGAGGCCTCGGTGAGCGTCCCCGTCTTGTCCAGGCAGACCGTGTCCACCCGGGCCAGCCCCTCGATCGCGGGCAGCTCCTGCACGAGGCACTGCTTCTTGCCGAGCCGGACCACGCCGACCGCGAAGGCCAGGGAGGTCAGCAGCACCAGGCCCTCGGGGACCATGGGGACGAGACCGCCCACCATGCGGCGGATCGCCTCCGAGAAGTTGTCGTCGTTCACCACGAACTGCGTGATGATCAGCGCGACACCCGCCGGGATGATCGCGTAGGTGACGAACTTCAGGATCCGGTCGATGCCGTTGCGCAGCTCGGAGTTGACGAGGCTGAAGCGCTTCGCCTCCTCGGCGAGCTGCGAGGCGTACGCCTCCCGGCCCACCCGGGTGGCGGTGAAGGTCCCCGACCCGGCGACCACGAAGCTGCCGGACATCACCGGGTCACCGGGTTGCTTGACCACCGGGTCGGCCTCGCCGGTGAGCAGCGATTCGTCGACCTCCAGGTTGTCGCCCGAGGTGACCGTGCCGTCCACCACGATCTTGTCGCCCTGGCCGAGGTCGATGGTGTCGTCGATGACGATGTCGGAGGCGCTCAGCTCGACCCGCTGCCCGTCCCGCCAGACGCGGGGCCGGCTCTCACCGACGATCGCGAGCTGGTCCAGGGTCCGCTTGGCGCGCACCTCCTGGATGATGCCGATCAGTGTGTTGGCGAGGATGACCCCGCCGAACAGTCCGTCCTGCACCGGCCCGACGATCATCACGATGACGAACAGCACGCCGATGATCGCGTTGATGCGTGTGAACAGGTTGCTGCGGACGATCTCGCCGATGCTGCGGCTCGACCGGGCCGGCACATCGTTGACCTGCCCCGCCGCGACCCGTTCGGCGACCTCGGCCGCGGTGAGGCCGCCTCTCCCGCCGACGCGTGTCGTGCCCCCCGGCTCGTCCAACTGGTTCTTCATCCCTGACGCCCTCCCGGGCTCGACTCCGCGCTCAGTTCCGGTCTTGGCTGCGTCCCCCGCGAAGTGACTGTAGGAGCCCGTCATCCCCCGTCACCAGGAACGAACGACGTCTCTTGCGCCTTACTTTCGACAGGGACGGATCTTGGCCCGGCGGGGCGAAAGCCGATCGATACCGAGGAGAAAGTCGACGCTCCTAAGGTCGTGGCCGCACGTTCGGCGGGCATCGCGTTGGCCCGCGTTCACCCCCACCCGAGGAGATCCCGACGCATGCGCGCACAGACGAGCGGACGCCCCGTGGCCGGGGACGACGTGCGGGGACAGCTGGCGGAACTGCGGCGGCACCACCCCGAGTTGCACGCCCTCGCCGACCCGGGCAGGGTCGCCGCCTGGGAGGCGGCCTGGGACAGCGCCCCACCGCGGCACGACGACTTCGGTGCCGACGGCGAGGGCAGCCGGGGCGTGGAGTACGTGCAGGCACAGACCCTCAACCGGCGGGCCCGTGAGACCGGTATCAGGAAGCTCCCGGGCTTCGCCGGCACCGCCCGCCGCACGCCGGACGGCGAGCGGCCGGTCCTGGCCGAGCTGCTGGGCGGGGACGGGCTGGTCCGCAAGGTCTGCGACGACCTGGGCATCGGCGACTTCAACATCCTCACCTGCGACGCGTCCCCCCACATGGTGACGACGGCGTGGGCGGCGGGCGTACCCGCCCTCCTCCAGCGGGCCGAGCAGCCGTTGCTGCGCGACCGCAGCGTGGACGCCGTACTCCTGGCCTACGGCTCGCACCACGTGCCGCCCTCGGACCGCCAGACGGTGGCCACCGAGGCACACCGGATGCTCCGCCCCGGCGGGGCGTTCGTCCTGCACGACTTCCTCGTCGGCTCGCCCGTGGACGTGTGGTTCGAGGAGGTCACCGACGTGTACTCGGCGACCGGCCACAAGTTCCTGCACTTCACCCGGGACGAGATCGACGGATACCTGGAGAAGGCCGGATACGACCACCGCGAGGTGGTGGAGATCGACGACCCGTACACCGCCGTCGGCGCCACCCCCGAGGAGGCCGACCTGGAGATCGGCCGATACCTGCTCAACATGTACGGCCTGGTCAAGGTCTTCGAGGGCCGCACCGAGACCGAGGCGTACCGCTGGGTCGCCGAGACCGCGAAGGCCGTCTTCCGCTACCCGGACACCCCGGGGAGCCTCACCTCCTGCGAACTGCGCCGGGAGGAGGCCACCGGCGGGTGGCGCGTCACCATCCCCCGGCGCGCCGTCGCCGGGGTGGGCCGGGTCTCCTCCGTCGCCGGGAAGACGGCATGACCACCCAGGCCGCCGAGCCGCGCACCGCGGACACACGGGACGCACAGGAGGCACGGGAGGCGGCCGAGGCGGCCCGCGTCACCGTCCCGGACCGCTCCGCCGCCGCGGCACTGGCCCGGGAGCACGACGTCATCCCGCTGCACCAGGAGTTCCTGGACGACGCCGTCAGCCCCGTCACCGCCTTCTCCCAGTTGTGCGGACCGGACGAGGCGGGCTTCCTGCTGGAGAGCGTGCCGGTCTCCGGCGGGGTGGCACGCTACTCGTACGTCGGCCACCGCCCGGTACCGCTGGACCTGCCCGGCGGCGACCCGCTGACCGCGCTGCGCGCCTTCCTGGCCCGCTCCGCGGCCCCGGTGCACGGACTGCCGCCATTCCACGGCGGGATCGTCGGCTACCTCGGCTACGAGGCGGCCCGCCACTTCGAGGACCTGCCCCTCGCCGCGGGAGAGCCGCCCGGACTGCCCGAGTCCGCCTTCCTGGCCGCCGACGACCTCGTCGTCTTCGACCACGCCACCCGGCGGGTCCTGCTGATGACCCTGTACCGCCCGGCCCTGGAGTCCTACGACGACGCCGTCGCCCGGATCACGCACCTCAACCGCAGGCTCCGCGACGCGGACCGGCCCGCCGGGTTCGCCGGCCGCCCGCTCGCCGACACCGCTCCGGCGGGCACCGACACGGACGGCTGGACCGCCAACCTCACCGAGGCGGAGTTCACGGACCGCGTCGCCCGCGCCCGTGAGCACATCGCCGCCGGCGACGCCTTCCAGATCGTGCTCTCCCGGCGGCTCAGCAGACCCCTGCGCGCCGCACCGCTCGACCTGTACCGGCACCTGCGGTCGACCAACCCCTCGCCGTACATGTACCACCTGAGCCTCGGCGGCGGCCGGCACATCATCGGCGCCTCGCCCGAACTCCTCGTCAAGGCGACCGGCCGCACGGTACGCACCCGCCCCCTGGCCGGCACCCGGCCCCGGCATCCCGACCCGGAGGAGGACCTGCGGCTGGAGCGGGAACTGCTCGCCGACGAGAAGGAACGCGCCGAGCACGTGATGCTGGTGGACCTCGGACGCAACGACCTCGGCCGGGTCACCGAACCGGGCACCGTCCGGGTGGAGCGGCTGATGCGGGTCGAGCGCTTCTCCCACGTGATGCACCTGTCGTCCACCGTCGCCGGCCGGCTCGCACCGGGCCGGGACGCGCTGGACGCCCTGCGTTCCGCCTTTCCCGCCGGCACGCTCTCCGGGGCACCCAAGATCCGGGCGATGGAGATCATCGCCGAGCTGGAGCCCGAGCGGCGCGGCGTGTACGGCGGCGCCCTCGGGTTCGTCGGCACGGACGGGCTGACCGACTTCGCCATCGCGCTGCGCACCATGGTCGTCGCCGACGGGCAGGTGCACGTACAGGCGGGCGCCGGGATCGTCGCCGACTCCGACCCCGCCGCCGAGTTCCGCGAGACACTGCACAAGTCGCGGGCCATGCTCACGGCCGTACGGCGGGCGGAGGCCGGGACGTGAGCGCGCCGCGGGAAACCCGACCGGGTGCCGGGCCACGGGTCGCGGTCGTGGACAACTACGACTCGTTCACCTACAACCTCGTCCACTACGTCGCCGAACAGGGCGGCAGACCCACCGTCTTCCGCAACGACGCCGTCGGCCTCACCGAGCTCGCGGCGTTCGACCTGCTGCTGCTCTCACCGGGCCCCGGCACGCCCGCCGAGGCGGGGATCTGCGTCGAGGCCGTCCGCGAGCTGGGCGCACGGCTGCCGATCCTCGGCGTGTGCCTGGGGCACCAGAGCATCGCCACCGCCTTCGGCGGCTCGGTGGTGCGCGGCGAGCAGGTGCACGGCAAGGCCTCGGCGGTGCACCACGACGGCAGCGGTGTCCTCGCCGGCCTGCCCGACCCGTTCGCCGCCACCCGGTACCACTCGCTCGTGGTCGCACCCACCGGTCTGCCGGACGAACTGGTCGTCACGGCCCGCACGGCGGACGGCACGATCATGGGCCTGCGCCACCGCGAGCACCCCGTCCACGGGGTGCAGTTCCACCCGGAGTCGGTGCTCAGCCCCGAGGGCAAGCAGCTGATCGCGAACTTCCTGGAGTGCGCTGATGATTGAGGCACTGAGAACGCTCGTACGGCGGCCCCTCACCGAGAGCGAGGCCGCCGAGGCGATGCGCGTGATCATGCGCGGCGAGGCGACGGCGGCCCAGATCGCCGGGTTCGCGCTGGCCGTGACGGTGCGCGGCGCGTCCGTGGACGACCTGGTGGGCATGGCCCGTGCCGCCCAGGAGTTCGCCACGCCCGTACCGTGCGCGGGTGACCTGCTCGACACCTGCGGAACCGGTGGCGACGGTCTGAACACCTTCAACATCTCCACCACGTCCGCGATCGTCGCCGCCGCCTGCGGGGTGCGGATCGCCAAGCACGGCAACCGCAGCGCCTCCTCCGCCTGCGGCAGCGCCGACGTGCTGGAGGAACTGGGCATCCGCATCGACCTCGGCGCGGAGGAGGCCGCGGCCTGCCTGGACCGCGCCGGAATCACCTTCCTGTTCGCCCCCGTCTTCCACCCGGCCTTCCGGCACACGGCGGGCCCGCGCCGGGAACTGGGCGCGCGCACCGTGTTCAACCTGCTCGGGCCGCTGTGCAACCCGTCGGGTGCCCGGCTGCGCACGCTGGGCGTGCCGAGCCGGGACCTGGTGGAACCGATGACCGAGGTCCTCGACCGGCTCGGCGTCAGGAGCGCCCTGGTCTTCCACAGCGAGGACGGCATGGACGAACTGAGCACCGGCGCGCCGGCCCACATGGTCGAGCTGCGCGACGGCCGCCGCACCACCCACCGCTTCGACCCCGCCGAGTACGGGCTGGCCAGGTCCCGTCCCGGCGACCTGGCCGGCGGCGACCGCGCCGTCAACGCGGCCGTCGTCCGCCGTGTCCTGGCCGGCGAACGCGGGCCCGCGCGGGACGTCGTGCTGCTCAACGCCGCGGCGGCCCTGCGCGTCGCCGACCTGGCCGGCACCTGGCCCGACGCGCTGCGGCTGGCCGGGTCCGCCGTGGACGGCGGTGCCGCCGCCGGCCTGCTCGACCGCTGGACCCGCGCCTCCTGGCAGCGCGCGGACGTGGAGGTGCCGGCATGAGCGGCATCCTCGACACCCTCGTCGCCGACGCGGAACTCCAGACGCGACGCCGGCGCGCGGCACGTCCCGAGGCGGAGCTGGCCGACCTGGCCGCCGCCGCACCCCCGGCCCGGGACTTCGCCGCCGCCCTGCGCGGACCGGGCCTCGGGGTCATAGCGGAGATGAAGCCGCGCAGCCCCTCCAAGGGGCCGCTCACCGACGACTACCGGCCCGCCGAACTGGCCCGCGCCTACCAGGAAGGCGGCGCCCACGCCCTGTCGGTGCTCACCCACGAGGCCGGCTTCGGCGGCAGCCCCGAGCACCTGGCCGTCGCCCGCGCCGCCTGCGACCTGCCCGTGCTGCGCAAGGACTTCATCACCGACGAGTACCAGATCCTGGAGGCCCGCGCACTCGGCGCCGACGCCCTGCTGCTGATCGTCGCCGCACTCAGTCCCGAACGGCTCGCCGAACTCCTCGCCCACACCCGGGCCCGGGGCATGACGGCACTGGTCGAGGTGCACGACGAGCGCGAGGTGGACGTGGCCCTCGCGGCGGGCGCCGACATCATCGGCGTCAACCACCGCGACCTGCGGGACTTCTCGATCGACCGGACACTGTCGGCCCGGCTGCGCGGGCGGGTGGGCACCGGACGCGTCATGGTCGGGGAGAGCGGAGTCCGCGGCGCGGCGGACGCCCGCGCACTGGAAGGGGCCGGAGTGGACGCGGTCCTGGTCGGAGAACTGCTCATGCGGGCCGGGGATCCCGGTGCCACGATCAAGGAACTGGTCGGATGACGGCGAGCGACACCCACACGACTCAACGGGCGGTCCCGGACGGGACCCGGACGGCGGGCGGCGGTGGACCGACCGTGTGGAGCCCGGACTCGTGGCGCGGCCGCCCGGCCGCCCAGCAACCGGACTGGCCCGATCCCGAGGAACTGCGCGGGGTGGAGAACACCCTCGCGCTGCGCCCGCCTCTGGTGCTTCCCGAGGAGATCCTCGACCTGCGCCGCTCCCTGGCCCAGGTCGCGGCGGGGGAGGGCTTCCTGCTCCAGGCGGGCGACTGCGCGGAACGTTTCGGCTCCTGCACCGAGGCCGGGGTGCGCGGCAAGCTGCGGGTGATCCTCCAGGTGGCCATCCTGCTCACCTACGGATCCGGACTGCCGGTGGTGAAGGTGGGCCGCATCGCCGGCCAGTTCGGCAAGCCCCGCAGCCGGCCCACGGAGACCGTCGACGGCGTCGAACTGCCCGCCTTCCGCGGCGACATCGTCAACCGGCCCGAGTTCACCGCCGAGGCCCGCCGCCCGGACGCCGGCCGGCTGCTGAGCGCCTACCACCACGCGTCGGCGGCCCTGAACGTGCTGCGCGCGCTGACCCTGGGCGGCTACGCCGATCTGGGCCAGGTCCACGACTGGAACCAGGAGTTCGTCCGGCGCAGCGCCGCCGGACAGCGGTACGAGAAGGCCGCCGACGACATCACCCGGGCCCTCAGGTTCATGGCCGCGTGCGGCGTGGACACCCGGTCCCAGGCGGCCCTGCACCAGGTGCAGCTCTACACCTCGCACGAGGCACTGCTGCCGCAGTACGAACAGGCACTCATCCGGTACGACGAGAAGCGGCGCGGCTGGTTCGACACCAGTGCGCACATGTTGTGGATCGGCGACCGCACCCGCCGGCTCGACGGGGCGCACGTGGAGCTGCTGGCCGGGGTGGACAACCCGGTCGGCGTCAAGGTGGGGCCGTCCACCGGCGCCGCCGACCTGCGCGAGCTGTGCGAGCGGCTCGACCCGGACCGCGCCCCGGGCCGCCTCGTCCTGATCAGCCGGCTCGGCGCGGGACGCGGCGCGGAACTGCTGCCGCCGCTGCTCCGGGCGGTGCGGGACGCCGGGCACACCCCGGTGTGGGCCTGCGACCCCATGCACGGCAACACCTTCGTCTCGGAGAGCGGCTACAAGACCCGCCGGCTGTCCGACATCACCACCGAGGTGGCCGAGTTCTTCGCCGTACACCGCGAGGAAGGCCTGCACCCGGGCGGCATCCACCTCGAACTCACCGGCGACGACGTCACCGAATGCCTCGGCGGCGACCTCGACGAGGTGCTGGACACCCACCTGGCCAGCCGCTACGAGACCGCCTGCGACCCGCGGCTGAACGCCGCCCAGTCCATCGAACTCGCCTTCCGGGTGGCGGAGTTCCTGCGCGAACTGCGCAGCGGGGTGTGAGCCGCACTGTCGAAGGTAAGTTCCGCGCCTGACGAACGCCAGGTGTGGCGCGGGAGCCGTCTGCGTAACCTCGGAACGCAGGGGCCTGAATCCCCCGCAGGCCCCGGCCGAACCGGCCCGGGGGCGGCAGTCCTACCTCTGCGGACCGCCACCCCCGGGCCGTCGGCCGTCGCACGTCAAGGGCCCTCCGGGTTGCGCCGGGCGACGGCGGCTGGCGCCGCGCTGAGACCGCCGACGAGGCCGCCGAGGCACGGGCTCGCGAATCCTCAGGCGGGGTCCGTCACTTGGCGCCGGGTGACCCGCACGACCAGGCCGCCGGCGACCGCGAGACCCAGCAGGGCGACGCCGAAGACGGTGGTGCCGTCGGCCAGGCCGACCGCGTCGCTGAGGTAGCCGGCAGAGACGGGCAGAACGCCCGCCGGGATGTATCCGCCGACGTTGAGCGCGGCGTTGGCCTCGGCGAGGCGCCGCGGCGGGACACTCGAGTTGAGCAGTGACAGACCACCGAGCTGGCCCATGCCCTGGCCCGCGCCGGCCAGCAGCGCGGAGGCGACCAGGGCCGGCACCGAGGAGGTGTGCACGGCGACGGTCAGCGTGATCACGCTCAGCGCGGTGCAGGACGCGCCGGCGGTGAGGATGGTGCGCCGCTTCAGTCGCCGCGCGGCGAACTGCACACCGGCCGCGGCGAGAAACATCACGAACGCCATGGCTCCGGCGACGATCCGGCTGGTGGTGCCCAGCAGCCCGGACAGGAGCGAGGGGCCGAGCGAGAGCACGAAGGATGTGGCGGTGATGCCGGGCGCGAAGACCGCGATTCCCAGGGTGAGCCGGCCGCCGTTGCCGTTCGGGACGCCGGGCACTCGGATCCAGGCGCCCTTGGCGCGCACCTCGGGACGCCGCAGGGGCATGCGCAGCACGGCTGCCACCGCGGTGGCCAGGAGCACCCCCTCGACGACGAAGACGGTGACGGTCGGCTCGGGCGCCGCCTCGGAGAGCACCCCGGCGAGCAGCGGGCCGAGCCCGGCGCCGAACACCATCGCGCAGGAGGCGAGCAGTGCGGCGATCCGCTTGCGCTCGGGTCCGGCGACGTCGGTCACCGCCGCCATCCCGGCCGAGACGACGGCGCCGACCGCGATGCCGGTGAACAGCCGGGCCACGATGAGCGCGGTCACGCTGGTGGCGGTCGAGAAGATCAGACATGCCGCGAGCGCGAGGCCGAGGGCGGGCAGCAGGACGGGCTTGCGCCCGAGCCGGTCGGAGACCACGCCGGAGATGAGAAGCGACCCGATGAGGCCGACGATGTAGCAGGCGAACACCACGGTGAGCGTGCCCTTGGAGAACCCGATGTCGCGCTGCCACAGCACGTACAGCGGGGTCGCCGCGTTCGACAGCACGAACACCGCCGTGACCGGCCATGCGGCGAGCCACACCCACCACAGCGGAGCTGAGGGCCGCGCCACGGCCTGCGCCGCGTCTTCTCGGCGCCGCCCTTCCGCGGCGGTTGCGGATGCGCTCCGGGTTTCGGGCATGACGGTTCCTCCCGATCTGGCCTGCCACCACTTGAGCAGTACGAGTTGAGTCGAACTTAGCATGCAGTACGATTGGAGTCGTACATAGGAATCGCGTGATGAGGAGTTGCCGATGCCCGCGAGCCCGGCCGCCGCGCCCGCCTTCAAGGTGCTCCCCGAGCCGTCTGACCTGCCCGAGCCTCTGCCGGAACCGGCCGTCGGCCAACTGCGCCTGGAGACGGTGCTCGGTGCGCTCAGCGACCCGCTGCGCCTGACGATCGTCCGGAAGCTGCTCCTGGAGTCGGAGAGCTTCGACCACACCTGCGGCTGGTTCGGCTTCGACCGCCCCAAGTCCTCACTGACCCATCACTTCAAGGCGCTGCGCGAGGCGGGCGTCACGCGCCAGCGCCAGTACGGGCTCGAGCGCCGCAGCCACGTGCGCGTCGACGATCTGAACGCCCGGTTCCCGGGGCTGCTGGAACTGGTGGCGGCTTGGACGCCGGAGGACTGAGGCGCGTCAAGTGCCGATCGCGCCCAGTCGCTCGAGTGGCTTGGGAGGATCGGCAGACAGCATTCCCGCCGTCGTGCATGCGGACTGGGGCTCGTTCTCTACGCCATCCGCCGGTGACACCCTGCTGCTCGACGAACACTTCCGCCGCCACCCGCGCATCGCAGGGTCTCGAACGATTCTTCTACTGGACCGACCTGCCCGTACGAGCCGTCCAGCGACTGCGCGTCGGTACAGTCCGCACCTTCCAAGGCGGTGAACACGACGTCGTGGTGCTCTCACTCGTCGCCGGAGAGGGCACGCACCCCGGCGCCACCGAGTGGGTCGCCGCCCAGGACGACGGTCGAACGGCGCCAAGTGCCTCCCGTACGGGCTTCGCTGGGGAACTGCACTGGTGACCGGCGCCTCGGTCTCTTCGGCGGCGCCAAAGCTCTCGGCGGTGCACGAGCGCGCGTCGTGGCGCGGTCAGCGCCGTGGTGCGCTGCCCATCTCCGTGGTGAAGAGGACGGGGTCGCTGTCGAAGCCTCGGACCGCTTCCTGGAACTCCCAAACCCCGGAGGTGTTCCGGGTGAACTCCGCCACCGTGGCGGCAGTGGCCCAGGCGACCCGCTCGAAGCCGTCCGTCAGGAGTTTCCTGTATCCCTCGGTGACGACGACTTCGGTGTTCGACACGTCGCCGAAGGTCTTGCGGCCGTCGTCCTGATGGATCGCCACTCCCACGACCACGCGTGCGAAGGAGGGCGACAGGCGGTCGAGTTCGAACGTCATCTCCTCGACGAAGCCGAAGCCCTGACCGGTCCGGCTGTGCCGGCTCATGTTGATGGTCCCGTCCGGCGATCGCTTGTCGAACTGGACGACGTAGACCGGCCGCCCGTGCGGTGCGTCCGCGGCGTAGGTCGTGGCGATGATGTCGAGGTGGTGAGGCGGCCGGTCCCAGGTGCTCGGATCCCACTTGAGCCGTACGTCGACCTTCCTCAGCCCCTCGGTGTCGCTGCTCACCGGCTTTCCACCCTCTCGTTCCAGGCCACTGCGGGGACTCCCCCACAGCCAAGTATGGTCCGCCGAACCCTGGCTGGACCGCTGGTAGCGGTGCGCTTGCACAGAGCCGCGGCGCGGCGCTTCCCCGGAGCGGTGTCCGGAGAGCCGTCGGGTCGCGAGCCATGCGGAGCCCGTAGGGGAGGGGCGACGTCCCGTGGGGTCAAGGACGCGCCATCGGTGTGCGGGCTCGCCTTGCCTCATCCGCAACGGACCAGCCCGTAACGGCCGAAGCCCTGCCCCCCGAACGCCCACCGTCTGCCGTGGTGGTGACCAGGGCAGCGTCCCCGAGACGTGAGTGCCGCTCCAGGCCCTGCCGCGGGGGACCGGGTGGGCAGGCGATCAGACCGGCTCGCCGGCGCTCCGTCAGTCGGAGGTCAGGCTGATCGCGTCGGACGGCATCGGGGCCACCTGTCTGAGGTGCCGGGCATGACCGAGGCGTCGGAGCAGGCCGACGTGACCGCGATGCTGCTCCGCACCCACCTGAGTTCCCACAACCGGCTGAGTGTGCTGGAGACGGACGGCGCCGCCCGGGAACCGGCCGACTGGGGCGACGGGCACACTGTCGGAGCGGGAGCACGGTCGCCCCGTCGCTGACGGTGCGCGGCCCGCCCTCCCAGGACGGGCGCGCCCCACCTTTCGCGGTCACTCCTGACCGGGAGGGGATGCTGGGTCCTTCTTCGCGAGGTAGACCGTGTTGGTCGCGGTGCCGCCCTGCAGAGGGTTGTCGAAGGCCACCACGTGCGCCTCGTGCTCGGCGAAGACCTGTGCGAGTACGGAGCAGAACTGCTGGTCGGGCGGGTCGTTCGACCACAGCGCGAAGACACCGCCGGGATGGAGGCGGTCCGTGAGGGCACGGAGTCCCGCGGGTCGGTAGAGGGAGGCGTGCCCCGGGTGGAGGACATGCCGCGGTGAGTGATCGATGTCCAGCAGGATGGCGTGAAAGCGGCGGCCGGGTTCTTGCGGGTCGAGTCCTTGAGGATCGGCGACCATGGCGAAGAAGTCGCCGTTCACCATGCGGCACCGAGGATCCGACGTCAGCGCGTCACCCAGCGGCACCAGCCCGCGCCGGTGCCAGTCGATCACTTCCCCCAGCGCGTCAACGACGATCAGCGAGCGCACGCGAGCCTCGTCCAGTGCGGCCCGAGCCGTGTACCCGAGGCCGAGTCCGCCCACGACGACGTCCAGGTCACCGCCGGTGGTCGCCGCGAGACCCAGCCGGGCCAGAGCGATCTCGCCCTCGGTGAAGAGGCTGGACATCAAGAACTCGTCGCCGAGCTTGACCTCGTACACGTCATCACCCGAGGCCGGGTGCCGACGCCGCCGCAGACTGATGTCTCCCAGCCGTGTGGGACGCCAGTCGATCTCCTCGAAACGCAGGCTCATGGGATCCCTTCCCGGTCATCGCCTCGATGCCGGTGAGTGGTGTGCGCAGCCAACCGGCTGGACTGGCGTCCGAGGCGGTCGGGCGACGGGACGTTCGTGGTGAGCGGTCGCCGGCCGGATACCCTGCCGCAGGGTCAGTGTTCGAGCCGCTGCCGGAGCGTGGCGGCGAAGTCCTCGGCCATCGTCAGGCGGGCGCGCAACGTCTCGCAGCGCGCGTCGGCCACCTTCCGGTAGGAGTCCAGGCGCTCCCGCAGCCTTTCCCGCTCCTCTCCCGTGGGGGCGTCGTCGGACACGGCGAGCCGGTCGGTGATGTCCAGCAGGTCGCGCATCTCCTCCAGAGAGAAGTCGAGCGGCTTCATGCGGCGGATCACCATCAGCCGGTCCACGTCGGCCGCCGTGTACAGCCGGAAGCCGCCCTTGCTGCGGGCCGAGGGAATAACCAGGCCGACTTCTTCGTAATGACGGATGGTGCGCAACGACAAACCGGTCCGCTCGGCTACCTCGCCGATCTGCATCTGCCGGGCTTCCGTCATCGCTCAGCCATCTCCCTCTGTCGTCCGCCTGATTTCGAAACAGTCAAGTGCGTCAGTCTACGTGAGAACGATCACAGGAACTCGTGGGCTGTTTACCTGCGATTCACAAGCCGCAACTCGCACTCTGCACTCACGTCAGAGTAGACTTCCGGATGTGCTCGATGGTGCAGTTCCATGCACGGCAGGGGCGCAAGCGCCGCAGCGCGGGCCCCGATGGAGCCTGTGACGGCACCGAAGACTCCGGGCAATGATGCCCGACCGGCGACCTGAGGGTTGCCGCCCTGTCCGGCAAGGCCCCCGCCGAGGCGGCCGGGCTGCCGGGGGATTCGTCTCTCGTGGAATCACGTACGCCCTGCGCGTGTGTCCAGCGGCAACGGACGCGTGCGCCTGAACAGGAACGGTTGCATGTCCTCACCGCTGTCCGCAGCTCCCAGGTTCCGCATGTCCAAGCCCGACTGGCTTGCCTCTCCCAAGGTCCTGCGCACCGAGGTGCTGGCCGGCCTGGTCGTCGCCCTCGCCCTCATCCCCGAGGCGATCTCCTTCTCGATCATCGCCGGCGTCGACCCCAGCGTCGGCCTGTTCGCCTCCTTCACCATGGCCGTCGTCATCTCCGTGGTGGGTGGCCGCAAGGCCATGATCTCCGCCGCCACCGGTGCCGTCGCCCTGGTCATCGCGCCCCTCAACAACGAATACGGGCTGGGGTATCTGGTCGCTGCCGTCATCCTGGCCGGTGTCTTCCAGGTGATCCTGGGTGCTCTCGGGGTGGCCAAGCTGATGCGGTTCGTGCCGCGCTCGGTCATGGTCGGCTTCGTCAACGCCCTGGCCATCCTGATCTTCATGGCCCAGGTGCCGGAGATGCACGACGTCCCGTGGGCCGTCTACCCGCTCATCGCCGGTGGTCTGGCCCTCATGGTCTTCTTCCCGAAGGTCACGAAGGTGATCCCGGCGCCGCTGGTTTCCATCATCGTGCTGACCGTGATCACCATCGCCGCCGGTATCGCGGTTCCCGCCGTGGGTGACAAGGGTGAGCTGCCGTCGTCCCTGCCCGTCCCGGGCCTGCCGGACGTGCCGTTCACCATGGACACCCTGACCACCATCGCCCCCTACGCGCTCGCCATGGCGCTGGTGGGCCTGATGGAGTCCCTGATGACCGCCAAGCTCGTCGACGACATCACCGACACCCGCTCCAACAAGACCCGCGAGTCCATGGGGCAGGGCATCGCCAACATCGTCACCGGTTTCTTCGGCGGCATGGGCGGCTGCGCCATGATCGGCCAGACGATGATCAACGTGAAGGTCTCCGGCGCCCGCACCCGCCTGTCCACCTTCCTGGCCGGTTCCTTCCTCATGGTCCTGTGCATCGTCTTCGGTCCGGTCGTCTCCGACATCCCGATGGCGGCACTCGTCGCCGTGATGGTCATGGTGGCGGTCGGCACGTTCGACTGGCACTCCATCCAGCCCAAGACCCTCAAGCGCATGCCGCTGGGCGAGACGATCGTCATGGCCGCCACGGTGGTCGTCGTGGTCGCCACCGACAACCTGGCCATCGGCGTGGTCGTCGGCTCCGTCGCCGCGATGATCATCTTCGCCAAGCGGGTCGCCCACCTGGCCAACGTCTCCGGTGTCGTCGACCCCGACGGCAAGCAGGTCGTCTACTCGGTCACGGGAGAGCTGTTCTTCGCCTCCTCCAACGACCTCGTCTACCAGTTCGACTACAAGGGCGACCCCGACGACGTCGTCATCGACCTGTCCGGCACCCACATCTGGGACGCCTCCTCGGTCGCCGCCCTCGACGCCATCGAGACCAAGTACGCCCAGCGCGGCAAAAAGGTCACCATCGTCGGCCTCAACGAGCCCAGCGCCGACATGCACCAGCGCCTGGCCGGACAGCTCACCGGAGGTCACTGACCTCGAAGCCGCCTGCTGCGTACCACCGCGCGGCAGGCGGCCTGGGATCGGGCGGGGGTTTCGGTGCGTCATCTCGGGGCCGCCATCGGCCGCGGACCGCGAGACCGTTGCGCAGCACCGTTGTCGCGGCCCTCAACTCTTACCTCTCGTTAGAGTATTGGTGCTCGTCGACGATGTCGGCCTGCTTTCAAAGCCGTTCCCGGGTCGTGGCGGGAGTTGCGCCGGCCGCTGCTCGGGGACGGCGCCGGAAACCGCACACCCTCGCTTTCCCGCGCACGGCCACGTGCACCTGCCGTAGCCCGGGTCAGGGGCCGGGGCCGTATTCAGGTCTTCCACACAACGGGGACCCCGGCAGCAAGAGGTTGTGACCCGTTCAGAAATCCACCCGACCCACGTCGGGTCCCTGTCGCGCTTCCTCGAGCGCACCATGGAAACCGGAAGGCCTTCCGGCGTCGACCGCCCCGAGGCGGAGAAGGCGTCCGACTCGGCGGTCCCCGTTGCGTGAGTGAGCCGATCCGTCGTCTCGCCGCTCCCTCAGCGGCGTTCGCCCGTTCCCCTCCCTGGGTGCGGCCTGGCAGGGTCCGGTGGGCAGTCGCGTGGGCCCGGTGCGGCCTCCGGTCAGGCGTCGATGATCACGGGAATGACGAGGGGCCTGCGCCGGTGGGTGCGGAAGGCCCAGTTGGCCACGGCGCGGGCGATGAGCTGTTCGAGTTGGTGTGCGTCGCCGACGCCTTCCTCCGCCGCCCTGGCGAGCGTCTTCTCGATGACGGGGACGACGGGTTCGAAGGTGGTGTCGTCGTGGACGAAACCGCGGACCAGGAAGTCGGGCGGCTCGGCCAGGGCTCCTGAGTCGGTATCGACGATGGCCACCACGGTCACGACTCCCTCTTCCGCGAGGGTGAGGCGGTCCTTGAGGGACGCTTCGGTCGCTCCGCCCACTTCCATGCCGTCGACGTAGACGTTGCCGGCGGGCACCTTGCCGGTGATGGCGGCGCGGCCGTCGACGAGGTCGACGACGACCCCGTCCTCGGCGATGACCACCCGGTCGGGATCGACCCCGGTGCGGACGGCGAGGTCCGCGTTGGCCCGCAGATGGCGCCATTCGCCGTGCACGGGCATGACGTTGCGGGGCTTGATGATGTTGTAGCAGTAGACAAGTTCGCCGGCGCTGGCGTGGCCGGAGACGTGCACCTTGGCGTTGCCCTTGTGGACGACGTGGGCGCCCCACCGGGTGAGGCCGTTGATGACCCGGTAGATGGCGTTCTCGTTGCCGGGAATGAGGGAGCTGGCGAGCAGGACGGTGTCGCCCTCGCCGATGCGGATCATGTGGTCGCGGTTGGCCATCCGCGAGAGTGCGGCCATCGGTTCGCCCTGCGAGCCGGTGCACACCAGGGTGACCCGGTGGTCGGGCAGCTTCTCCAGTTCCTTCGTGGACACGACCAGCCCGGAGGGGACCTTGAGGTAACCCAGTTCGCGGGCGATGCCCATGTTGCGGACCATGGACCGGCCCACGAAGGCGACCTTGCGGCCGTGCTCGTGCGCGGCGTCCAGAACCTGCTGGATGCGGTGCACATGGCTGGCGAAACTGGAGACGATGACCCGGCGCGGTGCGGTGCGCATGACCTGCTCGATCGCGGGGTTCAGGTCGCGTTCGGAGACGGTGAAACCGGGCACCTCGGCGTTGGTGGAGTCGACGAGGAACAGGTCGACGCCCTCCTCGCCGAGGCGCGCGAACGCACGGAGGTCGGTGATGCGGCCGTCCAGGGGAAACTGGTCCATCTTGAAGTCGCCGGTGTGCAGAACCAGGCCGGCAGCGGTACGGACGGCGACCGCGAGACTGTCCGGGATGGAGTGGTTCACGGCGACGAACTCGCAGTCGAAGGGACCGAACGTCCGTCGGTCGCCTTCACGCACGCGCACCGTGCGGGGCCGGATGCCGTGCTCCTTGAGCTTGGCCTCCAGGAACGCCAGCGTCAGCTTCGACCCGACGACGGGGATGTCCGACCGCTCGCGCAACAGGTAGGGCACGCCGCCGATGTGGTCCTCGTGGCCGTGGGTCAGGACGATGGCCACGATGTCGGCCAGGCGGTCCCGGATGGAGGTGAAGTCCGGCAGGATGACGTCCACTCCGGGCTGGGTCTCCTCCGGGAACAGCACGCCGCAGTCGACGACGAGCAGTTTGCCCGCGTGCTCGAAGACGGTCATGTTGCGGCCGATCTCACCGAGGCCGCCCAGGGCGACGATCCTCAGCCCTCCCTCGGGCAGGGGCGGAGCAGCTTTGAGATCTGGATGTGGATGACTCATACCTTGACGTTACCGGAGGGTGTGCGTCCTCATGCGCAGCTGCGCGGTGCGTGCCGGTACGGTGCGAGACCGGGTGCGTTGAGCTCCTTGGTACCACTTCGGCCGCTCCCAGCGACAGGGACCACGACTCGGACCGTGCGCAGTGGCAGGCCGGTCCGTTCGGCCACCTCGCCGATCTGCGTCTGCCGGCGCAGCGAGACGATGCATGGGGCACGCCCGCCACAGCGGATGGCCGGCATGACCGTCAGCGTCTCCCGGCAGTACGAGAACTCGTAGGCGTTGGTGCGGACTTGTACGCCTTGCCGTCCGTCAGTTGCCCCGTCCGGGACCCGCACGGTCGCCCACTCGCCCACTCGCCGGGCTGCGCGGAGACGAGTACGCCGTCCCCGGCGGGCGTGGTGATCGGCGTACTGGTCTCCGCGTCGTAGACCCCAACGCCTGACCCGGCTCGTCGAACACCACGCGCCACAACTGCTCGAACCGGTGGGTATCGGCCCGGACAGCGCCGTCACTCTCCTGATCACCATGGAGACAACCCCGAGCGGCTGAACACGAGGCGTCCTTTGCTGCCCTGTGCGGAGTCAGCCCCATCGAGCACTCCTCCGGCCGGCGGCGCACGCGCCGGCTCAACCAGGGCGGCGACCGCCAGGCGAACGCCGCCCTGCACCGCATCGTCTTCACCCGGCCACGCCACGACCCGCGCACTCGGGCGTACTACGAACGCCGTCCCCAGGAGGGCAAGACCCGCCGCGAGATCATCCGATGCCTCGAGCGATACGCGGCCCGCGAGGTCTTCACCCTGGTCAGACCGGTTTCCCGCACCCCCGCGTTATAGGGGCGTCTGTGAGACGTGAGAGGGTCTGGGGCGTGAGTGAGACACCGTCGAACACCTTGCAATACCGCTTTGACGGGCCAGAAGAGGCCCCGGTCCTGATCCTCGGTCCCTCACTGGGTACCACATGGCACATGTGGGACCGGCAGGTGCCCGAGCTTGCGCAGCAGTGGCGGGTCTTCCGTTTCGACCTGCCCGGGCACGGCGGCGCCCCCGCCCACCCGGCGGGTTCCGTCGCCGACCTCACCTCGCGCCTGCTGGCCACCCTCGACGGGCTCGGCGTGCAGCGCTTCGGGTACGCGGGCTGCGCGTTCGGCGGCGCCGTCGGCATCGAGCTGGCCCTGCGCCACCCCGAGCGCCTGGCCTCCCTCGCGCTGATCGCCGCCTCTCCACGCTTCGGCACCGCCGACGAGTTCCGCCAGCGCGGGGTGATCGTCCGTACGAACGGGCTCGACCCGATCGCCCGCAGTTCGCCGGAGAGGTGGTTCACCGGAGGCTTCGCCGCCGCTCAGCCCGCTATCACCGAGTGGGCCGTGCAGATGGTGCGGACCACCGACCCCGGCTGCTACATCGCCGCCTGCGAGGCGCTCGCCGCGTTCGACGTGCGTGGCGAGCTCGGGCAGGTCGGGGTGCCCACCCTGGTCCTCGTCGGCTCCGACGACCAGGTCACCGGCCCCGCCGAGGCCCGTACGCTGGTGGCCGGCATCCCGGACG
Source organism: Streptomyces sp. NPDC058796 (assembly GCF_042745235.1). Classification (NCBI taxonomy): domain Bacteria; kingdom Bacillati; phylum Actinomycetota; class Actinomycetes; order Kitasatosporales; family Streptomycetaceae; genus Streptomyces; species Streptomyces sp. NPDC058796. The sequence continues at coordinate 47,401 of NZ_JBHYOP010000017.1, forward strand.
CCCGCCTCGCCGTCGTCCCGGGCGCCTCCCACCTCGTCCCGGTCGAGCAGCCCGGAGCCGTCACCGACCTGCTGGTGCGGCACTTCTCCACGGCCTGGCAGACCGCCCACGACGCCTCCACCGGCCAGATCGCCGTCCCGGCCGCCCACCCGGCCGTTCCCGCCGCCCCCGCGGCCGTACCGCCCGCCCCCGCGGTCTCCGCAGCGCCCGTCCAGCCGGCCATGGCGCCGCCCCCGCCGCAGACCGCGCCCATCGCCGAGATCGCCCCGGCGCCCTCGGTACCGGCGCAGGAACGGCCCGATCCGTACGACGCCGGGCTCAAGGTGCGCCGGGAAGTGCTCGGCGACGCGCACGTCGACCAGGCGCTGGCGCAGGCGGACGGGTTCTCGGGGGACTTCCAGGAGTTCCTCACCCGGTACACCTGGGGCGAGGTCTGGGACCGTCCCGGCCTGGACCGGCGCACCCGCAGCTGTGTCACCCTCACCGCCCTGGTCGCCGGCGGTCACCTCGAAGAACTGCCGCCCCACATCCGGGCCGCCCTGCGCAACGGCCTCACCCCGGCCGAGATCAAGGAAGTACTCCTCCAGACGGCCGTCTACTGCGGTGTACCGGCCGCGAACCGCGCCTTCCGGGTGGCGCAGCAGGTCATCCGGGAGGAGACCACGCCGCCCGAGTGAGTCCCGGCGGGCCGGGGAACGGCGTGCGGCGGCAGGATGGAGTCATGAAACTCACCAAGAAGTCGCACGCCTGCGTCCGCCTCGAGAAGGACGGGCAGACGCTCGTCCTGGACCCCGGTGGATTCAGCGAGGAGGACGCGGCCCTCGGCGCGGACGCGATCCTCGTCACCCACGAGCACCCCGACCACTTCGACGAGCTGCGGCTGCGCGCCGCGATGGAGAACAATCCGGCCGCCGGGATCTGGACGCTGAAGTCGGTCGCCGAGAAGATCTCCGCGGCCTTCCCCGGCCGCGTGCATACCGTCGGCCACGGCGACGCATTCACCGCCGCCGGTTTCGACGTGCGGGTGCACGGCGAACTGCACGCGGTGATCCACCCGGACATCCCGCGCGTCACCAACATCGGCTTCCTCGTCGACGGCGGCAAGCTCTTCCACCCCGGGGACGCCCTCACCGTCCCCGACCACCCGGTCGAGACGCTGATGCTGCCCGTCATGGCGCCGTGGAACAAGATCGCCGAGGTCATCGACTACGTCCGCGAGGTGAAGCCGCAGCGCGCCTACGACATCCACGACGCGCTCCTCACCGACCTGGCCCGCCCGGTTTACGACCGCCAGATCGGCGAGCTGGGCGGCGCGCAGCACCTGCGGCTGGCCCCCGGGGACAGCGCGCGGGTGTGAGCACTCCGGTGTGAGAACACCGACGCCCGGGCCGGCCCGGGACCGGAGCCGCGTTGTCAGTCCCGCCCGGTAGGTTGTGGGACATGCGCATCGCGACCTGGAACGTCAACTCGATCACCGCCCGCCTGCCGAGGCTCCTCGCCTGGCTGGAGAGCAGCGGCACCGACGTGCTGTGCCTCCAGGAGGCCAAGGTCGCCGAGGAGCAGTTCCCCTTCGACGAGCTGCGCGAGAAGGGCTACGAGGCGGCGGTGCACGCCACCGGCCGGTGGAACGGCGTGGCGGTCCTCTCCCGCGTCGGCCTGGAGGACGTCGTCAAGGGCCTGCCCGGCGACCCCGGCTACGAGGACGCGCAGGAGCCCCGCGCGATCTCCGCCACCTGCGGCCCGGTCCGCGTCTGGTCGGTGTACGTGCCCAACGGCCGCGAGGTGGAGCACGCGCACTACGCCTACAAGCTCCAGTGGCTCGAGGCGCTGCGCGCCGCCGTCGAGGGTGACGCGGCCGGCAGCCGCCCGTTCGCCGTGATGGGGGACTACAACGTCGCGCCGACGGACGACGACGTCTACGACCGCGCCGCCTTCGAGGGCTCCACCCACGTCACCCCCGCCGAGCGCGCCGCCCTCGCCTCCCTGCGCGGTGCCGGCCTGTCCGACGTGGTGCCGCGCCCGCTGAAGTACGACCACCCCTTCACCTACTGGGACTACCGCCAGCTCTGCTTCCCCAAGAACAGAGGCATGCGCATCGACCTGGTCTACGGAAACGAGCCCTTCGCCAAGGCCGTCACCGACTCCTACGTCGACCGGGAGGAGCGCAAGGGGAAGGGCGCCTCGGACCACGCACCGGTCGTGGTGGACCTGGAGGTGTAGCCACCCGCCACGCCCGCCGCCCGTCGTTTCCGCGCGCCCTGTGGTGCGCACCGGGGCACGAATGACAATCTGGAGGTATGAACATCCCCTTCCTCGGCAGACGGCGTGAAGATCCCCGGGTTCACGACGCCGAGGGGATCGGCGACCTGCTCGCCGACTGCGACCTGCTGCGCTCGCAGGCGCTGCGGGAGGGGGTCCGACTCGACGACTCCGAGGTCTCCTTGGAGCGTCTCGACCAGATGCTGCCCCGGTGGCGCGGCGACGCCGAGATCCTGGACTGGCTCGGCAACGACGCCGGTCTGTACCTCGGCACCGTGATCGTGCGCACCGTGCCGGGTGCCGCCTGGTCCATCCGGCCCGACGGCCAGCCCGTCGTCCGGCTGGCTTCCGGCCGGGAGTTCGACGTGGTGGCCTCCGGTCGCGCCTGGGCGGCGGACGGCGCTCCCGAACTCTCGCAGCTGTACGGCGAAGTCGCGGAAGCGTGATCTGCCGTAAATAGGGCTATTGCCCGGAAGGTGCGTGTCGTCGGCAAAGGTGCCTTCCTTCCCGGTATGTTGCGGTCGTCGGGCCACACACGAACGCACAGGGGCACACGCAAGGTGCAGCCGGAGATCACTGCTCGCGCGGCGCAACGGACACCGCGACGGCGCGTCCGCGGCCGAGGAGAAGGTCAGCTGCACACCGGGCTCAGGAAGCCCGGTGGGAATTGCGGGTCGCCTGCGTCTGTGCCGGCGCCGGCAGGGGGCTCGTCGCCGCCCGGGTCACGTCTCCGACGAGTTCGACGACGTCCGGGCCGTAGGCCTGAGAGTTGACCACCTTCAGCAGCAGTACGAAGGAGTTGGTGCCGTGCTTGCGCGCCAGCTTCTCGTGGTGCCGTGCCAGGTAGCGGGTGGCGGCCTGGTTGGTGATGGCTCGCTGCCCGCAGAACAGGAACGCGGGCCGCGCCTCGCGCCGGTCCCCGGCCGTCAGCCGGGCCAGCAGGACGTACTCGGTGATGCCCGGGTCCATGCGGTAGCGCTCGGCGCCGATCTGGAAGGCGCCGCGGTCCGGACCGGGTTCGGGGTCGACGTTGACCCGCACCCCGGGCAGCATGGCCGCCATGTGGGCCGCCATCCGGCGGTTCGACCCGGGCCCGCCCACGCAGAACTCCGTGCGTTCGCCGAAGCCCTGGTGGACCATGTCCTGGGTCACCACCTGCGTATGGGCACCGCAGTCCTTGATCAGGGCGGCCAGCTCCAGCAGTGCGAAGACGTCGAAGCGGTGGACCGCCGGCTCGGTGGCGGCCGGGTCACGGTTGACGACGAGCAGCGACTCGGAGCTGTCCGGCAGCCCGAAGAACGCCTGCTTGCGCCGGAGTCTGCGCTTCCACAGGTAGGTGCGGGCCAGCCAGCCCAGCGCGGCACTGATGCCCGCCGCGACCACGCCCAGGACGATGTTGCGTACGTCGTCAGTCATGGGCGCGCATGCTAGCGGGCGTCGGCGTACCGGTGTTCGACGGGCCGCGGCGGGACCGTCTCGTATGCGTTCTCCAGGCGTTCCTGACGCGACCATGACGTTCAACTAAGCTGCCCGGACGGCCTTTCCCTGGAGGTGCGGATGCTGCGTCGCCCTGTCGCACGGAATCTGACGGTCCTGGCGGTCTCGGCCGCCGTGGTGTCGGTGGGGGCGGCTGCGCCACCCGCCGCGCAGAGCAGTCCCGCCGTCCCCAAGACCCCGGTCGCCGTCGGGTACGGCGGCGCGGTCGCCAGCGTCGATCCGGACGCCTCCGCCGCCGGGATCGAGGTGCTGCGCAAGGGCGGCAACGCCGTCGACGCGGCCGTGGCCACCGCGGCCGCCCTCGGCGTCACCGAGCCCTACTCCGCCGGCATCGGCGGGGGCGGGTACTTCGTCTACTACGACGCCGAGTCCCGTACCGTACGCACGATCGACGGCCGCGAGACCGCGCCGCTGAGCGCCGACGAGGACCTCTTCACGGAGAACGGCGAGCCCATCCCCTTCGCCGACGCCGTCAGCAGCGGCCTCGCCGTCGGCACCCCGGGCACGCCCGCCACCTGGCAGACCGCTCTGGACAAGTGGGGCAGCCGGAAGCTGTCCTCGGTACTCAAGCCCGCCGAGCGCCTGGCCCGGCACGGCTTCACCGTCGACGAGACCTTCCGCTCCCAGACCGCCGCCAACGAGCAGCGGTTCCGCTACTTCCCGGACACCGCCGAACTTTTCCTCCCCGGCGGCGAACTCCCCGTCGTCGGCTCAACGTTCAAGAACCCGGACCTGGCACGCACGTACAAGGAGCTGGCCCGCGAGGGCGTCGACGCGATCTACCACGGCGAACTCGGCGAGGACATCGTCGACACCGTGGGCGAACCGCCCGTGGACCCCGACTCCGGCTGGAACGCCCGCCCCGGCGACCTCACCGCCGAGGACCTCGCGGCCTACGAGACCGAACTCCAGGCGCCCACGCGCACCTCGTACCGCGGCCTGAACGTCTACTCCATCGCCCCCTCCTCCTCCGGCGGCACCACGGTCGGAGAGGCCCTCAACATCCTGGAGCGCACCGACCTCTCCCAGGCGAGCAAGGCCCGCTACCTGCACCGCTTCATCGAGGCCAGCCGCATCGCCTTCGCCGACCGCGGCCGCTGGGTCGGCGACCCGGCCTTCGAGGACGTACCGACGAAGGAGCTGCTGTCGCAGCGGTACGCCGACTCGCGCGAGTGCCTGGTCAAGGACGACGCGGTCCTCACCAGCCCCCTCGCGCCCGGCGACCCCCGCGACCCCGCCCCCTGCGCGGACGGCGGTACGGCGGCGCCGACGACGTACGAGGGCGAGAGCACCACGCACCTGACCGTGGCCGACAAGTGGGGGAACGTCGTCGCCTACACGCTCACCATCGAGCAGACCGGCGGCAGTGGCATCACCGTGCCCGGCCGGGGCTTCCTGCTCAACAACGAGCTGACCGACTTCTCCTTCGCCCCCGCCAACCCGGCCGTCCACGACCCGAACCTGCCCGGTCCCGGAAAGCGCCCGCGCTCCTCCATCGCGCCGACGATCGTGCTGGACCAGCACCACAAGCCGGTCGTGGCCGTCGGTTCGCCCGGCGGCGCCACCATCATCACCACCGTGCTCCAGACCCTCACCGGCGTCATCGACCGCGGCCTCCCGCTCGTCGACGCGATCGCCGCCCCGCGCGCCAGCCAGCGCAACGCCGCGCAGACGGAACTCGAACCCGGGCTCTACGACAGTGGCCTGCGGGAGGAACTGGAGGCCATCGGGCACTCCTTCAAGCGCAACCCGGAGATCGGCGCGGCGACCGGCGTGCAGCGGCTGCCGAACGGCAAGTGGCTGGCCGCCGCCGAGAAGGAACGACGCGGCGGCGGCTCGGCGATGGTCGTCAGGCCGGTGCGCTAGGGCTCACAGTTCGGGGACGGGCTGCTGCGGCGTGCGGAACGCCAGCCGCCCGTCCTCGACATCGACCGTCACCCGGCCGCCCTCCGCGATGCGGCCGTCGAGGAGCAGCCGGGACAGCTGGTTGTCGACCTCGCGCTGGATGGTGCGGCGCAGTGGCCGCGCGCCGTACTCGGGCTGGTAGCCGCGCTCGGCGATCCAGTCCACGGCCGCGTCGGTGAAGTCGACCGTGACGCCCTGCGCGTGCACCATGCGCCGGGTCTCCTCCAGCAGCAGGCTGGTGATCTGCCGCAGCTGCTCGCCGCTGAGCTGGCGGAACACGACGATCTCGTCGATGCGGTTGAGGAACTCGGGGCGGAAGTGCTCGCGCAGTGGGCGCAGCACCTGCTCGCGCCGGGCCTCCTCGTCCGCCTCCGAGCCGCCGGCGCCGAAGCCGATGCCGGCGCCGCGCCGGGTGATCACGTCGGAGCCCAGGTTGCTGGTCATCACGACGACCGTGTTGCTGAAGTCCACCGTGCGGCCCTGCGAGTCGGTCAGCCGGCCGTCGTCCAGCACCTGGAGCAGGATGTTGAAGACGTCCGGGTGGGCCTTCTCCACTTCGTCCAGCAGGAGCAGCGAGTACGGGTGCCGGCGCACCACCTCGGTGAGCTGACCGGCCTCCTCGTGCCCGACGTAACCGGGCGGGGCGCCGACCAGGCGGCTGACCGTGTGCCGCTCCTGGTACTCGCTCATGTCGAGCCGGACCATCCGGTCCTCGCTGCCGAACAGGGCCTCGGCCAGCGCCCGTGCCAGTTCGGTCTTGCCGACGCCGGTCGGGCCGAGGAAGAGGAAGCTGCCGATGGGCCGGTCGGCGCTGGAGAGACCGGCGCGGGAGCGCAGTACGGCGTCGGAGACGACCCGTACGGCCTCGTCCTGGCCGACCACCCGCTCGTGCAGGTGGGACTCCAGGCCCAGCAGCCGGTCCTTCTCCTCCTGGGTGAGGCTGCTCACCGGGATGCCGGTCTGCCGGGACACCACCTCGGCGATGGACTCGGTGCCGACCACCAGGTTCAGGCCCTCGTCGGCCTCGCCACCGCCGTCGGCCTCGGTGATCCGCTGCTTCAGCTCGACGATCCGGTCGCGCAGCTGCGTCGCCTGCTCGTACTGCTCGTCCGCGACCGCCTGGTCCTTGTCCCGGATGAGCTGGTCGACCTCGCGCTCCATGGCCCGTACGTCGGTTCCCTTGGTGCGCGCCCGCAGCCGCACCCGGGCGCCGGCCTGGTCGATCAGGTCGATGGCCTTGTCCGGGAGCCGGCGGTCGGTGAGGTAGCGGTCGGACATCTCCACGGCCGCCACCAGCGCCTCGTCGGTGTAGCGGACCTGGTGGTGGGCCTCATAGCGGTCGCGCAGGCCGCGCAGGATCTCGATGGCGTCCGCGGTCGTGGGCTCCGGGACCAGGATCGGCTGGAAGCGGCGGGCGAGGGCCGCGTCCTTCTCGATCCGGCGGTACTCCTCCAGCGTGGTGGCGCCCACGATGTGCAGCTCGCCGCGGGCCAGGGCCGGCTTGAGGATGTTCCCGGCGTCCATCGAGCCGCTCTCGCCGCCACCGCCCGCGCCGACGACGGTGTGCAGCTCGTCGATGAAGATGATCAGCTGGTCGGAGTGGGCGCGGATCTCGCCCACGATGTTGTTCATCCGCTCCTCGAAGTCACCCCGGTAGCGGGTGCCGGCGACCACGCCGGTCAGGTCCAGGGCGACCACCCGGCGCCCGATCAGCACGTCGGGGACGTCGCCGTCGGTGATGCGCTGGGCCAGCCCCTCGACGACGGCGGTCTTGCCGACGCCCGCGTCACCGATCAGCACCGGGTTGTTCTTGCCGCGCCGGGAGAGCACCTCGACGGTCTGCTCGATCTCGTCCTCGCGCCCGATCACCGGGTCGATCCGGCCCTGCTGTGCCAGGTCGGTGAGGTCGCGGCCGTACTTGTCGAGGGTCGGGGTGTTGGTGGCCTGCGGCCCCTCGGTGCGGCCCTTCGCCGCGTCCGGCGTCTCCGTCGGCAGACCAGACGACGGTGCGAACCGGGCCGCGTTCAGGATGTGCCCGGCGGCCGAGTCCGGGTTGGCGGCCAGGGCGCTGAGCACGTGCTCCGGACCGATGTAGCCGGTGCCGGTCGACCGGGCCAGCTCGTGCGCGTCCAGCAGGGCGCGCTTGACGGCCGGGGTCAGGGACAGCGAGGTGGGCGGCGGCACCTCGCCCGGCGGGTGCTGCACCGGGCCGCTGCGCTCGTCGATCTGCGACGCCAGCGAGTCCGGGTCGGCGCCGGCGCGGCTGAGCAGGCCCCGGGTCGGTTCGGTGGAGAGCGCCGCCCGCAGCAGGTGCTCGGTGTCCAGGTCCCGGCTGCCGTGCTCGGCGGCGTACTGCGCGGCCCCGCGCACCAGCTCCCGGGCGGGCTGGCTGAGCAGCCGGCCGATGTCGATCTGCCTCGGCCTGGGCCCGCCGAAGAAGCGTGCCAGGAATTCCGCGAACGGGTCGCCCTCCGGGCCCATGTAGCCGCTGGTCATCGTGTACGGACCTCCGCTGCATCGCTGTCGACGTGCCGGGGCCGGGTAACCCGGTCGGGGCGCGGTCATGCCCAACATGACACGTTCTGCTCCGGCGGGCATGTCCGGCAACCCGGGCGGGCGGAGCGCCGCGCCGCCGGGCACGAGGCGTGGCGTGCGGGGGCTGCGGGCGCCCGGTGCGGGGCGGCGGACGCGGTGTGCCGGGTCGCGGGGCTCGTCTGGTCCTGGGCGGTGGCGTCCGTCTTGCGCCGGGGCGCGGGGATCATCCCTCCCGGGCTGACGTGGCTGTCCCGCGCGGGGGTACGAGTCCGTCTCGCGCCGGGGCATCCGGTCGTCCCCCTCGGGGCAACGGCGCCGGCTCCCGCCTGGGCCGTGGTGTGTTGCGCTTCGAGGGCTGGGGCGTGTGTCGGGGGTGCGGTGCTGGGTGCTGTGTTGGGTCCGTGGGCGCGTCTTCTGCTGGGGCGCGGTGTTGCGTCCGGTTTCGGCCGTGGGGTCGGGTCTGCTGTTGGTCGTGGTGTCGGGCCCCGCCCCGGTCGTGGTGCTGTGTCGCGTTTCGGGAGGACGCGTGGGTCGGGGCGTGGCGCTGCGTCCCGTACCGCCCCGTGGGCGGGTCTCCTGCTGGCCCACGAGGCTGCGCCCTGCCCCGGCCATGGTGCGCGTCCCGCATCGGAGGCACGGTGCTGCGCCGTGCCCCGGCCATGGTGCGCGTCCCGCATCGGAGGCACGGTGCTGCGCCCTGCCCCGGCCATGGTGCGCGTCCCGCATCGGAGGCACGGTGCTGGGTCCCACGCCGAGCCCCCGGTGCTGCGCCCCTCACCGGGGCCACGGTGCTGCGCCCCGCGCCGGGGGCCAGGGGGCCGCTTCCGCCCCTGGCCCTCGTGGGGTCCTCGCGGCGCCCGGCCCACGGCGTCGTCAGAGGCCGTCCCGGGACGTCAGCACGCGGGGGCCGCTGTCCGTGATCGCCACCGTGTGCTCCACGTGGGCCGCCCGCGATCCGTCGTTGGTGCGCAGGGTCCAGCCGTCCGGGGCCGGGTGGTAGTCGTCCCGGCCGCTGCTGATCAGCATCGGCTCGATGGCGATGACCATGCCGTGCCGCAGGGGGAGCCCGCGCCCCGGCCGGCCCTCGTTGGGCACCCCCGGGTCCTCGTGCATGTGCCGGCCGATGCCGTGGCCGCCGAAGTCCTCCATGATGCCGTAGCCCGCCGACCGGCAGACCGTGCCGATGGCGTGCGCGATGTCGCCGACGCGGTTGCCGACGACGGCCGCCCCGATGCCCGCCGCGAGGGCGCGCTCGGCGGTCTCGATCAGTGTCACGTCCGCCGCGCGCGGGGCGCCCACGATGAAGCTGACCGCCGAGTCGCCGGCCCAGCCGTCCAGCGTCGCCCCGCAGTCGATGGAGACGAGGTCGCCGTCGCGCAGCCGGTAGCCGTCGGGGATGCCGTGCACGATCGCGTCGTTCACCGACGCGCAGATGACACCGGGAAAGGGCGTCGGCGCGAAGGAGGGACGGTAGCCGAGGAACGGTGACCCGGCACCCGCCTCCCGCAGCACCTCGTGCGCCACCGCGTCCAGCTCCAGCAGGGACACGCCCACGTCCGCCGCCTTCCGTACGGCGGTCAGGGCGCGCGCGACGACCTGGCCGGCCGCGTGCATGGCGTCGATCGATGTGTCTGTCTTCAGTTCCACCATGCCAATTACTATACCGGTATTTGAATTGGGGCGGTCGCGCGGCACCGGTATTAGAATGACGGCATGGTGCGCACCCCCCTGACCCCCGAAGAGCGCGAGCGCGGCGAACAGCTCGGCCGCCTGCTCCGCGCGGCCCGCGGCGAACGGAGCATGACGGAGGTCGCCGCCGTGGCCGGCGTCTCCGCCGAGACCCTGCGCAAGATCGAGACCGGCCGGGCGCCCACGCCCGCGTTCTTCACGGTGGCGGCGCTGGCCGGCGCGCTGGGGCTGTCCATGGACGACCTGGTCGGGAGGTGCGAGCCCGCAGCGGCGGCCTGAGGGCTCCCGCACTCACCCACAGGAGTGCGAAACGCGATCGACACCGCGCCTTGACGACGATGGTCTTGGCAAGCCCCTCCGGCCAGGCTTACGTTCGTCCCTCTACGGCCTGCTCTACGGGCGTAGAGGCTCTGACGTCGTGTCGAAGGAGCAGCTCATGGCCAACGTCGTACGCGCCGCTCTGGTCCAGGCCACCTGGACCGGCGACACCGAGTCCATGGTGGCGAAACACGAGGAGCACGCCCGCGAGGCCGCCCGGCGGGGCGCCCGGGTCATCGGCTTCCAGGAAGTCTTCAACGCCCCCTACTTCTGCCAGGTCCAGGACCCCGAGCACTACCGCTGGGCCGAGCCCGTGCCCGACGGCCCGACCACCCGCCGCATGCAGGCGCTCGCCCGCGAGACCGGCATGGTGATCGTCGTCCCCGTCTTCGAGGTCGAACAGTCGGGCTTCTACTACAACACCGCGGCCGTGATCGACGCCGACGGAACCGTCCTCGGCACGTACCGCAAGCACCACATCCCGCAGGTCAAGGGCTTCTGGGAGAAGTTCTACTTCCGTCCCGGCAATCTCGGCTGGCCCGTCTTCGACACCGCCGTGGGCAAGGTCGGCGTCTACATCTGCTACGACCGGCACTTCCCGGAGGGCTGGCGCCAACTCGGCCTCGGCGGCGCCCAGCTCGTCTACAACCCCTCCGCCACCCACCGCGGCCTCTCCGCCCACCTGTGGCGGCTCGAGCAGCCCGCGGCGGCCGTCGCCAACGAGTACTTCGTCGCCGCGATCAACCGGGTCGGGCAGGAGGAGTACGGCGACAACGACTTCTACGGCACGTCGTACTTCGTCGACCCGCGCGGCCAGTTCGTCGGCGACGTCGCCAGCGACACCAAGGAGGAACTCGTCGTCCGCGACCTGGACTTCGACCTCATCGAGCAGGTGCGGCAGCAGTGGGCCTTCTACCGCGACCGCCGCCCCGACGCCTACGAAGGGCTGGTGCAGCCGTGACCAAGGACCTCTACGCCCGGCACCGCTCCGTCCTGCCCGACTGGCTCGCCCTCTACTACGAGGACCCGCTGGAGATCACCCACGGCGAGGGCCGGCACGTCTGGGACTCCGCCGGCAACAAGTACCTCGACTTCTTCGGCGGCATCCTCACCACGATGACCGCGCACGCCCTGCCCGAGGTGACCAAGGCGGTCGGCGAGCAGGCCGGGCGGATCATCCACTCCTCGACCCTGTACCTCAACCGGCCCATGGTCGAACTCGCCGAGCGGATCGCCCACGTCTCCGGCATCCCGGACGCCCGCGTCTTCTTCACCACCTCCGGCACCGAGGCCAACGACACCGCCCTGCTGCTCGCCACCGCCCACCGGCGCAGCAACACGATCCTGGCGATGCGCAACAGCTACCACGGCCGCAGCTTCAGCTCCGTCGGCATCACCGGCAACCGAAGCTGGTCCCCGACCTCCCTCTCCCCGCTCCAGACGCTCTACGTCCACGGCGGCGTCCGCACCCGCGGGCCCTACGCCCACCTCGACGACCGGGACTTCATCGACGCCTGCGTCGCCGACCTGTTGGACGTCCTCGGCCACACCCGCCCGCCCGCCGCGCTGATCGCCGAACCCGTCCAGGGCGTCGGCGGCTTCACCTCCCCGCCGGACGGCCTCTACGCGGCCTTCCGCGAGGTGCTGCACGAGCGGGGCATCCTGTGGATCGCCGACGAGGTGCAGACCGGCTGGGGCCGCACCGGGGAGCACTTCTGGGGCTGGCAGGCCCACGCACGCAGCGGCCCGCCCGACATCGTGACCTTCGCCAAGGGCATCGGCAACGGCATGTCGGTCGGCGGCGTCATCGCCCGCGCCGAGATCATGAACTGCCTCGACGCCAACAGCATCTCCACCTTCGGCGGCACCCAGGTCACCATGGCCGCGGGCCTCGCCAACCTCAACCACCTCCTGGAGCACGACCTCCAGGGCAACGCCCGGCGCGTCGGCGGACTGCTCATCGAACGGCTGCGGGCCGTCGCCGCCCAGGTGCCGCACGTACGGGAGGTGCGCGGACGCGGGCTGATGATCGGCGTCGAGCTGACCCGGCCCGGCACCGACGAGGCCGCCCCCGACGCGGCGTCCGCCGTCCTGGAGGAGGCCCGCGCGGGCGGGCTGCTCGTCGGCAAGGGCGGCGGCCACAGCACCAGCGTCCTGCGCGTCGCCCCGCCGCTGTCCCTCACCGTCGCGGAGGCCGAGGAGGGCGCGGCGATCCTCGAACGCGCCCTGCACGCTCTCTGACCCGCGCGCCCGTAGGGCGATTGACCAACGCGCCCCGCACCACACCCGAAAGCCGCGTCCCGAGCCGAGGAGGCGCCGCCATGACCACCACCTGGGACCAGGGCCGGCAGCACTGGGAACCCGCCCTGTCGGTCCGCCAGGTCCTCGGGCTGGAGCGGGTGCTCGCCGGGCAGCCCGAGGTGGTGGCCGGCGCCCACCGGCTCGACCGGCCCGTGCGCTGGGTGCACGTCGCCGAGGCCGCCGACGTCGGCGTGATGCTCAGCGGCGGCGAGATGGTCCTCACCACCGGGGTGCTGCTCGCCGGCGACGAGGACAAGCAGGGCGAGTACGTCCGCTCCCTGCACCGCGCCGAGGCCTCGGCCGTCGTGCTGGGCCTCGGCCGGGCCTTCCCCGCCCCGCCCGACGGGATGCGCGCGGCGGCCGAGCGGTGCGGACTGCCCATGGTCGTCCTGCACCGGCCCTTCCCCTTCGCCGAACTCACCGAGGAGGTCCAGTCCCGGCTGCTGCGGCGCAAGTTCGCCGCGGTCAGCCTCTCCGAGGCCGTACGCACCGAACTGACCGGTCTGATCACCGCCGGTGCCCCCGTGCAGCGCCTGCTCGACGAGGTGGCCCGGCACGGCGGCTGCCCCGTCGTCGTCACCAACCTCGCCCACCGCGTCCTCGCCACGGCGGGGGAGCGGGCGGCCGTCGACGACGTGCTGCGGGACTGGGAGCGCATCGCCCGCCAGGCCGGTGCCGGGTCGGCCGACGGCTGGATCCGCGCCGAGCTGAGCTGCCGCGGGCAACGCTGGGGCCGGCTGGTGCTGTGCGGCTACCGGGGCGAGAGGGCCGCCGGGCGCCTGCTCGCCGACCGCGCCGCCGAGGCCCTGGTTCTGTACCGCATGCTCGCCGGCCACGGCACCTACGCCCAGAACTCCGGCGGCTCCTGGGACTCCTGGGCGGAGCAGTCCGCGCGGAGCCTGCTCACCGACCTGGTCACCGGCGCCGTACCGGCACGTCAACTGCTGCCCCGGGCGCGGGCCGCCGGGCTGCCGGTCAACCGGCGGATCTTCGTCCCGCTGGTCGTACGCGGCGGTGAGCCCGCCCGCCTGGACCGCGTACTGCGGCTGGTCGGCCTGGCGGGGATCGCCGCCGGGCTCGACGACGACCGTGTCGCCGTCCTGCTCAGTCTCGCCCCCGACCAGGACGCCAGGGCACTCACCGCCCACCTCGCCGCCCGGCTGCGCTCCGAGCCGGAGTCCTCCCGCGCCGTGGTCGCGGCGGCCGACTCCCGGACTTGGGACGACGTGCCCGCCGGTCTGCGCGAGGCCCGGCACGTCGCCGACGCCGTCGCCGAGTCGGCGCCCGGCCTCGACCCGCCGCCCGTCGTACGGCTGCGCGACGTCCACCTGCGCGGACTGGTACGGCTGCTGCGCGACGACCCGCACGTGCAGTCCTTCGCCGAACGCGAGCTGGACGGGCTGCTCTCCGGCCCCGACGAGGACCTGCTCGCCGTCCTGCGCACCTACCTCGCAACCGGACGCAACAAGTCCCGCACCGCCCAGCTCCACCACGTCTCCCGCCCCGCCCTCTACCGCCGCCTGGAAGCGATACAGAGCCGGCTCGGCATCGACCTCGACGACTTCGAGCAGGCCGCCTCCGTACACATCGCGCTCCTCGCCCACGACGCCCAACAGGGGTGACACCGTGCAATGCCCGACCTCGACAGACGTGACACCGTGCCACTCAGTCCGGCCGCCCGCCGCCCCTAGTCTCGCCGTACACCGAGCGCCACACCGAGCGAGTGGAGGCCGAAGATGAGCCGAGTGATCCGTGCCGCGCTCTTCCAGACCGCCTGGACGGGCGACAAGGAATCCATGATCCAGGTCCACGAGCAGGCGGTGCGCGACGCCGCCGCGCAAGGGGCGCAAGTCCTCTGCTTCCAGGAGCTGTTCTACGGGCCGTACTTCTGCCAGGTCCAGGACCCCGAGTTCTACGCCTACGCCGAACGCGTCCCGGACGGCCCGATCGTCGAGCGCTTCCAGCGGCTCGCCCGCGAGCACGGCCTCGTCCTGGTCCTCCCGATGTACGAGGAGGAGCAGCCCGGCGTCCTCTACAACACCGCCGCCGTCATCGACGCCGACGGCTCCTACCTCGGCAAGTACCGCAAGACGCACATCCCGCAGGTGCGCGGCTTCTGGGAGAAGTTCTACTTCCGCCCCGGGAACTCCGGCTGGCCGGTCTTCGACACGGCCGTCGGCAAGGTCGGCGTCTACATCTGCTACGACCGGCACTTCCCGGAGGGCTGGCGGGCGCTGGGTCTGGAAGGCGCCGAGATCGTCTTCAATCCGTCGGCCACCTCACGCGGCCTGTCCGGCTACCTGTGGCAGCTGGAGCAGCCCGCGGCGGCCGTCGCCAACGAGTACTTCGTCGGCGCCATCAACCGCGTCGGCGTCGAGGAGTACGGCGACAACGACTTCTACGGCACCTCGTACTTCGTCGACCCCGAGGCGCAGTTCGTCGGCGAGGTCGCGAGTGACAAGGAGACCGAGCTCGTCGTCCGCGACCTCGACATGGGCAAGCTGCGCGAGGTCCGCGACCGCTGGCAGTTCTACCGCGACCGCGCGCCCGGCGCGTACTCCCCGCTGACCGCGCCCTGACCGGGCGGGGTCCCGACAGGAGGGAAAAGCAGCATGAGCAGCCGTACCGTCATCCGCGGTGGCCTCGTCGTCACCGCGTCCGACGAGATCCACGCCGACGTCCTGATCGAGGACGGCCGCATCGCCGCCCTCGCCGCCACCGGAACCCCGGCCGCCCGGGCCTTCACGGCCGAGAGGGTCATCGACGCGAGCGGCAAGTACGTCGTCCCGGGCGGTGTCGACGGCCACACCCACATGGAGATGCCCTTCGGCGGCACCTACGCCGCCGACACCTTCGAGACCGGTACCCGGGCCGCCGCCTGGGGCGGTACGACCACGATCGTCGACTTCGCCATCCAGAGCGTCGGGCACTCGCTGCGCTCCGGCCTGGACGCCTGGCACGCCAAGGCCGAGGGCAACTGCGCGATCGACTACGCCTTCCACATGATCGTCTCCGACGTCAACGAGAAGACGCTCAAGGAGATGGACCTGCTGGTGGAGGAAGGGGTGACCTCGTTCAAGCAGTTCATGGCCTACCCCGGCGTCTTCTACTCCGACGACGGCCAGATCCTGCGGGCCATGCAGCGCGCCGCCGAGAACGGCGGACTGATCATGATGCACGCCGAGAACGGCATCGCGATCGACGTACTCGTGGAGCAGGCCCTCGCCCGCGGAGAAACCGACCCGCGCTACCACGGCGAGGTCCGCAAGGCGCTCCTGGAGGCCGAGGCGACCCACCGCGCCATCAAGCTCGCCCAGGTCGCCGGCGCGCCCCTGTACGTCGTGCACGTCTCCGCGACGGAGGCGGTGGCGGAGCTGACCCGCGCCCGCGACGAGGGGCTGCCCGTCTTCGGCGAGACCTGCCCCCAGTACCTCTTCCTGTCCACCGACAACCTCGCCGAGCCCGGCTTCGAGGGCGCCAAGTACGTGTGCAGCACCCCGCTCAGGCCGAAGGAGCACCAGGCCGCCCTGTGGCGGGGCCTGCGGACCAACGACCTCCAAGTGGTCTCCACCGACCACTGCCCCTTCTGCTTCACCGGCCAGAAGGAACTGGGCCGCGGCGACTTCTCCAAGATCCCCAACGGCATGCCGGGCGTCGAGAACCGCATGGACCTGCTCCACCAGGCCGTCGTCGACGGACACATCAGCCGCCGCCGCTGGATCGAGATCGCCTGCGCCACCCCGGCCCGTATGTTCGGCCTGTATCCGAAGAAGGGCACCATCGCGCCCGGCGCCGACGCCGACGTGGTCGTCTACGACCCGCACGCCGAGCAGGTCATCTCCGCCGAGACCCACCACATGAACGTCGACTACTCGGCGTACGAGGGCAAGCGGATCACCGGCCGGGTGGAGACCGTGCTCTCGCGCGGCGTGCCGGTCGTCACCGAGCGGGAGTACACCGGGCGCAAGGGCCACGGCGTCTACACCCCGCGCGCCACCTGTCAGTACCTGAACTAGGAGCGGTGCCCATGGACTTCGGACTCGTCCTGCAGACCGACCCGCCCGCCTCCCGCGTCGTCGACCTGATGAAACGGGCGGAGCACAACGGCTTCCGCTACGGCTGGACCTTCGACTCCGCCGTGCTGTGGCAGGAACCGTTCGTGATCTACAGCCAGATCCTGGCCCAGACCTCGGAACTCAAGGTCGGCCCGATGGTCACCAACCCGGGCACCCGCACCTGGGAGGTGACCGCCTCCACCTTCGCCACCCTCAACGACATGTTCGGCAACCGCACCGTCTGCGGCATCGGACGCGGCGACTCCGCGATGCGCGTCGCCGGCCGCAAGCCCAACACCCTCGCCCGCATCAGCGAAGCCATCAAGGTCATCCGGGCGCTGGGCAGGGGAGAGGAGGCCGACCTCGGCGGCGGCACCGTCGTCCGCTTCCCCTGGATCAAGCCGGGCGCCGAAGTCCCCGTGTGGATGGCGGCGTACGGCCCGAAGGCCCTGAAGATGACCGGTGAGGAGGCCGACGGCTTCATCCTCCAGCTCGCCGACCTCTACCTCACCCAGTACATGGTCAAGGCCGTCAAGGACGCCGCCGTAGCCGCCGGACGCGACCCGGACGAGGTGACGATCTGCGTCGCCGCCCCGGCCTACGTCACCGCCGACGACTCGCCCGAGGCGCTGGCCCACGCGCGCGAGCAGTGCCGCTGGTTCGGCGGCATGGTCGGCAACCACGTCGCCGACCTCGTCGACAAGTACGGGGCCCACACCGGCGCGGTCCCCGAGGAACTCACCGACTACATCAAGGCCCGCGAGGGCTACGACTACGCCCACCACGGGCGCAGCGGCAATCCGGACACCCGGTTCGTGCCGGACGAGATCGTCGACAGGTTCTGCCTGATCGGACCGGCCGAGAAGCACATCGACAAGCTCAAGGCCCTGCGCGCCCTCGGCGTCGACCAGTTCGCGCTGTACGACATGCACGACGCGCAGGAGTCCGTGATCGACGCCTACGGCACGCGGATCATCCCGGCCGTCAACGCCTGACCGACCCCCTCCCTCTCCCCTCGGGGGAGGGGCCAGGGCGCACCCGCGCACCCCCCTCGGCACCGCACGCACGGCCTCTCCCGTCCCACCGCACGATTGGCCTGCCCATGACCGACACCGCGCCCACGGCGATACCGCCGTCCGCCCAAGTCACCCTCCCCGACGGGCGCGTGGAGCTCGCCCCGGGCTCCCCACCGCCGAGCGGCCCCTACGCCAACGAGGACCTGCTGCCGGTCCCCGTCGCCAAGCGCACCTGGACCACGTACAACTTCTCCGCCCTGTGGGTCGGCATGGCCCACAACACCGCCTCCTGGACCCTCGCCTCCGGCCTGATCGCCGTCGGCATGGACTGGAAGCAGGCGGTGCTCACCATCGCCCTGGCCAACGTGATCGTGCTCGTCCCGATGCTGCTCACCGGGCACGCGGGACCCAAGTACGGCATCCCCTTCCCGGTGTTCGCCCGCGCCTCCTTCGGCATCCGCGGCGCCAACCTGCCCGCCGTGGCGCGGGCGCTGGTGGCGTGCGGCTGGTTCGGCATCCAGACGTGGATCGGCGGCGAGGCGATCTACTTCCTGGCCGGCAAGCTGATCGGCGACGGCTGGACCAACGCGGCGACGTTCGGCGGCTACGCCTGGACGATGTGGCTGTCGTTCGCGATCTTCTGGGCGATCCAGGTCGCCATCATCTACCGGGGCATGGAGACGATCCGCCGGTTCGAGAACTGGGCGGCGCCCTTCGTCCTGGTCGGCGCCTTCGTGATGCTGTGGTGGATGGCCGACAAGGCGGGCGGCTTCGGTCCGCTCTTCGAGCAGCCGTCGCGGCTGGGCTGGGGCGGCGACTTCTGGAAGCTCTTCTGGCCCTCCCTCATGGGCATGATCGGCTTCTGGTCCACACTGTCCCTCAACATCCCCGACTTCACCCGCTACGGCAAGAGCCAGAAGGCCCAGACGCGCGGCCAGGCCCTCGGCCTGCCGACCACGATGACCTTGTTCGCCTTCCTCTCCGTGATGGTCACCTCCGGCTCGCAGGCGGTCTACGGGGAGCCGATCTGGGACCCGGTGAAGCTCGCCGCGAAGACGGACAACGTGGTGGGGCTGCTCTTCGCCCTCGTCACCGTCCTGGTGGCGACCCTGTCGGTGAACATCGCGGCCAACCTGGTCTCACCGGCCTTCGACTTCTCCAACGTCGCGCCGCGCAAGGTCAGTTTCCGGGCCGGCGCGATCGTCACCTGCGTCCTCGCCGTGCTGATCTTCCCATGGAAGCTGTACTCGGACCCGCAGGGCTACATCTTCACCTGGCTGGGCCTGGTCGGCGGCCTGCTCGGCACGGTCGCCGGCATTCTCATCGCGGACTACTGGGTGCTGCGCCGCGCCCGCCTCGACCTCGTCGACCTGTACCGCACGGGCGGACGCTACTGGTACGACCGGGGCTGGAACTGGCGGGCGGTCGTCGCCTTCCTCGCCGGCGGCGTCCTGGCCATCGGCGGCGCCGACTTCCACCCGCTGGTCGACGGCCGTCCGGTGCCCTTCCTCGAACCGCTGGCCGACTACGGCTGGGCGGTGGGCCTCGGCACCTCCATGGTGCTGTACCTGGCGCTGATGCTGCTGCCCGCCACCCGGCCGGGCAAGGGGGCCCCGGCTCAGCCCTGACCGTCCTCCAGGGCGGCCGCCGCCTCCTTGGCCGCCTTGATGGCCCCCTTGTTGATCGTCTCCGTACTCGGCGCCTTCTTCGACTCGAAGTCACTGCCGTTGTACGTGATCATCACCAGGGCGTTGGAGGCGCGGACCAGCACGGTGCCCTCGCGTGTCTGCTGCTCGTCCTCGGTGGTGAGGTTCACGACGGAGTAGGCCTCGTCGCCGAGCCCCGGCACCGCGCCCCCGCCGCTCCGGTCGGCGACCCGCTCCTTGTACGACTTCTGCGCCGCCTCGTCCGACTTCATCACCTCGAAGGAGACGTCGAGCCAGCGGTAGTCGTAGCCCTTGAGCGCGTTCCATGAACAGGTGCGGCGGACCTTGGTGTCCGTCGACGGGATCTCCTTGCCGGCCGCCTTGGCGCCCGGGACCAGCGAGGTGACCGTCTTCTCGGCCAGGCTCTCGCAGGGAGCCGGGGCGGCGGCGTACGTCTGGGTCACCGCCTCGGTCGCCGGGGCGGAGGCGGACCGGTTCGCGGTGTCGGGCGGCGTCTCGTCCTTGGCGGCCGACGTCGTGTCCGGCCCGGACGACAGCGCCCAGCCGGCCGTGGCGAGCACGGCGACCGGCGCCAGACGCGCGGTCAGGGCGAACGGCAGGGGAAGAGGACGCACGGCGCACTTCTCGTGGGGGATGGTGCGGAGGGGGTCCGCACTGCGGACGGGACGCCAGTGTCACACGAGTCCCTGTGCGGCGGAAGGGCGAACTCGGTGCGTGCCCGGGCGGTGACGCAGACGTATCGGTGGGCCGGGCGGAGGCGGGCGGTGGCGTCACGGCCGGACGGCCGTCACCAGCCACGCGCCCGCCCGCATCCGCGCCCTGCTGCCCGCGGCGAACGGGAGCAGCACCTCCTCCGGGCCGGCCAGCCGGGAGGCGGGCAGCGCGCCGCCGGGCAACGGCGACAGCAGGAACTCGACGGTGGTGCCCGGAACGTCCCGGCCCCAGGGCGCCTCCATGGTGACCGGTTCGACCGTCACCTCCGCGAACCCGGCCAGGACCTCCCGGACGCGCTCCGGGTCCTCCCGGCGCGGCCCCGGCGGCCGCGGGCAGACGAACGCGAGCCGGCCTCCCGGCCGCAGCGCCCGCGCGAGACGGCGGAAGGCGACGGCGTGGCCGGCGAAGAGCATCACCGCGCCCCGGCTGACGACCACGTCGTACCCGCCGGCGGGGAAGGGGTGCCCCCGCGCGTCGGCGCACACGTAGGAGACGTTGTCGATCCCTTCGGCGGCCGTGCTCGCGCGGGCCCGCTCCAGCAGCGGCGCCGAGACGTCGACGCCCACCGCGTGACCGGGGGCGGCCAGCCGCGCCGCGATCCGGGTCGTGGCGCCCGCCCCGCAGCCGACGTCCAGCACACGGTCGCCCGGGACGATGCCCGCCGCCTCGAACAGGGCGTCGTGCACACCGGCGGGCACCGCGTCGTACCGGGTCCGGGGCCCCGCCCAGTGGGCGCCGACGGGGCCGGTCCGGGCCTCGGCCCGGTGTTGGCTGGCGACGAAGGTCATGAGGTCTCCTCCACGGTGGGTGCGGTCAGGGCGCTTTCGACGCGGTCCACGGCGGCGAACGCGCCGTACGCCACGAGGTGCACCAGGCAGTGGTCGGTGTGCTCGGGCCGGCGCCACGCCGCGACGTCCGCCTCGGAAATCCGGGACGGCGCGAACGCGGCCAGCAGCGCCAGCCGGGCGCCGGGCCTCTCCCGGCGGTCGGGGAACGGGTCCGGGTCGAAGGGCGGATGCGACCCGTCCAGTCACGCACGACCGTGCGCACGAGGGCCTGGTCGTCGGCCGCGAGGAGGCCGGCGCCCGCCGTGGCGGCCGTGCGCAGTGCCGCGTACGCGGGGCCGACCGGCGTGTGCGCCGCCCACGCCGGTCCGGGGCCGGGGTCGTCGAGCAGGGGCAGGGACGCGCCGGACACGACGGGGCGGCGCACGGTGCGGGACAGCGACCGGCCCGCCAGGCTCCGCACCGCACGCAGCCGCTGCGCGTCGGCCGGGAGCAGCCTCTCGGTCACCAGGGCCGACACGATGCGGTTGATGAAGTGGAAGGCCAGCGCGGTGCCCAGATAGCCGGGCGCCTCCTCCCGCTGGAACGGGTACGGCTCCCGCGCGGCGCCCGGAATCCGGGTGCGGCGCGCCCAGTCGAGCACGCGCGCGTGCTGCCCGTCTGCCGGCTCCCGGCCCCGGGCCAGCCGCTCGGCCAGGTCGTGGTCGCCGGTCGCGTGCAGCAGCATCGTGTGCGCGTCCACGCAGAACCGGCACCCGTTGGTCTGCGACACCCCGAAGGCGGCGACCTCCTTGCCGGTCCGGTCGCCGGGGCCGGCGAGCAGGGACTCGCGCATCAGCGCCCAGGCGGGGGCGAGGAGCGTGGGGGCGAGGAGCGTGGGGGGGCGGAGGAGAGGGCCACGAAGGGGGCGGGTTCGGGGATGCCGAAGTCCCGCGCCATCTGCTCGTAGAGCTCCGCGACGCGGCCGGTGGCCGCTTTCGGGGGCAGGGGATCGGTGTGACGGAAGGTGGTGGACATGGACAGCAGAGTGCGGCGTGGGGGTGCCCGCGGTCGTCGTACGGCCGGATACGGTCCCCGCTGCGGCGCCGGAGCCCGTTCCGGGCGGCCACTACTTCGCCGGGAGTAGTCCGAAAGCCGTCCACAGGGCCGACGCGGCCGTCGGCGGTCCCGTCTAAGGTGCGGGCATGAGTGGGCGTCAGACTACGCGGACCGGTCGCGACCGGCTCGCCGACGCGATCCTCGCGGTCGTGGTCGGCGCGCTCGGCGTGACCGTCGCGGCCTTCGACGACGACACCACCGTCCTCGACCACGCGCTCATCGCCCTCGCCTCGGCGGCCCTCGCCTTCCACCGCGCCGCCCCGCGCGCGGTGCTGGCCGTCGCCACCGTGCTCGGCACGGCGTACGTGGTGCACGCCCACCCGGGACCGCTGTCCGCGCTGCCCGTCCTGGCCGCCGTGCACACCGCGGCCCGGGTCGGCCACCGGGGCGTCGCGGCGGCCGGCGGCGCGGTGTTCCTGGCGGGATACGTGGCGACCGGGCCCGGGACCCAGGACGTCGCCGAGCGGGCCGGGCTGCTGGCCGGCTGGTTCCTGTGCGCGGTGGTGACCGGGCTCGCCGACCGCAACTGGCAGGCGTACCTGCGCCAGACCGAGCAGCGCGCCCTGGAGGCGGAGCGCACCCGGGAGGAGGCGGCCCTGCGCCGGGCCGGCGAGGAACGCCTGCGCATCGCCCGGGAGTTGCACGACTCGCTCACCCACAGCATCTCCATCGTCAAGCTCCAGGCGGGCGTCGCCGTCCACCTCGCCCGCAAGCGGGGCGAGGAGGTGCCGCCCGCGCTGCTGGCCATCCAGGAGGCGAGCGGCGAGGCGATGCGCGAGCTGCGCTCCGCCCTCCAGGTGCTGCGCGCCGACGAACCGGCCGGCACCCCGGCGCTCCTTGTGGAACGGGCGCGCGCGGCCGGGCTCGCCGTCGACCTGACGGTCACCGGTGAGGAGCGCCCGCTGCCGCAGGCCGTCGACCGGGCCGCCTACCGCATCGTCCAGGAGGCCCTCACCAACGCGGCACGGCACGCGGGACCGGCGAAGGTGTCGGTGCGGATCGACCACGGCACCGAGAAGGAGGGGGAGTTGACGATACACGTGGAGGACGACGGCGCCGGCGACGCGGCCCGGCCGCCGGCGCCGGGCACCGGCCTGACCGGCATGGACGAACGCGTCACGGCCCTCGGCGGCACCCTGCGCGCCGCCCCGCGCGCGGAGGGCGGGTTCTCGGTACGGGCCCGGCTCCCGCTGGGGGAGCGGGGATGAGCGAGCAGGTCCTGCGGGTGGTGCTCGTCGACGACCAGGCGCTGATGCGGGCAGGCTTCCGGGCCCTCCTCGACGCCGAGGACGGCATCGAGGTGGTCGGCGAGGCCGCCGACGGGGAGCAGGGGGTGGCGCTGGTGCGGGCGCAGGTGCCCGACATCGCGCTCGTCGACGTCCAGATGCCCGTGATGCCGGGCATCGAGGCCACGCGCCGCATCGTCTCCGACCCCGCCCTCACCGCCGTACGCGTGGTCATCCTCACCAACTACGGCCTGGACGAGTACGTCTTCGAGGCGCTGCGGGCGGGCGCGAGCGGCTTCCTCCTCAAGGACACCGAACCGGCCGACCTGCTCCAGGCCATCGAGGTGGTGGCGAGCGGCGAGGCCCTGCTCTCCCCGTCCGTCACCCGCACCCTGATCGGCGAGTTCGTGGCCCGTCCCCCGGACCGGGCCACCGCCCCCGGTCTGGACTGCCTCACCCGCCGCGAACGCGAGGTCACCGCGCTCGCCGCACGCGGCCTGAGCAACGAGGAGATCGCCGCCCACATGGTGATCAGCCCGCTGACCGCCAAGACGCACATCAGCCGGGCGATGACCAAGCTGGGCGCCCGGGACCGGGCGCAGCTGGTGGTCTTCGCCTACGAGTCGGGACTGGTGGAGGCGCGCCGACGCCCAACGCACACCTGTGACGCCTAGGGCACCCGCGCGGTCCACTCAGCGGAGCCGAACTTGGTGCGCGCCAGGTCCCGGGCCCGGGCCAGCCCCTCGTCGGTCACCTTCCCCTGGGTGAGGCCGTAGCGGCCGCCGAAGGAGGTGATCATGCGGTCGATCACGGCCTCCCGCGGCAGACCGGTCTGCCGGCGCAGCGGATCCACCCGTTTCTTCGCGCTCCTGGTGCCCTTGTCGGACATCTTCTCCCGCCCGATGCGGAGCACCTCCAGCATCTTGTCGGCGTCGATGTCGTACGACATGGTCACGTGGTGCAGCACGGCGCCGGGACCGCCCCCGGGCCCGACCACGCGCTTCTGCGCGGCGCCCGCGATCTTGCCCTGCTCGGTGGCGATGTCGTTCAGCGGCTGGTACCAGGCGCGGATCCCCGTCTCGCCGAGCGCGCCCAGCACCCAGTCGTCGAGGTAGGCGTAGCTGTCCTGGAACGAGAGGCCCTGGACCAGCGCGTCCGGCACCGACAGCGAGTAGGTGATCGTGTTGCCGGGCTCCACGAAGGTCGGACGGGGAAGACACTACGACCCGGCGTGATCATGGGCAAGGGCCTACTCGCCCTGCCAGGTGCGAGGCGGCACCCGACAGGACGCGGCGTTCACGGCACGCGCGCGGTCCACTCCTCGGTCGCGAACTTCGTCCGCACCAGTTCCTCAGCGCGGGCCATCTCTTCCGCCGTGACTTCGCCGGCAGTCAGCCCGTAGCGGTTACGGAAAGAGGCGACCATGTTCCCGATGACCTGCTCCCGCGCGAGGCCCGTCTGCCGACGGAGCGGGTCGACACGCTTCTTGGCGCTCTTGGTGCCCTTGTCGGACATCTTCTCCTTGCCGATACGGAGCACCTCGAGCATCTTGTCGGCGTCGATGTCGTAGGACATCGTCACGTGATGGAGGACGGCTCCAGGGCCACCATCAGGGCCGACCATGCGCTTCTGGGCCGCACCGGCAATCTTGCCGGCCTCGGTGGCGATGTCGTTCAGGGGCTGGTACCAGGCCTTGATGCCCATGTCGCCGAGCGCGCCGAGCACCCAGTCGTCGAGGTAGGCGTAGCTGTCCGCGAAGGAGAGGCCCGAGACCAGGGACTCCGGCACGGACAGTGAGTACGTGATCGTACTCATGGGTTCTACGAACATGGCCCCACCACCGGAAATACGGCGTACCACGGTCATCCCGTGCTTCGCGGCCCCTTCGGGGTCCACCTCGTTCCGCAGGGACTGGAAGCTGCCGATCACCACGGAAGGCGAGGCCCACTCCCATACCCGTAGGGTCGGGGCTCGCCGCCCAGCGGCCACCTCGGCGGTGATCACCTCGTCCAGCGCCATGTGCAGGGCCGGTGCCTGCGGCTCCATGTGCACCAGCTGCCAGTCGTAGTCGCTCCACTCGGTCGCGTGGGCCAGAGCGCGCCGGACGGCGATGCCGACGCCCTCTGCTGTCAGCCCGAGCATCACGGTCGACTCCGGCAGCGCCGCCGTGATCCGGGCGGCCAGCCCTGCAGCGTCCGTCGATGAGGGTGAACCCTCAAGGGCTGTGTTGATCGCGAGGATCGCTTCGTCCGGCTCCAGGAAGAAGTCCCCGGCGACTCGCATGTTGCGCAGGACACCGTCCTCGACGTCCAGATCCACGACGACCAGCTTGCCGCCGGGCACCTTGTACTCGCCATGCACGGCTTTGTTTCCTTCCAGTGCGCCGTACGTGCCCTGAGCTTGTTGCTCTGGCATTCGGACGGATGCGTACATCTATCGGAATGCACCTTAATACTCGCTGTAGCGAGTGATGTGTAGCCTCAAGAGCACTGGAGGGGGAAGGGATGCCGACAGGTTGCCCCGGCTGTCTCCTTGCGAGGAACAGAACCCGGTGTACAGCCCGACTCGTCTGCCGCCACCTGTGGATTTGCCTGAGAAAGGGCCTTTGACCTGCGTCGTAGGCCCTTTCCGCACTTTCAGGGCGTGCTGCGTTACGTAGGCGGCGGAAAGTCCCTCGGCCAGCGTTGAAAGTCCCTGAAAAGTCCCTGGACAAGGGGCGGGACGCTGCGGGGCTGAGAGGTGTCCGACCGTGCGTGCAAGCGCCTGTGCCAATGGGGGTCCAGGCCTTGGACGAACGTGGGGGCGTCGTTGTACCTGGCCTGTCTGTACGCAGAAAACTTCAGGATCTTCGGTGCGACGCCACAGAAGAACGGTGACGAGGACGCCAGCCTGAGCCTGGACTTCGGTCCCGCCACGAACGTCCTCGTCGGCGAGAACGACAGCGGCAAGACGGCCATCATTGACGCGATCCGCTTGAGCCTTCTGACGACGGCCGCGGACTTCTACCGCATCACACGCGACGACATTCATGTCGGTCCAGACGGCCGTGCAGACACCTTCAAGATCACCTGTGGCTTCAAGAACTTGTCGACGGAAGAACAAGCGGTTTTCTTGGAACTGCTCACCGTGGACGGCAACGGCAACGTCGCCCTCTACGTCACCGTCAAGGCGGAATTGATGGACCCGCTGCGTCCCCACCGCGTCGCGGTGACGACACGAACCGGCCGCGACGGGCAGGGGCCGGCCCTGGACGGCGCCGCGCGTGAACTGCTGAAGGCCACCTACCTGCGCCCGTTGCGGGACGCCGAGGCAGAGCTGCGCTCGGGCCGTGGATCACGGCTGTCACAGATCCTCGCAGGGTACCCGGCCATGCGCGCACAAGGTGAGGACGACTTCGACGAGAAGACGGGCAGCGCGAGCACCCTGGTGGGCAACCTACGCCGCGCAGAGCGCCAGATCGGCGACAACGACGCGGTGACCGCAGCCCGGGACGACATCAACACCGGTTACCTCCAGAAGTTCTCCATCGGCTCCGACGTACTGCGTGGCGAGATCGGCGTCGCAGGCGATGCCACGCTCGCCCGCGCGCTGGAGCGCCTGGAGCTCACCTTGTTCGCGGGCACGGGCGAGTGGACCAGACACGGTCTGGGCTACGACAACGCCCTGTCCATGGCGGCCGAACTGCTCCTGCTGAACAACAACAACGCCTTCGCGCCCCTACTGCTGATCGAGGAACCCGAAGCCCACCTTCACCCGCAGCTCCAGACCCGCATCATGGACCTTCTGCGGGATCGCGCCGGCGCCGCCAAGACGGCTGGGACACCACCGGTCCAGGTCATCCTCACCACCCACAGCCCCAACCTCGCATCGGCCATCCCGGTCGAACACCTCACTCTTGTCGCTCGCGGATCCACCTTTCGACTGGCCCCTGGGCTGACTCACCTCGACGAGGGCGACTACGCCTTCCTCACCCGCTTCCTTGACGTGACCAAGGCCAACCTGTTCTTCGCCCGCGGCGTCGCCATCGTCGAAGGCGACGCCGAAGCCATCGTTCTGCCCGCGCTCGCACAGGCCGTCGGCAAGTCGTTCAACGAATGCGGCGTGAGCGTCGTAGGCGTCGGCGGCGTCGGCCTCTTCCGCTGCAGCCGGATCTTCCAGCGCGAAGGAGAACAGATCCCGGTCGCGGTGGCCTGCATCCGAGACTGGGACCTGGTTCCCGCTGGCACCTCCGCCGAGATGCGCAAGAAGCTGAAGTGCTCGGCAGAGATGACCAAGGAAGAGATCGACAAACACGTCGCAGGGTTGAGAGACGAGGACGACGGCCACGTACGCACCTTCGTTTCCGACCACTGGACACTGGAATACGATCTGGCCGCCGCCTCCTGGACGATGGCGACCTTGATGCATCAGGCCGTTCGCGCCGCCGTCGCTTCCAAGAACACATGGCCCACCGCAGAAAAACTCGCCGGGTCGTCGCGGATGTCGTCGGCGTTCCAAGTGGATCCGTTCAGCAGCCGCTGCAGGCCGTCGGGGGTGCGGTGGCCTGCGTGTTCGGCCGGCTGCCAGCCGTTTTTGCGGCCGACCGGGCCGAGCAGGGCGCGGACGTAGTCACGCATGCGGCGTCGTAGGTCGGCACGGCCGAAACGGTGGCCGATGCGCAGGAAGAGGTCGTCGAGTTCACGGTCCCAGGTCGCGTCGGCAAGGTCGTCGATCACGCGGGAAGGCTGCCCTCGTCACTGCGCAGACAGTTCTCGATGCCCACGAAGAACAGCACCAGGCCCGCCGCCGCGGCCTCGCCGATCAGCGGGACGCTGAGCAGCCCCAACGCCCCGTCACCGGGCGGCGGATCACCTGAGTCGCCCGAACGCCCCGTGACCGGGCGGCCGATCGCCTGCGCCTTCCGGGTGTCTGTGGCGGGCGGCTCAGGTCCGGGGAGCCGAGGCCGCCCGAGGTCAGGCGTGGGCCGCGCCTGCCAGGCGTGGGACGCCGCGTCCATCGAGTCGGGACCGGATCAGCGCCACGGCGTCGTCGCGGTCCAGGCCGCGGCCCTCGTCGTACGCCGCCGTGTACGCGGCCTCGCCCAGCTCCCGCGTCAGCGCATCGACCAGCCGGGAGATGTCCGGATTGCCGGCCTCGGCGGCACCGCGCAGCCCGTGGGAGGCACCGAGCAGCACGGCGGCCGGCCCCGGCTGCCGCCGGTGGTACAGCAGCTGGGCCACCGCGACGCCGATGATCCCCATGAGCATCATGTCACCGGAGGCCCCCGCTCCGGCGAGCGCCTTGCGCAGCGCGTACCGCGCCGCCACCGGGTCGTCCTCGGCGAGCGACAGCCGGCCGATGCCCGTCCAGTACATCGTGGCGAAGGCCGCGTCGTCGAAGGTGTCGGGCGAGCAGGCGTCCTTGGCCAGGGCGTACTGGCGTGCGGCCTCGCGGACATCGCCGTCCAGCCGGGCCAGGTCCCCGAGCAGCAGCCGCGCCATCCGGATGTGACGCGCCGAGAACGGCCTGGTCACCACGGACTGCAGTTCCCCGCGGGCCGCCTCGACGCGCCCCGCGTGCCGGTGGGCCACGGCGAGCCAGATCCGCTGCATGCCGTCACCGCCGAGTTCACCGGCCGGTTTCATCGCGTCCGTCAGGGCGTCCACCGCTTCTTCGAACCGCCCCCGCGAGATGAGCGCGACCGCGAGGTACGTCAGTGTGGTGGCCTGGCCCCAGCGCTCGCCGAGGGCGGCGAAGTCCCGGGCACTGTCCCGCAGATCACGGCAGCCCTGCCGTACGTCGCCGTGGTTAAGGCCGAACATGGCCCGGGTGAAGCGCAGCATCGCCCGGGTCCACGGGTCGGTCGCGCCCAGCTGCGCGTCGATCAGGCGCAGGCCACGCTCGGAGTCCCCGCTGATCCACGCGTGCAGCGGCGCCGCCAGCGCCAGCGCGGGATGGGCCTCGGGCGGCGGGGCGGACGCATCGGGCACGGACGGGCGGGGCGGCACGCTGCCGGAGCCGTGCGGGTCGCCGGCGAAGATGCCGTTGAGGAGGCAGCCGACCGTGGCCACCGCGCGCGGCACGGCATCGATCCGACCGGGCAGGCTCAGGGCTGCCCGCAGCAGCTGCACCGCCAGCGCGTGCTCGCCGCGCTGCATCCAGAAGTACCACAGCGCGGCGCCTATCCGGACGGCCGTACTCGCGTCCTCGGACTCGCAGGCGAAGTGCAGCGCCGCGAGGAGGTGGTCCCGGTCGTCGGCGAGCAGGCGCGCCCAGCGCACCTGGCCGGCGCCGGTGCGCAGATGCGGTTCGGCGCTCTCGGCGAGGGCCAGGAAGCACGCGGCGTGCGCCCGCCGCGCGCGGTCCAGGCCCCCTTGTTCGGCGAGGCGTTCCATGCCGTACGCCCGGATGGTCTCCAGCATCCGGAACCGCACCGTCGCTCCGTCCACGGCCTGCAGCACGGACTTCTCCACGAGTGAGGTCACCGTGTCCAGGGTCGTGGCCGGGTCGGTGTCCACGCCCTCCGCGGCTTCGAGGGTGAACGCGGCCGGGAACACCGACAGCGTCTCGGCGAGCCGGCGTTCGTTCCCGTCGAGCATGTCCCAGCTCCACGCGACCACCGCGCGCAGGGTGCGGTGCGCGGGACGCGCGGTACGGCTGCCGCCGGTGAGGACCCCGAACCTGTCGTCCAGCCGGGCCGCCAGCTGCTCGACGGACAGGGTGCGCAGGCGGGCGGCGGCCAGTTCGATGGCCAGTGGCAGCCCGTCGAGCCGCCGGCAGACGTCCGCCACCGCCGACGCGTTGCCGGCGGTGACCTCGAAACCGGGGCGGACGCTCGCCGCCCGGTCGCGGAAGAGCCGCACGGCCGGGCTCCCGGACACCTCCTCGAGGGACGACCGGGGCCGGGGCAGGGCGAGCGGCGGCACCGCGAAGAGGGTCTCGCCGAGGATGCCGAGCGCTTCCCGGCTGGTGGCGAGGATCCCCAACCGCGGGCAGCGGCCGAGCAGTTCCTCGGCGATCCGGGCCGCGCCGCCGATGACGTGCTCGCAGTTGTCCAGCACGACCAGGGTCTCGGCCGCCGACAGCACCTCCACCAGCTGCTCGACGACCTGGTGCGGGCTGCCCGAGGCGCCCGTGGACTGCGCCGGCCCGATGACGCGGGTGCCCACGGCGGCCAGTACGGCCGTCGCCACCTCGTCGTCCGCGCTGACCGCCGCCAGCTCCACCAGCCACGCGCCGCCGGGCAGTTCGTCCGCCAGCTCGCCGGCCAGCGCGGTGGCCAGGCGCGTCTTGCCGGTGCCGCCCGCCCCGACGAGGGTGAGCAGCCGGTCATGGGCGAGGCGGGCGCGCAGCTGCTCGCACTCGGGGTCGCGGCCCACGAAGCTGGTCAGCTCGGCGCGCAGGTTGTGGCGCCGGTCCATCGGCGGCACGGGCTCGCGCTGTCCGCGCAGCACCGCCAGCTGGGTCTGCTGAAGATCCGGGGAGGGATCGATCCCGAGCTGGTCGGCCAGCCAGGAGCGGAACTGCTCGTAGGAACCGAGTGCCTCGGCGGTCCGCCCGTCCGCGTCCAGGGCGCGGATCAGCAGGGCGCGCAGCCGCTCCCGGTGCGGATGCAGCGAGGACAGCGCCTCCAACTCGGCGATCAGCCCGGGTAACTCGGTGCCCAGGGTGAGCCGGGCCGCGGCCCGGTCCTCCAGCGCTGTGAGCCGCAGCTCCTCCAGCCGCG
This sequence comes from Streptomyces sp. NPDC058796, assembly GCF_042745235.1. NCBI lineage: Bacteria > Bacillati > Actinomycetota > Actinomycetes > Kitasatosporales > Streptomycetaceae > Streptomyces > Streptomyces sp. NPDC058796. Next base: position 78,171 of record NZ_JBHYOP010000017.1, read on the forward strand.
CCACGGCACCGGTCACGAACGCCGACGTCGGCATGTCGCACAGTGGCTCACCACGCCACAGCGCGATCGCGTTGTCCAGCAGTCTGAACGCGGCCCGGGCATCGCCCTCCCGCAGCGCGCGGCCACCCTCCCGGGCGAGCGCCTCGAACCGCAGGGCGTCCACGGCCTGCGGTTCGACGCCCAGACAGTAGCCGCCGCTGGTGAAGCGCAGCGGGGCGTCGTCGGGCAGCGCCCGGCGCAGCCGGCTGACCAGTGTTTGCACCGCGTGCCCGCTGTCCACCGGCGTCTCGTCCGGCCACAGGGCCGAGGACAGCGAGCCCACGTGCACCGCCCGCCCCGCGTCGAGCGCCAGCCTGATCAGGAGCGTACGGAGCCGGGTGCCGCCCACTGCGATGGACTTCCCCCCGTTCCGGACCTCCAGTGGTCCGAGAAATCCAACATGCATGCGCCCCATGGTGTCATCCGAGGCGCGCGCGTGAGCTGCGAATGTCCGTGGAATGTGAGCGGGCTGCGTGTGCGCTGTGAGCGCCGGGGGGCAGCCTGGACCCGCGTCGGCCCCCCGGCCGGCGGTGGGAGGGGATGCGGCAGGAGCGGTCGTCCCCCGCACGTCTCCGACGCCGGATCCCCTCCCCACCCGTACGTTCTCCGCTCCGTCATCGGGAGGGTCATGAGCAAGCTGGCGCGATGGTGCTACCGGCACCGGATGGTGGTGCTGCTCCTGTGGGTGGTGGCACTCGTCGGCACCGCCGTGGGCGCGGGGGCCGGAACCTCTTACTCCAATGCGTTCGACCTGCCCGGCACCGAATCGATGCGGGCCGTCGAACGGATGGAGAAGGTCTTCCCGCAGCGGGCGGGCGACGTCGACACCGTGGTGTGGCACACCGAGGACGGCACGGTCCGCGACGCCGCGGTGCGCGAGCGCATGGCCGGCGCCCTGCGCGACATCGCCGAGATGCCCGACGTCGGCGACGTGGTGAGCCCGTACGACCCGGACGGCGCCGGACACATCAGCAAGGACGGTAAGACGGCTTACGCCGAGATCACCTTCACCAAGCAGGCCTACGACCTCGACAAGGACAACACCAAGAAGGTCGTCGACCGTGCCGAGGACGCCCGCACCGACGGGCTGAGCGTGGAACTGGGCGGCGCGGCGATCGAGTACGCGCAGCAGCCGCCCGAGGGCGCCTCGGAGCTGGTGGGCGTCCTGGCAGCCGCCGTCGTGCTGCTGCTCGCCTTCGGCTCGCTGCTGGGCATGCTGGTCCCCATCGTGACCGCGATCTTCGCGGTCGGCACCGGCGTGTCCCTGCTCGGAGTGCTCAGCCACGTGGTGGACCTGCCCGACGCCGCCCCGATCCTCGGCTCGCTGGTCGGCCTCGGCGTCGGCATCGACTACGCGCTGTTCGTGGTCACGCGGCACCGCAAGGGCCTCAAGTCCGGCCTGGATCCGGCGACGTCCGTGGAGCGGGCGCTCAACACCTCCGGCCGGGCCGTGGTCTTCGCCGGCGGAACCGTGTGCCTCGCGCTGCTGGCGCTGTTCGCGCTCGGCATGCGCTTCCTGAACGGCATCGCCGTCGCCACCGCGATCGTCGTCCTGCTGAGCGTGGTCTGCGCGGTCACCCTGCTGCCCGCCCTGCTCGGCATGCTGGGTCCGCGGGTGCTCAGCCGCCGCGAACGCCGCGCCCTGGGCAGCGCGGAGGCCGCGCCCACGAGCGGGGCCGGGCGCGCCGCCGTACGGTGGGCCGCGTTCGTCGAGCGCCGGCCGCGGGCCGTGGGAGCGGCCGCCGTGGCGGTGATGGTGCTCCTGGCGATCCCCGCGTTCTCGCTGCGGCTCGGCACCATGGACCAGGGCAACCAGCCCGAGTCGATGACCACACGCCAGGCCTACGACCTGCTGGCCGACGGCTTCGGCCCCGGCTTCAACGGGCCGCTGCAACTGGTCGCGGACGTCCCCGGCGGCGCCGGCGACGAACGGGCCCTGGACGGGCTGATCGACCAGGTGCGCACCATGGACGGGATCGTCGACGTCGCCCCACTGCCCACCCCGGCCGACGCCACCACGCGCGTGTACCAGGTGATCCCCGCCCACGCGCCGCAGGACCAGGCGACCGACGACCTCATCGACCGGCTGCGCGACACCACCGTGCCGCAGGCCGAGCGCGGCACCACCCTCGACGTCCACATCGGTGGCCAGACGGCCGTCCAGAAGGACTTCGCCCAGGAGATCACCGAGCGACTGCCGGTGTTCATCCCGCTCATCGCGGTCCTCGGCGCGATCCTGCTGATGCTGGCCTTCCGCAGCGTCGTCGTACCGCTGACGGCCGCCGTGATGAACCTGCTCGCCGCGGGCGCCGCGTTCGGCATCATCGTCGCGGTGTTCCAGTGGGGCTGGGGCCTGGACACGCTGGGCCTCGGCCGCGAGGGCCCGATCACCTCCTACATCCCGGCGTTCATGCTGCCGTTGCTGTTCGGCCTGTCCATGGACTACCAGGTGTTCCTGATCAGCCGGATGCACGAGGAGTGGCTGCGCACCGGGGACAACGCCCGCGCGGTGCGCACCGGTCTCGCCGAGACCACCCGCGTCATCAACTGCGCGGCGCTGATCATGGTGTTCGTCTTCGGCTCCGCGATCTTCAGTGCCGACCAGGCCGCGGTCATGACCGGCGTGGCCCTCGCCGGTGCCGTCGCCGTGGACGCCTTCGTCCTGCGGTCGCTGCTGGTACCCGCGCTGATGTTCCTCCTCGGCAAGGCCAACTGGTGGCTGCCGCGCGGCCTGGACCGCGCCCTGCCCCGGGTCGCCGTGGAGGGCCGGGACCCCGGTGAGGACCCGGCGGCGGGCCGGCCGAAGGACCTGGTCGGCGAACGGTGACCGGCGGGAGGTGAGGACGGCGGCGCGGGCCGCCGGAGGTGACCACGGCGGCCCGCGGGTCTTCGGAGGTGACCACGGCGGCCCGCGGGTCGTCGGAGGCGACCACGGCGGCACGCGGGCCGCGAGGCCAGCCGGATCCGGCGCGCGAACGCCGGATCCGGCTGCCTGGCCGCGCTGCGCTTTCGCCGTGCCGCGCCGCGCCGTGCTTTCTCGTACGGCGCGGTGGTGTGCCGCGCTGTGCCGTGCCGAGAGCCCTGCCGAACCGTGCCGGGCCCGCCGCGGCGCGGCCGGCGCGTGGCGGTCGGGCGGCGGATGAGCAATCTGGGCGATGACAGCGGATGCGGGCGATCGCAGGCTGGGCTGTGCCGACGGCGACGCCGCACACGCAGCACACGCAGCGCGTCCCGTCCGGTTCGTGGGGGCCGACGCGGCGGCCCCGGTCGACTGGCGCGGGACATGGCGCCGTGAGGTGGTGACGGGTGGAGAACGTGACAGCCGGCGAGCGTGAGCCCATCGTGGTGGTGGCCATGGGGTGCCGCTTCCCCGGCGGGGTCACCTCGCCCGAGGACCTGTGGGACCTGGTGGCGGCCGGACGTGACGCCGTCTCGGCCCTCCCCGAGGACCGCGGCTGGGACCTGGACCGACTGCGCTCCGCCGACGCGGGCCGGCCCGGCGCTTCCCTCGCCCACGAGGGCGGGTTCCTGTACGACGCCGCCGACTTCGATGCCGGCCTCTTCGGGATCTCGCCCCGCGAGGCGCTGGCCATGGACCCGCAGCAGCGGCTGCTCCTGGAGATCTCCTGGGAAGCACTGGAGCGCGCCGGCATCCCGCCCACCGCCGTGCGCGGCGAACCGGTCGGGGTCTTCACGGGCACCAGCGGCCAGGACTACGCGGACGTGCTGCGGCGGGCCGGCGACCAGAGCGCGGGCCATGTGCTCACCGGCACCGCCGGCAGCGTCCTGTCCGGCCGGGTGGCCTATGCGCTCGGCCTGGAAGGGCCCGCGCTCACCGTCGACACCGCCTCCTCCGCCTCCCTGGTCGCGGTGCACCTGGCCTGCGAGGCGCTGTCCCGGGGCGAGTGCTCCCTCGCCCTGGCCGGCGGAGCGACGGTCATGGCCACCCCGACGATGTTCGTCGAGTACAGCAGGCTGCGCGGACTGGCCCCGGACGGCCGGGCCAAGCCGTTCTCGGCGGCGGCTGACGGCACAGCGTGGGCCGAGGGGGCCGGCGTCCTGCTCCTGGAACGCCTCTCGCGGGCCCGCGCCCACGGTCATCCGGTGCTCGCCGTCGTCCGCGGCTCGGCCGTCAACCAGGACGGCGCGAGCGACGGACTGACCGCCCCCAACCCCCTGGCCCAGCAGCGGGTCATCCGCCAGGCCCTGGCGAACGCCGGGCTGACCCCGCGCGAGGTGGACGCCGTGGAGGCCCACGGCACGGGCACCGCGCTCGGCGACCCCGTCGAGGCCCGGGCCCTGCTCGCAGTCTACGGCGCGGACCGCGAGGACGGCCGGCCCCTGTGGATCGGATCGCTGAAGTCCAACCTGGGCCACACCCAGGCCGCGGCGGGCGTGGCCGGGGTCATCAAGACGGTCATGGCGCTGCGGCACGGCCGGATGCCCAGGACCCTGCACGTCGACGAGCCGTCGCCGCACGTGGACTGGGCCGCGGGCGGGGTGGCCCTGCTGACGGAGGAGCAGCCCTGGCCGGACACCGGGGGGCGCCCGCGCCGCGCCGCGGTGTCCTCGTACGGCATCAGCGGCACCAACGCCCACCTGGTGCTGGAGCAGGCCGCCGAGGCGGGGCCCGGCACCGCGGCCCGCACCGCCGCTGCGGACGGCGCCGCGGCGTGGGTGGTCTCCGCGCGCGGCGCGGGCGCGCTGCGCGCCCAGGCCCGGCGGCTGCTCACCTGGGCACGCAGCCGCGAGGAGAACACCGAAGGCCTCGACGCGGCCGGCACCGGCCGGGCACTGGCGGCACACCGGGCGGCACTGGAACACCGTGCGGTCGTGCTCACCGACGACGGCCGCGTCCCGCAGCTGCTCGACGGCCTCGCCGCACTCGCCGAGGGCGAGCAGGCGCCCGGCCTGATCGAGGGAGTGACCCGGCAACGAGCGCCGCTCGCGGTACTGTTCACCGGACAGGGCGCACAGCGCCCGGGCATGGGCGCCGAACTGCGCTCCCGTCTCCCGGTGTTCGCCGACGCCTTCGACGCCGCCTGCACGGAACTGGACCGCGAGCTGGCCGGCCATGTGCCTGAACCGGTGGCCGACGTGGTGACCGGACGCCGTCCCGGCGGGGAGGTGCTGCCCGGCGCCGCGGAGCTGCTCGACCGCACCGTGTACACCCAGGCCGGACTGTTCGCTGTGGAGACCGCGCTGTTCCGGCTCGTGGAGTCCTGGGGAGTGCGGCCGGACTTCCTGGGCGGCCACTCCATCGGCGAGGTCGTGGCGGCGCACGTGGCGGGCGTGCTCTCGCTGCGCGATGCCGCGCGCCTGGTGGCGGCACGCGGCCGGCTGATGCAGGCGCTGCCGCCGGGCGGCGCCATGGTGGCACTGGAGGCGAGCGAGGAGGAGGCCGCCGCGCTGCTGGAGACGGCGGGCCCCGACGTGGCCGTCGCCGCCGTCAACGCCCCCGACTCCGTGGTCGTGTCCGGGGACGAAAAGACGGTGCTGCGGCTCGCCGACGCGTGGCGCGACAAGGGCGGGCGGGCCAAGCGGCTGCGGGTTTCGCACGCCTTCCACTCGCCGCGCATGGAGCCCATGCTCGACGCCTTCCGCCAGGAGATCCGCGACCTGGCCTACGGCACCCCGCGGCTGCCCGTCGTCTCCAACCTCACCGGGCGGCTCGCCGCCCCCGGCGAACTCGCCTCGCCGGACTACTGGGTACGGCACGTGCGGCAGGCCGTCCGGTTCAGCGACGGCGTACGGCATCTGGCCCGGCAGGGCGCCTCGGTGTTCCTGGAGCTGGGGCCCGACGGTGTGCTCAGCGGCCTGGGACCGGCGGCGCTGAGCGGAGGCGACGGCGGCGACCGGGAACCGGTGTTCACGCCCGCCCTGCGCGCGGGACGGTCCGAACACCCCACCCTCCTGGCCGGCCTCGCCCAGGCCTGGGTGAGCGGAGTCCCCGTCGACTGGGCCGCCGTCCTCGGCGGCGACGGACCGGCCCCCGCCGACCTGCCGACCTACGCCTTCCAGCGCACCCGGTACTGGCCACGCCCCGAGGAGTCCGCGGCCCACGACGTCACCGCCGCGGGCCTCTCCACCGCCGAACACCCCCTGCTGAGCGCGGTGGTGGACGTTCCCGAGGACGACGGCGTCCTGCTCACCGGGCGGCTGTCCGCCCGCGACCAGCCCTGGCTCGCTGCGGGCACCCCGGCCACCGGAGCCCTCCTGGAACTAGCCGTCCGCGCCGCGGACGAGGCGGGGTGCGGCCGGCTCGCCGAACTGACCGTCCACACCCCGCTGTCGCCGCCCGAACGCGGCCACCTCGCCCTGCGCGTACGGGTGGGCGCCCCCGACGCGCAGGGGGTGCGGCCGCTCACCCTCCACAGCAGGGCCGACGACGCGCTGCCCGGCCAGCCGTGGACGCGGCATGCCGAGGGCCGCCTCACCGACGACAGCGCCACGCCGGCCGATCCGGCCGTACGCGGTCACGGACAGGCCCTCACCGCCTGGCCTCCGCCGGACGCCTCCGAGCAGCCCGCCGGCCCCGGCGAACCGCCCGCGGCCGGGCCGCGCACCCTGTGGCGACGCGGCGACGAGACGCTCACCGAACTGGCCCTCCCCGAGCACCTGCACAGCACCGCCCCCGCCTTCGGCCTGCACCCGCTGCTTCTCGAGGGAGTCCTCGCGACAGCAGGCCTGGCGCAGGGCGCGGAGGACGGAGCCGCGCGGCCACCGCACGAGGTGCCCGCCGTCGTCCTGCGCGGTGTGCGCCTGCACGCCACCGGCGCCGTGCGCCTGCGCGTGCGGGTCGTGACCGGACCGGGCGGGGAGAGCGCCGTCGTGGCCGTGGACCCGGACGGCGAGACGGTCCTGACGGTGACGTCCCTCGCGTACGGCGCCCCCGCACCGGCCGCCGCCCCGCCGACCCGGCCCATGGCCCTGCACCGGGTGGAGTGGGCCAGGACCGCCCTGCCCGACGTGCCCGCGGACCGCGGCCGCTGGGCGGTCGTCGGCGACGACGCGACCGGGCTGCGCGGGGCGCTGATGAGGGCCGGCACCTACGCGGAGGCGCACCCCGACATGGCGGCCCTGAGCGAGGCCGTCGGGGCGGGCGGCCCGGTGCCGGACACGGTGCTGGTCCTCGGCGCGTCCCTGGGCGCGCCGCCCCTGGCCGAACCGGGCCCCGACCTCGCGTATGCCTCCACCCGGCGTGCCCTGCGCACGGTGGAGCGGTGGCGGTCGGACGAACGGCTGCGCGGCGCGCGCCTGGTGTTTCTGACCCGGCGGGCGGTCGCCGTCCGGGACGGCGAGGACGTGCCCGGACTCATGGACGCCCCGGTGTGGGGAGTGATCCGCTCCGCGCAGGCCGAACACCCCGGTGACTGTGCCCTGGTCGACGTCGACGGCAGGCCGGCCTCGCTGCGCGCCCTCGCCGCCGCCCTGTTCAGCCGTGCGCCCCAGCTCGCCCTGCGCGCCGGGCACCCGCACCTGCCGCGCCTGACCGCGCGGCCCTGGCCGGCGGACCGGCCCCGGCTCACACCGGGGGGAACGGTCCTCGTCACGGACGGAAAGGGGCCGCTCGGCGCGCGGGTCGCCCGCCACCTGGTCGCCCGGCACGGCGTGCGCCGGCTGCTGCTCGCCGGCCCGGCCGCCGCCGACCGGCCCGGCGTGGCCGACCTGGCGGCGGAACTCCGCGGCCACGGCGCGGACGTCACCGTGAGCGCATGCGACCCCGCCGACCCGAAGGCGCTCGCCGCCCTGCTGGACACCCTGCCCGCGACGGCCCCCCTGACGGCAGTCGTCCACGCCACACCCCCAGACGCACCACAACCCCGACCGGACACCACCGCCCCGGCACGGCCCCACCAACCGGGCGCCGACACCTCGAAACAGCCCGATTCCCCGGGCGACGCGGCCCCGGAACTGACCGATCTGCCGGGCGACGCGGCCCTGGGAGCACCCCGTCCGTCGGGTGACCCGGCCCCGGAGCTGCTCGATCCGGCGGGCGTCACCGCCCCGGTGGGCCCCCAGCCCTCGGCCGCGGTGGCCTGGTCCCTGCACCGGCTCCTCCTGGAGCGCGGTATCGACCTCGACGCGTTCGTCGTGTTCTCGTCCGCCACCGCGCTCCTCGGCGGCCCGGATCAGCCGGAGCGGGCCGCCGACGCCGCCCTGCTCGACGCTCTCATGGAGCGGCGGCACGCGGCACGGCAGGCCGGCGTGAGCGTCGCCGGTGACTGGGACGGGCCGGACGGCCGGACCACCGGCGCCCCCGGCGGCGGACACCGGGCGGGCTTCGCACCGTTCGGCGCCGACGACGTCACCGTGCTGCTGGACCTCGCCCTCACCGGCGGCGGCCCGCTGCTGGTGCCCGCCGAGGTCACCGCCACCGTGCTGCGCGGCCGGGCCAGGGCCGGAACGCTGCCACCGCTGCTGCGCGGCCTCGTGCGCCTGCCGGACCGGCCGATCGTCACCCCGCGCGCCCAGGCCGAGCCGGACGGCACGCTGCGTGCCCGGCTGGCCGGCCTGGAGGACGGCGAGCGGGGCACGGTCCTGCTGGACCTCGTACGGACCCAGGTCGCGGCCGTCCTGTCGTACGCCTCCCCGGACTCCGTGGACACCGGCCGCACGCTCAAGGAGCTGGGCCTGGAGTCCCTCAGCGCGATCGAGTTCCGCAACCGGCTGAGCAAGGCCACCGGTCTGCGGCTGCCCACCACCCTGGTGCGCGAACACCCCACCGTGGATCTGCTCGTGCGCCACCTGAAGGAGCGGCTCCAGTGAGGGCTCGGCTCCTCCCGCCACCCGAGACGACCCGAACTGGGGGAGATGCTCCGTGAAAGTGCAAGGCGTGTACATCAGTTCCGTCGGCACGTACCTGCCGCGCCATGTGACGGCCCAGGAGGCCATCGCCGAGGGCCTGTACGACCAGGAGCTGTACGACACGGTCGGCTGGCGCGGCACCCACGTGGCCGACGGCCTCTCGGCCCCGGACATGGCCGTCCGAGCCGCCCGCACGGCCCTGGATCGGCTCGGCGAGGACGGCGAACCCGTGGCGTCCTTCCTGCACTCCGGTGCCTTCTACCAGGGACCGGCGGAGATCTCCGTGCCCGGCTACATCATGCGCGAGCTGGGGCTGGACGCCATCCCGTCGCTGGACGTCCGCCAGGGCTGCAACGGCATGCTCGTCAGCCTGGAGACGGCGATCGGGCAGCTCACCGGGGCGGCGCAGTACGGCAACGCGCTGATCACCGCGGCCGAGAACCACTCCACACCGCTGGTCGACCGCTGGCGCGGCTTCGCCCCCGGCATCGTCATGGGCGACGGCGCGGCCGCCGTCACGCTGAGCACCGACGGCGGCTTCGCCGAGGTCCTCGCGGTCAACTCCAGCACCCTGCCGCTGCTGGAGGGATGGCACCGCGGCAACGACGACCTGCTGCCGCCGCAGGAGGCGAAGTTCGAACCGCTGAGCCTGGCGCGGACCGTCGCCGAGTTCACCGAGAGCGTCCTGCCGATGACCGACGCCATCGAACGCATCAGCGGGTTCAGTCTCGACCTGGTGCAGCGCTCCCTGGTCGACGCCGGCCTCAACGCCTCCGACGTGGCCGCGCTGATCTCCGTCAACGCCGACGGCCGGGCCCTGGAGCAGTGGTTCCTGGAGCCGCTCGGCATCCGGCCGAAGGCCACCAGCTGGGAGACCGGCCGCACCATCGGACACGTCGGTGGCTGCGACCAGTTCATCTCCCTGGAACGGATGCTGGCCGCGGGCACGCTCGTGCCCGGTGACCACGCCGTGCTCCACGCCGCCGCGCCCGGCTGGAGCGGCACCACCGTCGCCATCCGCATCACCGACCGGCCTTCGTGGCTCGACTGAGGGGACGACCCGTGTCAGAAGTCGATGATCATCTCGTGTGGGACCTGCTGCTGCCGCCCAGTGAGCACGGCGCCGACGAGCGCCGTGTGGTGCGCGCCCAGGGCCACCGCCTGACCTTCGCCGACGGCGCCGAGGTCCTGGACGCCACCAGCGGCCTGTGGAACGCCAACCTCGGCTACGGCAACCGAGCCATCGCCCAGGCCGTCGCGGACGCCACACTGGACGCGTCGTACATGGGCACGTTCCGGCGCACGCACGACTACGCGCGCGACGCCGCCCGCGCCCTCGTCGAGGCCGCCGGCCCCGACCGCTACGCGCGAGTGCTGTACTCGACGTCCGGCAGCTCCGCGAACGACGTCGCGATGAAGATGGTGCGCCAGTACGCTCATCTGCGCGGCGAGCCCGACCGCAAGCTGGTGATCGGCCTGTACGGCAGCTACCACGGGCAGACCTACGGCGGATTCGCGCTGTCCGGCGAGGACTTCCAGAAGCCGATGTACGGGGCCGACACGCGCCTCGTACGGCACGTCGGCCACAAGGACCCGCAGGAGCTGGCCAGGCTGCTCGAGGAATGCGGCTCGCAGGTCGCGGCCGTGGTCGTCGAACCCGTCCTGGGCACCGGCTCGCTGGCGCTCGGTCCCGAGCTGGTCAAGGCTCTGGTGACCCTGCGGCACGAGCACGGCTACCTGCTGGTGTGCGACGAGGTCGCCACCGGCTTCGGCCGGACCGGCACCCTGTTCGCCAGCGAGCTGTGGCCCGAGTCGCCCGACCTGCTGCTCACCTCCAAGGGGCTGACCAACGGCACCTGCGCCGCCTCCGCCATCCTCGTCGCCCACCGGGTGTGGGAGGAGTTCGCCCGGCACAACGCCACGCTCATCCACGGCGAGACCCAGGCCGGCACCCCCGCGAGCTGTGCGGCGATCCTCGCGACCCTGCGGCAGATCGAGGAACTCGACGCGTTGACGACGGCGCGGCGCAACGGCCGCCTGCTGGCCGAGGGGCTCGCCGACCTCGTCGACCGGGCCGACCTGGCCGCGGAGGCGACGGGCGTCGGCTGCTTCCAGGCGCTGCACCTGCGCACGCCCAACGGCACCGTGTTCTGGCAGCCGCACGTCATGCAGCTGATCGACGCGGTGCGGGCCCGGGGCGCGCTGGTCTACCCCGGCCCCAGCTGTGTCCAGCTCTTCCCCGCGCTCACCTGGTCCGAGGCGGAGGTCCGTGAGCTGCTGCGGGCGCTGGAGGCGGGCCTGGACGACTTCGCGCGGGCCCGCCGGGAGCGCGCCGCCGCCAAGGCCGCCCGGACTTCCTGACCTGCCCCGCACAAGGACCGGCCCCGCTCCCGTCGACGGGAGCGGGGCCGGACCGCGTGCGGGGGGCGCGCCGCCCGCCTACGGCCGGTGCGCCAAGGGGCCGGCGGTCACCGTGCCGGCAGGACGACGGCGCGGCCGGTCACCAGGCCCTGGCGGAGCATCTCGTAGGCCTCGGGGACCTCGTCCAGCGCGAACGTCCGCACGCGTGACGTGAGCAGCCCGGAGCGGGCCAGTTCCAGGACCTCCACGAGGTCGGTGCGCGTGCCCCAGTACGTCCCGGCGACCGACACACCGTACGCGGGCGTGTCGAAGCCGACCGGGAGCGCCCCGCGGCCCACGCCCGCGATGGTCACGTCCCCGCCGATGCCGACACAGGCACCGGCCAGCCCCACCGTCTGCGGAGTCCCGACGAAGTCCAGCACCACGTCCGCGCCGGCCCCGTCCGTCAGCTCCCGGATCCGCGGCGCGGCCGCCTCGTCGGACATCAGCGTGGTGTGCGCGCCCAGTTCCGCCGCCAGCTGCCGCTTGGCCTCGCTCACGTCCAGCGCGACGACCCGGGCGGCGGTGAGCACCCTCAGCAACTGGACCGCGAGATGCCCGAGGCCCCCGATGCCGATCACCACGGCCGTGCTTCCCGCGACCAGTTTGGGCAGGGACCGCCGGACGGCGTGGTAGGCGCTCAGTCCGGCGTCGGTCAGCGGCGCGGCCTGGACCGGGTCCAGACCGCCGAGCGGCACCAGATGCCGCGCCGAGTCCACCAGCATGTACTCGGCGAGACCGCCCGGGGCCCCGAGCCCGGGCGGCGCGATCCCGAGGGAGGCGCTGCGCGGGCACAGGTTCTCGGCGCCGCCCGCGCACCGCCGGCACGCGCCGCAGCCCCTCGGCCCGTACACGGCGACGGCATCGCCCTCGCGCAGCCCGTGCACGCCGGCGCCCAGCGCCGCGACCGTGCCCACCGGCTCGTGGCCCAGCGTCAGCGGCACCGGAATGCCCATGCGCCGCAGCATGCCGAGCGGGGTGTCCAGCAGCAGGAAGTCCGAATGGCACAGGCCCACGGCCGTCATCGCCAGCAGGACCTGACCCCAACCCGGTTCCGGCACCGGCACCTCGACGAGTTCGGGGCCCCGGCGCGGGGTCCGCAGCTGGGCCGCCCGCATCACGGCCTCCGCCGCTCGGCGAACCACCCCGCCAGATGGGCGGCGATCTCCTCCTGCCGCTGCGGCCGCCCGATGCCCGCGTGGTCGGTCGCCATCCGCACCAGGTCGATGCCGGGACACACCGTCAGCCACACCGACGCCGGATCGGGCAGCGGTTCCTCGTCGGCGATGTACAGCAGCGTCGGCTGGTCGTGCGGCCGCGGCCGCCAGTCGGCCGTCAGCCGCGTCTCGTGCTGCTGGATGCGCAGCAGCCGTTCGTACCCGGCCACGTCGACCTCACCGGGCAGCAGCCCGTGCGCGACACAGACGTCCCGGGCCACCTGGGAGAGGTTCTCCGGGCGGGCCGAGCGGATCGCCGTCTCGACGGTGCGCGGCGCCGGCCCGAGCGCCAGCGTCACCACGAACGCCAGATGCCGTTCCACCTCGGTGTCGGCCACCTTCAGATCGGTGATCCGGCTGTCCATCATGAACACGTGCGCCGTACGGCCCAGCTCCCGCAACTGGCACGCGACCTCGTAGGCGAGGAAACCGCCCATCGACCAGCCGCCCAGGAGATACGGGCCCTCCGGCCGCAGCCGCAGCAGCTCCCGCAGATAGCCCGCCGCCATGGCCGCCAGGTCCGGGGCGAAGGCGTCCTCCGACATATCGACGTGCGGCCGGCTCTGGAAGGCGCGGACCGGTCCGGGCCAGCTCCGCGCCAGCGGCACGTACGGCGCCACCGAGCCGCCCATCACATGGAACAGCGTCAGCTCCGGCCCCTCGCCGTCGGACAACTGCACGGCGCACGACGGCCGGTGGAGGGCGCTGACGCCGTCCGGGGTGAGCGCGCCGGCGAACTCCCGCACGGTCGGCGCCTCGAAGACCCGCCCGAGCGGAAGGTCGGTCCCGAACTCGCCGCGCACCCGGTTGACCATCCGCAGCGCCAGCAGCGAATTGCCGCCCAGGGCGAAGAAGTTGCTGTCCGGGCCGACGGACGGCACCTCCAGCAGCTCCGACCACAGCTCGGCGAGCTGCTTGAGCACCGGGTCGTCGTCCCGCACCCCGGCCGTGCCGTCCTGCGGCGCGGCGACCAGCTCCAGGGCGCGGGCGACGTCCACCTTGCCGTTCGCGCTCAGTGGCAGCTGGTCCACGATCCGGATGTGCCCCGGAATCATGTAGTGGGGCAGATGCTCGCGCAGATGGGCCGTCAGCGCCTGCCCGTCCAGCCGTGCGTCCGGCTCGGGCACGGTGAGCGCCACCAGGCGCCGCTGGCCGCCGGGGGCGTCGTCGACGCACACCACGCACTCGCGCACCCCGGGATGTGCGCGCAGCGCCACCTCCACCGATCCCGGCTCCACCCGGTACCCGAGGATCTTCACCTGCCGGTCCTCGCGGCCGAGGAACTCGATGGTGCCGTCCGGCCAGTAGCGGCCCAGATCGCCCGTGCGGTAGAGGCGTTCACCCGTGCGCGGATGCGTGATGAACCGGTCCGCGGTGCGCTCCTCGTCCCGCCAGTAGCCCCGGGCCAGCCCGACGCCGCCGATGTGGATCCGGCCCACCGCCCACGGCTGGCGGACCTCCAGCCGGTGGTCGAGCACCTTCATCGTCTGGTTCGTCAGCGGCCGCCCGTACGGCACGGACCGCCACGCCGGGTCCGTCTCGCCCACCTCGTAGATGTTCGACCAGATCGACGCCTCGGTGGCGCCGCCCATCGCGATGACACGGACCGCGCTCCACAGCCGCCGCATTCGGTCCGGCAGCGTGGTGGGCACCCAGTCGCCGCTCAGCAGGAAGGCGCGGACCGGGGCGCGGCCCAGCTCGGGCCGCTCCTCCGCCACCTCCACCAGCATCTCGGCGAGCGCGGGCACCGAGTTCCACACCGTCACGCCGTGCCGGTGCGCGGCGGCCGCCCAGGACAGCGGGTCGGGCAGCGGCGCCGGGTCCGGGACCACCAGCGCGGCACCGGCGGCCAGCGTGCCGAACACGTCCCACACCGACAGGTCGAACGCGAGGGAGGAGATGCCGAACACCCGGTCCGCCGGGCCCAGTCCGATCCGCTCGTTGATGTCGAGGACGGTGTTCAGCGCCGAACGGTGCTCGATCATGACGCCCTTGGGGCGGCCGGTGGAGCCCGAGGTGTAGATGATGTACGCGAGGTCGTCCGCGCCGCACTCCACCGTCGGCAGGCCGTCCTGCGCGGGGCCGGTCTCGTCCACGTGCAGCACCGGGCGCGCCGCCCCGCCGAGCTCCGGCGGCGTGTGGGACTGGGCCAGCACCACCCGGGCCGAACACTCCTCCAGCAGGTCCGCCATCGGCCCCTTCGGCATGAGCGCGTCGATCGGCACGTACGCGGCGCCCGCCCGGAGTACACCGAGCACCGCGACCACCTGCTCCCACCCCTTGACCATGACGACCGGCACGATGTCGCCGCGCCGCACCCCCTGGCCGAGCAGCCAGTGCGCCACCGCGCGCGAACGCGCCTCCAGCTCGGCGTAGCTCAGCGTCAGGCCCTCGGTGACCACCGCCGGCGCCTCGGGCAGTTCGGCCGCCCGCCGCAGGAACCGGTCCTCCAGACGGCCTTCGGGCAGCGGACGCGCGGTGTCGTTCAGCGCGTCGACGAGCGCCCGGTGGGCGGCCGGAACGGGGTCGGACTCCCCGTCCGCCCCGTCCGGGCGGGACAGGGCCTCCAGCATGCTCCGGTAGCACTCGGCGAGCAGATCCGGCAGCCCCGGCGGGAACGCCTCGTCCACGAAGTCGATGTTCGAGGCGACGCCACCGCCCGGCAGATCGCGGATCTGGTTGTCGAGCAGCACCTGAGGCGTGTGCTGAATGCGCTCCACCGGCCGGAACGCCGGCCGGCTCTGCGGCGGCGGGGTGTCCCAGCCCGGCCCCTGGTTGCTGGTGAAGACGTACGGGAAGGCGGCCCGCTGCGACCAGCCGCTGCGCGCCGCGAGCTCCCGGCTGATCCGCACACCCGTCACATCGCTGTTGGCCATGTCCTTCCACAGGCGGCGCTGCAGCAGTTTGGCCCGCTCCCAGAAGCCGCCCTCGCCGCGGTGGTCCACCTCCAGCGGCAGGGTCGCGGTGCGCTGCCCCACCACGGGCGGACCCGGGCGCCGGGCCACCAGGTTGAGGTGGACCACGTTGAGACAGAAGTGCGGAACCGACGCCCACGAGGCCAGCGCCTCGGACAGCACATGCATCAGCGCGGTGGCCGGCATCACCCGGTGCTTGCGGACGTTGGCGCAGAACGTCTCCCACTGCTCCCGGCTGAGGAAGACCGTCCGGGCGGTGAAACGGACCGCGTCGATGCTCTTCGGCTGGCGCACCAGCGGCAACTGCGGCCCCTCCGGCAGGCTGTCCAGCCGCTGCTCCCAGTACGCCCACTGCTTGCCGAAGCCCTCGCCACGCTCGTCGGCCAGCAGCTCGGCCCGCCACTGACGGAACGTCTTCTCCACGGGCGCCAGCCGCACGCCCGGATCGTGGTACACCTCCAGCCACTCGTCGACCACCGTGTTCAGGCTCGGCGCGTCGACGAGGATCAGGCTGTAGCGGAAGTGCACCCGGTAGCGGTGCCGGCGCAGCCGGCTGGCGACGACCTCGAACAGCGGCCAGCCCGTGGGGTCCAGGCCCTCGGAGCACATGCCCTCACGCGTGCGGCGGATGCCCTCCTCCTGCTCCCGCGGGTCCAGGCCCGCCAGGTCCACCACCCGGATCGGCACCCGGGGCTGCTGCCCCGGCTCCATCACCCGGCCGTACCCGTCGGCGCCCATCACGGTGCGCAGGGTCTCGTGCCGGCGCACCATCTCGTTCAGCGCGTCCTCGCCGCGCGCCGGATCGAAGCCGACCGCGTCCAGCTCGATGTAGTACTGCTGCTGCCCGCCGAGCTCCACCATGCGGCTGCGGCCCACGATGTACGCGGACTGGATGTCCGTCAGCGGAAACTCGTGGGAGGCGCCGGACGGCAGGTCGGCGGCCGGCTCACGGTCGGCGGGAGCCGGGCCGCGGAGGTCCATCTCACTCACGGTGCTCTCCCCGTTCTGAGGTTGTCTGGCGGCGTTGCGCACACGGTTGCCCGCACGGCCCTAACGGGCCCGCGCGGAGGATCAGGCCAGCCACGCGGCGGCCCGTTCGGCGAGCATGATGCAGGTGAGGTTCATGGGGGAGAGCAGCGGCGACGGCATCACCGACGAGTCCACCACCCGCAGGTTCTCCACCTGATGCACCCGGAAGTACTGGTCCACCACCGACGAGGCGTCGTCGGCCGGCCCCATCGCGGCCGTCCCCGACGGATGCCACATCGGCGTGGCGAAACGGCTCACGGACCGGCGCAGCCGGTCCTCCTCCAGGATCATGCGCTCGGTCCACAGCAGGACGTCCTGGAGATGGCCGGCCATGGACGGGGAGCGCACCAGGGACCACAGCAGCCGCGTGCCCTCCATCAACCGCTCCACGTCGGCCCGTTCCGACAGCATGCCCAGCGTGATCACCGGGGCGTCGCCCGGCGCCGCGCCCGACACATGGACCGCTCCGCGCGACTTCGGGGCGAGCAGCATGGCCGACAGCACGACGGCGATGCGCTCGTCGGTCACCATCCCCACCTCCGGGATGGTCTCCTCGGTGACGTTGCCGGCCAGGAAGATCCCGAGGTCCGGCAGGCCGTCCGGGCGCGCCAGCCGGGCCATCACCTGATGCCAGGGCACCCCCTTGCGGCACACCTCCGGCTTGGGAACAGCCCAGATCACCGTGGCCACGTGATCGGCCAGACCCTCGCCCACACCGGGCAGGTCGGCGACGACCGGAACGCCCAGCGCCGTCAGCCTCCGGCCGTCCCCGAGACCCGAACGCTCCAGGACCAGCGGCGTGTTGACACCGCCGGCGCACAGCGTGACCCGGTCCGCCCCGGCCGTGACCGTACGGCCCTCGCGCAGTGCCTCCACCCCGCGCGCCCTGTGCCCCCGGAACAGCACCCGGGACACCTCGGTCCGCGTCCACACCGTCAGGTTCGGGCGGCCGCGCGCGGGCTCCAGATAGGCCTCGGCCGTCGAGACGCGGCGCCCGTCCCGCTCATTGCTCGGCAGCGGCCCCGCCCCGACGGCGCCGGTCGTCATGTCCGGCACCTCGGGCAGGCCCTGCTCCCGGCAGGCCCGCAGGAAGCCCCGCGCCAACGGGTCGAGGTCCTCGGGCCGGGGACGGCGCACCGGGATCGGCCCGTCGCTGCCGTGCTCCTCGCCGGGGAAGTCGGGATCGGTCTCCAGGGCGCGGAAGTAGGGCAGGACCGACTTCCACGACCACTCCGGGTTCCCCGCGGCCGCCCACGCCTCGAAGTCGGCGGGCAGGCCGCGCAGGGCGATCGCACCGTTGATCGCGGAGGACCCGCCGAGCAGCCTGCCCACCCCGTACGGCCCCTGCCGGCCGGACGGCCTGGTGCCCATGTAGGCGGCGTACTCCCAGTTGTATCCGCTGAGTACCGCCATCCCCAGCGGATAGGAGGCCTGGGGTTCGCCCAGGCGTTCCACCCCCGCCTCGACCAGCAGCACCCGGCGATCCGGGTCCTGGGAGAGCCGGGCGGCCAGGACGGCGCCGGCGGAGCCACCGCCCACCACCACATCGTCCCAGTGGCCGGACTGTGCGACTTCAGGCATGTGATCGGGCCTCTTCGCATCGGCCGCCACGGCCCCGTCGGGGCGACGGGCGAGGCGGAGGAGTGACTGACGGCAGCGGTCGTGCGGTGAGCCCGGCCCACGGCCCCGCACGGTGTGCGGGACCACGGACCGGGCGACGCGGGTCCTGCTCAGGAAACCCGGTCGGCGTGGCGTACGCGACGGCGCTGCCAGAGCAGGCCGCCCGCGCCCACGGCGGCGACGGCACCGATCAGCAGGGCGGTGTCGGAGGAGCCGCGGCCGTCCCCGGTGGCGGCGTCGGCACCAGCCAGGGCCACCGTGCTGGTGGTCGACGCGGCCTTGGCGTCGGAGGCGGTCGAGGCCGGCACGACCTTCACGGACGGCGCCGGGTGCTCGGGGTGCGGGGTCTCGGCGGTCGGGCGCTGGTCCCAGCGCACGACCTCGCCGTTGTCGTAGTACTGAACCGCGTCGAAGTAGATCCGGTCGGTGTTCGGGATGGGGCCCACGGTCAGGGTGAACTCCTCGAACTGACCGGCCGCGATGGAGGAGGCCGACGAAGAGGCGGTCCAGGTGACGGAGAGCACGCCCTCGCCGATCTCAGTGGAGCCGCTCTGCTTGCGGATGGACATACTCCAGCCCGGAAGCCGCTTGGCGAGCGCACGGGCCAGCTTCTGCGACTCGTCGACGGGCAGAACGATCTTCAGCTTCTTGGTCTTGGCCGCGGTGCGTTCGTTGGGGACCGAGAACGTGATCCGCTTGAACGTACCCGCGGTCACCTGCGCGGGATCGCTGACCGTGACATGGGCCGACGCGGGGATCGCGGCAGCCAGGACGATCGCGAGCACCCCTATGAGTGCGGCAAGGAGTCTGGTTGGACGGAGCATGTCTTCCTCTCGCAGAGATCGGGCCGGGCCCACCGGCCCGGGCACCAGGGATTCTCCGGTGCCCGCACACAGCCCGGCATCTCCCAAGTTGCCGTTGCCGCGGACGGGTTTGTCCTGCCCAGTGGTGCGGCAACGTCGGAGATGCCGCGCCCTGGACGGGCCGCGAGGATGCGGAACTGGTGCGGTCCGCCGTCCGGCGGACGCCGGCCGGTCCGGTACGCGGTCGAGTGCGGAGGGGACATGAGTGCGATGCACGATGACGGGGAGGCGCCCGGAGCGGTGCCGCGGCAGGCGATCGCGGTCGTCGGGGTGGCGTGCCGACTGCCGCAGGCACCGGACCCGCAGGCCTTCTGGCGACTGCTGCGCGACGGGCGCGACGCCGTGACCACCGTGCCCGAGGGACGCTGGCTGCTGCCCGGCGCGGGCGGCGACACCGGCAGCCCCCTACGCGAACCCGGCACGCACCGCGGCGGATTCCTCGATCAGGTCGACGCCTTCGACGCCGACTTCTTCGGCATCTCACCGCGCGAGGCCGCGGCGATGGACCCGCAGCAGCGCCTGATGCTCGAACTGAGCTGGGAAGCCCTGGAGGACGCGGGCATCGTCCCCGGTGATCTGAGCGGCGGCAGCACCGGTGTCTTCACGGGCGTCATGGGCGACGACTACGCCGCCCTCGCCCGCCGGCCCGGCCCCGGCGCGCTGACCCGGCACTCCCTCACCGGCCTGAACCGCGGCATCATCGCCAACCGCATCTCCTTCACCCTCGGCCTGACCGGTCCCAGCATCACCGTCGACACCGGCCAGTCCTCCTCCCTCGTGGCCGTCCACCTGGCCTGCGAAAGCCTGCGGAGCGGAGCCTCGGCACTGGCCCTGGCCGGCGGGGTCCAGCTGAACCTCGCCGCGGAGAACGCCGTCGGCGCCGCCCGGTTCGGCGCGCTCTCACCCGACGGCCGCTGCTTCACCTTCGACGCCCGGGCCAACGGATACGTCCGCGGGGAAGGCGGCGGAGTCGTCGTACTCAAGCCCCTGGAAGAGGCCGTCGCCGACGGCGACTCCGTCTACTGCGTCATTCTCGGCAGCGCCACGAACAACGACGGGGCCACCGACGGCCTCACCCGCCCGAGCCCCGACGGGCAGGCCGCAGTACTGCGCGCTGCCCACCGCGCGAGCGGCGTGGCACCCGGCGTCGTGGCATACGTCGAGCTCCACGGCACCGGCACCCGGGCCGGCGACCCCGTAGAAGCCGCCGCCCTGGGCGCCGTGTTCGGCGCGACGCGCCCGGCCGGCCGGGCCCTGCGGGTCGGCTCCGTCAAAACCAACATCGGCCATCTGGAGGGCGCCGCCGGCATCGCGGGGCTGCTCAAAGCGGCGCTCAGCATCAGCCACGGCCTGCTTCCGCCCTCCCTCAACTTCGAACGGCCGCACCCCGACATCCCGCTCGACGACCTGGGCCTCAGCGTCCAACGGGAACTGACCGACTGGCCGGCCGCAAAACGCCGGGTGGCGGGCGTCAGCTCCTTCGGCATGGGCGGCACGAACTGCCACATGGTCCTGGCGGAGCCCCCGCCCCCCACGCCGTCGGTGTCGTGCCGGCCCGAGGAGCGCCGACCGGCGGAGGAGGCGGTGGCCTTGGTGGTGTCCGCGAGGACGCCGGGCGCGTTGCGGGGACAGGCCGCGCGGCTGCGAGCCCACCTGGCCGAGCGCCCGGAGCTGCCGCTGTCGCGGGTGGCGGACGCGCTGGTGACCACCCGCACGGTGTTCCCGCGCCGGGCGGTGGTCACCGCAGGATCCCGCCGGACGGCCCTGGAGGCCCTGGAGGCGCTCGCGGGGGGAGCGCCGCATCCGGCCCTCGTGACCGGCCACCACACCCCGACCACCGGCGGCACCGTCTTCCTGCTGCCCGGACAGGGCTGCCAGTACCCCGGCATGGCCCGCACCCTCTACCACCA